>UQDR01000045.1 GCA_900539835.1 uncultured Ruminococcus sp. | reverse complement strand
TTCAACCAAAACCCTTGTAACTCAATTCTATCACTATATCTTTCCGCATTTCACTTTTTTGTAGTAACTTTGCATAAGATAGGAAAAACTGGAAAGTGAATAAGAGAAACGCATAAAATTTGTTTCCATAAAATTGTTCGCAGTGTAACTATATATTGATGAGTTATCTTTAAGTAATACTGAATATTTTTTACGCTAATGAGAGGACACTCGTTTTGCACATTGATTGTTGACGATGATCAGGTGGCTATAGATGAGCTTAAAAGAGGGTTATCGAAACATTCGTCGTCAATAGATATTATAGGAGAGTGCTATAATGCACAAACAGCAAAAGAAACAATATTTGAAGTACGGCCAGAAATTTTGTTTCTTGATATTGAATTGCCAGACACTAAGGGTATTGAGTTGTTGAATAGCATAAAGGGCTTGGTGGATTGGGATATGATTGTCATATTCTATTCAGCACACAGTAGGTACATTCTCAACGCTATGAGGGAATCAGCCTTTGATTTCCTACTAAAGCCGTTCTGCCAGGAAGAACTTGATGGAATATTAGATCGTATATATCAGGCAAAGAAGGATAGTGATTTCAGAAATATTTCAGAAATACCTGATAATGATTATATCCAAGGCAGTTTTATTGCTGCAACAGTTACCGGTTATCGTATTATAAAACTTGATGAGATTGGGTACTTTACGCATCAGGGCATACGCAAGCAATGGTATGCAAATTTGGTAAGTGGAGAGTCGTTGTGCCTAAAAAGGGGGACATCTGCAGAAAATATCTTAGGTTATTCTCAACTGTTTTTTCAAATAAGTCAGTCAACAATAGTCAATATCAATTATCTTGCAGCCATTGACGGAAAGGATTGTACATTGATACCTCCTTTTGATAAGGTTTCAAATTTGAAGATATCCCGTAATTTCCTGAAGAAATTGCAGGAAAAGTTGAATTTGATATAACTGTGGACTTTTCCAAAGGTGGAAATTTCAGCTTGATGCAAACTATCTAATAGGAAACACACGTTCCAAGTATATTTCGTGGGGTACGTAATTAGAGTCAATAATGCTTCTCCTGTTGTCATTATAGTTAAAGTCAATGTCGGCCAGGTCATAAAGGAGGAATGGAATGTCAGCCAGGCAGAACAGCCTGTTGTATGCTGTTTGTATTCTAACGTATTTCTCGCTGTTTAATCTCTTGAAAGAGTTGCTGCACCAGATAAAAAAAGGAATGCTGTAAATATCGCGTTGGGTGTCAGTGTTTGCGAAGTTCCCAAAAGAGCGGCCATAACTGGGTTTTTCCCCGTCATAAATATTTTCGCCATGGTCCGAAATATATAGCATTATGGCATTTTTGTCGCGAAGCGTACTTATGATATTTGAGATAACAAGGTCATTGTACAGCACCGAGTTATCGTACTCCGCAACTCGTCTGCGCTCACGTTTGTTCAAGTCATCTCTATCAACATCTTTTTCCGAGAATACTCCAAACCCTTCAGGATACCTGTTTTTAGCGTCTGCATGCATCCCCATCAGGTGAATAATGTTAAGCGAGCCAGGAGACAGGTCAAATTGAGATTTGTACTTTGAAATAAAATCACCGTCATAATGGCAAATCTCGCTGTTTCGGAAATCAAAGCAGGCATCGTTTATATCTTTAGGATTAAGGAAATAAGTGCATCCGTAATCCCATTCACCATGCAACTTTTGGGTATATTGATTATCGAAATAGTTAACTTTATATCCCGCTTTTCTGAATACGGCAGGCATAAGGATATAAATGCTGTCGTTAAAAGTTTTCGGGTTACAGTCGGTATGCGTAAAAATATATTTCATTGCGTATGCCGTGCTGTTTGTCGGGGAATATGCCCTGTCGAAAACGGTAAGGTTTCCAAGACTGTTTTCTTTAGACAGATTTGGACAAGTATTTTTCTCGTATCCGTAAAGTTCACAATGGTTTTTATTGAACGATTCACCGATAACGAAGACTATTGTTGGAGCGCTTTCAATCTCCGGCTGCGAGGTTATTTCAATTTTGCTTATAGCCTCCCTAATCTTGTCAATATCATTATGATTTTTCCTGACAAAGTTTACGGATTTGGCAAATTCCATAATTGTATTGTTTCCGATAGGAAAAGAAAATGGAAGAAAAGGCAGGACCATACCACCAATAAAAGTAATGACCACTGCAATTTTTATTGCATTAGAGAAGTCAACTAATTTATTCACCAGGCGCCTCTTAACAATCTTATAACAGAATACAGCAGCAAGCGTAGTGGCAAGAGGCAGCAACATAATCGGCTGAAAGACGAATACCTGGAGGAACTCTGAAACCTCCTTAGCATTTGTTTGTGCAACCAGCGTCATAACAGCAGGGTTCAGCCGCGAACCAAAACGCAGGTAGCATAAGGTTTCTATAATAAAAAATATAAAAGCAGAGCACAAAGCGATGGCTGAGAGTTTACGCAATTTCGTTGACGCAATCACCCACAGCACAATGCCCCATGATAAAGAATGGAAAAAGGAAGTGACAAAAAACACCTTTGCAAAGTGGTTAGGCTCATAACTAGCCGGCAAACTCATCAGCAAAGAGAAGATAAATACCTCAAATATTCCAGCATAACTTCCTTTTTCAGGAAAAATCCTCATTTTGTATCTAATTTTAGGCAAAGATAATACAAACAGATAGGAGAAAAAACAAGTTTGTTTGATTATTTATCCAGAAGTGCTGTTCTGTTGTTGGATGAGTGTAATAACTATATGAAAGAGTGTAATCCTTTATAAAGAGATGGGTAGTGCTAATTATTAGAGATAAATACTGGGTTTTGGCGTTTGTGCAATAGTATTATATCTGGAATGAAATGGCTTGGATAATTTTAAAATTATGATGTAAAAATTAGAGGAATATAACGAAAAGGAAAAATTATCAGTTGTTGATGCAGTTTTTCCATAATAATAAACGTTTTAATATTAAAGGCGAGCGAGGAGAATGAGAGTCTATGGAAGCAAGGCCACCTGTTTTTAAAAGAACAAGATTAAACTTAAAGATAAGATTAATAGTGGCAATGTCGCATTGCTGGCAGAATATAAGATTATGAAATACCCATGAGATAAAAAAATCACGCCAAAGAGAATGAAAATTATTAAGCTGAAGTTACCTTTGTAGTA
>UQDR01000044.1 GCA_900539835.1 uncultured Ruminococcus sp. | reverse complement strand
GCACCCCTTTCACTTATAGCCTCATTTGAGGCTTTTTTGCACGCAAACGTGCAACTTTGAATGAAATATGAACAAAGTTTGGAGGATTGGACAAAATTTATTGGCGTGATTTGTGCATTTTGACACATAAAAATACCGTATGAGAAAAACTCCCATACGGTTAAATTTATTCTTGTGAATCAGTGAAAAATGTATAATATGCATATCCCTTTTGACCGTCATAGTCAAGATAAAGCCAGCCATTTTCGTTGGCATATACCTTGCAGACTGCGCCGACAGGTATAACGCAGAGGTTTTCAGAGCTTGAATTCGGTTCCGGGTGAAGATAAACGGCGCTTATAACAGTTTGGGTTGTATATTCATCTGTATCAATTTGTGAACCGTCATAGGTATTATATGTTCTCGACGTTTTTTTCACTGTCTTTTTTGTGGCTTTAGGGGTGGTCGTTGTTACAACTGACTTAGGTTCGGTTGATGTTATTCGCCCAGTTTTTTTATTCTCTGAAGGCGAATCAGAAATAAACATAACCTTTGCGGCAACCATTACTATAATAACAACGACGAGCAATGTTCCCATTACGCCGGCTATTCCTTTAAAGGTGGGTGAATTCCAAAAATCAGAGCTGTTTTTTTTACTCATTTATTAACAACCTCCGTTTAAATCAATCTATATTTCATATTTTTTCAGCAATTAAAAATTACCGGACAAATCCTTTATAAAAATATTATATACTATTATAAACAAAAATATTATTCATGTCAATTAAAATTTGGTAACAATCGGACTGTATTCGACTTTTTGCAAAAAAAATACAGACCAACGGTGGTCTGTAAAAAAATAAAAAATAAAAAAACTATGTGTAGAACAAAAGAAAGGAGACAACAAAACGGATGTTAAATCAAACAAATATTGTTCATAATATTTAACACCATATATATTATATAACATTTTTCGTCATTCGTCAAGAATAAAACATTCAAGTCGTGGTTTTTTACGGTATTTCAGCAGTTTGCACAAGTTTTTGTTCAATAAATTAGATGTTTTAACTTGTATATAAACTTTAAAACAGGTAAAATATTATATTAATCATAATTTTCGGCAAAGGGAAAGGGAGTCTGATTTAAGAGCGGAATCAGAGCAAACCCTTTCGTCTGAATCATTCTGAAAAAAGACTCCCTTTCCTTCTGCCGAAAAAGCGGCGAGGGGATTTTTATGCCTCAACCAGCTCGTTGTTTTTGAAGAACAGAGAAATGCACCAAATTGCTGAAATTGCAACAAGAACATAGATAATTCTGCTGAATACGGCTGCTGAGCCTCCGAAAAGGAAAGCCACAAGGTCAAACTGGAAAATACCAACTAAACCCCAGTTAAGACCGCCGATTATTAACAGAAAAAGAGCAATTTTGTCAAGCATGCTTTTCATTCCTTTCTGAAAACAGTGTCGCACTTTTCCGTGCAATAATATTATTGTTTTTTATTTTCTTATTATTCATATCATTTCAAAAAATTATTGAACAAAATTATTTAAATCTATTGTTTATTTGACAAAAAATTGTGGACAATATGATTTTTGTATGATATAATAAATGTAGAACCATATTAAACGTTTTCGTAACGGATTTTTATGCATCTTATTATTGGCAGGAATAAAAGGAAAGGCGGAAATCAAATGAAATTCGGATTTTTTGACGACGCAAACAAGGAATATGTTATTACTGATCCTAAAACTCCTTATCCTTGGATAAATTATTTGGGATCACAAGATTTTTTTTCACTCATATCAAATACAGCGGGAGGATATCATTTTTATAAGGACGCAAGGCTTCGCCGCATAACCCGTTATCGTTATAATAATGTGCCTGTAGATATGGGCGGCAGATATTTTTACATAAAAGACGGGGAAACCATCTGGTCTCCGGGGTGGGCTCCTGTTAAAACAAAGCTTGACTCTTATTCATGCCGTCACGGTATGGGATATACTGTTATCAGGGGTGAAAAGAATGGAATCGAAGCGGAGGTTACATTTTTTGTACCTAACAATTTTAATGGTGAGGTTCAGAAGGTTGTACTGAAAAATACAGGTGAAACTGAAAAAAGCTTTAAACTGTTTTCATTTATTGAATGGTGCCTTTGGGACGCACAGGATGATTCCACAAATTTTCAGCGCAACTTTAACACGGGAGAAGTAGAAATTGAAGGCTCAACGATTTTTCACAGGACAGAATATAAGGAACGCAGAAATCATTTTGCTTTCTATACGGTGAATACTGATATTGAGGGATATGATACTGACAGGGAAAGCTTTATTGGCTTATATAACGGCTTTGAAAATCCTCAGGCAGTTACATCAGGAAAGGCATCAAACTCAGTTGCTGACGGCTGGTCGCCGATTGCATCTCATTGCATTAATGTGACTTTAGGTTCAGGGGAAACTAAGGAACTGGTTTTCCTGTTAGGTTATGCAGAAAATGATATTGATAAAAAGTATAATGCTGACGGAAGCATGAACAAGTCCAAAGCATATGAAATGATAAAGGCTATGGACAGTGCTGAAAAGGCTGACAAGGCTTTATATGAACTTAAGGAATATTGGAATAAGCTTCTTTCACAATATACTGTTAAAACGCCTGATGAGCGTGTAGACAGAATGGTTAACATCTGGAATCAATATCAGTGCATGGTTACATTTAATATGTCACGTTCTGCTTCATACTTTGAAAGCGGAATTGGCAGAGGCATGGGATTCCGTGATTCAAACCAAGATCTATTGGGATTCGTTCATCAGATTCCTGAAAGGGCAAGGGAAAGAATTCTTGATCTTGCGGCAACACAGCTTGAGGACGGCGGATGTTATCATCAATATCAGCCGCTTACCAAAAGGGGTAACAATGAGATCGGCGGGAACTTCTCTGACGATCCTCTTTGGATGATTTTATCTACAGCACAATACATAAAGGAAACAGGCGATTATTCAATTCTTGATGAAAAGGTGCCTTATGATAATGATGAAACAAAGGCTCAGACAATGATGCACCATTTAAAGCAGAGTTTTTGGCATGTTGCTAAGAATGTGGGCCCGCATGGACTGCCTTTGGCGATGCGTGCAGACTGGAATGATTGTCTGAATTTAAGCTGTTTTTCAGATACTCCCGGTGAGAGCTTTCAGACATACACTTCTCCTAAGTATGGAGAGGACAAGTTCAGTCACGTTGCAGAATCTGTTTTTGTAGCGGCTTTGTTTGCTTTTGCAGGGCCTGAGTATGTCGCCTTGTGCAGGTATAAAGGGCTTGATGACGAAGCAAAGGCTGCAGACAAAGCTATTGCACAAATGAACGCAAACACTATGAAATATGGTTATGACGGAGAATGGTTCCTTAGGGCATATGATGATTTCGGCAAAAAGGTTGGCTCAAAAGAATGCGACGAGGGTAAAATTTTCATTGAACCGCAGGGGTTTGCTGTAATGGCAGGGCTTGGATCTGATTCCGGCAAGGATATCAAGGCTCTGAACAGCGTTGACAGATATCTTAATACAAAATATGGGCTTGTGCTTAATAATCCTGCATTCACAAAATATTATATTGAATATGGTGAAATTTCGACTTATCCTGCCGGATACAAAGAAAACGCAGGTATTTTCTGTCACAACAATGCATGGATAATTTGTGCTGAGGCTGTTGTCGGGCGAGGCGATAAGGCTTTTGAATATTATTCAAAGATAGCTCCTGCGTTTCTTGAGGATATTTCGGACTTGCACAGGACAGAGCCTTATGTATATGCACAGATGATAGCAGGAAAGGATGCTAAGCGTCATGGTGAAGCGAAGAATTCATGGCTTACGGGAACAGCGGCATGGAACTTTGTTGCCATATCCCAATATATTCTTGGAATCATACCCGACTATGAGGGGCTGAAGATTGATCCGTGTATTCCTGAAGACTGGGATGGTTTCAGTGTGACAAGGAAATTCAGAGGAAACACATATAACATAGCGATCAAAAATCCTGAAATGGTATCAAAGGGTGTTGCGAAGGTTACTATAGACGGGGTAAGGATAAACGGAAATATTCTTCCTGTCTTTGAAAACGGAACGACACACGATGTTGAAGTTGTTATGGGGTAAAAATAAAGGCTTCCCATTGGGAAGCCTTTTGTTTATTGTGAAACGAAAACCCCCAGTTTTACTGGGGGTTCAAAAGAGCTTAAAGCTATGAGTAGAAAAAATAGGCCT
>UQDR01000043.1 GCA_900539835.1 uncultured Ruminococcus sp. | reverse complement strand
CAAAGCAATGCGGTCATCAGTAGGAGATTGTATCTCCTACTGATGACAAGATGGAACCCGCCGCCTAAAGAGGCGGGGAACATCCTCGCCTAAGTTATAATATCATATTTTAATAAACATTGCAACCCTTTTAAGATGCTTAATTAATGGCTTTAATGTTGAATAAATAAGGTTAAAAATAAAGAGATATCCGATAAAGGATATCTCTGCATTTTTGTTTTCAATTAGTCTGAAACATATGGAATCAAAGCAACGTGACGAGCTCTCTTAATAGCGCTTGTCAGTTCTCTCTGATGATAAGCACATGTGCCTGTTACACGACGAGGAAGAATCTTAGATCTCTCAGTCATGCATTTTCTAAGCTTAGCGATATCTTTATAATCGATTTTTTCTGCTCTGTCAACACAGAACATACAAACCTTTTTACGACCTCTTTTTCCGGGTCTGCTATTTCTCTCTCTTTCCATGAGATTAATCCTCCTTACTCAACATAATGATTGATTAGAATGGTACTCCGTCATCGCTCAGCACCTCAAAATCCGCCATATCGCCTATGGACAAATCATTGTTTGATGATGCATTATTATAGTTATTCTGCGGAGCTGCCTGATTATAGTTATTGTTCTGATAACCATTATTATAATCATTCTGCTGATAACCGCCGTCTGCCTTCTCACCGGTGAAAGATACATTGTCAACATAAACTTCAGTAACATAATGCTTACTGCCGTTCTTGTCATCATATGTTCTCGTTCTGAGATTTCCCTCAATAGCAATCATTCTGCCCTTGCGAAAATACTTGCCGATGAATTCAGCCTGCTGACGCCATGCAACGCAGTTGATGAAATCAGTCTGTCTTTCCTCACCCTGTCTTGCAAAGCTTCTCTGTACTGCTACAGTGAATGAAAGCACCGAAACTCCGCTCGGCGTCTGCTTTACTTCAAGATCCTGAGTGATTCTGCCCATTAAAATAACCTTATTCAGCATAACTTTTCCCTCTCTTTAAATTGTCTTACTTAACTGTAACTAAGAAACGAAGAACTCCGTCTGTGATCTTAAGAACACGCTCAAGCTCAGCAGGGAAATTTGTAGCGGAAGTAAAGTTCCACAATACATAATTGCCTTCTGTTTCGTAATTAATAGCATAAGCCAATTTACGCTTGCCCCAGTCGTTCATTTCAACGTCAGTTGCGTTAGCCTCGATCATCTCGTTGAACTTAGCAGTAAGAGCCTGAACAGCCTCTTCGCCTGCCTTGCAGCTGAAGATTACCATAGCTTCGTATGTTTCATTGATTTTTGCCATTTTTCTGCACCTCCTTCTGGATTTCGCCTGTATGCTTTTCATACAAGCAAGGATAACTTAATTATTATAACATAGTTCCCATGTCATGTCAACACAAACTACTGCTCTTATTTTATTTCAATTTTGTAAAGTTTATAATAACAATGTGTTAACCAAATAACATAAAACTAAAGCAATAATACAATAACCTGTTCCGGCAATAATAACTGCCGGCCAAGAGGTTCCTCCCTTTGCGGCAATCTTATTTTTTATAATCTGTTCATCTGCCGATTGGTTTTCGCTTCTGATTTTTAAAATGTCCCTCTTTGCGTTTTTATAATACCAATAAGTACCGTAAAAGCCGCAGAGAAATCTGACGCCCATAATAAGATATGAGCAAAGGCTGTAAATCATATTGAAATTGCTGCTGTTAATATCAATATTAGTATTAAGAAGCGTCGTGTTCATAACACCTGTCTGAGCCAGAATTATCATTCCCGGAATGCTTAAAAGAAAAAATAACAGCATGAATAAAATTCCGTGTTTATACATCTTTCTGTAAAAGAAATAAAACTCAGGGAAAACAAGTGCTCCGATATTAATTGCGACCTTGCCTCCGAAATTACCGAATCTTATAAAATTAGAAAGCAATCCTAAAGAATTCTTGCCTGTATATTTTGCATAATCTTCAAGCTTGATTCCGTCAATTTCAGAATCGTTGTCAAATACCATCTGACCGCCGAATGGAAATCCTCCCTGCTGCTGGCTGTTAAAGCCTCTTTGACGGTTATTATAAAACCCGTTCATATTCGGATTAGCGTTGCCGCCGGCAGAATTAAAGGGACGAGCTGAATCTCTGTTACCCGAAAGAGGCATTCCGCATTTGCTGCAAAAAATCCCCTCCGGAGGATTCTGCGCTCCGCACCTGATGCATTTTATCGGCTCAGAAGATGCCGATCCGTCACTTCCGCCATTTTCAAATTCAGGTTTCCAGCTTTCACCGCTCTCATGAAGAGAAGTATTAATGCACTGCCCTTCTTTTAAATAGCATTCACGATGATAAGGAGTTCCACATTCGGGACAAACCACAACATCGTCATTATCCTCAAAAGTCTCACCGCATGAAATACATTTAGTACCTTTATAGTTAGACATACAAATATCCTTTCCGTTAAATAGAATTCCTTTTGTTGATATTATCCTTTATTATAACACAGTATTTTGAAAAAAGAAATAGTTTTTATTATTTTTCCTTTACTTTTCACAAAAAAAACATTATAATAATAATAGTTTTAGAAAATTTATGTGAACATATACTCGGAAGGAGGAATGCTCCATTTCGGAGCATTGGATTTATTTATGGTATTTTTGGAAAATCTAAAATCACAGCTTGAGGGATACATTCCTAAGATAAAGGAGCTTTATGAAGTTTTCGATATTGAAAACAGCAAAGAAAGAATATTGGAGCTTCAGGAAAAAGCTGCTGAGCCCGGTTTTTGGGACGATCTTGAAACCTCTCAGAAGGTTTTGCAGGAAACGAGAAATCTTGAAGGATGCATTGAAAAATACAACAAGCTCCGTTCTTCAGCAGATGATATAGAGGTAATGATTGAAATGGCGGGCGAAGAACAGGACGACTCAATGATTGAAGAAATTCAGGGCGAGCTTGATTCTTTAGGTGAATCAATAGAAGAACTGACATTGGCTTCACTTCTTACAGGAGAATATGACAAATGCAATGCCATTCTTAATTTTCATGCCGGAGCAGGCGGAACAGAAGCTCAGGACTGGGCAGATATGCTTTTCAGAATGTATAACCGCTGGGGAGATAATCATGGATTTAAAGTTAAAACTCTTGATTATCTTGAAGGCAATGATGCAGGAATGAAAAGCGCATCTATTATCGTTGAAGGCGAAAATGCATATGGATATCTAAAAAGTGAATCGGGAATTCACCGACTTGTCAGAATTTCACCCTTTGACAGCTCAGGAAGCCGACATACATCCTTTGCAGCTATTGACGTAATGCCTGAAATTGACGATTCAATAGAAGTTGATATCCGTCCTGAAGATATCGAAATGCAGGTATTCCGTTCAAGCGGCGCAGGCGGTCAGCACATTAACAAAACTTCATCAGCTGTAAGACTTATCCATAAGCCAACAGGAATTGTATGTGCCTGTCAGACTCAGCGCTCTCAGTTTCAGAACAGAGAATATGCAATGAAGATGCTTAAATCGAAGCTTATTGAAATAAAAGAACGGGAAAACCTTGAGCGAATTGAAGACATCAAGGGCGTTCAGAAAGAAATCGCTTGGGGAGCGCAGATTCGTTCATATGTTTTCATGCCCTATACTTTGGTAAAGGATCACCGAACAGGACATGAAACCGCAAATGTAAACGCCGTTATGGACGGCGATCTGGACGGATTTATCAATGCTTATTTAAAATCACTTTCTCTTGGCAATCTTAAAGATGAGGACAGAAAAGAATAAGATTTTCTGTCAACTTTTAAAACATAGGAGGAACAAAAATGGAAACATTGAAAAAGCTTTTGAACAGCTTCATACTTGTATCTATCTTAGAAATTGCAGTGGGAATAATGCTTTTAGCAAAGCCTGAAATTTTTCAGACCACTTTAAGCTATATTATCGGCGGAATTGCCATTGCATTCGGAGCTTTAAACCTTATTACCTATTTCAGAGACAATCAGATCTACGGCGAGCTTTTTAAGGCAATAATTTTATGCGCCGCAGGAATTTTTATAATTGCCCGTCCTGAATTCATTTTCAAAATAATAGCGATAATTTTCGGACTTTATCTTTTAACAGACGGAATTTCCAGTCTGAGGGGAGCAGCCGTAATGAAAAACAACAATAGTGACAGCAAATGGGTCGCCTCATTTATAATTGCTGCTGTTACAACTTTGCTGGGCATTCTCATAATTATCAATCCATTTGCAGCTTCGGGAATTCCATTTCAGCTATTCGGAATTTCGCTTATAATTTCCGGAATACTGAACATTTACAACGGTGGAGTTACCAAGAGATGTTTCAAAAAAATTCAGAAACAAATTGAACAGGATAAGTTCATTGACATTGAATAAAATATGCTAAGCTTTTGCCGCAGAGCTTTTCTGCGGTATTTTTTTGTGAAATTTAGGTTGCACATTTACGGCGAATTATGGTGGTTAGGGGTTGACTCTGATTCTGTCAATCCTTTTTACCGTAAATCCTGTCAATAAATTTCACATTTACAGGGGGGCTGTCGAGGACAAACTCAGCTGCGCTGAGTTGCGTTACTACAACAGAAACAGGACATAAATTACCTTACGTGGAAACGGGACGTCGAGGACGCCAGCCCCTACACAAGTTTTACAAACCTACCACAGCGAGGTCAAAGTATTGTATCTCACAAACTGAT
>UQDR01000042.1 GCA_900539835.1 uncultured Ruminococcus sp. | reverse complement strand
TGGTGGGAACAACAGGGCTCGAACCTGTGACCCTCTGCTTGTAAGGCAGATGCTCTCCCAGCTGAGCTATGCTCCCAAATTACGTCGCCTCTTCAAGCGACGATAATTATTATACACTATTAAAAATTATTTGTCAATACCTTTTTTAATATTTTTTTGAAAAACAACAAAACTTATTTAAAATAAAGTCTAACCAAAACATTCTAAAATATTCTATTCTTTAATAAGACCTTTTATTTCATTTGAAGAAAAATTATATGCCTTATCACAGAAATGACATTTCACTTCCGTATTATCCTCTTTCGCCAGATCTTTAAGCTGCTCAGCCCCAAGTGAAACCAAAGCCCTCTCAACTCTCGCCCTTGAACAGTCACAGTGATATTTCACTTCAAAATCATCAAGCACATTCGGCTCAAGCCCCTCAAGTGCTTTCATAGCTATTTCTTCAGCAGTCATGCCGCTCGATAAAAGCTGTGTTACCGACTGCATATTTTTAATGTTGTTTTCTATAATATCAACCGCCTCATCAGGTGCAAAAGGCAATAATTGAATTAAAAATCCGCCCGCCTGTGAAACGCTCAGGTCAGGATTCACCAGAACCCCCAAGGCACACACACTCGGCACCTGCTCACTTCCGGCAAGATAGCTCGTTATGTCCTCTGCAATCTCTCCCGATACAATAGGCACCTGTCCGGAATATGGTTCTTTCAAGCCTAAATCCTTAATTACGCTCAAAGTGCCGTCAACTCCTACAGCTCCTTTTACATCAAGCTTTCCCATATTGTTTAACGGAATTTCCACTACAGGATTTTGAATATAAGCCTTTACATTTCCGAAGCTGTCCGAAACCGCAATAAGCGACCCTGCCGGACCGCCTCCGTTCATTCTTAAAGTTATCGAATCATCCTTGCCTTTCAAACCAAAGCCAAGAAGCGATGCCCCCAAAGCCAGTCTGCCTAAAGCCGCAGTACAAACCGCTGAAGTCTTGTGAATTCTCTCAATTTCAGCTGCTATATCTCTGCCGTCAATGGCGCTGCATACCACCGAAGCGTCTTTGCTTATTGTTCTTACTATACGTCCCATTTATAACTTTATGCCCAAACGAGCAATCTCCTTTTCTTATTTATCGTGCTTTTTTTGCAACATATACAATACGCTGAGTCTTTTCATTAACAGGTTCATCAGTATATCCGTCGTATTTAGCTAAAATATCAAATCCTGTTTTTTCAAGAAGCCTGTCAACCTCAGCCTCCTCTACAGCTATTTCCTTAAAGCTTTCCTGAAACCTCTCATATTTTCCGTCATCCCGCTCCTCAAAAAAATCAAGGAACATTTCCACAGAATTGTCTTGAGAGGAATATTCATTCTGCCACGAACAAAACAGCCCGTCCAAATCATAAATATATGAATTATTCGCTAAAATCTCACGGTGCTTGTAAACAGTGTTAACATCAAAAATAAACAGCCCGTCAGGAAAAGCAAAGAGCGAAACTCTCTCGAATGTTTTTCTTACAGATTCAATATCCGCCAAATGATTTATACTGTCAAGTACAGAAATCGTCACATCAATCGTTCCATACATGTCAAGCTCCGTCATGTCCTGACATAAATATTGTATCTCGCTTCCACTTTCATATTTCTTGTCCAATGCTTCTGTGAGCATTTCCTGCGAAGCATCAACACCTATCACATCGTAACCCAGACCGCTCATCTTTTCGCATAAAGACCCGGTTCCACAGCCTATCTCCAAAAGAATATTCTTTCTTCCGCCGAACCGTTTCACAAGCCTGTCTATCTGCCTGCTTATTAAATCATAGTCTACATTTCCTGTCAGCCTGTCATAAAACCATGCAAACTTTGAATAACCGCTCATTATTTGTTTTCCTTAAGACGATCAAAAACAATTCCATATCCGCCGTTCCCGTCATAAGCAAGAGACCTGTTAACTCTGCTGATCGTAGCAGTAGAAGCACCGGTTTCTCCGACAATGTCGCTGTAAACATGATTTTCAGTCAAAAGCTTTGCTACCTGAAAACGCTGTGAAAGCGCCTTTAGCTCAGGAACCGTGCAAAGATCCTTAAAAAATAGCCTGCATTCCTCTATATCCTTAAGACACAGAACAGCCTCAAATAAATCATCCAGATTTTTAATTTCCATTTTTTCTTTCATAACAAAAAACTCCTTTACTTATCATAGTGTAAAGTGTTAAACCATTCATAATTATAGTTTAACACATTACCCTGCAAAAGTAAAGGGGTTTTCATAATTTTATTTATCCCAGCTTCTCGGAGTAAGAAATCCCGAACCGCTGCCGTTTTCAGTTGCATCAGCTTCTTCTGCTTCTAAAGAATCAGGATCATAAATTTCGGCGTTTTCAGCTATCTCCTCTATAATTTCCCGAATCTTCTCAACACCTTCACCTGTTACTGTAGAAAAAGGTACACAGGTAATGTCCTCAAAGCAAGGTATCTCCTCCGCAAAGGCTTTCATTCTCGCTTCACGTGCAGTCTTTTTCAGCTTGTCCGCCTTGGTGAATACTATTACAAAAGGTATCTCGCTGTCAATAAGGAAATTTATCATCTGAATATCGTCTTTTGTGGGCGCATGGCGCATATCCACAAGCTGAAAAACAAGCTCCAAATCTCTTTCAGGATTTTCGAGATATCCGCCGATTAAATCACCCCAGCCTTTTTTCTCGGATTTTGAAACCTTAGCATATCCATATCCGGGAAGGTCTACAATAAAAATATTCTCAAGTGTAAAAAAGTTTATCGTCACCGTCTTGCCGGGAACCGAGCTTACTTTAGCAAGAGACTTTCTGTTAAAAATCTTGTTTATAAGAGAAGATTTCCCTACATTAGAACGTCCCGAAAAAGCAATCTCCAGCCTATCCGATTTAGGCATCTGTGACAGCTTTCCGAAAGAAGTGTAAAACTCAGCCTTGTTAAAATTCATTCCGTCATTCCTTTTCTGGTGAACAAAAGCAGTTTTATTGTGAAGCCTTTGTCCTTGTGTTTGTTTCGTTCCTCTTTGATATCATACTTAACGGCACATTGCTTTCCTTGCCCAAAGAAGTAAGTGCAACTTCAAGTACATCCTGAATCTTTTCAGCAAATACAAACTCTAAGTTAAGTTTAACTGCGTCGTCAATTTCGTCCATGTCTCCGATATTCGCCTTAGGTACAATAACCGTCTTTATGCCTGCCTTATATGCCGCCATGGTCTTTTCACGAAGTCCGCCAATAGGAAGAACCTTTCCGCTTAAAGTAATCTCTCCCGTCATAGCCACATCAGCACGAACAGGAATTCCGCTTAAAGCGGATACAAGCGCTGTCACCATAGTAACACCCGCTGATGGACCATCCTTTGGCACTGCCCCCTCAGGAGCATGAATGTGCAAATCCTTTTTCTCATAGAAGTCAGATTCAATACCGTATTTTTCTGCAACGCTTCTGCAATAGCTTACCGCAATCTTAGCCGATTCTTTCATAACATCGCCTAATGAACCTGTAAGCTCAATCTTGCCCTTTCCGTCAAGCACAAGCACTTCAAGAGGCATCAGCACTCCGCCGACCGAAGTCCAAGCCATGCCGTTTACAGCGCCAACCTGATCTTCCTTTGCCGCAAGATCCGGAAGGTATTTCTTGTGTCCCAGATATTTTTCAATATTGCTTTCCTTAAAAATAACCTTGACCGCTTGATTTTCAACTATCTCCTTTGCAGCCTTTCTGCAAAGCGAGCCAATAAACCTTTCAAGCGTTCTCACTCCCGCCTCACGGGTATATCCATCAATAAGCGCATAAATTCCATCGTTTGTGATTTTCATCTGAGAAGCTTTCAATCCGTTTTTCTTAAGCTGCTTAGGAATAAGATGAAGCTTTGCAATATTGAACTTCTCTTCTCGTGTATAGCTTGAAAGTTCAATAACTTCCATTCGGTCAAGAAGAGGCGGCTGAATAGTATCCAGACTGTTAGCTGTTGTCACAAATAAAACATCGCTTAAATCAAAAGGCAGCTCTATGTAGTGGTCTCTGAATGACGAGTTCTGCTCTGAGTCCAGAACCTCCAGCATAGCAGAAGAAGGATCTCCCCTGAAATCATTGCTCATCTTATCAATTTCATCAAGAAGAATAACAGGGTTCTTAACTCCAGCCTGCTTTATGGCACTGATAATTCTGCCCTCCATAGCTCCAACATATGTCTTTCTGTGACCCCTGATGTCGCTTTCATCCTTAACGCCGCCGAGAGATACCCTCACATATTTACGGTTCAAAGCCTTGGCAATAGATTTGCCGACTGAAGTTTTTCCAACTCCCGGAGGTCCATAAAGACAAAGAATCTGTCCCTTTATTTCAGGAGTAAGACAGCGTACAGCAAGATTCTCAGTTATCCTTTCCTTTACCCTCTTCATACCATAATGGTCTTTATCAAGGATGTGTTCCGCCTTTTTGATATCAGTCCTGTCCTTGGTATAAACATTCCATGGCAAAGCCAGACATGTGTCAAGATAATTCCTGATAACAACTGCCTCCTGAGAACTCATTGACATTCTTGAAAGACGCTTGACCTCGGAATTCAGCTTGTCAGTAACCTCTTCGCTTGCTCCTGATGCCTTAATTTTGTCATAGTAATTCTGAATTTCATTTTCATCAGAAGCTTCTTCACCCGTGACAGAACCAAGCTCTTTTTGAAGCACCTTAATTTGTTCTCTTAAATAAAACTCACGCTGATTATCCTCAATAGCCGAGCGAACCTGTTCATGTATCTGTCGTTCAAGACTAAGAACATCAATTTCCCTCGATAGAATTGAAAGAAGAATCGCAAGCTTTTCACCTGCCGTAGCCGCTTCAATCAAAGATTGCTTATCATCAAACGGCAAAGTTATGTTGAAAGCAATCGCCTCAAATAAATCCTTTGGATCATTTGATGAAACGACCTGATTATAAATCTCGTTAGGCATTCTTGGAACTACTCTCGAATATTCGTCAAAAACATCCTTTATCTCACGGCATATTGCTATCATTTCATTTTCATCAAGCTTCTCTCTTGAATAGTTAGAAACCTTTTTTATTTCTGTTTCATAATGATCCCCGTGAACATAAAAATCTACAAGCCTGCCCTTCTGAATGCCTTCAACAAGACATCTGTAAATTCCGTTGGGAGTTTTGATTATCTGCTGAACCTTAGCCACAGTTCCGATCTTATATAAATCCTGCCTCATAGGCTTTTCAACGCTAAAATCCTTTTGAGCAGCAAGAAAAACATATCCGTCACTGTCGAGTGCAGTCTTAATGCTTTTTATTGACATTTCCCTGCCGACATCGAAGTGAACAACCATTCCCGGGAAAACAACAAGCTCCCTCGTAGGAATACAGGGCATTATCATATTTTTATTTTCTTTAATTACAATCTTATCGCTCATTTCTACACATTTAGCTTCAAAAAGAAGCCTGTCTCCTTTCTGGATTTTATCTATATAAAACTCGTTGTCAAATATCGCTGTTTATTTCAATAAGGGGCTTGCCCCGTCATTTAACGTGGCAAGCGCATTGCAAAGCAATGCGGTCATCAGTAGGAGAT
>UQDR01000041.1 GCA_900539835.1 uncultured Ruminococcus sp. | reverse complement strand
CATCTGCTATTCCTATGAAACGTATATCATTAGGACTCTCTATTTTCTGCTGGTATTTTACTTCGCAGGTGAGGGTTGTTGGTTCACTTTCAAATGGGGTTAATACCTCAATTTTAACATTATTATTTAAAGCATAATTTCCTGTATAGATAACAAACTTGTGTACATCTTCAGTTGCAGGTGTTCCTTTTACACCAGTAGTATTTTTATGTTTAGCTGCAGCTAATATATCCGAAATTGAAACTTCGGATGAAACTTCAATTCCGTATTCATTAGGAGTTGTATAAATTACCTGTCCTCCTACCGTAACATTTTCACCAGTAGATAAATTGGGAAGTACAGCAGCAACCGTTACAGCCATTCCTCTTGAAGTTTTATTATAATTACCTGTAAAAGTAATCTTAATTTTCTCATCATGAACTCCCCTTGAACAAGGGTAGTTATCAATGTTAAGTTCATAACCAGTAGTTACCGACTTATCAACAAAGCCTTCATATAGGACTTGTTCATAAAGGGGCTGATTTTCATCAGCGGCATTAACAACCTTTTCATTTAAAAATGACGTTCCTATAATGCTTGAAAAGGCAAGAATACTTGCTGTCGTTGAAATAAGAAAATTCTTTATTTTCAAAGTATTTTCCTCCTTACATATAAAATAAGAACTTAGCATAAAGCAATGAACAAAGCGATTTGGGTTTAGGGTTTCTTCACCCGCTTAATTTATTTATGCAACTAATACCTTAACTATTAATTGATTAAGCTTCTGCATTAGTAGTTGGAATAATCAATTCAATAGTAGTTGTAGTTAAGTCTGCAAGACCCCAGTTCTGGAACACATATGTGTTTATAGGAGCTGTTATGCCTACAAACTCAACAAATTCAGCATATGTTGTTTCATATGTATTTTCTTCACCTGCTCCAATTGAAGCCAAGCAATTAACACCTGTATACCACTCTGCGCCGTTTCCACAGATACCTACAGCTGCTTCGCCTTCTTCGTTTGCACCTGTGTAAGTAATCTTAATTGTTGAACCAGCAGTAAGTGATCCAAGCTGAGCTGGTGTTAAAGCAACGCCATCTTCGTCCAATTCACCCTCAAAGAGATTTACTGTAGCTGTTGTTGCTTCAAGTGTTGCAGCTGGAACAAGAAGTTCAATCTTGCAGTTTGTATCTGCCTTAAGACCCCAATCCTGGAATACGAAGCATTCAAGATCGTCGCCGATACCTGCATATGCTACGAAGTCAGCATAGCTGAATGTGTATGTAGCTGGTACGTCTACTCCCTTTGAAAGGAGAGCATTGCTCTTGCTTGTCCATTCCCATGTGCCTGCTGCCTTACCTGAGAGACCTACTGCGCCCCAGTTTTCCTCAACATCAGCTGTGAATGAAATACGGATTTTTGAACCAGGAATATTCTTTCCAAGCTCTGCCGGTGTAAGCTCTGTATCATTGAGTTGACCGTCAAACAATGTCATTGTTCCGTAGTTAACTGCAGGAGTGATAAGCTCAACCTTAACATTCTGGTCAGCAGCAAGTCCCCAGTTACACAAAACATAGCAACGTACATTATTTGTGCCGTCGTCAATATGAGCTAAAGCTACAAACTCATCATATGACATTGTCACAACATTTTTAATGCCATAGCCTTCTGTTGTTAATGCAGGGTTTTCTTCTGCCTGAAGCCATGTCCAAGCTTCGTCGTTTGCTTTTCCAGCAAGACCAATAACGCCTGAGCCTGCTTCTACATCTTCAGCTGAGTAATAAGTAAAGCGAAGCATTGCTCCTGCTGTACCTGAACCAAGCTGCTGTGGTGTAAATTCTGCACCTGCTGCAGGAATAGCAGCGTCATAAATAACTTCAACATTCTCTGTTGGTACAGGATCTGGATCAACTGGAGGATCAGTTCCAGTTGCACTTGCAGCGATTGTAAGCATACTAAGTGCCAAAGCAGATGCTGTCATTACTGAAAATAATTTTTTTACTGTCATAATAATTTCCTCCTTTTAAATTTTTAAGGATTGCTCCAAGATATCTTCTTGAGCTGGTAAAAAATTAATCTTTTAATAATTACGATACATCGCTTTGTTCAATTATTCAATTTTCAAGTTCCCCATGGATTAATTTTCTAATCCACCTATATTATACAACACTTTTTTGTAAATATCAAGAGGTTTTAAAAATTAATTTTCAAATTATTACACAAAATTACATGGTCAGTTTTGTGACAATTTCCCAAATTATGACTAAAGTATATTCAATTCCCTAACAAGGTCGAAAAATGAAAAGCTGTAAAATACAAAAATCACAGATAGCAAATTTCAATTTTTTAAATTCCTGTATTCATTTGAAGGCGTAAGACAAGCATTATTTTTACATACATAATAGGTTGTTCTATTGTTAATAACAGGGAATTCTTTACTGCCTGTCTTTAATGTTACATTTGCCAAAATAGGCAAGCTTTCTTTTAACCTTTTCAAATCTGATTTGTCTTTTAATGCAACAGCAACATGCTCAGGAGGATTTTCAAATAACAGCTTTGACATAAGAAACATACAATACCCGGCGGGATAATCGACAGCCTGAGAAGACATATATACAAGCTGATTTTCTGCTGATTCTTTGTATTTGTTATGTTCAGTCAGCTGATATAATCTTACAAGGCAATAAGTCATTACCGAATTACCGCTTGGAATTGCACCGTCATAGGTTTCCTTCGGATTCATAAAAAGCTCGCTGTTTTCGGGACTGCTGAGATAAAAACCACCATTTTCAATATCTAAAAACATTTGTAACGTTTTAGTACATAAATCCTCTGCCTTTTCAAGATATTTATTATCCAATGTTGAATTATAAAGCTCAATCAGTGCGGCTATATAAAAAATATAATCGTCAGAAACACTGTTCTCAGAATGCTTTCCGCTGCGCCAGCTTGTAAAAAGCTTAGAACCTTCACTTAAATTTTTTTCAATAAATTCATATGCCTTTTCTGCCGCCGAAAGATACTCAGGTTTTTTTGAAACCCTATACAATATTGACATAGCAGCTATCATCATAGAATTCCATGAAATCAAAATCTTATCGTCAAGATGAAGTTTAGCACGGTTCTTTCTATATTCATACAGTTTAGTTATTTCACTGCTGAAATTCAAGGACATATCATTATTTTTTAATAGATTAGGGATGTTTACACCTTCAAAGTTTCCTTCTGTTGTTATATCAAAGGTCTGTGCAAACATCTTGCCCTTTTCTTCACCCAAAATATTAATGATCTCACTGAACGTAAAGGTGTAGAATTTTCCTTCAACACCTTCACTGTCAGCATCCTGAGCACTGTAAAATCCACCGTCAGCAGAAGTCATTTCTCGAATAACATATTCCGCTGTTTTTTCCGCAGTGTCAAGATAAAGTTCATTTTTTGTTATGCTGTAAGCCACTGAATATGCTATTATCAACAAAGCGTTATCATACAGCATTTTTTCAAAGTGAGGCGCAAGAAAATATTTATCGGTGGAATATCTGGAAAATCCAAATCCGATTTGATCGAAGATTCCGCCTTTTCGCATTTGCACCAACGTTTTTTCTGCCATATACAATGCATCAGTGTCATTATTAATCTTTGAAAAAAGCATTAAAAACATAATATTATGAGGTGTCGGAAATTTCGGAGCAGACCCGAAGCCACCGTTTACACTGTCAAAAACACTTTTAAAGTGCCTTACTGCATTATCTGCAAGATTCTGACCATCTGCATTAAAGTTTGTATTTTCAGATCGTTTTAAATGTGATATGACACTATCAGCAGACCGCAAAAGTTCTTCACGATTATTTTTCCACTGAGAAGCAATTCCATTAAGCAAATCAGAAAAGCTCGGTATTCCGTAATGGTATTGAGGCGGAAAATACGTACCTGCAAAAAACGGCTTTTTATCCCAAGTCATAAAAATGCTCATAGGCCAACCGCCGCTTCCTGTGAACGCTTGACAAACCGACATATATATACTGTCAATATCCGGTCGTTCTTCACGGTCAACTTTTATTGATATAAAATATTTGTTGAGTATTTCAGCTGTTTTCATGTCTTCAAAGCTTTCATGAGCCATAACATGACACCAATGACATGTACTATATCCTATGCTTAAAAAGACGGGTTTATTTTCTGCTTTTGCCTTTTCAAATGCTTCCTTACACCAAGGATACCAGTCAACCGGATTTTCTGCATGCTGCAATAAATATGGACTTGTTTCATTTTTCAGCTTATTACTCATTAATATTTCCCCTTAATTGATCTTTTTTATTTGCTGTGATTTTATAATCGGAACCTCTGCAAGGCAATTAGTATCCAGATTTACATTATTCATTTCTACGGAAGATATTTGATTATTCCAATAGGTTTTATAATAATAAATACCTTTATCGGCATTAATACAACAGGAATAAGTTGTAAAATAGGGTTTATCAGAATCAGCTTCTATGCTTCCGTTTACAACCGCAGCTGAATCAAGAATATGAAAAAACTGAGAAACACTTTTATTCTCTTCGTTTTCACACACTGAATTGGTAAGCAGATATGCTGTTTTTACAAATCGAGAAGCCGGCGAAAAATCTCCCGGCAGTCCAAAGCTTCCAAAGCCTTTACCAAAGGGCTTGACGTGGGCAGTTCTGCACAAATGGCTTTCAGGAAGCGCTACTGTCAAATTCACATACTGGCTAAGATTAGTTAAATGAAAATCAAACGGCGGATTGTTAGTAAGTACATTAACAGGATTATCATATACACGCACACCATTTTTCATGCATTCAAGCACTATAGATTTATTCTTATCTGATATATGCCAATGAAGCGGCGCAGACGGAATTTCATTTTTAAAAGCTTCATCGATTATATTGGTTTTTTCAATAAGCTGCTTTGCCTCTTTAATGCAGGAGCATTTCCCAAGAATCCATGGTATAAGCTCAAATACCGAAATATTATATTTGTTATTATCACAGCTTTCCGTATAATAGGCATTATCAGGGAAATTAAGACCTGCCATACAAAGACCCTTTTCGTTTGCGGCTTCTGCATATAATGGATAATTATCTATTACAGATGCCATTCCTATCAAAGCAAAATGTTTTTCCGATACATTTTCAAAACGAAATTTGAAGGGATAATATCTCGGTGTTACTACAACACGTTCGCCGAAATCATAATCAATGTCCATATTCCGTCCAAAATAGAAGTCTCCGTTTTTCATAGCAATACTTGTGCACATAATAATACTCCTGATGAAATCTTTTACTGATATTAGTATATCCATCCAATGAACCGGTATACTATCTTTAAGCTATTAACTATTGGAGGAAAAATGTTGTTGAATAAAAATTATTTTAAAGGATGGTATTTCAAATGCAGTTCGCGAGATAAAACCATTGCTTTTATTCCGGCATATCATCGCAATAACAAGCAGGAAACTGCATCACTACAGATCATTACGGATGACGCTGCTTATAATATACCGTTTGATTATCTGCAATATCAAGAAAGCCCGTTATCTGTAAGGATAGGGAACTGTATATTTTCCGAAAACGGAATTAAACTTAATATTGATACCCAAGAACTCAATATTTACGGAGTTTTAAAATTCAACAATCTTTATCATGCAAAATATGATATCATGGGACCTTTTCGTTTTGTTCCGTTGATGCAATGCAGACACAGCGTTCAAAGCGTAAGACATCAAATTGACGGACAGATTATAATCAACGGTCAGAAATATTTATTTAACAAGGGAGTTGGATATATTGAGGGTGATCGGGGGCGTTCTTTTCCCAATCATTATATATGGACGCAATGCTGTTTTAAAAACGGCTCGCTTATGCTGTCAATAGCAGATATTCCGATGATGGGATTTCATTTTACCGGAATTATAGGATTTGTTTTAATCGGAGAAAAAGAATACCGAATCGCTACCTATCTTGGCGCAAAAGTAAAACATATAGGCAAAAATTCTGTAACTGTAAAACAAGGAAATTTTCAACTTACAGCTAAATTTACAGAAAAAAATGCACATCCGCTTTTTGCTCCTGACAATGGTAAAATGTCAAGAACAATTCACGAAAGTGCTTCATGTAAATCATATTATAAGTTCACTTATAAAAATAAAATTTTATGTAAATTTAGAAGTGACTGTGCAAGTTTTGAATTTGAATATTAATAACCAAGTAACAAATCCTCCCTCACCCCGGAAAGAAAACTTCAATTTCACCCGTAACACAGTCTACAGTTACATAATTTATAGCATGGTATAATCC
>UQDR01000040.1 GCA_900539835.1 uncultured Ruminococcus sp. | reverse complement strand
TGAGTGTGCATTTTTTGTGCATTGATACAAACTTGATTTCATATTTCGTTCATAGTTGCACGTTTGCGTGCAAAAAACGTCCAAATGGGGCTATTAGTGAAAGGGGTGCTCGGCCGCACGGGCCAATTCACGATATCAGTTCGTGATAATTTATAGTTTTCCCCCACTGTGGTAAGTTTACAGAATTGATGTAGGAATTCCGTTTTTGAATCAAATATCTTGCTTATAGTGAAGCATGGGTATTGTTCGTTATTGTATAGAAGTATTGGTTGATTTGAATTCGGAAATTCCGCTGAATATGGTGAAAGCAATTTGCTTCTGATAATTTTCATCCTCTAATTTTGCGGCTTCTTCATGATTGGATAAAAATCCGCATTCAATCATGACAGCCGGACATTTTGCATTGTTAAGTAAGAAAAGCTCATCGCCCACAGGCTTTGTTTCACGGGTGTTTTCCGGCTGAAGCTTTGAAACAAATTGTTTCTGCATAATTGACGCAAGCTGTTCGCTGCCGGTGACTTTCGGACTGTAAAACATCTGAGCGCCGCTGTATTTTTCATCAGTAAACTGGTTTTGATGAATTGAAATGGCAATGGCGCCGTCAAATTTATTGAAAATTGCAAGCCGATTGTCCATATCTGATTTTTTCTGTTTTGCCAACCCTTGAATTCCCTCGTCGTGAATTGATATGTCGCTTTCACGGGTGCATTGAGTTTCATAGCCCATTATGTTGAGCATATCTCTTAAAGACAGCAGTATATTCAGATTTATATCCTTTTCACACTTATTGTTTACGCTTACACATCCTCCGTCTGCACCTCCGTGACCTGCATCAAGGACAATTATGGGCTTTTGTACTGTTTCTGAAATCTGTGTTGAAACAGTTTCAAGCACAAGCCTTTTATCGGCGTTATATCCGCATATCCCTACGGCTGTACAGACAAGTCCGAAACAAAGCGCTGTAAGCAGCTTCTTCTTAATCATATAAATATCATTCCTCTCTTTCGCTGATGTCCGATGTATGTCCGAACAACGGTTGGTATATAATATGATTTTTTTAAGACCGATATTCATAATGCGCATTGAAATGGTTGACTTTAATTTACGTGTCATGTATAATTATATATGTGTAATAATGAATTGCCGGCATATCAAAATTAAAAGGGGAGGAATTTTCTTTGAACTTAACTCATCTAAGATATATGATTGAAGTCGAAAGATTAGGCTCAATCACAAAAGCGGCTGCGGCGCTTTATATGGGTCAGCCAAATTTATCAAAAGCTATTAAGGAAATGGAAAGAGAAGTCGGAATACCGATTTTTAAGCGCTCCCCGAAGGGAGTTATTCCTACTGAAAAGGGCAGAGAGTTTTTACAGTATGCAAAGGCGATAATCGTTCAGATGGATAAAATGGAAAACCTTTATAAGGAAGATATTGACGACCACGTTAGTTTTCAGCTTCTTCTGCCGAGGGCCAGCTATATTACATATGCGTTTACTGAGCTTCTCAATAAAATCGAAAAGACGGACAGAATGGAAATCAAATTTAAAGAAACCAATTCCATGGACGCCATAAATGAAGTAGTAGAATGTGAATATAATATGGGAATTATAAGATACCCCCTTCATTATGAAAGCTTTTTTACTAATATTCTGGAAGAAAAGAATCTTAAGTCGTCAGAGATCTGGACATATGATTATGTGCTTCTTATAAGCAAAAGAAACCCGTTGGCAAGCACACCGATAATTACGTCTGATATGCTTGAAAATTATGTAGAAGTCCTTCATGGGGATAATACTGTTCCTAATATTTCGTCAGTTTTTCAAAAAAGAAACACTCAAATGCATAGCCCTAAAAAGCATATTTTTGTTTATGAAAGAGGAAGTCAGTTTGATATATTAAGCTCTGTGGACGACGCATTTATGTGGGTATCACCTTTGCCGAAGGCAGTTCTTGAGCGTTATGGATTGGTACAGCGCAAATGCTCTGATGTTAAAAAGACCAATCGTGACCTGTTGATTTATCAAAATAATTATCGGCTAAGCCGTGTGGATCGGCTTTTTTTGAATGAGCTTCAAGAGGTGAAACGCAGTATAATTGACATGCTTTAGTAGTGAAAGAGAAGGGAGCAAAAATTATGGTTTTATTGCTTAACAGCAGCTGGAAAATGAATAAAGCCGGCAACAACGAAAGTTTAGAATGTTCTGTACCGTGTTCGGTTTATAAGACTTTGATTGAACATGGAAAAATTCCTGATCCTTATTATCGTGAGAACGAATATATTTCGACGGAAATCTGTGATGATGATTATGATTTTTCTACGGAATTTGAAGTAAGTGAAGAGATCCTACAAAGTTCAAGAGTAATACTGAAATTTGAAGGAATTGATACTTTAGCTGATATATATGTAAACGATATTTTAGTCGGCACTGCTGACAACATGCACAGAATATGGGAATTTGATGTAAAAAGTGCAGTTAGGCTGGGTAAAAACAAAATTGTTGCAAAAATAAAATCGCCTAATAAATATATTGCCCAAAAACATTCAGAGCGTCCGCTGTGGGGCGTAGGCACGACAATGGAGGGATATACTCATATAAGAAAGGCTCATTGTATGTTTGGCTGGGATTGGGGCCCGAAGCTGCCGGATATGGGAATTTGGCGTGATGTAAAGCTGATTGCTTTTTCAGACGGCAGGATTTTAGATGTACACTTCACTCAAGAACACAGCGAAGGAAAGGTAGAGCTAAGCTGTGATGTGAATGCTGAATACTCAGAAAATCACAATATTATACTTGAAGTGATTTCCCCTGATGGTGAAGTTAAAGCTAAAAGGAAATCTGAATTAATAAATGGTAAGTGTGTAATCAAATGCGATATCGATGATCCTAAGCTTTGGTGGGCTAACGGATATGGCAGTCAGCCTTTATATAAATGCATAGTATACCTTGAAAATACAGACGGTGTAACTGTTGATCAAGCTGTTCACAGGATAGGGTTACGCACTTTGACTATAAGTCAGGATAAAGACGAGTGGGGCGAGGAATTTTGTTTCAAGCTTAACGGCAAAAAGATTTTTGCTATGGGAGCAAATTATATTCCTGAGGATCAGATTGTCACACGTTGTTCTGAAGAACGCACAAGATTTTTGCTTGAACAATGCAAAAAAGCCAATTTCAATTTTATCAGAGTCTGGGGCGGTGGTTATTATCCTGACGATTATTTCTATGATTACTGTGATGAAAACGGCATTATTGTATGGCAGGATTTTATGTTTGCTTGTTCGACATTTTTGCTGACGGATGAATTCCGAAGTACTGTAACAGAAGAAGTCAGGGATAATATTATAAGGCTGAGAAATCACCCGTCTTTAGGGCTTTGGTGCGGAAACAATGAAATTGAATCCATGTGGGAGGGCTGGGGTATTCCCGAAGATCCGCAATCTAAGGCAGATTATCTGACTCAATTTGAACAAATCATACCCGAGCTTGTAAAAGAGCTTTCTCCTGAAATTTTCTATTGGCCGTCATCTCCGTCATCGGGCGGGGGCTTTAACAACTCCTCGTCAAATCATGCAGGTGACATGCATTATTGGGATGTTTGGCACAATTTCAAGCCGATTGAGGCATTCAGACAATATTATTACCGCTTCTGTTCTGAATATGGTTTTGAATCAGTTCCGTCAATAAAGACAATAAAAAAATTTGCTGATGCCGAAAAGGGTGATTTTGATTTAATGTCGCCTGTTATGGAAGCGCATCAGAAATGCGTTGAGGGAAATGAAAAGATCATGTTTTATTTAGCTCAGATGACCAGATATCCTTATACATTTGAGCGATTGATTTATTCATCTCAGCTTGTACAGGCTGACTGCATACGCTCCAGCGTTGAGCACATGAGGCGTGCAAGAGGTCGCTGTATGGGTTCGGCATATTGGCAGGTCAACGATTCAAATCCGGTTATATCATGGTCGAGCATAGATTATTTTAACCGCTGGAAGGGTTTGCACTATTATGCAAGGAGATTTTATGCTCCTGTATTGCTGTCAGTTGAAGACAAAGATATGCTTCACCCGATTTTTAACATATCCAATGAAACTATGGATGACTTTTCCGGAAGAATCTTATGGAGTTTAAGAAACAACAGGGCTGAAATAATTGAAAGCGGAGATCTTGAAGCAAAATGTTCAGGGCTTTCGGCTTGTGATATTGTATCTGTTGATTTATCAGAGCATTTGAAGAGCAGGAAAGATAGGCGTGAAAAATATCTTGAATATTGTCTTATTAGTGGTGGAGAGGTAATCAGCAGGGGTACTACGATTTTTGTAAGGCCCAAGGAATTTGAATTCATGCCGCCTGATATTCAGTACAAGATCAGTGAAAAAGATGACAGATTTATTATTGAGTTTTGTGCAGAAAGCTTTGCGAAGTCGGTTTGTCTTGATTTAAGTAACGGCGATGGTGTTTTCTCGGACAACTGGTTTGACATTCATGGCGGTGAAAGTGTTATTATTGAGATTCTAAAAGACGATATTTCACGAAGCTATACCAGACAGGAGTTTGAAGAGGCATTAGTTATTTATTCAAATTATGAGGGATAAAAAAGGGGTATCTTGCTTTCAGTTTTAGCATCTTCCACTATAATCTAATAAGTTTGTTACGTAACAGTAATTTGTATTACAGTGTTCATTGCGGATAAGCTTTCTCCGGTTGCTTTTAATTCTCACATAACTGTAACATGGATTTAGCTTTTCCGCTATCTTTTTTATATTCTGAAATGCCTTTATTTTTGCATATACATATAAAAAATATTTTTTATTTTAATAGCTTGACAAGCCGCTTTTTATATGCTATAATATATAAGCATTAATATTGAAACCTTTTGCCGGTGTGATGGAATTGGCAGACGTGCTGGACTCAAAATCCTGTGGTAGTGATACCGTACCGGTTCGACCCCGGTCACCGGCACCAAATCCTAACAGCTTTTAAACAGTGTAAAACCGCTGTTTAAAAGCTTATTTTTTAGTTTTATGAAATTATATTAAAATATAATAGGAAAGTAAATTTTAATTCTGCGAATTTATTTATGCTAAATTGCATATCTCAATATTTTTTGTTTATAATGTAGAATAAAATACAAGTTTTTAAAGATTTATTGTTACAAAAAGAAAATTTTAAAAACCCCCTTGACAAACAGATAAGTTTTTGATATAATAATTAAGTCGTTGCAAGACTATGTTTGAGTTATTAGCTCAGTTGGCAGAGCATTTGACTTTTAATCAAAGGGTCCGGGGTTCGAATCCCCGATAGCTCACCATAATTAAAAGTAAAAATGGATAAGCCTTGTTATATATAAGGTTTGTCCATTTTTATTTTTTATATTAAATATTTAAAATGATAAAAAAATGGACAATAAGAGCACTTGATTATTTTAACTTTTTAAAAGAGTCAAGTGCTCTTTTTTAATATTTGAACAAGACCAAGAATATACTTATCTTGGAGGAGTGTCAAATGAAATTATCAATGCAAGCTAATATTCAAAATAAAACTGTTTTCTCTGCTTTTAATGAGTTTATAGTTTATAAAAAAAGCAATAATCTTTCAGAAAGTTCAATTAAGGATTATAATGTGATTTTTAATATATTTATGGACTTTTATGGAAAGAGTTCTTTGTGTTCAGATATTACATCAGAAACGATACAAGAATATATTTGTTGGCTACAGAAAAGACCAAAGAAAATAAATAATAAAGATAGCGAAAATAAAGAAACGGAATATCTTTCCAGTGCTACAATAGCAACATATATAAGACATTTAAGAGCAGTTATTAATTATTTTATTTCTAAAGGTTATACAGAAAAATTTAAAGTTACAATACCTCGCTTTGAAAAAGAGGTAAAAGATGTATATTCAAAAGCAGAATTAGAATTATTACTTGAAAAACCAAATTTAAAAACTTGTACTTTCAGTGAATATAGAAATTGGGTTATGACAAATTATTTCTTATCTACAGCTAATCGTTTAGAAACTGCACGTAATATTAGAATAAAGGACATAGATTTTTTAGAAAATGAAATATATCTAAGACATGTGAAAAACAAAAAGCCATATAAAATTCCTATGCAAAGAGAGTTGAAGAAAATTTTAATTGAATATTTAGGATTTAGAAAAGGAGAGCCTGAAGATTATCTTTTCTGTAATGAAAACGACGATAAAAAACCACTTTCAAATGAGGCAATAAAAACAGTAATGGCAAGATATAATCAGCGTAGGGGAGTAACTAAAACAAGCATGCACATTTACAGAAATACATTTGCTAAGCATTGGATTTTATCAGGCGGTGATTTGTTAAGGTTGCAGAAAATATTAGGTCATAAGAATTTAGACATGGTTTTAGAGTATGTTGATATGTATGGTGATGATTTGCAAAAAAATTTTGACGAATATAACCCTTTATCTGACTTTGCAAAAGGAAAGCATATTGTCTTAAAAAAATAATTGATTACATATTTACTTCCCAACCGCCAAAGGTAATATATGCAGACAGCGAAAAACAGACCATGTTAATTAAACATAGTCTGTTTTTACTTATGCCTGCAATTTTGTTCATTAAGGCGGTTAAGGGGTATTGTGGTTATTCGTCTGCTTCAATCAGCTTTTTTAATCTTCTGTCACATGCTCTTTGTCCTGAAAATCCTGTTACTTTGCATATCTGCTT
>UQDR01000039.1 GCA_900539835.1 uncultured Ruminococcus sp. | reverse complement strand
GGGACTTAAGTCGCCCGCCAGAATATTGCCCTTATAGGGCTAGTGCAAACCACCAGTTCTACTGGTGGTTTTGATTTAATAATTATTTTGCATATTGAAGTTTATTAAGGCAAATTGAACTGTTTGATGTTCCAATATAGATTTTGTCTATTGTTGAGAAGTTATTGCCATAAGCTGCAACTATTGAGTCGTAGCTCCATTTTGCATAATAACCGTTAGGCCCTTTGCCTGTTTCTGTAGGCTGTATTCTCAGCCAGCCTGCTCCTCCGGACCAGCTCTGAAGAATCAATTCAATAGATTTTTCTGATTCTGTATATTCAGCATAGAAGTAGCCATCCTTTTCTATATCGCTTACATTGAAGCTTCCGCCGTTTTTGGTAGTAGTTAAACCAATAGCTTGTCCCCAAGCTCCGCATGAAGCACTTCCGTTGAAATATTCTTTATATGTTGGAACAGGAGTTGGATCTGTTGTTGAACCACCTTGATTTCCGGATCCGCCAATTGAATCTGAATTAACGTAGCTGAACAGTTTCAGAGTCAGATTTCCGTTTCTTATTCCAACCAAAAGTTTGTCTATTGACATCAGATTGTTTCCATAAGCTGATGTAATAGTGTTATATGACCATTTAGCATAATAGCCTGAATCGCATTTTCCTGTTTCTGTAGGTTGTATTCTCAGCCAGTTGCTTCCTCCTGACCAGCTTTGGAGAATGATTTCAACTTCGTCCTTATTTCCTTCAAATTCGGCATATAAGTAACCGTCTTTTTTGAAATCAGCAGGATTAACTTTTCCACCGTTTTTAGCAGCGTCAAGATAAATTGCTTGTCCCCAAGTGCCACAAGTAGCTAAGCCCTTGAAATATTCAATAGATTCTTGTTTTCCGGGTTTAGTTGGCTCTACATAATTGTCTTTATAGCTGTCGCCACAAACTGTGCATGTATGAATTGTATATCCCTTTTCGGTTTCTGTAGGAGCTACAACTTCATCAGTGTATTTATGGCCAGCAGCTTTAACATATGAATCTGTATGTGTGTAACCGCAAACCTTGCAGACATGAGTTGTGTAACCATCAGTTGTACAAGTTGGAGCAGTAACTTTAGAATCATAGCTGTGTCCGGCAGCCTTTACATATGAATCCTTGTATGAATCACCGCAAACCTTGCAGACATGAGTTGTGTAACCATCAGTTGTACAAGTTGGAGCTGTAACCTTTGTTTCATATTTATGACCTGATGCCGGAATAGTTTCTGTGTAAGAATCTCCGCACTTTGTACATACATATGTTGTACGTCCGCCTGTTGTGCAGTTAGGTTTTTCAGAGGTGGCAACATAATTGTGACCTGTTGCTGCTATTATTTTAGAATAGCTGTGACCGCATGCTGAACATGTTTCTTTAACATATCCGTCTTTAGTGCATGTAGCGTCAACTTTTTCAGTTGTCATCTTATGTCCGGTTGCAGAAATTGTTTCGCTATAATTGTAATCACATACTGAGCATGTATGTTTAATATATCCGTCTGTAGTGCATGTAGCGTCAGCTTTTTCAGTTGTCATCTTATGTCCGGTTGCAGGTATCTTTTCGGAATAGCTGTTACCGCATGAGCATGTATATAATTTTTCGCCATCTTGTGTACAAGTAGCGTTCTTAGTTATTTTGCCAACATAGGAGTGATTATGCTCGCTGCCTACTTTGCTGTTTACAACAGTAACTGTGAATGTGTCGGAGTTACCATCACTGAAATTATAAACAAGATTGTATGTACCATTCTTTAATGTGTTAAGGTATGATGTATTTATCATAACCTGACTTCCATTCCATGAATAATCCACATTTGCTGTAAGCTTCTGATTTGCACATTTTATTGAATCAATAGAAGCACCGAAGAGAATAAGCTTTGTTAGGATACTTTCAGGATTATTTCCGTCAAATGTAGCAGAGTTTTCAGTAAGATGAGGTACATTAAGGACTTCTTCGTTATTATAAATGATTATATCGTCTATATAAATCGTACCCTTAGTTGTGTTACCGCCATCTCCGCCATAAAGTGAGAATTGATCAATAGAGGTTGTGTCAAGTGAACCACCGCTTTGCCAGCTTGGTGCTTTAAACTCACTAAAAGGTATTTTTATTGTTTTTCCGCTTGTAAAGTCAAGCTTTATTTGAGTTTCAAAGTACTTATTATTTGCATCTCTAAGTTGTAATGTTAAGCTATTTCCGCTGCCATCGCCTTCAACCCAGAGCTGAACTCCTGTAAACGAAGACATATCTCTCTTGGCTATTGGATGATTTACTCCGCAATAACCGTTAGGAGAACCTATATCATATGTAAATGCAAGAGCTTGGCTTTCGTTTTTATTTGCAAGAGCCAGTCCCATTTTGTTGCCATTTGGATTTGATGAATATGATTTCCATAAATCCGAATCACTGCTATAGCTTTCAAATGTGTCAAATTCGTCAAGTCCTGTAGTATCAGCTACTGTTAGCGTAAACTCGCAGTCCTCGCCTTCATAGAAATCAAATACAAGGGAAGCTGTTCCCGTTGAAAGCGTTTTGATAAATGATTTCTTTATTGTAACTGTAGAGCCTGATACTGTATAATCTGTACCATTGTTAAGATACTTTCCATCCAGCATAATCCCTCTGAATTCACTGGTTTTGGTATCCATTTTAATAGTTATGTCCTTGCAAACTCTTGGATTTATATCAGTTGTAGCAAATTTAGGTGAGATTTCAGGCTTAGGGATTGAGCTGTCGCTTACAACTACTGTAAATTTAGGTGAGTTACCTGCGGTTGCAAGTACTTTAAAAGTATATTTTGAAAGTTCTTGTTTAGCAAGATAGCTTCCCTTTAAAGTTATAACGCCATTATTAAATATATAATCAGTACCGCTTACAAGTTTGGTTCCATTACATTCAAGTCCTGAGAAGCTGCCCATCTTAAATGATGTTGTAAATTTAAGATCATTTGGTGTACTTCTGTCAAATGATGCTGAAGAAGGATTAACTGTATTAACAATATTTTTCTTGCTCATTTTTTCTGCATGCTTCATGATAAGCTGTCTTGTTGTTTCTGTTTCAAGACCCTCAGGACCATAAACGGTGTATTGGTCATAGTCAGGATAAAGCGTACCGTCTACATATGAAGCAATCATCCAATAGTTTGTACCGGCATATTCAACGTTATCGTAAACATTACCTTCAAGAACTTCAAACCATTGCTCATATTCGCTGTCCCTTATGCTTCTGTTAGTAAGACCGAATTCTTCAAGAATTACAGGCTTATTAAGATCCGCACATGTTTCACCGTGAATTCTGAACCAAAGTAAATCATCCTGTCCTGAACCAGTATGTTTCATTCCCCATTGATCAAGATATAGGTGAGGAGTACCGAAGTCCAAAGTATCAATAGTCATGAGCTTTTCAAAGTCAACGCCTTCAGCTCCGTAAAATGCATAATTTGATGTTGTATAATCATTATAATAGCCGTATGGTTTATTGAAAAATCCTTCGTCGCCAAGAGCTACCATATGATATGGGTCAATGGATTTTACATACTCAGACATTTCTTTTGCCCAATTATATAAAATATCATTTTTACATTGAGCGTCTGAATTACATCTTGGTTCATTAGAAAGCTCCCAAGCGAATACGCCCGGTTCATCTTTCAGCTTTCTTCCTGTATATACATTTTCATGATTTAATAATGTTTTTATATAATCTTTATACCATGTTTTAAGCTGTTTATTTGTGTAGAAATCATCTTTTTTCAAACCTGTGATACCGATTTCTTCAGCCCAATCTACATACTGACCCATTCCGCCGAAAGCGTCCCAATAGTTTGTAAATGTAATCAGTAGTTTCATGTCATGTTTTTCAGCTTGCGCAATTGCATAGTCCAGCTTTTGAATACCGTCAGCACCTTCGTTTACTACTGGTCTGTTCTTTTGTTTATCAAAATATTGAAAATAGATTCCGTCTTTTTCACCGGGACCATCGTTGTTATTTGTAAAAACAGGTGCGCCGTTTTCCGGATTAATTTTGTCAGTTTTAACACCTACATCTAAATTTCCCCAAACACGAATGACTTTTAAACCCATATTTTCAGCATCTTCAAATACATTGTCAACACTGTTTTTGGATTTGAAAGTAAGATAGTAGCAGTTTGTTCCGCCGTAATAATACGGACTACCGTCGCACATGAACTTTGTTCCGTTTGCATAAACAAAACCTTCCGGATAGGATAACGTTTCAGCAGTATTCTTATCAGCTGCTAATGTGGTAAACGGCAAAGCGTTAATTAACATTGCAGCTGCAACAGCAACAGACGTTATCACTCTGGACAATAACATTTAAAACATCCCCTTTTAAAAATTATTGGGTCGAAATACCCAACAAATGAATTATATCATTTGCATTTTTTAGTGTCAATAATTATGATAGGTGTAAACAACATTTCTCCTTTTTCGCTAATTTTAGATTATCATTTATGTGCATTTTAGCCATTAATTTGCCCAATTAATTGAAAAAAATATAAAATATACACAAAAAATATTTTGTTTTTTGTATAACTATTTATAAAATATTAAAACAATACAATTAGATAATAAAAAAATATAAAGGAAACCTCAATATCGGATTTCCTTTATATTTTTGTTAAGATTAATTTTATATCTGATTTTTTATTCTATTAAGAGCGCCCTTTTCAAGACGTGAAACCTGAGCTTGGGAAATACCTATGCTGTTGGCAACCTCGACTTGTGTTTTTCCTTGAAAAAATCTAAGATATAATATGTTTTTTTCACGGGGGAGAAGTGAGTTGATTGCTTCTTTTATAGATAGCTCCTCAAGCCATTCCGTGGCGTCGCTGCTGTCACTGACCTGATCAAGCACAAAAAGCGTATCTCCTGCATCCGAAAACACAGGTTCATATAATGAAATCGGATCACTTACAGATTCCAATGCAGTGACAACCTCTGAGCGTTTTGCACCTATCTCTTTTGCAATTTCATCAATTGTGGGTTCCTTTTGATGCTTGTTTGTCAGCTTCTCTTTTGCTTGCATAGCCTTATATGCCATATCTCGCAACGAACGGCTGACCCTGAGGGGCTGATAATCACGCATGTAACGGCGAAGCTCACCAAGTATCATCGGTACACAATAGGTACTGAATTTAACTTGATAATTAATATCAAAATTATCAATAGCTTTTATAAGACCAACGACTCCTACTTGAAATAAATCATCAGCAGATTCTCCACGGCTGACAAAACGTTGAAGAACACTGAGGACAAGACGTAAGTTGCCGTTGATAAGCTGCTCCCGTGCTTTTTTGTCGCCTTCCTTCGCACGCTTTAAAAGCTCCATTTTTTCCGATTCTTTAAGAACTATAAGATCATCGGTGTTAACACCGCTGATTTCAACTTTATTATACTGCATACTAACTCCTAATTCCTTGATAACATAATTATTACCAAAGGAGTTGTCAGCTATGCAGTATTTATAAATGAAAAATTTAGCAATGTCAAAAAGTATCAGAATAATCTATAATTCAGCTTTTCCGAATGGTTAAAAAATATCATAAATCAACATATTTTTTCAAGGTTTTTTCTTATATGCTTAATTATTCGCTTTTCCAGCCGTGAAATATATGACTGTGAAATTCCTACAACATCTGCTACTTGTTTTTGGGTCATTTCCTTACCGTTTTTAAGCCCAAAACGCATTTCCATGATTTGTTTTTCCCTTGTGCTGAGCTTATCAATTTCTTTTCTCAGAAGGTCCTTTTCTACTTGGCTTTCTATACCCTTGTTTACAGTGTCATCATCAGTGCCGAGAATATCTGATAGAAGCAATTCATTGCCGTCCCAGTCAATATTCAGAGGTTCGTCAATTGAGATTTCGTTCCTGTATTGGGTTGACTTGCGAAGAAACATTAAAATTTCATTTTCAATGCATCTTGAAGCATATGTGGCAAGCTTAATGTTTTTATCAGGACAAAATGTCTTTACAGCTTTTATCAGACCTATTGAACCTATGGAAATCAGATCTTCAATACCAACACCGGTGGATTCAAATTTTTTTGCTATATAAACTACAAGTCTGAGATTGTGAACTATGAGAAGCTCTCTCGCTTTCTTTTCATCTGTTTTGATAAGCTCAAAAGCCTTTTGCTCATCCTCCTTCGATAGGGGAGGGGGCAGTGAATCTGCACCGTTTATGTAATCAACATTATCAATTTCTTTTAAAAATCTCCGTGACAGAATAATGCTTAGCTTTAACCTCAGGTCGCTTAAAATGTTCATAGTTCTATTAGATCCTTTCTGTAAAATAATAATTATTGTAGAAGACAAGGGTTAAAAATTGCCCGTGACTTATTTTTTCCGTTATGAATAATACCGATGCAGCATTTCACTGATTTTGAATTTCCCATGCTGTCAGTAATAGTTACCCTGCCTTTAGACGTGACAGGCATCACACCCTCTCCTGAAACGGTAGAATAAGGTGTTATATGAAAACTGCCTAATGGATAAGAGCGTTCGTCATCAAGATTAAAATGCTCAAAAAGCTCTCCTGAATAAAATATTACAATAGGCATTCCTGTAAAAACATCGCATAACTTGTTCCCACTGTCTGCAATTGCCGGAAGCTCAATTTCATAATTGCCGATGAGATATTTAGCTTTATACTTTTCTGACGCATTGAATTTTCTTCGGAGAAGCCATTCGTATATTGAAATTATACCGTAAATCACAATAGCTGCAATTACAAGATGAATAAGAGATATATCAAAATAAACGGTATAATTTTTTATATATATGATTCTGCTGTCTGTAATCTGCCATAATAAAAGAGAAATTCCGGCAAAAATAAGCTCCATAAAGAAATAGAGGAATATGTATTTTGCAAAATCCTTAGGCTTTCTTATGTTGAAAGCTATAAAAACAATAAGACCTATTAATAAAAATTTTACCGTCGTTACTGCACACGATTGTATAAATCCTTGGGCATTAACAGCAACTATCAGTGAAGAAACCCCGCCTGTCAAACTGCTTATAACAATTCGGGCTTTACTGATTTTTGAATGAGTAATCCTGCTTATGCATTGAAGATATATCATGGTCATTATGCAGTTTGTTATGATAAGGACGTCAAGATAAATTTTCATTCTGATCTGTCCCCCTTTAAATCGGCTTGTATTAATTATAAAGCGGCGGCTGTGATATATTTGTCGATTTTGTAATACAGCAAAAAAATAACCCTTAGATTAATTGAAACTTATAATATTTTTTCACATATAAAAAACAGCTATACATTCTGTACAGAAATGTATAGCTGTTTTTATGCAATAATACAAATTTTGTTTTAACTAAGACATATTTCATTCAAAGTTGCACGTTTGCGTGCAAAAAAGCCTCAAATGAGGCTATAAGTGAAGGGGTGCTCGGCCGCACGGAGCAATACGGACCAGTTTGTGAGGACTTTAAGTTTTGTTCCCGCGAAACGGGTGAAGTATATTTCATGCTATCTCGGA
>UQDR01000038.1 GCA_900539835.1 uncultured Ruminococcus sp. | reverse complement strand
GGGACTTAAGTCGCCCGCCAGAATATTGCCCTTATAGGGCTAGTGCAAACCACCAGTTCTACTGGTGGTTTTGATTTCAATAAGGGGCATTGCCCCGTCATTCAACATAACAACAATGCCAAACCTTTGATTTGGCATAAGCGTTAGCCCCTTAGGGTTTCAGTTGGGGATTGTTACCCAACTGAAATTCTAATATGTCCCCCACCTATGGGGGACATAAGGCTGTGTTATAAGAAAAATGTTTTTGTACTTACTTTTTCACGATTCTGTAGTAAATTTTAGCCGTTAGCAAATATATTAAACCGTATATCAAAGTAAATACCATAAAACTTATAATAGTGCAAATAATATAAAGCTTCGTGTTTGTGAGATTTAACATTAACAGTATCTTTCTGATGATAGGAAAAGCCGCTGCTACATGAATTCCGGCTGTAATAAGCGGAAGAAAGAATACAGTCAGTACCTGTGAGCGAATTGAGCTTTTTACTTCCTGTTCACTCATTCCTACTTTTTGCATTATTTCAAAGCGCTTTTTGTCTTCATATCCCTCTGAAATCTGTTTGTAGTATATAATCAGCACAGTTGCCATTAGAAACAGAAGTCCAAGAAATACACCTAAGAAGAACAGGCTTCCATAAAGTCCATAAGCATTATCACGCTGACTTTCACGGCTTTCTATATGATAAGAACTCAACTCTTTACCTTGAGAATTAATTTCATTTTTTATCTTTGTATATAAATCTGTCTGTTTCTCTGCATTGCTTCCGGTGTCAAATCCGTAATAAAATTCAATATTGCTTGCGCTATCTCCGTAAACTTCTTTTTGCTTTTCATAAAGCTCTTGGATTATTGAAATATCTTTTACAACTATTCCGTGAGAAGGAGAGATATTTGCTGAAATCATACCATTCCCTACGAATTCATCGGTTCTATCAACAATTTTATATAACTTGTCGAATAACTTAAAATAATCCTTGTCTTTATTATAGTCTTTTCTGTTTGAATAAATAATTACTTCATCGTCTTTAAGATTAACGTCTTTGCCAATGAAATCAGAGTAATCTTCAGCTGTAATAAAGAATAAAATTCTCAAATCATTGCTCATATTTAAATTGTAATCAGAGCTTACAGAGAATGTGTCTTTTCCGTCAAAAACAGTCGTAAATTCAAGACTTGAATATTTGATTTCTTTCTCTATTTCAATATTTTCTTTCTGAGCAGTTTCTTTTGCAATATTCATCAGCCTGTCGTTGATTTGAGCATCATTGTCATAGCTTTCAATCGCTATTTCATATGGATAACGTTCCATGATCAGATCTTGAACACCGATAATTAGTGAGCCCGTTGATGATACCATTACAAGTACCATAGTTGAAAGTATGCATATGTTAGCCAGTCCCACAGCGTTCTGTTTCATTCTGTATATCATTCCTGACACGCTGATGAAATGGTTGGTTTTATAATAATATCTTTTGTTCTTTTTTAATAGTTTAAGAAATGAAATGCTGCTGGCTGTGAAAATCAGATATGTTCCAACTACAACAAGTATTACTGCAACGAAGAATAAAGTGAGCGCCGCCATAGGATTTTCAACCGTGATAGAAATATAATACCCTCCGCCTAAGCAGCCTAAGCCAAGAATAGCAAGAACCCATTTTGACTTTGGTTCCTTTTCTCCCGCATTTTCACCCTTTAAAAGCTCAATAGGCTTTGAAAGATGAATCATTCTGAGAGAATTCAAGAAAATAATAAAGAATAAAATTCCGAATAAAATAAGCGTATATATAATTGCTTCCTTTGAAATATAAAAGCCCAAAGCAATTTCAGACTTGATTATCCTTGTTATTACAAGATACATAAGCTTGTCAAGCAGAATTCCTGCAATAAATCCCCCGGCAAGACTTATAAGCGTCACATAAATACTTTCATATGCTATGATTTTTGCAATGTGCTTTTTCTCCATTCCAAGAACGTTAAAAAGTCCAAATTCCTTCTTTCTGTTTTTGGTAAGGAAACTGTTGGTGTAAAATAGGAATATAAAAGCAAATATTGCTGTTATTCTGCTGCCGAGCTCCAGTGTATAAGTAACAGTTCCTGCTCCTAAAATATTATTAAGTCCATCATTTTTTGAAAGAGATTTCATTATATAATACATTGCCACTGTTAAAATGCAGGTGATTATATACGGGATATATGTCCTTGCATTCTTTTTTATGTTGGTTGCGGCAAGCTTGGGATAAAGCATTCTGTTCATCTTCTGTCACCACCCGAAGCAAGCAGTGTGAGCGTGTCTGAGATTTTCTGATACATTTCTTCGTTGGAGCAGCTGCCTCTGTATATCTGATGAAATACTTCGCCGTCTTTAATAAACATTACTCTTCCGGCATGACTTGCAGCTTTAGCAGAGTGTGTAACCATAAGAATTGTCTGTCCGGTCTTGTTAATATCAGAAAAAACTTTTAAAATATTATCTGTTGATTTTGAGTCAAGAGCACCCGTGGGTTCATCTGCAAGAATCAACTTCGGTTCGGTGATAATCGCCCTTGCAATGGCGGCACGCTGTTTCTGTCCGCCTGAAACCTCATAAGGAAACTTGTTCAGAATATCTGAAATACCCAGCATCTTGGCTATGGGCTGTAAGCGTTCTTCCATTGTGCTGTATTTCTTTCCTGAAAGTACAAGTGGAAGAAAAATATTATCTCTTAAACTGAATGTATCAAGCAGATTGAAATCCTGAAAGACAAAGCCTAAATTTTTTCGCCTGAAAGCTGAAAGCTCTTTGTCCTTTACCTTGGAAAGACATTTATCCTGTAAATAAATATATCCGCTGGTCGGCTTGTCAAGAGCAGCAAGTATATTGAGAAGGGTCGTCTTTCCCGAACCCGATTCACCCATTATAGCAACGTATTCTCCGCTTTCTACTGAAAATGTTACATCCGACAAAGCCCTGACCTGATTTCCGCCAAAGCGTGTCGTGTAAATTTTCTCAAGATTGTTTACATCTAATAAAATAGACATCTTAATTGACCTCCTGTCTTTGTTATGTCTTTATTATAGCATCAAAGCCGAAAGTCAAACATCTATTTGTGTGACATTTCGGCTTGTTATGTGACATTTTTGTAAGGTCTTTCTGTTATGCTATTCTATTCTTATGTCTGAAGAGCTGAGGTCAATAGAAAATTCAGTTCCTTTTCCGACTTGTGATTCCACATTCAGCTTGTGTGAAAGCTTATCCGCAGCCTTTTTGCAAAGATATAAACCCAAGCCGGTGGATTTTTTAAATGAGCGTCCGCCGAATCCGGTAAATCCCTTTTCAAAAATCCTCGGAAGATCTTCAGGCACAATCCCCATTCCCGTATCAGTGATTTTCAAAATCCTGTCTTCAGTGAACAATATTGTAACAGACCCCTTTGAAGTGTATTTAATTGCATTAGAAAGAAGCTGTTCAATTATGAATAAAAGCCATTTTTCATCTGTCAGAACCCTTGCGTTAGTGTCGGAATAAATAAGCTTGATTTTTTGCCTGATAAATAGAGGCGCATATCTGTGAACAGCCTGCTTGATGATGCTGTCAAGCTCATATTCTTTGAAAATAAAATCAGAAGACGAGCTGTCAAGACGCAAATAATTCAATGCCATTTCAGCATATTGCTCGATCCTGAATAATTCTGCCGAAAGCTCCCTGTTGGTTTCTGTGTCATCCGACTGTAAAATCATTTGCATGGCAGCAATAGGGGTTTTTATCTGATGAACCCATACAGTGTAGTAATCTATGCTATCACGGCGTTCGCTGTTAAAACGGGTTATGTTTTCATTGTTTATTTCATAAAGCCTGTTTATAATATTTATCAAATCATTTTCAACCAGAACATCTGACTTGGGGATCTTATCGTCCATAAGAGGAAGATTAATATATATATCCCGCATAAGTAAGTGCTTTTTTCTGAATTTTATAAAATTTATACTTATCATTGCTAAAGCAATTACAGCACAAATCAATCCCCCATATATTGCAGCTTCAGCCTTTATATCATATAGAAGAAATATCAAAGCAAATATTGTGGTAAATATTAATAACAAAGCAGCCTTGTATCTATATTGATAAACATATTTAAAGAATAGTTTCATCCCAAACCTCATTCAATTATATATCCTGCGCCTACCTTGGTTTTGATAAAATCAGTCAGCCCGGCAGCTTCAAGCTTTTTCCTAAGCCTTGTAACATTAACCGTGAGCGTGTTTTCTTCAACATAACAGTCAATCTGCCAAAGCTTAGTCATCAGCGTGTCACGACTGACTATCTTGCCCTTGTTTTCCATAAGCGTCTGTAAAATGCGAAAATCATTTTTAGTAAGCTCAATTTTATTTCCATCGTATGATAGCGTGGCGTCGTTAAGATTAAGTATAGCACCCCTGTGTTCAAGCATAGGAATTTTGCTTCCCATATCATATGTCCGCCGTAATAATGCCTGTATTTTTGCAGTCATTACATTCAGATCTACAGGCTTTGAAATAAAATCGTCACCGCCCATATTCATCGCCATAACAATGTTCATGTTGTCTGAAGCCGATGAAATAAAAACGATCGGAACATCTGAGATTTTTCTGATTTCATTGCACCAGTGATAACCGTTGAAAAACGGCAGCATAATGTCAGCCAGAACCATGTGCGGTTCAAATTCCGTAAATTCACCTATGATATTCTGAAAATCTTCTGTACATTTCACAGTATAGCCCCAGTTTTCAAGATTCTTTTTCATAAGTGAAGCAATAGTGAAATCATCTTCTATAATATAAATTCTGTACATTTTCGCTGTTTCCTTTCAGTATCATATTTTAATTATAACATAATACATCATGGCTTTCAAGATTCAATAAGGGGCATTGCCCCGTCATTCAACAAAAAGTAGGGGCGTTAGCCCCTTAGGGTTTCAGTTGGAGATTGTTCCCAATTGAAATTCTAATATGTCCCCCACCTATAGAGGTGGGGGACATAAGGCTGTGTTATATCAAAACAGTATATAAAAAAGGCTGATATATCTAAAATGATATATCAGTCTTTGTATATTCTATATTGCGATTTTTATGTTCTGTTCTTTGCAATAACTTCAGCAACTAAATGACTTGGAAGCTGATCATATCTGAGAACTTCAAGAACAAAGCTGCCCCTGCCTTGAGTCATCTGACGAAGAAGCATGGTGAAATCAGCCATTTCTGACATAGGCACTTCAGCAGTTATCTCTGTAAGACCTGTCTTTTCAGCAGGCGTCATGCCTAAAACTCTGCCTCGGCGTTTGTTAAGCTCGCCAATCATGTCACCTGTGTTTTCATCAGGTACAGTTACATTAAGCGCACCAATAGGTTCAAGAAGCATAGGCTCTGCCTGAGGCAAACCTTCTTTGTATGCAATAGTAGCAGCCATTTTGAATGCCATTTCAGATGAGTCAACCGGGTGATAAGAACCGTCTACAAGAATCGCTTTAAGCCCAACCATAGGGAATCCTGCAAGCACACCCTTTTTAACACATTCCTGTAATCCCTTTTCAACAGCAGGGAAGAAGTTCTTAGGAACTGCTCCTCCAAATACTTTTTCTTCAAATACCAATTCATCTGAAATGCAAGGCTCAAATTCGATCCAAACATCACCGTATTGTCCGTGACCGCCCGATTGTTTTTTATGTCTGCCTTGAACCTTGACCTTTTTGCGTATGGATTCTTTATATGGGATCTTAGGAACACTAAGCTCTACTTCAACACCGAAGTCATTTTTCAGCTTTGATAAAGCAGACGCTAAATGCTGTTCGCCTAAACCGCTGATAATCTGTTCAAGAGTGGATTCATCCTGTGCATAAGCAAGAGATAAATCTTCTTCAAGAAGTCGGTTAATAGCATTTGAAATCTTGCTTTCATCACCTTGTGACTTAGCCTTAACAGCCATCTTATAACAAGGCCTCGGGAATTTTATTGCCTCAAATTTTACAACCCTCGACGGATCGCAAATCGTGTCATTTGTGTTTATGTTCATCTTGGTCGCAACTACAATATCACCGCAGCCGGCTTCGGTTACTTCTGTCTGTTTTTTGCCGCAGAGAGTAATCAGCTTTCCTACCTTTTCAGTGCTTCCTGTAGTAGCATTAATAACTTCCTTGTTTGTAGCGAGCACTCCGGAATGTACCTTTATGTATGACATCTTTCCTACAAACGGGTCAGCAACCGTCTTGAATACAAATGCAGATAACGGCGCATCAGCATCACATTTTATTTCAACAGCATTTCCGTCCATGTCCTCTGCCATTTTAACGTCATTGTCAGATGGCGCAGGAAGCAGTAATGAAATTTCTTTTAAAAGCATGTCGATTCCTGCAAGTGTAGTTGAAGATACACAAGTAACAGGAGTTATAATGCCTTCGTTCATACCCTTGTGAATTCCGTCAATAAGCTCTTTCTGAGTGAATGCCTCACCTGAGAAGAATTTTTCAAAAAGCTCTTCGTCAGTTTCCGCAACAGCTTCTGATACAGCCTCAATAAGTCCGTCAATACGATATTCCATCTTTTCCGAGATTTCGGCAGTCGGCATTTCAGTTTCAACAGCATTGCCGTTTTCATCGTATTTATAAGCTTTCATTTCAATCAGATTTACATATGAAACAATTTTTCTGTCAGCAATAACCGGTACAACTACAGGGCAAACCGTAGGACCGAATTCAGCCTTTAGTTCAGTGAGAACATTGTTGAAGTTGGCGTTGTCATCATCAAGCTTGGTAACAACAAACATTCTCGGCTTTCCGTGTTCAACTGCATAATCATATGCCTTGTGTGTACCCACCTTAACTCCTGATTTTCCGGATACTGTGATCATAACACAGCCGCTTGCAGAAATGCCTTCAACCATACCGCTTTCATAATCAAATAATCCTGGAGTATCAAGCAGATTTATTTTAAATTCATCCTTCTCAAGAGAAGCGAGAGATGTATAAATTGATGATTTTCTCTTTATTTCTTCAGCAGTGTAATCTGAAACTGTGTTTCCGTCAGCAATCTTTCCGAGTCTGTCGGTAGTTCCGCTTTTAAAAAGCAATGCTTCAGTAAGTGAGGTCTTGCCTGATCCGGCATGTCCTGCTATGCTGATATTTTTAATTTTGGTGCTGTCATATTTTTTCAAGACAGTTCTCTCCTATCTGTTATAATTTGCAGGTCTATATGTACTAAATAACCAAAAAGTTTTAACTGCATAAAATAATTATATACTATTTCCACAGAAATAGCAACCCCTCATAATAAAAAAGTATTCGTGATTATAACCAAAAATTCCTATGTTATTTTGTGAACACTTAATTTCTCAGACCGCCAACTGCTTAAAAAGTTTTTAAAAATATATGAAAATCATAGCCTTTGAAATTATAATATAAATATGTTGTTAAAAAAATTCGCATTTATTTAAGTGCGAATTCTTTTGTAATAAATGCACAAAAATATATTAAAAATTTTATGCAAAGCTCTGAACATTTTTCATATTTCGTTCATAGTTGCACGTTTGCGTGCAAAAAAGCCTCAAATGAGGCTATAAGTGAAGGGGGTGCTCGG
>UQDR01000037.1 GCA_900539835.1 uncultured Ruminococcus sp. | reverse complement strand
AATTTGCGTTAGCAAATTTGCACGGCAACGAAACAAACTTAGTTATAGACAAACTGGGTGTTGCCGTTGCAGACGGGGCAATTCACGATATCAGTTCGTGATAATTTATAGTTTCCCCCCGCTGTGGTGGGTTTGCAAAATCAATGTAGGGGCGCAACTCAGCGTAGCTGAGTTTGTCCTCGACGTCCCGTTACCCTGTTAAGTTTGTCCTCGACAGCCCGTAAAGCAAAATTCAAGTCGTACTATCCATACCACGATATCGGTTCTTGGTGATTTATAGTTCGACCCCACTGTGACAAATTTGCAAAATTGACGTAGGGGAGACCTGTGGTCTCCCGTCAATATGCTCGACCGCACGGGCTTTGTAACAAAAAACGTCATGCTTCGAACAAGAAGCATGACGCCAAGTATGTTTATGAAAAATTAAATCAAATCAGCAATGTCTAAAATTAATTTTTCTGATTTTTCCCATCCAAGACATGGGTCAGTAATTGACTTTCCGTAAACGCCATCGCAAATCTTTTGTGCACCATCCTCAATATAGCTTTCAATCATAAAGCCCTTGACGATCTTGCCAATGTCAGCAGAATGACGCATTGAATGCAGCACTTCTTTGCAGATTCTCGGCTGTTCAAGATATTTCTTGCCGGAGTTGCTGTGGTTTGTATCAATAATTACCGCAGGATTCTGATAATCTCCCTCTGCATATAAGCTGCAAAGAAGCTGTAAATCTTCATAGTGATAGTTAGGGTGAGCCTGTCCGTGCTTGTTCACATAACCTCTTAAAACCGCATGTGAAAGCGGATTTCCTGATGTTTCAACCTCCCAACCTCTGTAAAGGAAAGTATGACTGTTCTGAGCCGCAGTAATTGAGTTCATCATTACTGACAAATCACCGCTTGTGGGGTTTTTCATACCTGCCGGAATGTCCATACCGCTTGTTGTGATTCTGTGCTGCTGATCCTCTACTGAACGAGCACCGATTGCTGTATAAGAAAGCAGATCAGAAAGATATCTGTAATTCTCAGGATACAGCATTTCATCAGCACAAGTAAGCCCTGTTTCTTCAATTGCTCTTGTATGAAGCTTTCTGATAGCAATAAGTCCCTCAAGCATATCCTCTTCCTTTGTGGGGTCAGGCTGATGCACCATTCCCTTATAGCCCAAGCCTGTGGTTCTCGGCTTGTTTGTATAAATTCTCGGAATAATTATGATCTTATCCTTTACTTTATCCTGAATATCCTTCAGTCTGTAGATATAATCCATAACCGAGTCTTCTCTGTCCGCAGAACAAGGTCCTATAACAAGCAAAAGCTTATTAAGCTCGCCGGTAAACACCTTTTTAATTTCTTCATCACGCTCAGCCTTGTGTGCAATTATTTTTTCCGAAAGAGGAAATTGCTCTTTTATAACCTTCGGAATCGGCAGCTTTCTCTTGAAATTCATACCCATAATTTTAACCTCCAAAACTCACAAAATCCCCTTATTTTATATACTGAGAATTCATGTGACTGTCCGATTCGATTTACCGCTTTAAAATCCCATGCCTTAAAAGCACAAAAGCGTTTCCGGACATATATAATAATACACCTTTTCAGAATAAATTACAAGTATTTCATTAAAATTTCAGAATTCTTTAATTATTTATTTCGTCTTATGGCTTAAATCCTGCTTTTTGATCGACAAATTTCTCATAGCCGGATTATCAATAAGCCTTCCCCTATAGTCAAATCTTGACCCATGACAAGGACAATCCCAGCTTTTTTCATCAGGATTCCATTCAAGCTGACATCCGAGATGAGGACATTTATTTGACACGGCATAAACCTTGCCCTCCTCGTCTTTATAAACGCCAACCTTTTTCCCCTTATATTCCACAATTCCACCATGACCCTTAGGAATTTCAGCCGCAGCTTTATCAGGAAACCTCAGTACATTCTTTGAAAGTCCCTTTACCGAATGACCTGTTTCATTCATTAGAGCCCTTGCAGAAGCAGAAACCTTAAATCTCTGAGGAGAAAATATCTCATATGGATTCTCTCCTCCTGCAATCATTTCGGAAATTATCATCGCCGATATCATCGACGAGCTCATTCCCCACTTCTGAAAACCTGTCGCCACATAAACATTAGGCAGAGATGAAGAAAAACGCCCTATATAGGGAACTCCGTCAAGGGGCATACAATCCTGTGCTGACCATTTGAACGCTTGCTTGCTATGCGGATAATAATGCCTTGCAGCCGTTTCGAGCCTTGAATATTTTCCGCCGTCAGGGTTTTCGCCGGTTCTGTGACTTCCGCCGCCTAACAAAAGATAATCTCCGCTGTTTCTGAAAGACAACCCATTCCTGTCGATTCCATAATACATTCCATCAAGTTTTGGGGTATTCTCCAATGCCACAACATAAGATCTCTCCTGATGCATACGCATAAAATAATATCCGGGAGTATTAATAAAAGGGAAATGAGTTGCAACCACAATATTTCCTGCGCTGACGATTCCTCGGTCAGTGACAAGATTATTGTTTTCTATTGCCTTAACCATTGTGTTTTCATATATATCCAGATCCTTTGAAATGGCTTCAATAAATTTCAGCGGATCAAACTGCGCCTGATTTTCAAATTTTAATGCAAGCTTAGTTCTAAAAGGCAGAGATGTCTTATCCGTAAGCAATTCAGGTATTCCCGCCAGACGTGCGGCCTTCGCCTCTTCAAGCAAAAGCTCACTGTTATTCTGAGTATAAAGATATGACGGAAGACGTTCAAAACCACAGCTTATATTTTCTGTTTTGATTATTCGTTCAAATTCATCAATTGCCTTTAAATTTGCCTGAGCATATTGCTTAGCCTTTGTTATTCCGAAATCCTTTATAAGAGAATGATATTTCAGCCCATGCTGACAGGTTATTTTTGCAGTAGTATTTTTAGTCTGACCGCTTGCGATTTTTCTCGCTTCAAACACTGCACATTTTATTCCGTTCTGATTCAAAAAATAAGCAATAAGCAAACCTGCCATTCCTCCGCCTATTACTGCGGTGTCAATGCTCATATCGCCTTTTAATGGTTCTCTTGCTTTAAGTTTTGTTTCACTGCTCCATAATGACTGCATAATTCCAACTCCTTTTTAGTATTATTTACACTTACAAGCAAAAAATGCAGCCATAAAAAATAAGGACGGAAATCCGTCCTTATGAAATAATGAAATTAATTGTTCCCCAATGTTAGGGACAGCCCTCTCTTGTAGAGCATGCCCTTAATAAACAATATAAGCTTTAATCCAATTCAAAAGCTCCTGTATAAAGCTGATAATATTTACCCTTTTGTTCAATAAGCGAATCGTGACTTCCACGCTCGATTATTCTTCCCTGTTCAAGAACCATAATAACATCAGAATTCTTGACTGTGGAAAGCCTATGGGCAATAACAAACACCGTTCTTCCATACATAAGAGCATCCATACCGCTTTGAACGATAGCTTCTGTTCTTGTGTCAATGCTTGAAGTTGCTTCATCAAGAATCATTACAGGAGGATCGGCAACTGCGGCTCTTGCAATAGAAATAAGCTGTCTTTGACCCTGAGAAAGCCCGGAGCCATCTCCCGAAAGCACAGTGTTATATCCGTCAGGAAGTCTTGTAATAAAGCTATGGGCATTTACAAGCTTAGCTGCGGCAATACATTCCTCATCGGTTGCATCAAGATTACCGTATTTTATATTTTCCATTACTGTTCCGGTAAAAAGGTTAACGTCCTGCAATACAATTCCCAGCGAACGTCTTAAATCTGACTTACGGATTTTATTAATATTAATTCCGTCATATCTGATTTTTCCGTCAGCAATATCATAAAACCTGTTTATAAGATTTGTAATCGTAGTCTTTCCCGCACCGGTCGCACCCACAAAGGCAAGCTTTTGTCCCGGCTCTGCGAAAAGAGACACGTTATGAAGCACGATCTTATCGCTGTTATATCCAAAGTCTACGTCGTCAAATTTAATATCACCCGTAAGCTTAGTATAAGTTACCGTGCCGTCGTTATGAGGATGCTTCCATGCCCAAAGACCTGTGCGTCCGTCTGTTTCAGTAAGATTGTCGCCGTCATATTTAGCATTAACAAGAGTTACATAGCCATCGTCAGTTTCAGGCTTCTCATCCATCATCTCAAAAATTCTTTTTGCACCGGCAAGCGCCATTACAAAGGCATTGATCTGCTGTGCTATCTGGGTTATAGGCTGGGTAAAGCTTCGGCTGAGCTGAAGGAATGATGCGATTATTCCCAATGTCAAGCCGCCGATTTGGTTTATGGCAAGCGCTCCGCCAACCATTGCGATAAGAACATATTGAGCATGGCCTAAATTTCCCATTATAGGGCCAAGGATATTCACAAGCTTGTTAGCTTCTGATGCATTTTCACAAAGCTCTTCATTAAGTATATCAAACTCCTGTTCTGCCTTATGTTCATGACAGAACACCTTAACGACCTTTTGTCCGTTTATCATTTCTTCAATATATCCGTTGACTTTTCCCAATGAATCCTGCTGTTTCATAAAAAAGCTTCCGCTTCTTGAGGTGATCTTCTTTGCAAATATCATCATAAGAAAAACTGTCAGCAGAACAAAAATCGTCATATAAATGCTTGTTGTTATCATTGCAGCAAACACAGTTATAATTGTTATAATGGTCGAACAAAGCTGCGGCAGGCTCTGAGTAATCATCTGACGGAGAGTATCCGTATCATTTGTATAACAACTCATTATATCTCCATGAGTATGAGTATCAAAATATTTGATCGGAAGCGTTTGCATATGCTCAAACATTTCATCACGGATATCCTTGAGCACACCCTGAGCTATGGTTACCATAATTCTGTTGAACACAAGGTTTGATAAAACGCCGAGGATATAGATAAATCCCATGATGATTATTGCTTTAAGCAATCCGGTGAAAACGGGAGCCGCAGATTTACTCAGAGGATCAATATAGTCGTCTATCAGCACCTGTAAAAAGAGCGAGGAGGCAACTGCTGCAAAGGCGCTTATTATGATACAAATCAAAACTACGGCAAAGCGAGCCTTATATTTTAAAATATAGCTCATTAATCTTTTTAAAGCTTTGCCGTCCGGCTTCATCATTTTTCCATGAAACTGTCCGTTTCTTCCCATTGGACCTCTACTCATTGCCGACACCTCCCTTTGTCTGGGATTCATATACTTCTTTATAGATCTGATTGGTTTTTACAAGCTCATCGTGAGTTCCCATTCCATTAATTTTTCCGTCGTCTAAAACCAGTATAATATCCGCATCCTGAATAGAGGAAATACGCTGTGCAACTATTATTTTTGTAGTATCAGGTATTTCTTCACGGAAGGCACGGCGGATGAGAGCATCTGTTGCTGTATCAACCGCACTTGTTGAATCGTCAAGAATAAGGATCTTCGGCTTTTTCAGCAACGCTCTTGCTATACAGAGCCTTTGCTTCTGACCGCCTGAAACATTGGTACCGCCCTGTTCAATATATGTATCATATTTATCAGGGAACTGTGAAATAAAGGAATCAGCCTGAGCAAGCTTACAGACTCTTATCATATCCTCATCTGTTGCCTGTTCATTTCCCCAACGGAGGTTATCTTTGATTGTACCCGAAAAAAGCACGTTTTTCTGAAGCACCATTGCAACCTCATCACGCAGAGATTCGATATCATATTTTCTCACATCGACTCCGCCGACTTCCACAGAACCTGCGGTTACGTCATAAAGTCTTGGAATAAGCTGAACGAACGTAGATTTTGAACTTCCCGTTCCGCCGATTATTCCCACCGTTGCCCCTGACGGAATCGACACGTTTATATTTTCAAGACAATCACGGTCAGCCTTTTTTGAATATGCAAAGCTGACATTATTGAATCGGATGCTTCCGTCCTTAACCTTCATAATAGGATTTTCTCCGTTGGCAAGGTCGCTTTCTTCATCAAGAATTTCAACGATTCTCTCACATGAAGCACGGGAAATTACAATCATAACAAGAACCATAGAAAGCATCATAAGACTCATCAGAATCTGCATGGCATATGAAATAAGGCTCATAAGCTCTCCTGTTGTCATTGAATCGCTGACTATAAGCTTTGCTCCCAGCCATGAAACCAAAAGCATACAGCCATACATACAAAACTGCATTAGAGGCTGGTTAAATGCAAGCAATCTTTCAGCCTTTGAAAAGTCATCATAAATCTCTTTTGAAACGCCTTTGAATTTATCAATTTCATGGTCTTCTCTTACAAAGGATTTTACCACTCTTATTCCATGCAGATTTTCCTGAACGACGTTATTAAGCTTATCATATTTTTTGAACACTCTTTCAAAAATCGGATGGGCATGAGTCATTATATAAAACAATCCGCCGCCGAGAATAGGAATCGAACACAGAAAAACCAATGAAAGCTCAGGATTAACACTGAACGACATGAACAATGAGAAAACAAGCATAACCGGCGCTCTCACTGCAATTCTTATACACATCTGATATGAATTCTGAATATTTGTCACATCGGTTGTTAGTCGGGTTACTATACTTGCAGTTGAAAACTTATCAATATTTGAAAAGCTGAAGTCCTGCACCTTATAATACATATCATGTCTCAGATTCTTCGCAAAGCCTGCTGAAGCATAGGCTGCATGTTTTCCGGACAATGCACCAAAAGCTAAAGATATGACACAGGATATAAGCAGAGCTGTTCCCATTTTAGCTATATAACCCATATCACCTTTATCAATTCCGAAGTCGATAAGATTTGCCATTAATAAAGGTATTACGACTTCCATAATTACTTCAAAGGTTACAAAGACAGGTGATAGGATAGAATCTTTTTTATATTCCCTCACACTGTGCAAAAGCTTTTTAATCATAGAATTAGTTTTTCTCCTTTCTGATTTAAATGGTTTTACTGCAAAAAATATTTCTTATAAATTAATTGATGCCTTTAGTCACTCTTTCATCAGATCTGTGAAACATCAGTCTTAAAATATTATTCACAGGTTTTGATATAAATGATTTTACTGTCCTTCCACAAGATTTTTCAGCATCTTTTTAAGTATAACGCATAGCTGTTCCTGTTCAGAAGCTGTAATATCTTTCATCATTATTTCTTCAGTTTCACAGCATTTTTTTCTGACAAAGCTATTATACTCCCTGCCCTTTTCGGTAAGATAGACTCTTATTTGTCTTAAATCCTTCGTGTCTGTAACACGCTTTACCAAATCGTCATTCTCAAGCTTCACAAGGGCAGCTGAAACAGACGGAGCTGTAAGATGGGTAAGCTTAACTAACTGAAGCTGAGTTAATCCATCGTCATGGGCAAGGTGAAACAGGATTCTTCTGGAACCATGCGACATTTCTCTCAATTTAGAAGCATGACTTATTCTTGTATTAAAAATCTTGGAAATATCGTTTATATACATAGACGGTGTGGCGTCATCACGCTCTAAAAGCTCCATTATATGCTTTTGGGCAAACTCTTCAAATTTTTTCACTTTTACACCTCCCACCCCAACAAAATAATTAGTTAGCTTTCTAATTAATTTTAACTCATAATTTTTTATTTGTCAAGGTTTTTGAAAATAATATTTATCATAAAGAAAAAACCTGTCGTTTTTTCGACAGGTTTTCATATATACTATTTGATTTTAACAGACTTTTCGGTATATGCTCCGTTATAGGTAACTCCGTTATAATTTTTATAAGCTTTGACAGTGAAATAATAGGTTTTGCCTTTTGAAAGACCCGTTTTGGAGAAGCTTGTGCTTTTAGTGGTTTTCAGCTTTTGCCAAGAACCCTTTGCTGAAGTTTTATAATAGACAATATAGCCTGTTGCACCACTGACATTATTCCATTTAAGCGTTGCTTTTCCCGACCCTGATGTTAAAGTGAAATCAACCTTTGCCGGCTTTGTCGTAGTTTTATAAGTATCATAGCTTACGCTTGAAACTTCCTTGCCGTTAACATTTTTATATGCCTTAACTGCAAACCAATATGTCTTTCCTGAAGCAAGATTTTTCACATTATACGAAGTACCGGTGATTTTATCAAGTCTTGTCCAATTTTGGTCTATATACTGATAAACTATATAACCTTGTGCTCCGCTGACCTTATTCCATGAAAGTTTAACACTTCCGTCTGAACAGGAGGACTTGATTCCGCTGACCTTAGTCAGCTTTGTTACACTGCTCGCCTGTGGATAAGCTGGACTTAAAACAGTTTTGCTGTCATCAATTCTATAGGCTCTGACTGCAAACTTATATTCAACGCCCGATTTAAGTCCGGTTACAGTATATGAATTTGATGTATTAAATGTTTTTTTAATTCTATTCCATATTTTCTTTGAATTATCATACTGATATATAATATATCCCTGAGCACTTTTTGCTTTATTCCAAGACAATTTTACAGAATTCTCAGAAACTGACGACGCTTTAAATCCGGTAACAGTCGGCGGATTTGTAATAATATTAAGCTTTGGATATGTAGGGCTGGACACTTCTTTACCGTTTTCGGTTCTATATGCTTTTACTGCAAATTCATATTCAGTACCTGCATTTAGACCTGTTACTTTATAGTCATTTGCCGTTGTAGTTGTTTTAGTTATCCTATTCCACGTTTTCTTTGAATTATCATACTGATAAATAATATATCCCTGGGCGCTTTTCACTTTATCCCATGACAGCTTTACATAG
>UQDR01000036.1 GCA_900539835.1 uncultured Ruminococcus sp. | reverse complement strand
AACAGTTACTCCGCTTTCAAAAAGAGATTGAACTTTTGCAAGGCTCTTCTTTCTAAAACCTGCGTCACCGACTGAAAGAACTTCATCAAGAATGAGGACGTCAGGCTCAACAGCAGTTGCGATTGAAAATCCGAGACGTGCTCTCATACCGCTTGAATAGTTTTTAACCGGAACTTCAATAAAATCGCCAAGTTCGGAAAATTCAACAATTTCATCATACTTAGATTGAATGAATTCTCTTGAATAGCCCAAGATAGCACCGTAAAGGAAAATATTTTCTCTTCCGGAATAATTGCCGTCAAAACCTGCGCCAAGCTCAAGAAGAGGAGCAATAACGCCCTGCTTCTCAATTTTACCCTTAGTCGGTTTATAAACTCCTACAATTGTTTTTAAAAGGGTACTTTTGCCGGCGCCGTTAAGGCCCATAATAGCAAGATGCTCGCCCTTTTTAACCTGAAAATTAATATCCTTTAAGGCATCAAACTTATTATATTCAAGCTTTCCCGTAATAAGCTTAATAGCGTATTCCTTAAGGTTGTCCACCTTTTCCTTATTAAGAATAAACGACATTGTAACGTTTTCTACGTTAATTGCAACATCATTATCCATTTAAACACCACCCTATTATTCTTTGCGTAAAAATTAATTTTCACGCTTAAGCTTCCAGCTTATTGCGAGAAGCGCCAAAGATATCAAAAGAAGCACTGCGCCGCATACGGCAATTGCACCGACAGCGGTATAAATATAATTATCAAGTGCGCTTTTGAGAAATGCAGGAAAAATATCTATAGATTTCACGCTCAAAATTATAACAGCAATTAACGAAACAATCAAGTCCCCAATTGAAGATGCGCAAAATGCCGCACCGAGACTTCTGATGCTTCTGTACTTAGTATTGCCTGTAAAATAAAGCATTGCGCCAAATATAAGAGTTAAGAAAATCGCAACAACAAGGAAAATATCAGCCGCAATCTTGCCCATATTCATAGCTGTTTCAATTAGTTTTGTTTTAGGAAGTTTTAAAGAATTATCAATAAAGCTTCTTATTTTTTCAAGCTGTGCATTTTGAACGTTCTCATTTTTTTCAAATCCTGAGGCGCTGATTTGCTCCTCAAGCTCTGGTTTTATATCGTTCATAAGAGAGTCAACGTCGGAAGAATATGACTTAGACGTATACCCTGCCTTAGCCCTAAACTGACCTGCTGCAAACGAGCTTATTATTTTCTCAGCCTTGGCTTGCGTAATAACATTTGAAACATTACTGCTGTCAAGCCCGTTTTTGATAAAGCTGTCACTTGTATAATCAATCAAATCCTGCCTAAAGACCGACGTAACATTATAATCCGTAAATTGATTTTGGACTACACTTCCGTTTAACAAAACAGCCTTTGTTACGCATGCCACGCTTAAAATTCCAAGCACAACAAACAGGCAAAATGCAAGAATATTTCTGCTTTTAAAATCATTTTTGGTGTCGTGGAGTTTTCTGCTCATTTCGCATTTACCTCCTCGCCTGTTTTTTCGCAAACGACATAAAAGCACTTGCCGCTGTTTTCACCGTAATCGGAAAAAATACTGTATAAAATCAAGTTGTTTTTATAATCCTTAACTCTGCTGTCGCCCTCGTCGCCGACAAAGACGTCAACAGCCTTATAGATTATTGTTTTATCAGCCGTTTTAACCTTAACTTTATCGCCCGACTTGACATATTTAAGCGATTTGAAATATGTTTCGTCATAAGAGGCGATAAACGTATTGGCATTGCCGCCAAAAGCGTTTGCATTTTCGTCAATCGAAACACCTGCGCCGTATCTGAGTGATACACGGTTAAGGCCGTAGTAAACAGGCGCTTCAATTCCTCTTTTTTCAACAATGATATCGGCAACAAAACTACCATAATCAAGTTCTTTGCTGTCTAATGAAACATAAGTGTCTTGATTTGGATTAATTTGCAAATCCATTACGCTTTTTGGCATAGCCGCCTCAAGCTTATGGACTGCATTACACGCAATTTTATTAACACCGATAATTGCTCCCACAACAATAATCAATTCAACGCAAACAAATATAACTACCGTCTTTGCAAAATCATTTGGTGATTTTTGACGGTACGAATGCTTTTTTTCACTCTTCTCATTCATATTTTCCATATATAAAGCTCCGATTAATCGTCAAATACCGCACCTTGTGCACCGCTTGTTACATGCTGAGCATAGCGCTTAAGATATCCTGTAAGATTTTGAACAGGAGGTTGCCACTTAGCCTTTCTTTGGGCTAATACTTCGTCTGAAACATTAACCTTAAGAACACGTGCGGGGATATCAATTTCAATCTCGTCGCCGTCCTCAACAAGAGCGATAGTTCCGCCCATAGCTGCCTCAGGACTTATGTGACCGATTGATGCACCTCTTGTAGCGCCTGAGAAACGACCGTCTGTAAGAAGCGCAACAGATGAGCCGAGGCCCATACCGATAATAGCAGATGTAGGAGAAAGCATTTCTCTCATACCCGGGCCGCCTTTAGGGCCTTCATAACGAATAACTACAACGTCGCCTGCAACAACCTTGCCGCCTGTAATAGCAGCAATAGCTTCTTCCTCACTGTTGTAGCACTTAGCCGGACCCTTATGCTGCATCATTTCAGGTGCAACAGCGCCTTTTTTAACTACTGCGCCGTCCTTTGCAAGGTTACCTGTAAGAACTGCGATACCGCCGTCAGCAGAGAACGGATTTTCAAGCTTACGAATGATTACTCCGTCAGCATCAGGTGCTTTTGCAATTCTGTCAGCAACAGTGCCGTTTACCGTAAGTGCATCTGTATTAATCATACCGCCTCTTGCAAGTTCTTTAACTACTGCCTGAATACCGCCAACATCGTTGAGGTCTGTAATAAATACAGATGAAGCAGGGTTAAGCTTACAAATTTGAGGTGTTTTTCTGCCATAAGCGTCAAGCTCGGCAAGGTCGATATCATGACCTGCCGCATGAGCAATGGCAGTAAGGTGTAAAATTGTATTTGTTGAACAGCCGATAGCCATATCAGTACGCATGGCGTTTTCAATAGCCTTCTCTGTAATAATATCCGACGGCTTAATGTCCTCTTTAAGAAGGTCCATTACCCTTTCGCCTGCCTGCTTTGCAAGGCGGAGTCTTTCACTCATAACCGCAGGAATAGTACCCGAACCCGGAAGCGACATACCGATTGTTTCAGTAAGGCAGTTCATTGAATTTGCAGTATACATACCTGAGCATGAACCACAGGTCGGGCAAGCGGTAAATGCGCAGGATTCAAGATTTTCGTCGCTCATCTTGCCTACTGCATTAGCGCCTACATATTCAAACTGCTCAGAAAGACCAATACGGTTTGTGGTTTCTGTGCTTTTACCCGGAAGCATAGGGCCGCCACTGATAAAGATACAAGGCAAATTAAGCCTGCAAGCGGCGAGAAGCATACCCGGAACAATCTTGTCACAGTTGGGGATAAATACGATTGCATCAAGAGGGTGAGCCGTAAGCATAACCTCGATTGAGTCTGCAATAAGTTCTCTTGAGCAAAGCGAATATTTCATACCCTTATGGTTCATAGCAATACCGTCGCAAACGCCGATAGTGTTAAATTCAAACGGAACACCGCCTGCGTTTCTGATACCTGCCTTAACCTGCTCTGCAATCTTGTCAAGGTGCATATGGCCGGGTATATAATCGCTCTTAGAATTAACTACTGCGATAAAAGGTCTTTTCATTTCAAGCTCGTCAATACCAAGCGCTCTCAAAAGAGAACGGTGAGGCGCTCTTGAAGGACCCTCTTTGATTAAATCTGATCTCATTTCAATACCTTCTTTTATATAAAATAAATTATTATAGTAAGTTATAACTTATAACATTATATTATTTTTGCCTACTAATTTCAACATATATTTTGTTAAATATAAAAAAGCCCTTTGAGAAAAGGACTTTTCCTCTCTCAAAAGGCAGTATGATACGCAAAGTGAGATAAATAGATTTTCTGTCAACCTAAATAATATGACAATGACATCTGTCTGTTATAATCACCTTTTAACGGATTAAAGTCAACAATAAGTAACATTGCAAATAAAAGCTAAGCGGACAATCCAAATGAACTGTCCGCTTTAGTTTAATTATTTGTTAAGCTTAAAGGTCATATATACGGGGTTGTGATCAGAATACTTAAACTGAAGGTCATAAACATCGCTGTTTGTAACTGTAACATTATCGGAAACTATAAATCCGTCAACCGTAAGTACAAACTGCTTGTCGTTATACGGACCGTCGGCATTTCTGCATGAAGGAATCGGATTTTTCTCATTGTAAGGAGCAACAATTTTGAGATTTGTTCCATCAAACAATTTTGAATCAACAGGTTGCGCCCAAGTATAATCTGTGCCGTCAATTCCGAAAATCTTGCCCGAATCGCCAAGCAAGTCCTTGTTGAAATCGCCGCCTGCGATACAGTAATTTCCCTTTTCATATTCCGCCTGCATATCACTTATAAGCATTTTAAGCTGGTCGGTTGCGATTGTTCCGTCAGAGGTATATGCCGAGAGATGAAGCGTATAAAGCACAAGTTCTTTGCCGTTTTCAACAGTAATTCTCGAAACAGAATAGCAACGGTCAAGGTCAACGAATTTCATAAAACCGTTTTCAATCGGCAAACTGCGTCTTAAACCGCTTTCAATATTGAACTTTGACAAGGTCAACATACCGGCATAGGATTTGCCGTGAGGCTTGGTAATAGGATAGAACAAATACGGACTGTCAAAGTTTACCGTGAACATTGAATCATATCCGTCAAGCTTACCTCTGAGCGCTTTTTCTTGGTCATAGTGATAACTGCGTGTTGCTTTCTTATCAACTTCCTCGACAAGAATAATATCGGGATTTTCGGATTTAAGGAAATCTCCTATTCCGTCAATTACGCTCTTAACCGACTCCTCGGAATTAGCACGGCTCTTTGTACCGCCGTCCATAAAGAAGCCGAAGTCGGGAGTATAAGCCGCAAAACCGATATTGTACGAAATAGCCTTATACTCTTGGTCAACAAGAGCAGACTCGCTCGTAACATCGTTTATCTGCAAAGCTTGATTGTCCTCAATTCTGTGGTAGTCAATCATGACATAAGCGACATATCCGCCTACAATCAAAACCGCCACAAGAAGAATAATCAAAATGATTTTTAGTACCTTTTTTGCCTTTACTGACACGTAACCACCCTTTTTCGTTATTTTATATAAAAACATCGATGAGATGATTAAAATTATAGCACTATTTCATATATTTTACAAGGCAAAAAACAAAACTGTAAATAAATTCTCTTACTCTACTTATTTAATTCAGAATAAAAACTTCAACTTTATTCTGCTTAAAGTATATGAGGCTTTGGCTTTTTCTTATAGTTTGCGAATGTAAGTAAAATAAAAAGCCCTTTGAAAAAAGGGTTTCTCCTCTCTCAAAGGGCTTGGTAAACCGGAATTTATCAATTCTTTTATTATCTAATCTGTTAGTAATCTATCCAACAGCATCTGCCTATTATTTATAAACATTTCTGTTATCTGGTAACTCTCTGTATCCTCATATTCGCATAGATGTATGCGTCCATTATCAAAACAATAGATATCTGCACCTGGTATTCCTAACAAAATTGGCGAATGCGTAACTATAATAAACTGTGCTCCCTCTTTGGCACATCTGTATATTTGTATCAACAATGTAAGCTGTCTCTGCGGCGATAATGCAGCTTCCGGCTCGTCAAAAAGATACAAGCCATTTGGATTCATATTATTCTGTGCTAATGCGAGAAAACTCTCTCCATGTGATTTTTCATGATATTTAGCGGAAGGATGTTTAATATCTGCATATTCTTCTTCCTGCGTTGCAACATTATAAAAGCTTTCTGCCCTAAGAAAATATCCCCACTTTTCCTTCCGATAGCCTTTGGCAATTCTTATCGCATCACACAACTCTGAATGTGTATCATGCGTAGAAAAAACATAATTCTTCGTTCCACCCTCAGGATTAAAACCATGTGCTACGGCAAGTGCTTCCAATAAAGTTGATTTACCGCTGCCATTTTCCCCTACAAAAAAAGTAATTGGTTTGTTAAAATCAAGTTTTTCAACTCCCTTAAAAGCCCTGATTCCCTTCAGATAACTATCCTTATCAATTTTATCCCAATCAAATATTACTCCTTGTATGAATTGATCATTCACCTAATCGTCTCCTTGTAAAAAACACTTTCTAATCCCCATCTTCTTGCCATTTAGACAAGAAGCATTCTTCACCTTCAGTTCAGTCAATTCCGATTTGTATTTCTGTTTGTTTTAAAAATGGGCAATCCCGATTGGAATTGCCCACTTATATAAATATAAAATTATTCGTTAATCGGTTTCATTGTCGGGACTTTCTCCGACGCAATTCCGAAGCCACTCATATTCCTGAGCAACTCCCTACTTTGCTTTTTTCAACCAGATAAAAAGCCTTGTTTACCTTTAAAATTGATTACTTTCCGCATAAGCAGTTGTATTATTTGATGTATTTGATGTAAATCCCGATTGAGAGAATGGGCTCTTCAATCGGATTGCTTACTAAATTATAATCTTTATTATTGAATAAGTCAATCAGACCAAAAAAAGCAGCGTACCAATTTTCATTTTAAAGTACGCCACTTTTTCCTACGCTATTGAATTATTAAAGTATTTATCCAGTCCATCAAACTCGGTTCTTTTTAGTTCCTTTGTTACATCAGTATAGATATTTAAGGTTGTTGTTATATCCTTATGTCCGAGTGTATCCTGAATAACTTTTATATTTACACCTGCTTCACACATTCTTGTTGTAAATGTATGTCTGAGCGAATGACAACTAAAATGTGGTAAAAGCACTTCTGGGTTTTCTGTTTTCAAAAACTGCTCATCGTTGCAATCACGGATTATGCGTCGGATTGCCTTATTCAAAGTCGATTGATGTTGTGGCTGTCCGAAGCGATTGAGAAATATAAAATCTGTATATCCATCTATGGTCGCTTCGCAGTGAACTCCTAGCAGTTCTTGTCTTTCTTTTTCCATAACAAATGCTTCTTTAACAAAATCGAGCATCGGAACTTGTCTATTTCCTGCTTCTGTCTTTGGAGTATTCACATTGAAATAGCAGCCCTTTTTTCCTTCAGAAGTTCTGTGGTCATAATAAACCAACGTGTGATTAACATCTATAATCCCATCTTCCAAATCAATATCACACCATCTGAGTCCAGTAACTTCTCCAACTCTTAACCCCGTTCCAAGCATTACTGCAAACACCGGATACCAATACACTGCTGTATTAGAGTTCTTCAGATAATCCATAAACAATTCCTGCTCAGGTCGAGTAAGTCCCCTGCGTTTCTCTGTCTTGAAGCAATGAGCTTTCTTCAATTCCCTTAAAACATTATTTGTCGGATTGTTTCTGATATAGTTATCATCAACCGCCATATCAAATATCTGATGAAGAATGTTGTGGACACCATCAACCGTTGCTGGCTTCAATCCTCGCTCATCAACCAGATAATTATAAAATCTCTTAATATCTGATTTCAAAAATGTTGAAACTCTCTTAGAACCGATTTGCCGACGTACAAAGGTTTCATAAATATATTTGTAATTCTCAAAAGTGTTGTTTTTCAATCCTCTCTTCAGGTCTTTCCACAACTCATATAAATCATCGAGTGTAACATATCGTGCTTCCGCTTTTATGCCATCACTTTTGTCTTTCTCAATCGCTTCCTCTTTAATCCTAAGTGCTTCAAGCGTTTTTGAATAGACATATCTTCTTTTATGGTTTTCATCAGTCCAACTGTACTGATAACTTCCATCACTTCTTTGAAGTTCTCCCGTGCGAAGAACTGTCCTTGTTTTATCTTTTCGTTTTGGTCTTGCCACGGCTGTTCCTCCTATATTTCATTCCTGCTATTTAAAAATTCCACAAATTTGTCGATGATGACATACACCTGATAACCGTCTGTCGTCATAAAATTGCAGTCTTTCCTTTTCATCAACTCTCGTATTTTTCCCCTTCCGATACCTGTATAAGCGGCTGTTTCATTTACCGACAAACATTTCTTTTTCCAAAATGGCTGCTCTTTTTTCTTTTCTATAAGGCTTTCCCGATAAGCAATCATTTCTTCATCTGCAAAATCCACATTCATCGTTCCACCTCCTAAATCTCATACATTTTTTCAATGTACTCATCAAACAATTCTCTTTTTATCATTCGGCGTTTTCCCACCCATAACACAAATGGACAGTCAGCAAACCTTGTCATTTCACGAAGTTTTTCTCTGCCAATGCCGGTATAGGCAGTAGCTTCATCAATGGTCAGATACGGCTTATGCCATATCGGTACTTCTAATCTTTCTTTTTTTACTGGATTACTCACAATAATACCTCCTCATATCGAATACTGCTTTTTTATAAATTCAACAAATTCTTCTCTCTTGATAAGTCGCTTTGAGCCATTCCATAAAACGAACGGACATCTTTCATTATCGGTAAGCTGTCTGATTTTTCTGCTTCCAACACCTGTATAAGCTGCGGCTTCATCAATTGTAAGCATTACTTTCTCCCAAAGTGGGACATTATAGATTGTTTCATCTTTTTCGTTGTTCATATGCTGTAACCTCCTTTGCGTGGTTACAGCATACTTAAAAATCTACGCTGAGCCAACGATGCGAATTTGCTCATCGCAGATTTGACTTTTTCATTAAATAGAATACTGATTTGCAATATATTCCTCAAAAATTTTTCGCTTTATCATTCGGCGGCTTCCTATCCAAAGTACAAACGGGCAATCTTGCTTTTCCGTCATTTCATAAAGTTTTCCTGTTCCAATATTGGAATATATAGATGCTTCTTCAATCGACAAATTAGGCTTATGCCAAAGAGGTACATTATAACTCAGCTTCTTTACACTGCTATTAGACATTCTTGCACCTCTTTTCTTTCTTGGATGAATATCTGTCGGTAACAACATAATCCCAACCATCCCCATCACACTTATCACATCTGTCTTTTCGCTTTGCAAATGGGTCAAGTCGCCTTACAATATAGTCCGGATTGTGGAT
>UQDR01000035.1 GCA_900539835.1 uncultured Ruminococcus sp. | reverse complement strand
GCATGGGAATGTTTCCAAAGGAAACTTCCAATTTTGCGAAGTAAAATTTCCCTGCTGATAGAGGGCTGCCCCTATAATAGAAACAAGACCTAAACTTCAATTTTGTATTGTAGGGGGCGCAACTCAGCACAGCCTCGACGTCCCGATCTTAACGCATACTTATGGTAAGCTTGCAAAAGTCAACGTAGTGGTCGACTTTACGTGCCCCATATGCTCTCAACGTAAATTTACAATAAATTAATCGTTGTAAACCATTATCGAAAATACACACTTTTTCTGTAAATCAGTCAGCGGCTTAAGCATACCCCTGTCAAGCATTTCTTCGATCAGATAAGGAATAAAATGTCCTCCGCTTAAATGATTAGTGTTGTAAAGCCTCACGATAGGATGAATGTGTGTAGGATATTTGTCCTTTTTATATTCATACATATCCTTGTCAACAGCCTTGTAATATGATGTTACCTTATCGGATAAATGTACCTTGTCGCTAATGATTTTCTTTAGTGTTTCCGTACCCGGACGATCTTCAGGAGCAAGGTTTTTGCAAACCATGATTTGTACTCTGTCATCTGAAATATAACCCTTGTCGCAAAGCCGTTTGTATTGCTCAATGGTCAAGGAATCGCCAACGCAATCGCTCTTCATAAACTTATATAGGGAATCCCAGTCGCTGTCTAAATTATCACGCCATCTTAGTTCACTTCGATTGCTGAAACGGCAGTCCACTTGAATGCTGGAGTTGGTGGTCCAGTTTCTCGTCATATATCCACACGACCAGTATGGGTCATCTATAGTGGTCGTGCCACAATCGTCAACTACCAAAGCATGAGCAATAAAGCAACCGCCGTCAGGACGTTCTACAGCGTATTTATTTTGAATTGAAAAATAATTATCTGTGAAAGGCTGAGCAAAGTTGGTGCAAAGCATAACAAGATTATATTTCATAAAATTCTTGTCATTACCGTCGCATGAAAAGCCCCAGAAATCATCAGATTTGTCGAAATCCTCAAAAACCTTGGGATAAAAATTATCGCACATGTATTTTGCCGCCTGTCTTAGAATCTTTCTTTCAGTATTATCAAACAATCTGTTGTCTGTAATAAACATATTAGTGAGGTACTTTGGATTTTTACTGTTATCCACCTGATCGATATATCCGTATTCACAGAGGATTTTCAGCTCGTCAGCAACGTAAGTAACGGGAACATTAAGCTTTCGTGCAATTTCTTCTGCCGAAAGCGGCTCAAAATAGCATGCGAAGGCTATATTTTGCTTAAGCTGAGTGTTGAAAATATCCTGGGTGTCACCCTTTTCGCCCACATAACCATTGTGTCCCATGTTTATAAATCTAATAGGGTTTACAGCAAGATCATCATTGTATTTTTCCATAGTAAGTTCCTCCTTTAAAGTAGAACGTGCGTCTGACAAATGCCATTTTACAGTGCCGACGGATATGTCCAGCTTTTCGGCAATTTCCTTTACGCTTTTTTTCTCATAGTAATGCATATATACAACCGTCCGCTGTCTTTGTGACAGATAGCCGATTTCCCTGCGAAGCTCGCTAAGCGTTTCTTCGTTTTCCGGCTTGTCAAATCCGTCATCATAATAAGACAAAGTAATTTCACTAATGTTTTCAAAATTTCTTCCAACCGTAAGAGTATGTATGTATTTTGCATAAACATTACTGGCAATGCGGTATACATATCCGTCGGCATTTGCTATGCTGTCGGCAGTCAGAAAAGACTGATATACTTCGCAGACTATATTTGAAGCCAGTTCTTCTGCCTGAGATATATTACGCATTTTTTCAAGTGCAAATCCAAAAATTTTGTTTTGATACTGTAAAATCAATTTGTCAGCATTTTGTTTTTCCATCTTGCGCCTCCGAAAGCATTGGATTGAAACCTGTTTCACTTATATAGTGAAGCATTTTAAAGAAGGGTTGGGTGTATTAAAAAATAAAAAAGGCGAACATCGTTCGCCCTAACTGTTATGCTTTATTTTTCTAATGCAGTTATTAAATCAATTCGTTTCTGATGTCTTTCTTCATTGGAATATGGAGTATCAACAAATGCGTCAACCAAATCCATAGCTGTACCCTCGCCCACAACTCTTGCACCGAAGCATAAAACATTAGCGTTGTTATGCTCACGGGTCAATCTTGCAGAGAAATAATCAGAACAGCATGCCGCTCTTATGCCTTTGACCTTGTTTGCAGCTATGGACATTCCAACACCTGTTCCACAGATGAGAATACCTAAATCGCATTCACCGCCTGCAACCTTTTCACATACAGCCTTTGCCGCATTAGGATAATCACATTTTTCCCCAATGGCACAGCCCATGTCCATACATTCAATTCCTTTTTCTTTTAAATGATCAATTACTGCCAGCTTAAGTTCCGGTGCAGCATGATCGTTTCCTATTGCAATTTTCATTTTGTTTCCTCCTTATGCGCTTTATCTTTTTCAGCTTTTGTAGCTTGCAGATATGCAACCTCAAGATTTTCAGCATTTGTGAAATACTCAGGATTATGTTCAAGTGCGGTGCAAAGAGAGGATGCACGCTGTAATCTCTGCGTTTTCCCTGCACAAACTATGTTTTTCTCATTTGCAAAGTATTTTTCTTTTATTTGAGTGCAGTAATCCCCTGTAAGCATTATCTTTTCCGAAAGGTCAAGATTTGAGAATACCTCAGTTTCAGGACAAACTTTATCTTCGCTTATACGTGAAATACTTTCACCGTCCGATAAAAACTCACCAACATAAACTATATTGGGGCGTGCTCTCATAACAGAAATTATCTTTCCGCAGAATGCAGAGCTATTATAAGCCATAGCTTCAAGAGTAGAAATCCCTGCGCACCTTATATGCGGTGCACCAAGACAAATGCCTTTTACGGCGGCAATTCCGATTCTCAGACCTGTATATGATCCGGGACCATTAGCAACGGCAATAGCGTCAATATCTTCAAAGGTTAAACCACTTTCCTTCATAACCTCCTGCACCATTGGCATGATAATTTGTGAATGGGTAAGATTTGTATATAAAACCTTTTCACAAATAAGCTTTTCGTCATCTGTTACGGCAACAGATGCAATTTTTCCTGATGTATCAAGTCCCAATATCCGCAAAACGGTCATCTCCATCTATAGTGATTTTTCTTGTGTTGTCATCAATTCTATCTATATTAATTCTTATTGTATTTTCAGGCAGTTCGGACTCTATATTTTCAGACCATTCTATTGCGAGAATACCGCCGTCCTCCAGATAATCATAAAAGCCTGTGGTTTCCAAATCGTCCGGTGAAGTGATGCGGTACATATCAAAATGATAAAGTCTTGCGTTATTTCCTGTATACTCGTTCACAAGTGAGAATGTGGGTGAAATAACCTCATCACCAAGGCCTAAACCTATGGAAATTCCTCTGGTAATAGTAGTTTTTCCTGCGCCAAGTCCTCCTCTGTATGCAATTACATCTCCGCTTTTTAAAAGACTTCCGATTTTTTCTCCCAGCTTTATCGTGTCCTCGGGAGATTGAGTAACAGTAGTAAAAATCAAGATTTCACATCCTTTTAAGATAAGTCGTAAAAGTAATTCAACAGCAGGTCGACCATTCTTCCGTATGATTTTTTGCCGTCCTCGACGCCGTTTAATTTCAGCGAAGTTTCCATTGCTTTGTCTGAAACCTTAGCTATGGTTTTACTTGAAACGATACCCGAGTCGTCCTCCTGAACGGATTTCCAATATGCTGCATTTCCTGCATAATCAATGAAAATTTCATCACACATCATTTCACTTAGCTCAGCTTTTTTATCATCGGAGGAAAACTCGTCAATTTTATTCAAAACATATTTCAAGGCGCTGAGATATCCACTGTATTGATATTCAGTATTATCTGAACGGGTACAGGCAAGAAAAGCAATAAAGTTAGCTTCGTCCTCCTGTATAAAGCCTTTGGTATGCGCAAGCTCATGACATACAGTATCGGGCAGATTATGCGGATACATCAGACGGTTATAGTTAGCTTCCATAGTAAACGGAAAATATATTCCCATAAGGTACTGCTGACTCATAAAATAAGAATACATCACAGGCTTTGGTGTAACATAATATCCGTTCAAGGCAGGAAATTCTTCGCCAAGGTTTTTCATTGCTTCTTTTGCCGTTTCATCAAGATCTGAGGTAAGAATAAATCTGCCGCTGTCATCTCTTTGCACTATAACGGCGAGCTTATTAGTTTCTTTAATCAAATCCTCTGCAAGCTGTTCAAGCTGTGCGGTAGTATGTTGTTTTTCGGGAATATCATGAAGCTTTGCAAAGCTTGAACAGTGATAAAGTATAAAACAATTCAGCGTTTCGGTAACGGCAATAAATGCAATTATCCATAGATATGTAAAACCAAAAATCTTGCTGACCTTTTTACGGCTGCCTTTTTTAACAAACAGCAGAATTATCCACAGCATCAACGACAGAGGCAAGCCGATAACTGCAATCCAAATCAGTATTTCGCCAAGTGAAAACGGCAGGATTGATGTCAGCCGACCATATGTATTGGTCCAAATTGGGAAGATGTTTGCGGTATACCAATTGCAAAAGTTTTCAGAAAGCCATGACAGTCCATTCAGGACAGCACACAGCACAAAAATCACAATAAGTATTATAGTAGATATTTTCAGCTTGATTTTTCTTTTCATTTCAGCTCCTTATACTGTGAATTCGCCTTATTGTAAATGAATTCAGTTGCGTAGTCATTAAATTTTGTGACAATCAGAAAAGTCCGGTAATGCTGCCCTCGTTATCGCAGTCAATTTTAGTTGCGGCAGGAACTTTAGGAAGTCCCGGCATTGTCATTATACTGCCTGTATAGATAACGACAAAGCCTGCACCGGCAGAAAGTCTTGCGTCGCTGACGGTAATTTTAAAGTTTTCAGGCTTGCCCAGTTTAGTTGGGTCATCTGACAAGGAATACTGTGTTTTAGCCACACATACAGGGATATCGCCGAAGCCTAATCCCTCTATTTCTTTAATAGCTTTTTCAGCCTGAGCGGTATAGACTACGCCGTCAGCTCTGTAGATTTCCTTGGCGATTATATCCAGCTTTTCCTTGATAGGCAATTTTTCGTCATAAAGCGGTTTGAAGTCAGTCATGCAGCCTTCGCAGCGGTTAATGGTATCGCAAACCTTTTCAACTAAGTCGATTCCGCCCTCGCCGCCTTTTGCAAATATTTCAGCCAAAGAAACCTCAACACCCAATTCCTTGCAGGTTTCTTGGATAACTGCAATTTCAGCGTCGGTATCTGTATGGAATCTATTTATTGCGACAACAACGGGAACTCCGAACTTATGCATGTTTTCCACATGAGTTTTCAGGTTAACTATACCCTTTTTCAAGGCTTCAACATTTTCTTCAGTAAGGTCGGTTTTCGGAACACCGCCGTTATATTTCAATGCACGAATCGTTGCAACAAGCACAACGCAGTCAGGTTTCAGACCTGCGAAACGGCATTTTATATCAAAGAATTTTTCTGCACCCAGATCAGAGCCGAAGCCGGCTTCGGTAATGCAATAGTCGGCAAGCTTAAGTCCTAATTTTGTTGCTCTGACAGAGTTACAGCCATGAGCAATATTTGCAAAAGGTCCGCCGTGCATAATAGCCGGAGTATTTTCAAGGGTCTGCACTAAATTTGGTTTAATTGCATCTTTCAAAAGTGCAGTCATTGCACCGCATGCACCAACATCCTTTGCATATACAGGTTTATTATCAAATGTATAAGCAACAAGAATGCGTTCAAGGCGAGCTTTTAAATCATCCAAATCAGAAGCAAGACAGAGAATCGCCATTATTTCGGAAGCGACAGTTATCTGGAAGCTGTCCTGACGTGGAACGCCGTTTACTTTCCCGCCCATGCCGACAACGATATTTCTGAGGGCACGGTCGTTCATATCAAGACATCTCTTGAACAGGATTCTTCTCTGGTCAATATTGAGAGGATTACCCTGTTGTAAAGAATTGTCGATCATAGCGCAGAGCAGATTATTTGCCGCAGTAATTGCATGCATATCTCCTGTAAAATGCAGATTTATATCCTCCATAGGGACAACCTGTGCATATCCGCCGCCTGCGGCACCGCCTTTGATTCCGAACACAGGGCCTAAGGACGGTTCACGCAAAGCGAGAATTGCTTTTTTTCCTGCCTTTGCCATAGCTTCGGCAAGGCCTACGGAAATTGTAGTTTTACCCTCTCCTGCTGGGGTAGGATTTATAGCTGTAACAAGGATTAATTTTCCGTCCTTTTTATCCTTTAGTTTTGTAAATAATTTTTCAGAAAGCTTTGCTTTGTAGTGGCCGTAAGGCTCGAGATAATCGTCTGATATATCCAAATCCTTTGCGATTTCGGTGATTTTTTTCATTTTTGCCTGCTGAGCAATTTCAATATCTGTCAACATAATCAAAACAATCCTTTCGATAAAAAATTATGACTAAATTTAATATGCTTATTTTATTATAACATATATGTTTCATGATTTCCAGTGGATTTTTACGGTTTTCAGAATTTATTAATACTCTGCGGTTTTTACACAAAGAAAAAAGACAGTCAGCAGACTGTCTTAATCTTGTGTAAAAATTTTGGAGAGGATGAAATGAGCTAAGAATTAAATGTCTTAGTTTTTCATTCTTTTGTCTTTCTTTGTTCCACTAAATTATTATAGAACTTTTTTCCTATTGAATCAACAACAAAATTATTACATTTTACTACAATTTAGTTACAGCGATTGCATTCAGTAACAACACTGAATTAAACTGCACCGTATTTTTCACGGTAAGCAAGCATTGCGTCAAGATATTCCTTGCCCTCGACAACTCCGTTTTTGATTGCGTCAATAATATCGTTAATATTTATGATAGAATAAACCTTGATACCGAATTCCTTATAGACTTCCTGAACTGCGGAATCATCGGTATTAAGTCCTTTTTCCATTCTGTCCACGGTAATTACCATTCCTGTTACATTGACGTCAGCGGCAGATTTAAGCTTAGGAAGGGATTCTCTCATTGCTTTTCCGGATGTCATAACATCGTCGATAATTACGACCTTTTCGCCGTCTTGTAGGGTACGTCCGACGAACATACCGCCCTCGCCATGGTCTTTAGCTTCCTTTCTATCAAAGCAATAGGAAACATCTATTCCGAATTTATTATAAAGAGCTGTTGCGGCGGAAACAGCAAGAGGTATGCCTTTATATGCAGGGCCGAAGAGAGTTTCAACGTCGATATTGTTATCCTTGATGCATTCTGCATAGAATCCGCCTAATTTTGCAAGCTGTGCACCTGTTTTATAATTTCCCGCATTGATAAAATAAGGAGCAATTCTTCCGCTTTTTAGAGTGAACTCACCGAAAGTAAGAACTCCGCTTTCAACCATAAATTTTATAAATTCTTCCTTATAAGTCATAAAGAAACCGTTCCTTTCCCATATTTTCAATAATATTAGTATAACATATTTACATTTATTCTGTCAATTAAATATTGTGATACAAATAATGCTTTCTCTCATAAAGAAAGTAAAAAGTCTTAATATTCTAATTATAAAAGCACTTGAAAAAAGGTTTGGGATATGATATAATTCTCTCAAGAGAATAAAATTTAAATAATGAAGTTCTCTTTAATATTTTACACTTAGAGGAGTGGAATGGTATGAAAAAAATTATAAGCATGGTACTTTGCTCAGCAATGGTGCTTACTTGCTTTGCTTCATGCGGAAAAGAAAGCAAATACATAGGACGCTGGGAGTGCGAAAGCATGGAAGCTGCCGGAACTAAGCTTTCAGGTGAAGTTATGGGAGTTCCTATTGCCGGCATGATGCAGCTCGAAATCAAGGATGACAATACGGCTACAGTTACTGCCATGGGTGAAGAACAAAAGGCTACATGGGAGCTGGACGATGACACATTGGTTTTGGATGTAGAGGGTGACAGCGAAGATAAAACTGAGTTTAAGCTTGAAGATGACAAGCTTATTTCAACTGAGGAAGAGGACGGTGTTACAGCAGAAATCATACTTGTAAAGGTTGATGAATTTACTGAAATAGACACTTCTGAACTTTTGGCTGAATAATTAAATCAGATGGTTTATATAGGAACGGCGTATGCCGTTCCTTTTTTATGCTCTTGACGAAGATAATTAATCATAGTATAATGGTATAGATATTTTAATATAGGAGAGCATTTTAATGGCAAGAGTTTTACAGCCTTATCAAGAGATTGAACGCAGTATTATAAAAAAATACCGCAAGGATATCTGGAATAAGTTTGTTATGGGAATAAAAGAATACAAGATGATAAGCGAGGGTGACAAAATAGCGGTTTGCATTTCGGGGGGCAAGGATTCCATGCTTCTTGCAAAATGCATGGAGCATCTTCAGAAATATTCCGAAATGAAGTTTGAACTGGAATTTGTGGTCATGGACCCGGGATATAATCCTGAAAACCGTCAGAAGATAATTGACAATGCAAGGCTTATGAATATCCCCATAAAAATGTTTGAAGCGAAAATATTCAATTATGTTGTAGGACTGGACAAAAATCCTTGCTATATGTGCGCTCGGATGAGGAGAGGAAACTTATATAAGTTTGCACAGGATTTAGGATGCAACAAAATTGCTTTGGGGCATCACTATGATGATGTTATTGAAACGATTTTAATGGGTATGATTTATGGCGGACAGGTACAGACCATGATGCCAAAGCTTCACTCCAAGAACTTCATAGGCATGGAGCTAATACGCCCCATGTATATGGTGAGAGAGAAGTTTATCAAGGACTGGGCAAGGTATAACAATCTTGAGTTTTTACAGTGTGCATGCCGATTTACTGAAGAATATGAAAAGCTTGAAAACAAGGGGGATATTTCAAAAAGGCAGGAGATAAAGGCACTGATACACAAGCTCAGTCAGGGAAATGATTTTGTTGAAACGAATATATTTAAAAGTGTTTATAATGTAAATCTTAATACTGTGATTGAATATGTATATAAAGGCAAGCGTTACAACTTTTTAGACAAATATGATGAATATGTATGGGACGATTCGTGTTCAGATGAAACAGACGGCGAAATGCAGGAATAAATCTGCACTTCGCCGTCTTTTTATCAGTACAACTAATTGATTAATATATTATATAAAAGCTACTAAAACAAGCATTTTTATGCATATTCCACAAAATTCTTTTAGCAATTTTGTGGAATATTTTATGTATAAATTCCAAGAATACACTTGAATAACTGGGAAATTAGTGCTATAATGTCAATAGACATTCGACCCAATTAATGTTTGCTTAACTAATTTTCGACTGTTAATATTTTTTAATGGAGGAGAATAAAATGAAAACTAAACAACGTTCACCATGTTTGGAATGAATCTGACAGGAAATTAATCAGACAAGCACCTTGAAAACATAATATATTAAGCTAAGGAGAAAATGGCTATGAGATTAAAGCAACAATCCAAATGTTTTTGTTTTGGAAAAAATCATAGGAAAACCAAACGACAATTAAGTTCATTTAGGAAGGAGGAAAGTAACATGAGATTAAAAAAATTACTTGCTTCAGTGACTGCTGGAATATTAGCCCTTGGTGGAACTATATTTATCCCTATGAATAAAAATATAGTGTCTGCTGAGGGTAATTTTATTTTAAAGGACTATAATTCATTTGTTTTAGCGCAAATTTCTAAAGTTACAAACCAAGAAGCAATCTATTTTGATATGAACGACGAAAAGCTTTCATCTAGAGGTGATAATGGAGAGTATATTCAGTTTACTTATACAGGAAATTCAAATAGTTCTGTTGATACAAGTGCTATTCAATTTAGTAGTATGGTTCCTAAACTTGACGGAAGTGGCGATTTAGCAAGAGGAAACGTATTGTATAAAACAAACTCAAATGAATATGAAGATGTAATAACTAAAAGATTTTTACTTTCTGATTTTCTAAAAGAGGCAAAGCATACTTCAACAACTGGAGTTAAAGGAGAGTCTGCTTTCAACGATGTAACAAAAATTAGGGTAACCTTGTATTCTTCAATTAAGGATGTCAAAATTGAGTTACTCGTACCCTCCCAGGAGGAAACCCTCACCTGCGAAGTAAAATACCAGCAGAAAATAGAGAGTCCTAATGATATACGTTTCATAGGAATAGCAGATGCTGAGCAAATAGAAGCAGCAACATCAGCAAAAGCAGCATTATCTGTTGCAGGATATGATGATCCTGATAATTTCGTAGCAGTAGAAGGCTCACCGGAAACAATAACAAAGGCATATAAATCTATCGTTGCTAACGGTCAAAAAATCGAAGCTGACGAGGGTAAATGCTTCTTGGTTACAAGTCCAATAAATGTGCCTGATGGAAACAAAGCAAAGGCAGTGTTCAGCATTGACGGTTTGGCAGGCGAAAGCGAAAGAACAGTAGAAATCGGAAACGTACCTGAATCATCCAGCGAAGAAGAATCCAGCAGTGAACCTGATTCCAGCAGTGAAGTAGAAGACTCTTCAAGTGAAGCAGAGGGAACAGAAGTGAT
>UQDR01000034.1 GCA_900539835.1 uncultured Ruminococcus sp. | reverse complement strand
CCTATTTTTTCTACTCATAGCTTTAAGCTCTTTTGAACCCCCAGTAAAACTGGGGGTTTTCGTTTCACAATAAAAGCCTTTAAAATGCCGAATCAACTGCATTTTAAGGCTTTTTTATTTTGTTTTATAAATCCTTTCTTAATAGTAAATCAGTTATTTCTTAATTTGAAGAGTTTCAATCAAAAAAGACATCTATTATATAACCCCCCATAAAAGCTGTTGCTAAAATATTGTTGACTTTTTTAAAAATATATGCCATAATAAAAGTGTGTTTAAGACACTATTTTTATTTTAAGGAGATATTATTATGAAAGACTGTACTCTCGTTATTATGGCAGCAGGTATGGGTTCCCGTTTCGGCGGCGGTATCAAACAGCTTGCTCCTGTAGGACCTAATAATGAAATTATTATGGATTATTCTATATATGACGCAGTAAAAGCCGGCTTTAATAAGGTAGTTTTCATTATAAGAAAAGATATTGAAGAAGCTTTTGCTGAAATGATCGGAAACCGTATTTCAAAATATGTAAATGTAAGCTATGTTTATCAGGAAACTGATGATGTTCCTGAGCAGTTCAAAAATGCCGAAAGAACAAAGCCATGGGGAACAGGTCACGCTATTTTGTGCTGTAAAGGTGCAGTAAATGAACCTTTCGTTATTATTAATGCCGACGATTATTATGGATTTGAAGGCTTTAAAATTCTTTATGATTACCTGACATCCGAGCATAAAAGCGATAAGCTTGACCTCTCAATGGCAGCTTTTATACTGAAAAATACTTTGAGCGATAACGGTACTGTTACAAGGGGAATATGCGTAGCAGACGAAAATAATAAAGTTACTGACATTGAGGAAACATTTAATATCATTCGTGAGGCTGACGGAAAGGTTATGGCTGATGACGGCGATGGCAGAAAGGAAGTAAGCGAAGACAGTCATGTTTCTATGAACATGTGGGGCTGTCCTCCGGAATTCTTAGATACTCTTGATAGTGAATTCAATGCATTCCTTGAAGAAAACAGCAAGGATCTTAAGGCTGAATTTTTACTTCCGACTATCATTGATAAGCTTATTAAAAACGGAGAAGCAGAATGTACAATGCTTGAAAGCCGTGACAGATGGTTCGGTGTAACTTATGCAGAAGATAAAGCTACAGTTTGTGAATCAATTGCTAAGCTTGTTTCAGACGGAGTATATCCTGAGAAATTGTGGAATTAATTAATATAATATTGTAAGGAGTTCTTTTTCATGGTTGTAATTGAAATGGAAAACGGAAAGAAAATTAAAATTGAGCTTTATCCTGAGCATGCGCCGATTACGGTTGCAAACTTTGAAAAATTAGTCAAAGAAGGCTTTTATGACGGACTTATTTTTCACAGAGTTATAAACGGCTTTATGATTCAGGGCGGATGTCCCGAGGGTACCGGAATGGGCGGTCCGAAAGAAAGAATTAAAGGTGAATTCCTTGCTAACGGCGTGCCTAATAATTTAAAACATACAAGAGGCGTAATTTCTATGGCTCGTTCTCAAATGCATGATTCCGCCGGCTCACAGTTCTTTATAATGCATAAGGATGCCCCACACCTTGACGGGCAATATGCAGCATTCGGAAAAGTTATTGAAGGTATGGACGCAGTTGACGAAATTGCTGAAACAGAAGTTAATTATATGGACAGACCTTTAGTTGATCAGGTTATGAAAAAAGTAACAATTGAATAAATAAAACTAAAAGCATGCTGAAACTACTGTAAAAAACAGAAACAGCATGCTTTTTTAATATTAGTTCATCATCATTGAAATTCCGTCCATAACATCGCCTATGGCACGAATAGCCTTTCCTGTCCTTGACTTGAGCCTTCTTTTGTCGCTTCTGCTGGCGCTTGAAATAGCATATACTAACGCACCTGCCGTAAGTCCGACTGAAACGCCTTTCATAATTGAACCTTTGTTCATATAATTCACCCTCTCCATTAATATTAAGCAAAATTTCTTTTACCCAAAATTATTTTTTGCTTGTTTGAACAGCAATATACAAGAAGATTTTTATTTAAAACATTGAAATTTATGCTAATTTTATTTTTATAAATATTTGAAATAAAAAATTATTGAAGCTAAGTGTTTACAGCAATCTTAAAATATGCTATAATAATATATGTATATATAATATTTTTTTAAGATAAGGAGTTTATGATATTATGGGTATGACTATGACGCAAAAAATTCTCGCAGCTCATGCAGGGCTTGAAGAGGTCAAAGCCGGTCAGCTTATTATGGCTAACCTTGATTTGGTACTTGGCAACGACGTAACTTCACCTGTTGCAATCAATGAGTTTAATAAAGCCGGATTTGACAGCGTTTTTAACAGAGAAAAAATCACAATGGTTATGGATCATTTCACACCTAATAAAGATATTAAGGCAGCTGGTCAATGTAAGCAGTGCCGTGATTTTTGCGGTGAATATGACATCACACACTACTATGATGTAGGAGATATGGGAATTGAACATGCCCTGCTGCCTGAAAAAGGACTTGTTGCTCCCGGCGACTGCGTAATCGGCGCAGATTCACATACTTGTACATACGGCGCTCTCGGTGCATTTTCAACAGGTATAGGTTCAACTGATATGTGTGCAGGTATGGCAAAGGGTAAAACTTGGTTCAAAGTCCCTGCTGCAATTAAATTTAATATAACCGGAAAGCTTCCTGAATATTCTGCCGCTAAGGACGTTATTCTTCATATAATCGGCATGATCGGCGTTGACGGAGCACTTTATAAATCTATGGAGTTTTCAGGAGAGGGATTAAAAAATCTTTCTATGGAAGACCGACTCTGCATGGCCAACATGGCTATTGAAGCAGGAGCTAAAAATGGTATTTTTGCTGTTGACGAGGTTACTCTTGATTATATAAAGGACAAGGTTACTAAGGAATATAAAGTCTATGAAGCTGATGAAGATGCTGAATACGAAGCTGTATATGACATTTGTCTTGACGACATTAAGCCTACAGTTGCATTCCCTCACCTCCCTGAAAATGCAAAAACCTTTGACGAGATTGAAGATTTGAAAATCGATCAGGTGGTTATCGGTTCATGTACAAACGGCAGAATTGAAGATATGAGATGTGCCGCTGAAATACTTAAAGGCAAAAAGATTGCTGATAATGTAAGATGTATCGTGATTCCTGCAACACAGAAGGTATATTTACAGGCTATGCAGGAAGGATTGCTTGAAATCTTTATCAGCGCTGGCTGTGCAGTTTCAACACCTACATGCGGACCATGCCTCGGCGGTCATATGGGTATTCTCGCAAAGGGCGAAAGAGCTGTTGCTACAACAAACAGAAATTTTGTCGGAAGAATGGGACATCCCGAATCAGAAGTTTATCTTGCTTCTCCTTATGTTGCCGCAGCATCAGCAATTACAGGCAAAATATCACAGCCCTCAGAGGTAATGTGATATGATAAAACATATCATTATTTGGAATTACAAAGACGGATTTACTCCTGAACAAAAAGCTGAACGCAGCAATGAAATTAAACAGGGTCTTGAAAGCCTTAAAGGCAAAATTGACGGCTTAAAAGACATCAAAGTTTATACAGAATTTCTTGGTTCGTCAAACGGTGATTTAATGCTTGATTCACTTTTTACTGACGAAAAGGCGCTTAAAGCATATCAGGTAAATCCTGAGCACTTGAAAGTAGCTGAAATTGTTAGAGCATCGGTAAATTCGAGAAAATGTGTTGACTTTGAAGTATAATTAATATTGACCTATGAAAGGATAGATTTTAATGAAAGCTATAGGCAGAGTACATAAATACGGTGATAACGTTGATACTGACGTTATCATTCCCGCAAGATATCTTAATACAACAGATCATAAGGAGCTTGCCGCTCATTGTATGGAGGATATAGACATTGATTTCACAAAGAAAGTGAAAGAGGGCGACATTATGGTTGCCGAAAGTAACTTCGGCTGCGGCTCTTCCCGTGAACACGCCCCCATTGCTATTAAAGCAAGCGGAATTTCCTGCGTAATCGCAAAAACATTTGCAAGAATATTCTACAGAAACTCAATTAACATTGGTTTGCCTATTATTGAGTGTCCGGAAGCTGCCGAAAAAATCAGCGACGGCGACGAGGTTGAGATTGACTTTGACAGCGGTCTTATTACCAATAAAACAAAGAATGAAACTTATCAGGGTACAGCTTTTCCTGAGTTTCTGATTAATATTATCAACAGCAACGGATTGCTTAATTCTCTTAAAGACTAATACAACGAACAACTCCCGAAAGATTTTTCTTTCGAGAGTTGTTTTTTTATTATTCACCCAAACATCCTGCGGATTTCTCTGGTTACGGCATAATCATTATTAGAGCCTATGATAAACTTTGCCGATTCCTTGCATCTCTCATGAGCATTTTCCATAGCATAACTGTTTTCTACGCTTTCAAGCAATTCTATATCATTAAGAAAATCACCAAATGCGGCAGATTCTTCTCTTTTTATACCCATTTTCTTTTGGATTTGTTTTAGACCCTCACCTTTGTTGACACCAAGATTCATCAGATCAGTCCAGCGCTTACCCGATAAAGCTACATTAACTCTATCTCCGAACTTCCCTCTTAAAATCACGTTTCCGTGATCCTCAATGCCCGACTCTTCAAACACAGCAATTTTAAATATGTCATCACTGCATGCCGTTAAGTCTTTTAGATACACAGAATTATTATAATAAGTTGCTATTTCTGTTTTGTATATATCGCTTGAACTGCTGTAATAAGTGCCATTCTTACCGCAAAGCAAAGCAATAAGCCCATTTTCATCACAGCACTTCACTACTTCGTCTACCGTTTCTTTAGGTATTATCGAAATGCTAATCAGCTCACCGTCATAAACGATGTATGCTCCGTTATCGCAAATAAAAGACAGCCTGTCTGCATATTCTGCAAACTGAACAGCAAGTGCACTGTAGCTTCTTCCGCTTGCAATGACAAATGAGGCGTCATTGCTTTCTATTAAATCAAGCGTTTGCCCAAAATCAGGCGGTAACTGCTTTTTATCATTGAGTAAGGTCCCATCTATATCAGAAGCAATAAGTTTGATCATTTTTACCTCCGCTAAATTTTATACACTATAATATTTCTTCCAAAGCGTCATTGAACACCTTAAAAATATCAGGATATTTCCTTTGTGTGCGAATAGGACGCATGTTCATATCTGTAAGACAATGCTCTGTTTTGCAAACAGCCGACAGCTTTTCACCAGCCGTAATATTAATAATTTTATATTCTAAAGTCATTTTACATCCGTTAAACTGAGTTACTGTGGAATAAATTTTAAATGTATCACCGAACCTTATGGGATATTTATATTGACACTGTGCCGAAAGAACAGGAATCATCACACCGTCCTCCTCCATTTTCTCAAATGGATATCCAGCCTCTGAGAGCATATGAATTCTCGCTTCTTCAAGCCATCGAATGTAGTTGGAATGATGAACTATTCCCATTTTATCTGTTTCATAATAATAAGCTTTTCTTGTATATGGAATAATTTCACTTGACTTCATATTTAATTCTCCTCTCGTTTTTACACCTTTATTATATACCAATTTCATAAAAATAGCAACTTTAATTATTGCTTTTAAATCTTCGGCGTAAAAAACCAGGTTTGAATATTGCCTTTTATTTGTTTTTGTGATATACTATATTGTATATGCTTAATTCATAGGGAAGGACGGGTTGAATTGGATATATCCAAAGGAGATGTTCTTATAATGAAAAAGAAACATCCATGCGGCGATAATAAAATGCTGGTACTACGCTCAGGTATGGACTTTAAACTGAGATGCAGCGGCTGCGGACGTGAATTCATGATACCCCGCAGCAAAGCTGAAAAGAATGTTAAAACAGTTATAAAAGAAGCCGAATCTTAGCTGTGTAAAACATGCCTTTCAACTAAAAATCATAACTTAAGGAGAATTAACATATGTTTGAAAAACTTAAAGCATTAGAAGACAAATTCAATGAAATAAACGAAAAGCTTATGCAGCCTGATGTAGTTAACGACCACTCTCAGTATACTGCACTCATGAAAGAATATAGCAGCCTTCAGCCAATTGCTGAAAAATTTAAAGAATATAAACAAGCTAAAGACGCTAACGACGAAGCTTTAGAACTGTTAAACGGCGGCGGACTTGACAAGGATTTTAAAGAAATGGTTCAGGAACAGCTTGAGGAAAGTAAAAAATCCATGGAAACCCTCGGCGAAGAGCTGAAAATTCTGCTTTTGCCTAAAGACCCTAACGATGAGAAAAACGTTATCGTAGAAATAAGAGGCGGAGCAGGCGGTGAAGAAGCAGCGCTTTTTGCAAATTCACTTTATAGAATGTATACACTTTATGCCGCATCAAAGGGCTGGAATATTGATATATTGAATGCAAATGAAACCGAGCTTGGCGGATATAAGGAAATATCATTTTCAATCGAAGGAAGCGGCGCATATTCCCGTTTTAAATATGAAAGCGGAGTTCATAGAGTCCAGCGTGTTCCGGAAACAGAATCACAAGGACGTGTTCATACCTCAACCGTTACTGTAGCCGTACTTCCCGAGGCCGATGAAGTCGAGCTTGACCTCAATGAAGAAAAAGACCTTAAAATTGACGTTTTCCGTTCTTCTGGCGCAGGCGGTCAGCATATTAACAAAACATCCTCTGCTATCAGAATTACTCATATCCCGACAGGCATGGTGGTTGAATGTCAGGACGAACGTTCACAGCATAAAAATAAAGATAAAGCACTTAAGGTATTACGTTCAAGACTTCTTGACCAAAAACAGGCTGAGCATGACAGCAAAATTGCCTCTGAAAGACGTTCACAGGTGGGTACAGGCGACCGCTCTGAGCGTATCCGCACCTATAATTATCCCGAAGGAAGAATTTCTGACCACAGAATCGGTCTTACTATCTACCGCCTTGAATATATCCTAAACGGAAACCTTGACGAAGTAATTGACGCCCTTGCAACAGCAGATCAAGCGGCAAAACTGGCACAGCAGGAAGAAGTATAGTAAAATGTATTGCAATACTGAAATTTTAGATAACAGCGAACCATCAATATCAAAAGCAGTGGAATTTCTTAAAAACGGTGAGGTTGTGGGAATACCAACCGAAACTGTTTACGGACTGGCGGCTAATGCCTTTGATGAGAATGCAGTAAAAGGAATTTTTACTGCAAAAGGACGTCCGTCTGATAATCCGCTTATAGTTCACATTTCTGACGTGGAAATGATAGAAGACCTTGTAAAAGAAATACCTGAGCTTGCAGTCAGATGTGCTGAAAAATTCTGGCCTGGTCCTCTCACAATGATTATGCCAAAGTCAGATATGATCCCTATGATTACAAGCGGCGGACTTGATACAGTCGGTATTAGAATGCCATCTCACAAAACAGCGCAATTAGTAATAAGAAAATGCGGATTTCCGCTTGCTGCACCCTCTGCAAATTTATCAGGGAGTCCATCTCCTACAACTGCAAAGCATGTTTTTGATGATATGAACGGCCGTATTCCATGCATTATTGACGGAGGCTTTTCAGCTGTTGGTGTGGAATCTACTGTTATATCTTTTGAAAATGACGGTATACGCTTGCTCCGTCCCGGATTTGTTTCTGTAGAAGATTTAAAAGAAATTACCGAAAATGTTTTTATAGACGACGGTGTTCTGAATATGCTGAAAAAAGACGCTGTTGCGGCATCACCCGGGATGAAATATAAGCACTACTCCCCTGCTGCCGATGTAATTCTTATTGACGGTGATACTGAAAAATTCAGAAATTATGTTAATGCAAATGCAGAAAACGGCACATGGTGCATGACTTTTTCTGATAAAGACCTGAATGGTATTAATGTTCCGTTTTTATCATATGGAGATACTGATATCAAACAAGCTCATATGCTTTTTGATGTTTTAAGAGAACTGGATAATAAAGGTGCAAAAAAAGTTTTTGCAAGATGTCCGAACAAAACAGGCGTCGGGCTTGCTGTTTATAACCGAATTTTAAGATCAGCAGGATTTCAGGTGATCAAGTTATGAAAAAAAGCATAATTACCGGACTTACCGGTCAAAGCGGCTCAGGAAAGACAACTGTAAGCAATGTTTTCAAAAATGAAGGATTCTCAGTTATAAACTGCGATTTAGTCGCTCGGAATGTCACGAAACAAGGTAGTGACTGTAACCGTGAACTGTCCAAATATTTTCCTGAATGCTTTGATAATAATTTTGTTCTTGACAGACAGAAGCTTGCAAAAATAGTTTTCAGCGATAAGGAAAGCCTTCTGCTGTTAAATGCAACTATTTTTCCCTATATCACAAAAGCTATAGAAACTGAAATTGAAAATATATCATCTTCAGGTTCAGAATATATTCTATTGGATGCACCGACGCTTTTTGAATCGGGCGCCAATAAGCTTTGCGATGTAATAGTAAGCTGTATTGCCGACAGAGAAACAAGAATAGAACGCATCGCTTTAAGAGATAACATTCAAAAAGAACTGATTGAAAACAGATTTAACTCTCAGAAAACAGAAAAATATTTTATCGAACATTCTGATTATATCATTGACAATAGCAAAGACAAGCACTTTGCTGAGCTGCAATGTAAAGAAATAATCAAAAAAATTAAGAGGAGATTTAATGGCTAAGAAGAAAAAAAGGAATAAAACACGTATCAAAAAAGCTCCTTTTGTTATAATATTTTTGATACTGGCGGCGGCTTTGATTTTTCATCATTTCGATTATATCTCGGAAAAGGCTAAGAAATTCAGTCCGAATGCATTTACTTATCCGACTAAATATGAGGAATATGTAATTAAATATTCAAATGAATTTGAAATTGATCCCAGATATATATATGCAGTCATAAATACGGAAAGCCATTTTGACCCTGATGCTACTTCAGATGTGGGAGCAAGAGGACTTATGCAGCTTATGGAAGACGCATATGATTGGGTAAAATTCCGGCTTGATGATACGAGAGAACATACTTACGATGACATGTATGATCCCGAACTTAATATAGAATACGGAACATATATGCTGAAATATTTATATGACAAATACAATTCCTATGAGCTTGCAGCGGCGGCTTATCATGGAGGAATGGGAGCTGTTGACGGCTGGATAGCCGACGGCACAGTTAATCCTGAAAACTTCAGTCTTGAAGATGTTCCGTCAGATGTCACGGCAAATTACATATATAAAGTCACAACTGCTTATAATAAATACAAAGAAAAAACAGAGGAGGAAATTTATAATGGACAAAAAACCTGACAAATCACAGGCTGAAAAGCTGGAGGAAAAATTGATTTCCAATCATAAAAACGGAGGACTTATTTTAAATGAAGATAAGCTGAAAAAAACTGACAAGTTTTCAGAGGGTTACAAGGCTTTTTTAGATAAAGCAAAAACCGAGCGTGAGGCTGTGTCAGAAGCAGTTGCAATGGCTGAAAAATGCGGCTTTGAAAAGTTTGAACCGGGGAAAAAATACGGAGAAGGCGACAAATTTTATTATGTTAACAGAGAAAAAGCAGTAATTCTCACTGTAATGGGAAAAAGACCGCTTTCTGACGGAATACGTCTTGCTGCTGCACATATTGACTCGCCAAGGCTTGATTTAAAGCAGAATCCGCTTTATGAAGATCAGGAAATAGCGCTGTTTAAGACCCATTATTACGGTGGAATAAAAAAATATCAATGGACGGCAATTCCTCTTTCGCTTCATGGAGTTATTGTTAAAGCTGACGGCGAAACTGTGACCGTAAATATTGGTGAGGATAAAAACGATCCCGTTTTCTGTGTGACAGATCTGCTCCCTCATCTGGCTACAGCACAGATGAAAAGAACTCCGGCTGAGCTTATAAAAGGTGAAGAGCTTAACATTCTTGTTGGTTCACGTCCATTTAAAGATGATAAGGTTTCAAACAAAGTAAAGCTTAACATAATGGCCATTTTAAATGAAAAATACGGAATAGTCGAGGATGACTTTATTTCAGCTGAACTTGAAGCCGTGCCTCAATTTAAAGCTTGCGATGTTGGCTTTGACAGAAGCATGGTGGGCGCATATGGTCAGGATGACAGAGTTTGTGCTTATACTGCTCTTGAAGCGATTTTAAAATGCAAAAATCCAAAGCACACCTGCATGACTGTTCTTACGGATAAAGAAGAAACAGGAAGTGACGGAAATACCGGGCTTAACAGTTCTTATCTCCCATACTTCATATCAAATCTTGCAAAAACTCACGGACTTGACGGATATAACGTTATTTCCGCTTCACAATGCTTATCCGCTGACGTAAATGCTGCTGTTGATCCAACATTTCCTGATGTAACCGAAGCAAGAAACGCATCAAAGATCAACTATGGCGTTGTGACTACAAAATTTACAGGCGCAAGAGGAAAATCAGGCACTTCAGACGCTTCAGCTGAATTCGTCGGCAGAGTTCGCAGACTGTTTGACAAAAACAATATAATTTGGCAGACCGGTGAGCTTGGAAAGGTAGACATGGGCGGCGGCGGAACTGTTGCTCAATATATAGCTAATCTTAACATGGACGTCATAGACGTTGGTGTTCCTGTGCTTTCAATGCACGCACCTTTTGAAGTTACTTCAAAAATAGACATTTATATGGCTTATAAAGCATTCACGGCATTTTTTGAAGATTAATGGATTTCTGAGGATAAACTCAGCTGTGCTGAGTTGCGGCCCCTATAATATAAAATTAAAGTTTATATTATAGGGGCAGCCCTCTATTGCAGGGAAATTTTACTTTGCAAAATTGGAAGTTTCCTTTGGAAACATTCCCATGCCCCGTTTAAAAATAGTCCGAAAGGACTATTTTTTCGCCTC
>UQDR01000033.1 GCA_900539835.1 uncultured Ruminococcus sp. | reverse complement strand
GATAGATTAAAAGTTATTTATTCAGGATATATAACTTAGGCAAGGATGTCCCCCGCCTCTTTAGGCGGCGGGTTCCATCTTGTCATCAGTAGGAGATACAATCTCCTACTGATGACCGCATTGCATTGCAATGCGCTTGCCACGTTAATTGACGGGACAAGCCCTTTATTGAACTTAGGAGGACAGTTTTATGCGTGGTATATTTACAGTTGCCAAAGTGGCAATCAGCCGTGCTGCATATAGCTTTGACTGTGAATATAGTTATATGGTTCCTTCTGAGTTAAAAGAATATCTGACTATCGGAGCGAGAGTGTTGGTGCCTTTCGGTAAGGGAAATAAAAAAACTATAGGTTTTGTTACAAGAACTTATGAGGATGTTCATTTTAATGAAAATCTTAAACCAATGATAAGTATTATTGATACACCATCTCTTTTAACCGATGAAATGATGAAAATAATCTTCTGGCTGAAGGATAATACTTTTTGCACATATTTTGATGCATTTAAATCAGTTGTACCTACCGGATTCAGTTATAATTTTTCTCAGCATTATGCTTTGTCAAATAAAAGTCTAAACTATGACGAACTTACTCAACAAGAGATTAATGCTGTTGAGTATTTAAAAAGTGTTCCGAGTAAACGTGAAATTGATAAGTTTTTGGATAGTACAATAAGCACAAAAAGAAAAAAGCTTGTTGAAAGCTTGTTGGATAAAGGCTTTTTAGAAGAGGTAGATGTATTAAAGAGAAAAACCGGAGATGAAACGGTAAAAATGGTTCGCCTTTCAGATGAATATCATAAGGGCGTTCTTGATTTGCATTTGACGGCAAGACAAAATCTTGTTGTTAAATTACTTGAAGACTGCGGCTGTGCTTCTGTAAAAGAAGTATGCTATATGACAAACTGCACTAATGCAATTGTTAAACGCTTGGTTTTAAAGGGAGTTCTTACTGAGTTTTCTAAAGAGGTATTGCGTAACGCTATTGGCGAAGTAAAGATAAAAAAAGATGTATCTGAAATAGTACTGAATGATGAACAAAAAAATGCATTTATCGGTATATCAAAGCTTATTGATGATGATAAGCCATCAGGTACATTGCTCTATGGAATTACGGGGAGCGGAAAAACTGCTGTGTTTTTTCATGTAATTGATCATGTGCTGAAAATGGAAAAAACAGCACTTATGCTTGTTCCTGAAATATCATTAACACCTCAAATGGTGAATAAATTTAAGTCATATTTTGGTGAGAGCATAGCAGTGCTGCACTCATCCTTGTCATTAGGACAAAGAATGGATGAGTTTAAACGCATCAAAAGCGGGAATGCAAAAATAGTCATAGGAACAAGAAGTGCAGTTTTTGCCCCACTTTCAAATATTGGTGTAATTATTATGGATGAAGAGGGAGAGCATACTTATAAATCGGAAAACTCTCCAAGATATCATGCGAGAGATGTGGCGATCCAACGCTGCGGATATAATAATTGTGTGCTGCTGATGGCTTCAGCTACTCCGTCACTTGAAAGCTTTTATTTTGCTAAAAAGGGAAGATTTCATCTTTTTGAGCTTAAAGAAAGATTTTCTAATGCCGAGCTGCCTCAGGTTGAAATAATTGATATGCAGCATGAATCGGAATCGGGAAACGACAGCTTGTTCAGCAAAAAGCTTATTGATAAAATCGGTGAAACGCTTGATAAGAAAGAACAAGTTATTCTTTTGCTGAACAGACGAGGATTTAATACTTATATCTCTTGTCTTGACTGTAAACAGCCTATATCATGTCCTAACTGTAATATCCCACTGACTTATCATAAAAAAAATGATAAGCTGATGTGCCATTATTGCGGTTTTACAATGGATAATGATCATAAATGTCCTGATTGCGGTTCAGATCATCTGCATAACAGCGGCTCAGGCACACAGCGTGTAGAAAATGAACTTGAAAATTTGTTTCCTGATGCAAGACTGCTTAGAATGGATGCTGATACCACTTTTTCTAAGTATTCATATGAGGAAAATTTCAGAGCTTTTGAAAATGGTGAATATGACATTCTTTTAGGAACTCAAATGATTGCAAAAGGACTTAATTTTCCCAATGTAACTCTTGTGGGAGTTATATCAGTAGATAAAGCGTTGTTTACCGGAGATTTCAGAAGCTATGAGCGAACATTTTCGCTTTTGACTCAGGTGGCAGGAAGAAGCGGACGGGGAGATAAGTCGGGGTATGCATATATTCAAACCTATGTGCCGGATCATTATGTCATTAATCTCGCTGCTGAGCAAAACTATGACGAGTTTTATAATCAGGAAATTGCACTTCGTCATGCATTAACTTATCCGCCATATTGTGATATATGTGTCATTTGTTTTTCAAGCCAGTTGGAGAGCAAGGCAATAACAGCTTCAGATTGGTTTGTAATTCAAATGAAAAAATACATAAAAGAAAATGAAATTAAAATTCCTTTAAGAGCTTTGGGACCGGTTCCATGCACTCTTGAAAGAATTAATAATAAATATAGATATCGGTTAATATTGAAATGTAAAAATTCAAGCGTATTCAGAGAGATGATAAGAGATCTCTTATTAGAATTTTATAAGAATAAGGACTTTGGTTTTGTAAAAATCACAGCCGACATTAACGGCGATATAGGATTATAGAAAGGAAAGATATCTTGTGGCAATTAGAAATATTCTGAATAAAAGAGATGATATATTGAGAAAGGTATGCAAGCCTGTAGAAAAGTTTGACCAGAAACTTTGGACTTTGCTTGACGATATGGCTGAGACTTTAGAAAAAGCTCAGGGAGCCGGACTTGCTGCACCTCAAGTGGGTATTTTGAGAAGAGCCGTAATAATCGACGCGGGTGAGGGAGTTTGTGAACTCATCAATCCTGAAATTCTTGAAAAATCTGAAGAAACCCACAAAGTTATAGAAGGATGTCTGTCTTGTCCCGGTGAATGGGGATATACAATTCGTCCTTTGCGGGTTAAGTTTAAGGCTCAGGACAGATACGGCAACTGGTATGAAAAAGAAGTGAAAGATTTATTTGCTCAAGCAGTATGCCATGAAACTGAACATCTTGACGGACATCTGTTTATTGACATTGTTGAAGAATTTGTAGAGGTAGAAGAATAATTGCATAAGTGAGGACATCTTATGAATATAATATTTATGGGAACTCCTGATTTCGCAGTTCCTGCACTAAAGAAGCTTTATCAGAAGCATAAAATATCAGCAGTTTTCACACAGCCTGATAAACCAAAGGGAAGGGGATATAAGCTAACACCTCCTCCTGTTAAGGTTGTGGCACAGGAGCATGGAACTGAGATTTACCAGCCGCAGAGCCTAAAAAACAACGGAGAAGAATATATTGATATTATAAAAAACATTAATCCAGACTGTATAGTAGTTGCGGCGTATGGTAAAATACTGCCGAAAGAGGTTCTTGATATCCCTAAGTATGGCTGTGTAAATATTCATGGTTCGTTGCTTCCTAAATATCGTGGTGCAGGTCCTATTCAATGGGCTGTGCTCAATGACGAGAAAGAAACCGGTATAACAACCATGTTAATGGGTGAAGGACTTGATACCGGTGATATGCTTTTAAAAAAGTCTGTGAAAATTGGTGAAAATGAAACAGCCGCCGAGCTATTTGATCGTCTTGCTGACTTAGGTGCAGGGCTTATATTGGAAACCCTCGATGATTTGGAAAAAGGAAATATTATTCCTGAAAAACAAGATGAAAGCTTGTCGTCATATGCGCCTATGCTTTCAAAAGAAATGTGCAGATTGGATTTCTCGCAGCCTGTGAGAAAGGTGCATAAAAAAATTTGTGGACTGTCTGATTGGCCGTGTGCTGTAACAATGCTTGACGGAAAGCGGCTTAAAGTATATAAATCTGAAATTGTTTCAAATGTATCTCCTGAAAGTACACCTGGAGAAATAGTAAACGAAAAGGATTTTTCAGTTGCCTGCTCTGATGGTATCGTAAGGTTTACAGAGATACAAGCAGAGGGTTCAAAACGTATGAAAACATCTGATTATCTCAGAGGAAAGCCGGTTTACAAGGGAACAGTTCTCGGATAAACTGTCAACGTAAAACCTTTACACTTGTTTTTCTAATATTTGTTTTACGCGATTGTGTCAAGCGAATTTGTTGACATGAATACTAGCTTGTTGTTTATAGGAGTTGTAAATAAATTATGGGGAATTCCCGTAAAGTTGTATTAAAGCTTTTAACGAAAATTGATAAAAATTCATCTTATTCTAACATATTGCTTGATGATGGCCTTGCAAAGTCTAACCTTAGTTTGCAGGATAAAAAATTTGCGGCAGCATTGTTTTATGGCGTCCTTGAACGAAAAATTACGTTGGACGCTGTAATAAAGAAGTATTCTAATCGTCCGTCTGACAAGCTGAATGTCGAGATATTAAATCTTCTTAGAATGGGTATTTATCAGCTTTGCTATATGGATTCAGTTCCGGATTCGGCAGCAGTGGATGAGTGTGTTAAACTTGCGAAAGCCAACAGAAATCCTGCTGTAAGTGGATTTGTCAACGGATTGCTGCGAAGCTTTATTAGAGATGATAAAAGCATTCCCAAAGGTAAGAATGAAATCGAAAAGCTATCTATTGAATATTCTTGTCCTGAGTGGCTGGTTAAAAAGTGGAATGATGAATATGGCGACAAGATCACACTTTCAATGCTTAAAACCGCTTTAGGACAAGCTCCTACAACCATTAAAGCTAATCAAATAAAATGTTCAGCTGCTGATTTGTTTAAGGAGTTGAATTCATGTGGAATTGGCTGTGAAGTTAATCCGAATGCATTAAGCGCCATAAATATCTTTTCAAGCGGATCAGTGGAATCTTTAGAACAATATAAGAAAGGCTTCTTTCATGTTCAGGATATATCAAGTCAGCTTTGCTGTGCTGCGGTAGATCCTAAAGAGGGTGATACTGTACTTGATATATGTTCAGCTCCGGGCGGTAAAACCTTTACGCTTGCTGAAATTATGAATAATAGGGGCAGAGTATTTGCTTTTGATTTGCATGAAAATAGAGTAAAGCTTATTCGACAAGGTGCAGAAAGGCTTGGTTTATCATGCGTGTCTGCTAATATTAATAACGGAAAAGTATTTAATGAATTACTTCCGCCGGCAGATAGAGTGCTTTGCGATGTGCCGTGTTCAGGCTTGGGAGTAATAAGAAGAAAGCCGGAAATTAAATATAAAAACCCAGATGATTTTAAAAATCTTCCTGAAATTCAATATGAAATATTGAACACATCATCAAAGTATGTTAAAAAAGGCGGAGTGCTTGTATATTCTACTTGTACTCTTTCAAGAGCTGAAAATGATTGCGTGATAGACAAATTTTTAGCGAATCATAAAGATTTCGGACCATGTATGCTTGATGAAAATATCTTTGGTAAAGACTGCGGTTTTAAAGTAACTATTACTCCCGACAAATTTAATTCAGATGGTTTCTTTATCGCTAAGCTTGTCAGATTGAGGTGAAGCTTTGATTAATAAAGATGAAAATGGAAAAATAGATATTCTATCGCTGACTCAGGATGAATTGATCGGTATTATTTCAGAGTTGGGTGAAAAGTCATTTCGTGCAAAACAAATTTTTCAGTGGCTTCATCTTAAAAGAGTTAATGATTTTTCTGAAATGACTAATATATCTGCACAACTTAGAAGCAAATTTAACGATATTTTTTGTATAAAATCACTATTTATATGTAAAAGACTTGAATCTAATAATGATAATACTGTAAAATATCTTTATGAGCTTAATGACGGTAATCATATTGAGTCTGTACTTATGGAATATAACCATGGAAATACACTGTGTGTTTCTACGCAGGTCGGCTGCAAGATGGGGTGTAAATTTTGTGCCTCAACTATTGCCGGCTTTAAGCGTAATCTGTCTGCTTCAGAAATACTGCTTCAAATATATGAGGCGGAAAGGGACAGCGGCAGACATATTTCAGGCGTTGTGCTTATGGGAATAGGAGAGCCGTTAGATAATTATGATAATGTTGTGAATTTTCTGACTCTTCTGTCTTGTCCTGAGGGGGCTAATATTTCTTTAAGACATGTCTCACTTTCTACCTGCGGTTTGGTTCCTAAAATAAATGAGCTGGCTAAGCTGAAATTAGGACTTACTTTGTCTGTTTCACTTCATGCGGCTGATGATAAATCGAGAAGTGAGATAATGCCTGTAAACGATAAGTATAATATAAGCGAACTGCTTGATGCATGCCGAGAATATTTTAATGTAACCGGAAGACGTATTTCATTTGAATATGCATTGATCAGCGGACATAACGATTCATATGAAGATGCTAAAAAGCTATTTGGTCTTTTAAAGGGATTTGTCTGTCATGTAAATATTATACCGGTTAATAAAATCAAAGAAAGAAATTATATGTCTGACCGAAAATCGGCATACAGATTCCAAAAATATCTTGAGGAGCTTGGAATAAATGCTACAGTCAGAAGAACACTTGGAGCAGATATTGACGCTGCCTGCGGCCAGTTAAGACGAGAATATGAGATATGATGATTATGTGTAGGATTATTAAAAGGAGGTGGACTGCATGTTTTTAGCATATAAAACGGATATAGGGAAAAACAGAGAAGAAAATCAGGATGCGGTCAAAGCCGATTTCATCGACGAAAACATTTCGATTTCGGTTGTTTGTGATGGAATGGGCGGAGCTAAATCCGGCGGTGTAGCCAGTGACGTGGCAGTTACTAATATTTTTAACAGAATGATGGCCGGATTCAGGAAAGATGCCGATTCCAACAGCATAAGAAATCTTATGCTTTCGGCAGTTCACGCAGCAAATACGATCGTATATGAAAAAAGCAAGGAAGATATTGATAAAAACGGTATGGGCACCACTTGTGTGGCCGCTTTAGTTTATAACAAGCACTGTTATGTTGTCAGTGTGGGAGACAGCAGAGTTTATTTGCTTAATGACGATGGAATTTCTCAGATAACAACTGATCATACTTATGTTCAGGCTTTGTATGAGCAAGGAATTATAACAAAGGAAGAACAGAAAGACCATAAGCTAAAAAATGTTATAACCCGTGCTCTCGGAGTTGAAGATGACGTAGAGGTTGATTATTTTGAATTTGAACAAAGCGGTAATTTTACATTGTTGCTGTGTTCTGACGGTTTGTCGAATTATTGCAGTGATCAGGAATTATATGATTTTGTATATGGCAAAAATTTAGATGAAGCTGCTTTAAATTTAATTAACTATGCAAATGAACAGGGCGGAAGCGATAATATAACAGTTGCATTGGTTGCTAATTGATAGATAAAAATATTTTAGGAGTTGAAATAAATGGATTCAAATATCGGCAGAAAACTGGACGGTCGCTATGAAATCACTGAGCTTATCGGCGTTGGCGGAATGGCCGACGTTTATAAAGCTATTGATGTTATGGAAAATCGTACAGTTGCAGTAAAAATTCTTAAAGATGAATTTTCCAACAGTGAGGAATTCCTGAGAAGATTCCGTAATGAAAGCAAAGCTATTGCTCTTTTGTCACATCCTAATATCGTAAAGATATATGACGTCGGTTTTACTGATGAGATTCAGTTTATTGTTATGGAATATATTGACGGAATAACTCTTAAAGAATTTATTGATCAACAGGGAGTGCTTAGATGGAAGGACGCTTTGCACTTTATTACACAAATTTTAAGAGCGCTTCAGCATGCTCACGATAAGGGTATTGTCCATAGAGACATTAAGCCTCAGAATATCATGCTTTTTTCTGACGGAACAATCAAAGTCATGGATTTCGGTATTGCAAGATTTGCAAGAATTGACGGAAAAACTCTTTCTGATAAAACTATTGGTTCTGTACATTATATCTCTCCCGAACAGGCCAGAGGCGATATGACCGATGAGCGAAGCGATATTTATTCCGTTGGCGTAATGCTTTATGAAATGCTTACAGGAAAAAAGCCTTTTGACGGTGATAACCCTGTTGCTATTGCTCTGAAGCATATGGAAGAGGAAGCGGTTTCTCCTCGTGATATTATGCCTTCAATTCCTGAAGCATTAGAGGAAATTGTTATTCATGCTATGGAGCGTGAGCCGGCGAAAAGATATCAGTCTGCTGCTGAAATGATTAAAGATATTGATAGATTTAAAGTTGATCAGTCAGTGGTTTTTGGTTATAGAAACAGTATTAATTCGAGAACTGTTAGTTTTGCTCAGGAGCAGGAAAACGATCAGGATGATGAATATTATGAAAATGATGAGGAAGAGGAAAACAAGCGTTCATATGTTGTTCCGATTTTAATGGCAGTTACTGTTGCTGTGGTTATAATAGCAGCGGTATTGATTGCATATTTTGTTATTGCTAACTTTAGTTCTTCAAAGACTCATACAGGTAATGTGGAGATCAAAAACTTCATAGGACGCAATATTGTTGAAGTTGAACAGGAGTATTCAGGAAGACTTAAATTTGAAAAAACAGAAGAATACAACGACGAATATGATGAAGGTATTATATTTGAACAGGGTCAGACAGCCGGAACACTTGTCCGTGAGGGTTATACTTTAACATTGAAAGTCAGCCGTGGAAAAAGAATGATTCCTGTGCCTGATGTAAAAAACAAACAATCTGATATAGCTGAAAGCGAGCTTACGAGTGCAGGCTTTACACCTGTATTGAGAGAGACGTATGATAACGATGTGGCAAAGGGCGTAGTAATAAGAACAGAACCAAGTGCCGGTCAGGAAGCAGCTTCTAATTCAGAGGTTTTGGTGATTGTCAGCAAGGGTCCTTTTGAGTCCGATTTGAAAGTGCCAAGTGTTATAGGATTGACAAAAGAAAAAGCTATTGCAAAGCTCACTGAAAACAAGCTTGAATATCAAATTGAGGAAATTGCCCATGAGGGTGATAAAGGAAAAGTAATAGAACAGTCAATAGCCGGAGGTCAGTTCGTTTCGAAGGGAACTGTTATAACTATATTTATTTCAACCGGTGAAGCCGAAACACAAAGCTTAACAATAAGCATGCCAATGCCCAATAATATCTGGGGTTCTTATGTCATTGAAGTTTACCGTGACGGCAACGTGATTCAAACTCAAAGTATAGCAGACGGAGCGCAGGTTGCAGGTTCTAACATTAACATTAATGTTAGCGGCAAAAAATCTGAAACCTTGAGTGTTAAGATCACTAATTCATCCACTTATCAAAGCGTCAGCAATTATGCTCGTTATGTTGTGGATTATGAGAACGGTACGTATAATCTTGACGGTGAATTAAAAACAAGTGATTTACAGTCAATTTCTTCACCTCAGCCAACTACACAGCCTGTGACTCAGGCTCCGGAGGAATCGTCTGCAGCGGCTGAAGAAAGTCAGTCACCAAACACAATGGTACCATGAGCAGCATGAACGGAATTATTATAAAAGCAATCGGGGGCATCTACACAGTAGAGGCTCCCGATGGTATATATGAATGCAAAGCAAGAGGTATCTTCAGAAAAAACGGTGTATCTCCGCTGTGCGGAGATAAGGTTGAAATTTCTTTCAGCGAAAACACGCCTGTTATTGAAAAAATTTTCGATAGAAAATCAACTATTATAAGACCGCCTCTGGCAAATCTTGATGCATTGGTTTTTGTTGTTTCAACTTGTGAACCACAGCCTAACCTTTTGCTTCTTGATAAATTTATAGCTATTGCTGAACACAAGAATATTAAGCCTATAATCGTGTTCACAAAAATTGATAAGAAGGATTTCAAACCTTATTCAGCAATATATGAAAACTGTGGAATAAATGTCTTTGAGGTTGATAATGTTTCAGGTAAAGGCGCCGATAAAGTTAAAACAGCGCTGATAGGTAAGATTTCTGCATTTACAGGGAATACGGGAGTAGGGAAGTCCTCGTTATTGAATAATATATTTCCTGAGCTGAATTTAGCGACTAATGAAATAAGTCAAAAGCTTGGAAGAGGAAAGCATACTACACGTCATGTTCAGCTCTATAAGCTCCGAGACGGCGGCTATATTGCAGATACCCCCGGTTTTTCTTCCTTTGATACAAAAAGGTATGATATTATTTTTAAATATGAAATTGCTGAATGTTTTACAGAGTTCAAACCTTATTTGGGAAAATGCAGGTTTCAGGACTGTAGTCACACCAAAGAAAGTGGATGTGCCGTAATTGAAGCGGTAAACAGAGGTGAAATATCTAAAACACGGCATGGCAATTATGTTACTATGTATGAAGAAGCCAGACTTTTGAAGGAATGGGAGCATAAATAATGATTAAAAGCGTAATATTTACCGGTGGTCAGATGGATAGTGATTCTTCATTCATTGATTCAGATGAAATTAAAGATTCATTTGTTATATGTGCTGACAGTGGTTATTTATATGCTCAAAAGATTTCAGTAAAACCTGATATTATTATTGGTGATTATGATTCATTGGGGTTTATTCCGGAGGATATTAATGAAAGATTAGTTTATCCACAGGAAAAGGATGATACTGATTTAATGCTTGCGGTTAAAGAAGCCCTGAACAGAGGATTTAAACAAATTGATATTTATGGTGCGTTCGGCGGCCGATTTGACCATTTGTACAGCAATGTTCAGGCGCTTGCTTTTATAGCAGAAAAACAAGCTGTTGGAAGTCTTATTTCGGAGTTTGAAGTTGTTACTTTGCTTAACCCCGGAAAATATGAATTTAAATATAAAGAGGGATCTTCTTTTTCTTTATTTTCGTTTTCAAATGAAGTTAAAGGATTAACGATAAATGGCGTTAAATATATTACTGATAATATAACCTTATCCAACTATTTTCCATTGGGAATTTCAAATATAATAATTAAAGAAAAAGCCGATATTTCGTTTGAATCTGGTAAATTATTAGTCGTACAGTCAAAAATGATTAACAATATTTCTGAAAATGCATAATATGTAGTATTACATTTTTGGAGGTTTTACTTATGAAAGTTGTAGTAGTAAAAAGTCCTAAAGTACTGTCTGGTATTTTACGAATGATTTTTAAAATAAAAAAAGAAGACGGCGGATGCTGAGTTTCAGGCTCTCACAGTTAGTGAGAGCTGTTTTTTATGTGATTATGAATAATTGATTTGTACAAGCATAAGATTTAATGGTGATATTATGTTTTCATTTAATTTCTTAAATACAAAAGTTAAAATTTCTTTTAGTTTTTTTGCTGTTCTTGCACTTATTTCCTTGTGGGAAAATGCTTTGGCAGCTGATCTGATAATCGCTCTGACATGCTGCATTCTACATGAAAGCGGTCATCTAATATGTATGCATGCATTTTCACAGACGCCAAGTGAAATAGTTTTATATGGCGGCGGAATAAAAATAAAAAACATCAGTAAAAAACTTGTATCATCTAATGCAGAAATAATGATTTTATTTGCCGGGTGTGCCGTTAATATTTTTGTATGCTGTTTAGCTGTGTTAATTTCTAAAGATTTTAATCGTTTTTCATCTGCAAATTTATTTTTTGGGTTATTTAATTTAATGCCTATAAAATATTTTGACGGTGGTAGAATCATTTCAAAAATTTTTAATGATTCTTATGCTGCAAAGCTTATCAGATTAATTTTCATAATAGGATTTGCCTTTGTCATAATTATTATGATTATAAACCAGCATTTTAGTTTATCATTTATATTGACTTTCATATATATTGTGATATCAGAATTTTTTACATAAAAACAGACAGGCAATATACCTGTCTGTTATGCTTATTTTATTATTATCCCAAAAGAGCTTCAGATGCAACAGAATATTTGTAAAGTGCCTTTACAAGATTCTGCATGTCCTCAGTTGTAGAAATTCTGAGTGTTGAGTAAACGTATGAATATGCACCGTATTTTACTGTGTCTGTTATCTGTGTGGTTCCTTCACAGAAGCATATATCATACATTGTTGAAAGCTTATCTGCTGCTATATCCGGAATCTCTCCGTAATATGA
>UQDR01000032.1 GCA_900539835.1 uncultured Ruminococcus sp. | reverse complement strand
AACCATTCACGCGTCTGTTCCAATAAATTGGCACGATGATAATGAATACAGAAAATTTTTTGATCACTTAAAAATAGTATTTGACATTGCTGACCTAAAAGAAGAAAGAATAATTTTACTCTATCTGTCACTTCTTCCAAAAGATGATATAAATTATACAATTTTTAATGATCTATTTAAAAATGAATATATCGAATATGTTAATTTGTTAGAAAGAAAAGGTTGGATTTTTATTAAAGAAAACAAAATAATCATACACAATGTAATTCAAGAAATTGTACGAGATCAGATTAATCCAACATTTGAAGCTTGTAAAGAACTCATTTTAAACTTGAGCAAAATTATAGATTCAGGAACATTTGATAGTTTAGACGATAAATTTATATATTCTAATTGGGCATTATCTATTTCAAATTATATTGATGATATGTCTGTTGAATATAAGGATTTTCTAAATAGTTCAGCATGGATTTTTTCTGAATTAGGAGACAATAAAACAGCAATTAACTTGCAAAAGAAATGTCTTCGCGGGATTGAAAATAACATTGAATACGATGAATTTAATATAAAATCATACAACGTAATGTCATTAATATTATCTAAAGACAATAGTCAACTTTTAAATGCATTAAAATATCAAAAGAAATCTTTTCAATTAAGAAAAAAATATAGCAGTAACTTAAATATCTCTTATCATAATCTCGCATTAATATACTCAAAACTAAATTATATAAAACCCGCTTTAATATTAGAAAACAAAGTGTATAACTTAGAAAAAAATTCACCTTCTACTAAAGAAACTAATTTTGCAATAACATTAAGCACATTGTCAAGTCTTTATCGAAGAAGTGGTGATTTTGACAAAGCAATTTCATTTCAAAAAGAAGCTCTTTCCATTAGAAAAAGAAATAAATCCGATAAATTTCGTTTGGCAAAATCTTATTATTTATTAGCAATTTTATACGATTTAAAAAATAGCATTGAAGCAATCGAATATTATAAATCTGCAATTAAAATCTTGGAAGATCTTAATATAAAAAATGAAATTCTTTCCATCTGTTATACAAATTTATATTATTTAACTAAAAATAATCTTTTCAAATGTAAAGCTATTAACACTCTATCAAATCCCGAATACATTTTATCTAAATACAAAACTAACAATTACGATATTGTTTTACAAAAATTGAGAAAAGATTCATTAACTAATAAAATCGTCGCATAATTAGGCTTTATCCCGTAATAAGATTAAGGATTTCTTTTGTAAATGTGATTACAACACCTCCGGCGAGGGTGAGAAATCCGTTAGAGCGCTGTGACGGGTCGTGGGTTTGAAACGATAATCCTACCTGAACAATACCCCAAGCAAGAATGATAAGTCCTACTGCTCGGATAAGACCGAAAATAAAGGTTGAAAGATTGTTTACAACCGTAAGTGGGTCATCGTCTGCAAAAGCTGTAACAGCAAAGCAGAACATTGTTGCAATAAGCGTTGCAAAAAACATAGTTGCCTTAGCAACAGCATTAGATTTTTTAGTGAGTGGTGAAGTTTTAACTTCATCACTCTTTTTTGTTTTAAATTTAAGCATAAGTTTTCCTCCTAAATATTGAACATCAGTTCAAGTTCTTCTTTTGTAATTAAGTCATAATCATAATCGTCGGCAATATCATCTTTTTCCTGCTTTTTATCACTCTTAAAGAAAGTAAAAGTGATTGAGGCAATAGAAGATTTTTCTTTACCGTAAATAAAAGGCTTTGCTCCACCGTCTTCTGTATACTTCAAATTCGGATGTTTAAGAATATCATACTTGAGATCAATAACAGGTCTTTCACCACGGATAAAGAGAATTGCATAGCGATTATCAAGCATACGCACTTCGGCAGGCGTCATTAACTCTCTGCCTGATATTTGATAGTTGGTAGAATAATTACCGTTTCTGCCAAAACTTCGTGCGTATGTGTTTGTGTCGATAGTTTCCTTGCCGAGTTGCTCGGAAACATATTTGTGTGTTGATTGCTCATTTCCGCCGAGATAAAGAAATTGGTCGCAGTTGCCGACAATACTTTCCCATTGCTTTTCAAACAAGGCTTTAAGCTGAGAAAGATTTTGAAGTATTATGGATACGAAAATGTTTCTTGAACGCATTACGCTAAGTAGCTTATCAAAATCATCGGGTAATGATACATTCGCAAATTCATCCATGAGAAAGTGTACGGGTATCGGTAACGCTCCGCCGTGCTTTTTGTCGGCGCAATAAAAGAGTTGTTGAAACAGTTGAGTATATAAAATAGAGATAAGAAAATTAAAACTTGTATCGTTATCAGGAATAACGGCAAACAAGGCTGTTTTCTTTTCTCCCATAGTTGATAAATCAAGTTCATCTGTCTTGGTTAAAGCTGCAAGGCTTTCAAGATTAAACTTTTCAAGTCTTGACATCAAGGTTATCTGAATTGATTTAAGCGTCTTTGACGAGCCTAAATGATAAGACTTGTAATACTTAACTGCTATGTGTTCGGGTTTCTCGGTTTCAAGATTGTAGAACAGACGGTCAAGTGGTGTAAGGTACGGGCCGTCCTCGTCATCTTCAATAGCACCTGCACGAAGCATATACATTACCATTGCAAAATTCTGTTCTTCTTCAGGTGCTTCATAGTGAAGATAAAAGATTAAAGCAAGTAAAAGCATTTGTGCCGCCGTATCCCAAAACGGGTCATTGGTTTGTGAGCCTTTCGGTGTTGTGCTTTTGAAAAGATTAGTTACAAGCTTTTGTATGTCATTGTCATTTTCAAGATAAACAAACGGATTGTAGCAATAGCTCTTTTCCATATCAATCAAATCAATAACCTTGACATCATAGCCTTTCTTTACAAGCAGATTACCGTCAGCTTTAACTATTTCACCCTTTGGGTCGGGAATGACGAAAGAGGTATTGCACTGCATTAAATTCGGCTTTGCGTAAAATCTTGTTTTGCCTGCACCGGCACCGCCGCAAATTATCGTATTAAGATTTCGCCTATGCTTTTTGCAATTCATACCGATAGCGACATTATCAGTCAATATCTTGTTTTGATTTATCGGTTTTTGAATATACTTTTTACCAACCTGTTTTGCTTTGCCCCATTTTGCGGAGCCGTGTTCTTCACCTCGCCTGTAATTTTTCTTTGAAGAAAAATACACCAACAAAGTAATACCGTAGATTAAAAGCAAAATGAGGACAGCTTTTAAACTGTCCTCACATAAGGTTATCTTAAACGGTTGTGCAAATATTTCACTAAAGCCATTAAGAATTGATATTAACCCGTTTGACATATACGGTGCAATCTTTAGACCAATATATATCAAAGGTACAACAAAAACTGCGAAAGCAATAATTTCTACCTTTTTGTTATCGTTCCTCATTCTGCTTTACCACCTTTATCTTTTTGGTAGGTGCTTTGCAAACCTTTAACAGCACTTCATCTACGGCATCGGTTTCTCTTTTATCGCTGATTAAATCTGTGCGTAAATCATTGAGAGCACGAATAACTACGCCTTGTTCAAAATCATCAAGAACTAAATGGTAGCGTTCTTCTTTCATATATTATCGCTCCATTTTCTTGCTCTTTGCCTGCCTTTGGCGATAGATTTCATCATTAACTCTGCTGACAATTTCCTTGTAGGCAGAATTTACAGAGGAGAGTTCACGGCGAATATCTTTTGCGTCCGCCTTTTTCCAATTATCCGGCAGGCTTTCAATAGCGAAAGCGTTTTTATCAACACCGTATTTGGTGCAAATCATATATGCAAGGCAAACTGCCTTAAAGCCTTCGTCTCTACGGCTGTATGATTTCTTACCGTCGGCAAGCTGAGCAAATGCAACCTCTTGAGCAAGGCACTCAAAAATCTGTTTAGTATCGGTAAGATTTTCATTGAGTGTAATTTGCTGTGTCTCAAAGTTGTAGAACGCACCGAGGTTTGAATTTGGTATTTCGCCTACAATGATTTCAACAGGCGAAGCATTTACAAAGTTTTTGAGAGTATGTTTCAAATCATCGGTCTTTTGAACTGCCTCTCTTTTTGAATTTGTTTGCGAACAGTCAAACACTCTTTTGACATTATAGCCAAGACCCGGTGTACCGTCGCTCTTTGTATATTCAACAGGTTCAAGAATTGCTATGCTCTTTTGCTTTTGACGAACTTGGATGCCGTCCTTGTTCCAATCATCAAAAGATTTAAGCTGTGTGGCATTAGGCATTTGCTTAAAGATAAGCAAAGTGTTTGCCGCCGAATACATATCAAACTTTGCTTGAACATCAAGAAATTCTCTTAGCTTATCGGGACTTTTTGAAACCTCGATCGCCGTATCGTCAATCATTTGATATGTTCTTTCCTTTTCTGCCTTTCGATTTTCGGCATACTTTTGTGGATTATATCCTTTTTTGTAACCGTAACTCATATCAATTACCTTTCCTTTATTGATTTAGCAGATTTTACTACGGTATCTGCAACCGTTTTTGATTTGTCTGCAATATCTTTTGCTCTGTCGGCTTTAATCTCATCTTTATAACCGTCAAGCAATTCTTTAACAGACTGTTTTTTGTCTTTAGCGTCCTTATCATTGATAGCTTTCGATGAACTCTCGGACAGACTGTCTTTTTCCGTCCGAGATAAAGAGGGGTTTTTATCCGTTTCCTCCGTACTCTTTGCCTCAATATGCTCAAGGATAAGGTCGCCATTTGTTTTTTCTTCGTTGCTTTTGTTTGTCTTTTCGCTGACGGAATTTTCAACCTCATTGGTGATAGAGCCTTTGTCAACCGTACCGAGTTTAAATCTTTCGATAATCCTATCGATTTTGGATGCGTCCTCGGCACGGGCAATAATATCAACGGTGACATTTTTACCTTTTGCATTTCTGTCTTTAAGAACAGAATACAAAACACCGTATCTCTTTGCCTGCTCTGTAAACTTTTTCAAATCCTTTTGAGGAATTGAAAAGACTTTAAGTTCTTTGCCGGACTTAATCAGGTTTGAAAGTCTTGCCTTACCTTTGGCTTTTTGTTCCTGCTTTAATGCGGCAAGCAGAAGAACGGCAATATTCTTTGCAGCTTCTCCCGATACCTTTGCAACAACTTCAAAGCCTTCAAGTGACAGTCTTACAACTTGTTCGGCGGCGTCGCCTGAGTTATTCACGATACTTTTCCTCCTTTTGCAGTTTCTTTTGCTCATCAATTTCTGCTTGCTCTAATTTTTCTTCGATTTCATTTGAACGCTCGGCAATATCGTCAATGAGCAAAATTTCCTTGCGTAATTCTTTTAACCGTTTGCCTATTTCGGATATATCTTCTTTAACCTCATTCAGATTTGAGCAATTCTTTCTTTTTGATTCATTTCGCAGTTGCTTCCTGTTTTCGGTTAATGTTTCAATTTCCTTTTCGGCTTTCGATTTATATGAGAAAAGCTCCTCGACAGTATTTATCCGATACTGTTCAAGGAGCCTTGCCTCGTTTGATAATTTATCAAGCTTCATCAAATCTTCTCTTAAAAGATAATGGACTCTTGAAATACTTTTCGGTTTATTCTTTGGCAGATAACAAAGCTTATATAGATAATAGAAATACAAACCACGAAGTCCTTTGACTTTGCGTAGTCTTGTACCTCTTGTTGAAAGTTTATATTGCCCCTGACCTTGCACAAACGGTTTATATTTTACAGGTCTGTTATTTTCCAAAACGGCATTCAAAATATTTTCCTTTGAATACTTTTCACCAAGCCTATATGTTCTGATAGGTCTGTCATATCCTTTTGGAGTCACAGTCCAATACTTATGATTTACATTGAAGTTACAACTGTAACCGAGCTTTTTAAGATTGTATTCAAGTTCTTTTATACTCTTACTGTTTTCGATTGCAACATCAAGTGATTCTTTTGCAAGGTTATATCTTGTCGGCATTCCTGCTTGTTCTTTTGCAGTAAGGTATTGAGGAGCTGAATTTCTTATACCGTTTTCTACAACAGACAAGTTATGCTCTTTGCAAATCTTATCTATTTCGTGACGAAGAATGAACCAAGTTTTTTCTCTGCATCTTTTACCGTCAACAAAAGAAACCGAATTGACGACAAAATGATTGTGATAGCAGTCTGTGTTTAAGTGAGTTGTGACAATAACTTCATACTTATCTCCCCAAACACGATTTGCATATTCAACACCTATATCGTGTGCTTTTTGTGGAGTGATTTCACCTTTTGCATAACTCATATATCCGTGATAAGCAAGTATACCGTCAGTTTTATTAAATCTCTTTTTTGTATTTTGAAACTGTGTATATGCTATTCTCGGATTACAGTTAATTCCCGTCACAAATTTTTCGCCGTCTGTTTTATCAAAGTTTTTGGCATAGTCAATTACATCTTTCAATTCATCTTCGGTAAAACCTGTTTTATCGGGATTGGCGGCATAGTCAAGCACTTTATCAAGTCTTGATTTAACAGCCCATATTTTACTTACCGCCATCTTTCATCAACCTTTGGTGAGAGAAACTCCGTTTCGAGTTCAATTTGAAGTTTGTCAAGTTCATCAACCTTTTTGAGAAGCCGTTCCTTTTCGGCAAAGCCGAGTGAATTACACTTAACTGCAATTTGATTTATATTATTACCGATAGCCGACAGTTCTTTTGTCAGGCTATATATTTTTGCATTGTCTTTAGACACAGGAATGAATCCTGTAACAAGAAGTCTTACCAAAGCCGCTTCGGTAAGGCAGGTGGCATTTGCTTTTTCTTCAAGTGCACCGGCTTCTTTCTCATTAAGCCAAAACTGCTTTTTAATATCTCTCCTCATCAAAGTCATCCTCCTCAAATCTTTCATTACCGTTTACACGATTGATTTGAACTAAACACATAGTAACAATGCCTGAAACACCTCCAAGAATAAATGCTACTGTTGATATTAAAATTGTTTTCATAATGTTTGTCCTTTCTGTTTGTATTTATGGGGTATTAGGGGGCAACCCCTAACGAGCTGTTTATACTTATTAGGAGTATAAACGGACTGCTCGCTAAGACAAGGCAGCATAGTATTATGCTGCTTCATTTACTGAATAAATCCATATATTTATCAATCAAATTATCATCTAACGAATGATATTCGGTATCAAATTCGCTTGTCCCTACAAGGATAAAACTGCCGTATATTAGTTCTGTTTTACCTGTTTCAGCAGCGGTTACGGTGTGACTTGCAGAAAGAGAAAGTCTTTTGCCGTCGGCGTTACATAGCAAGGCAACATCATCTTCAAACGGCATATATTCGTCTGCATCACCGCAGATAATTTCACTAATCGCTTGGTAATTGTTTTCGATTGTAATTATCTTCGGCTTGTTAAACGGTTCAACGAGCAATACCTTTATCAAGTTTTCTTCGCTCACTTGGTATTCTCCTCTCAGATACAACAGGCTTCATACCCTTACTTAAAAGCAAAAAATCGTTGACATCTTTCCCTCTCGGAACAGGGTTATCAACGATTTCAATATTAGGATATTCAGTTGGTAAAATGATTTTTAATGTCTTTGTGGCTAATCTTCCGGCATAGTCACGGTCAAGATGCAAGTATATTTTTTCAATATAAGGATGACTTTTAAGATATGTCACAAGTGCTTTCGGTATCTTGCTTTCTTCGATTTTTTCTTTAGGCGTATACACACCTGCAAGAGAAATCATCGAAACATTTTGCCAATATTTACCGTGCATTTTAACAAGAGTGGCATAAGACAAAAGGTCGATTGCAGATTCAAACAGATGAATATTTGCATTATCATTTGTCAATTTAAAGGAATATGACTTATCGCTTCCTTCACATTCGCCCATAATTCTTTTGTTCTCCGTTGCACGAAACGCTGCATACTTGGGTTTATTTTGTTCATTGAAACCTACAAAGACAGCGTTGTGATACGGTAAACTTTCAAATATGAGGTTATGCTCAAGGCAATAATCTATGATACTTTCGTCAATACCCCTGCCGGTCAGGTACTCTTTAACCTTATCATCTGTCGGACTTTTTGGAGGCAGTTTCAGGTTATATACTCGCTTCTTTTTAGGTGCAATCGCTTTAACCGGCGGTTGCAATTTTTCTTTTTCAACGATAATTTTGACTGCGTCGATAAAAGAACATCCCTTAACATCGGTCAAATATTTTACTGCACTTTTGCCGCCTATACCTCTTGAATTCCAACACCAAAGCCCGTTTGATATTTTCAAGCTGTCGTGTTCTTTGGTGCAATAGGTATCACCTGAAAAGTGAACAAGCTCATCAGGTTCGTAGTTTTGAAGATATGTGAGCAAGTCCATTTCCTTTGCTTTTTCAATTACTTCTTTCGGATAGTATGGCAAGGTCATCGCTCCTTCCCGTTCTTTTGTTTTTGCTTTTGAGTCAGTTCCAAATCATACTCGGTGCTGTCCTTAATACAATCACGAATCATTTGCATATGAGTACAATCTGTTGTAAGCCACTCTTGATAAAGAAACTCAAGCGGTCTTTTCTTTGACAGCAAGTGTTTCTTTTCTTTATAGCTTAAATTCAAATCGTTATCTTCAAAGCAATACAAAATGTCTTGCTTATATACGATTTCATAAGCCGATTCAATAGCTTGATTGGGTTTTAACGACTGCTCGGATTTAATTTTTTCAAGAAACGAATCATACTCTTTCTGCATTTTTTCGTAGAGCATATTGTCAAGCTGTTCTTCTTTAATCATATTTTCACCACCTTACAAAACAAAAAAGACACCTGTAATAAATACAAGTGTCTTAATGGTAATTGTTATTTTATCTTATCTACAATCTCATTTTTATATTTTTTGGTAAAATCACTTAACTCATACGAACGTACTCTTTGTTTAACCAAATTCGGTACAACAAAACCATTCTTTGACAAAACAGCCAGACGGTTAATGATTGTTTTATTTGTAACGCCTATTTCTTCGCTGACCTCTTTAGGTGTAAATTCACGATTATAATTTTGTATCAAAAACAAAAGCAATTCTTTTTCTCTCGCTTTAAGATATGAAAGACTACCGGCGACTTCATCGGAGTTTGAGCTCAGCTGTAAGTCGCAAACCTTATTTGAATAAAGTAAAACCATTCGCAAAAAATAGTTAATCCAAATTTCCGAATGTGGTGGATTATCTCTGCCCGAATAATACAATGCAGGCAGTCCCATTTGAATCGAATTATAATACTCATCAACATCATAAGCAAAATATTCTTCAAGCGAGCCTATACCGTTAAAACCGTAACCGTTAATATCCAAAATATAGCCTGAAAGCAGCCTTGCAGTTCTGCCGTTGCCGTCTTCAAACGGGTGAATTGTAACAAGCTGATAATGAACTATGGCAGCGACAATCAACGGGTGATCATCGGTAGTATTCACATACTCTACCAATTCATCTATGAGTTTGGGTATATCTTTGGCTTCGGGCGGAATATAATCGGCATTGCCTGTTTTTGAATCATAAACGGCAAAAAGCACACCCGGTGGCATAGGACCTCTTAATCCGATTTTTTCTTTTGACGCACCTTTTTCAACTAATTTTTGAACATCTAAAATCAGTTCTTTTGAAAAAAGCTCTTTACTTTTCGCTTTTTCTTCCAAATAATTTAATGCCAAAAAATAGTTTCTTACTTCCTGTTCAGGCTTTAAAAAGTGTTTTCGTTCATCATTTTCAATCACTTCATCAACCTGATTTTCAGTCAGCGGATTACCTTCGATTTTATTTGAGGCATAAGAACTTTTCTTCTTTGAATTTTTACGCAATTTATTAGCGATATTCGGAGATAAATTTACAGAAGAAACATTGTATCTGTTCTTATCAATTTCGGTTATATATTTTAATATTTCATTTGTCAATGTAAATTTAATCATAATAATTACATTCCTCCTGAATATATTATAACCTATTTCATAAAAAATCTCCACTAAATTTTCACTATTTTTTCACTATTTTTCATTATAAATAAGCAAATCAAATATAAATTGTTTCTGATTTCACCGTGATTCTCTATCAACTTCACTTCGTTGAGGAGAATCATTAACTATTTCGTTGTCATCATTAACAATCTCATTTTCTTTTTTATCAACATTAAGAAGTGCGTTAAGTTCGCTTAACCGTGCTTCTTTTTGTTTGAGTTCATCTTCTCTTGAAAACGGTTTTCGGAGTTGTTCTTTTGCAATTTCAAGTTGTTTTTGAGTGTTTGAAAGCTCTGCTTTCTCATTTTCAAGAACCTTTTCTAAACCGTCAATTACATTATCAATACGGGTAATGTTGCCTAATGGGTCAGAGCCAAGCACACCTTGATGAGAAATTGCACCTTTGATTTCAACTCTGTGTTGATGACTGAACGGTTCATAGTGAACTTCCATTTTGAAACCTCTGTACTCACCGAGGGGATAAGTATTGCTGTCAGGTAATGTCTTGCATACATCAATTATAACTTGACCTGCGTCTGCCTTTTCGTCATACCTTACACCGTTTACAATCATACCGATAAAGGTATCGGCAATACTCTTTGGGTTTTGTTTTGCAGTAGCTATGTCCTTAATAAAACCGTCAATCCTTGATGTGTATCTTGCAATGTCACGGGGAAAATCTTTAAGAGAGTTTGATTTTAACATACGAAGTTTTTGCACCTGAATGTCAAGGTCCATCTTCTCCTTGATGTAGGGATTACCTGTTGCAAGCATTTTAATTTCGGCATAGGATAACGCTGTTTCGTCAATGTCTTCGGCAGACCTAACGGGAGATTTACTCGACATAATCTGCGAAGCAAACTTTTGCTTACCCTCGACAAGCTGATAAAGATATGCGTCAAAGGTTTGCTCTGTTACATAACGGTAAATCTCCACCTTAGAGTTTTCGTTTCCTTGACGGATAATTCTTCCGGCTCGCTGTTCCAAATCAGTCGGTCATTTTTTGCGGACAGTTCAATACATGCCCTTCGGTTCCTCTCCCTACTCCTGCGTTTGCTCTCGTTTGATTTCTCCCTCTGTATCCTCTTAGCACAAGCGGGACAATACTTTGATATTCCAGAGCTGGGGACGTATTCAACACCGCACACCGTACAATTTTTAGGCTTTAACGCCGTCCACCGCTTTGTGGGTGTGATATGTAATTCACCGACAAAGCCGATGAATTTATAGTAAATCTTGATTTCCTGCCTTACTGTCCCGTCCGCAAGTTTCTCACGTTCCGAAACAAGTATCTTGTCTATGAGTGCGTTTATGATGGTTGCGTCCAACTCTTTCAGCCCCTGATAGTTGCGGATTAGGGATAGAAAGTCCCTCACGCCCTGCGATTTCTCATAGCTGTCATTGAGCGTTTCCGTTACCTCTTTCAGCCGTGCTTCAATTTCAAGCTGCTCTTTCTGGTATTTCCCCGACATCATCTCAAAATTCCGCTCCGTGATACGCTCCATTACCTTGTCCTCATAGAGAGAGGAAAACAGCCTGTCAAGCTCCGCAAGGCGTTTGTTCAGCTTCTTCTTTTCTTTCTCTAATGATTTCGCCCTGCTCTGGTCTGTTTCCGTGAGCCGCCTTTCTATGGCTCTGACCGCCTTTTCATCATTGACCGCCATATCCGCAAAGCGGTTGATGTCGGCAAGGACGGCATTGAATAAGTCCCTCGCTTCAATGCTGTGTGCGGTACACATAACATTGCCATATCTGCCATAATTATTGCAGGTGTATTGTACGCAGTCGATGATGTCGGGGCGTTTCCTCCTGTTGGCACTCGCCGCCCGCATCGCATAGCCGCAGTCCGCACACTTGATAACGCCCGAAAAGATATTCTCAAATCCCCCTGCGTTCTGCTCCCGCCTGCGGCTCGTCATAAGCTGCTGTACGGTGTCAAATTCCTCCTGCGTGACTATCCCCTCATGGGTGTCTGGTATCACTTCCCATTCTTCGGGCAGCTTAGAGGGGCGTTTCTTGCTTTTCATGTTGGCTGCAATCCGCTTGTAGCCTGCAAGGTTGCCCGCATATATCGGGCTTCTTAAAATGCCCCTCACGCTGTTCTCGCTCCAAATATAACGGTTTTCCTCGTTATCCTCAAAGTACCGCTCATAGCCTGTTGCCCCTTGCTCCACCGCATAAGCGGCAGGGCGTAGGATATGCTGTTTGTTGATGTGCTTGCGGATTTTGGCGATGCCGTTGCCCGCTAACGCAAGGTCGAATATCTCCCTTACCACATGGGCAACTTTGTCATCTATCAGCAGATGGTTGTGGTCGGCAGGGTCTTTGACATAGCCATAAGGGGCTGTTGTTCCCATGAATTTCCCCTGCTGAAACCTCGCACGGTACGCCGATTTTATCTTGACTGACACATCGGCAGAATACATTTCGTTTAGGATGTTGCGGAAAGGCGTGATGTCCATAGCGGATTTGTTTAAGGTGTCCACGCCGTCATTGACCGCTATATACCTCACGTTATGCTCTGGGAAAAAGACTTCCAGATATAACCCACAATCAAGATAGTTCCTCCCCAGACGGGATAAATCTTTTGTAATCACGCAGTTTATCAGCCCGTTTTCAATGTCCTTAATCATATTCTGGAAACTTGGTCTTTGGAAATTTGTTCCAGAGTAGCCATCGTCAACATACGTTTTTGCTAAATGCCATCCCTGCCTTTTCACATAATCCGTGAGGATGGATTTTTGTGTCGCAATGCTCGCACTCTCGTTATCCGTGCCATCGTCCTTTGATAAGCGGCAGTAAATGCCGACTTCATAAATCTTGTTCTCCGTTCTTATTCCTGCCATACTGTAAAACCTCCATATCTGTCCTAACGTTTTCATGTTCCATTGCGTACATTCTAAGCGGACAGCCCCTCATTGTCGAAGGTGTCGCCCTCGGCAATCTTCTTCCGAATATCCTCGGAGATAATCGGGACAAACGCTTCTGCAACGGTCTGTGTGCCGATATATTCTCGACTGATAATCATTTGTACTTGCCCTTTTGGCACAATACGCTTTCTTCTTCCAGTTGTTTTCCTATCCTCGCCCATACTTAAATCTTCCTTTCCAGACAGGGCAGGAGAACGTCTGGAAACGCCCCGCCCTGTCAATCAGATACCATCAATCCCCGCTGTTTACTTCTTTCTGTAATGCTTCAAGGAGTGCCGCTGCTTCATCAGCGTTCAACGTGATACCCTTTCCGCACTTCTCACGGTTCGGGGAAAAGCTGCGGATGTCATATTTCGGCTCTCTCCCGTTCCATGAAATAAGATTGATTTCCTTTGTGTAGCCGCTGTCACTCGCAGACAATACGGCGATTTCCTTTACAATCTCATACTGGATTTCTTTCATTCCTTACCTCATTCTCCTTAAAATTCTGTCTTTCTTCTGTTCCAAATTCCTGCATTTACTTCCCGAAAAAAGAAGGTTAGCGGCTGTCCCTGCTCCGTTTTCTCTGCAACTCACGTTCCAGAAGTCGGATGATGGTTTCCTCCATCTGCTTCGGCGTTGTGTCCTTCGGAAAGTATTTTTTCAGTTTGCTTGTGTTGATTTTCAAGGTTTCTTTCTGGTTTCCCTTTTCCTCCGTCATAATGGAAAATATCATATCCATGTCAAGCTGCCCGCTCTGGCTCATGCTTTTCATCCGCTGTGCCTGTGAGAGTGAGGGCGTTGCTTCTTCGCTCTCCATCGTGGCAAAGAGATTTTCCTGCTCGTCTTTCTTCAAAAAGGACAGTTCCACCGCAGGTGTGAGGGCGATTTTCCCCTCGTCCACCATCTGCAAAATCGGCGGTATCAGTTCCGTCAGGCGGATAAAACGCTGGACGGTCATCCTGCCCACGCCGAAGCCCTGTGCCACTTTGTCGTCCGTCCGCAACTTCGTCACAACTTGTGACGAGGTTAAGTCTGTGCGGAAACCCTGCCGCTTCATGGCTTCGGATTTCATCTTGTAAGCAAACGCCCGCTCCGATGGCAGGATATTCTCACGCTGCAAATTGCTGTCTACAAGGGTGATGATGGCTCGGTCACGGTCTAAGGGCAGGACAAACGCAGGCACGGTATTTATCCCTGCAAGTTCAGAAGCACGGACACGCCGCTGTCCTGCAATCACTTCATAACCGTCCCCGTCCTCTTTCGGGCGTGTGATTATCGGCGTGACAATGCCAAATTCCTTGATGCTTTCCGCTAACTCTGACAGCGTTTCATCCTCCACAACATGAAACGGATTGTCGGGAAACGGGTATAAATCTTTGGTCTTTAACACCTTAAAATCCTGTTTCTTCATTCACTTTTTACCTTTCTCTTGATTTGTTTCTGCCTGTTCTCTGTAATTCTTCCAACACTTCTGGCGGTATCTTTGAGAGCAGCCGCCCCATCTGCTCGTTGGTTCTCTGCAATTCAAATATCCTCTGGTTGGCTTTCTGCACCTTTAATTCCTGCTCGTACTTTTCATCACGCATACGCCCTGCATAGTCGGCTTCCTGCCCGATTTGCTCCTTTAAGCTGTCGATATACGCCTGCTGTCTGCCGATTTCCTTAGAGAATTTCTCCACTTCGGGCAGCCATGCGGCAACCAGTTCCAGAGCCTTGTCACGCTTTTTCCCTGCGTTAAAGGCGTTGATGTCGGACAGGGCAGACACGATTTCCCCATACTGCTTATCAAGCCTGCCGCCCAACTTATAGAGCCATGTGGGGACGTGTTTCCGCTTGGTTTCCATCGAAGATTGACCTCTCTCAAGCTGATTCCAACGTGAGGACATCCGCTCATGGTAGGCGGTCTGCCACTCCGACAGGCTCTTTTGATTGCCTAAAATTGTTTTGGCGGACAGCTTATTGTCTGGTGTAATCGGCACAAAGCAGAGGTGCATATGGGGCGTTCTCTCGTCCATGTGGACGACTGCGGAGAGGATATTCTGCTCCCCGACACGCTCCGAAATGAAATCCAGAGCCATCGTAAAATACGCTTTCTGTTCTTCGGGCGGTAACTGGTTCATAAATTCTGGTGAAGCCGTGATGAGCGTTTCCACCATCATCACGCTGTCTTTCCTTGTCCTGCACCCTGCTTCGGCTACCTTTCGGTTAATCTCTTTCTTATAGGTGTACTTTGGCGGTGCGACAAGATGATAGTTATTTTTAGAGCGTTCCATGTCGATATCTGGGTTGCTTTTGTAGGCTTCTTTCTTCCGCTCGTTGTGGCGTTCGCAAGCCGCAACGCCGCCCGCTTTGCGTTTCTGGAAACGCAGGATTGCATAGGGCATAATCCATCATCTTCCTTTCTTCGGCGGGTAACTGCCCTTTGGGTGACAGCGGTGACGGTGGTGACGGCAGTTTTGGGATGCCCCCTGCCGATTGCCGTAACTGTCACCCTTATCCCCTGCATGACGGTCATGACGATGGTGACGGTGTTTTTGGGATACTCCCTCGCAAGAGCTGTAACCGTCATGCCGCCGTTCTTTTATCCGAAGCCGCAAGGCGTAGGATAGCAGGGCGTAAGACCTGCCATAAGGGAGTCCAGAGGGAACGTCTGGCACACGGCTCTTTGCAGGGCAAAGTGTAGTGTGTTACACCCTGTAAACGCAGTCGGAAAAATCGGAGAGATTTTTCTGACCGCAGGGGTGATTTTACACGCCCGAAAAGGGCAATCTGCCTGCCGTCTTTCCTGCGGCTGTACTGGTAGCAGATACGGTTCTCGCTTAAAAATGTGGTGTGATATTCATTCAGCCATTTCGTAATCACCGTGGGTATGGTTTCCGTTTCCCCCATAGCGGCTAACAGCTCCGTTGCCGTGCCTGCCCATTCTTCCTTATCCCTCATAAAATCCACCAACCGAAAAAGGACATCTGGTATCGTTTCTTTCGCAAGCTGCTCCTGCGTTTTCCTCTCCACAAGTTCCCAACTGCAATCACGGAAACGGAGCGTGTATTCCTGATAGGGCGTGTCCCTGCCCGTTACATACAGCTTGGCGGTGTCAGATGCCCGTTTCTCCTTTTCCAGAACAAAGGTAGCGTCCGCACTCCCCGTTAAGCCTGTCGTCCCAGACACCTTGTTGAACACATCGCTGTCATTCTGCTTTCGGATGTGGTGTACGACAATGACCGCCAGAGAGTGCCTGTCGGCAAAATCTTTGATTAGGGAGATGTCCCCATAGTCGCTTGCATAGGCGTTGTCTTTTGAAGCTGTACGGACTTTCTGCAAGGTATCAATGACAATGAGCCTGCTGTCTGGATAGTCTTTCAGATAATCCTCAAGCTGCACGATAAGACCGTCTGACAGCTTGCAGCTTGCCACGGCAAAATGAAGCCGCCCGCTCGCTTCGTCCGTCAAACGGAACAGCCTGTCCTGTATGCGGCAGAACGTGTCCTCAAGGCAGAGGTAAAGCACATCGCCCTCCATTGTCGTCATGTCCCATAAGGGGATTCCCTGCGACACGCATAAGCATAGCTTCAGCATGAGCCAGCTTTTGCCTATCTTCTGTGAGCCGCAGAACAGCGACAAGCCTGTGGGGATAAGGCTGTCCACCACAAAGGACGGCTTCTCAAGCGGCTCATAAAGGAGCGTTTCGGCGTTGACTGTCTGTAACTTCTGCATGGGTTTCCTCCTTTCGGGCAGTTATCTTGTTTTTGTTGCACATAGGCGTTGACCTCCTTAAAAATAGATTTACTCCCACGAAAAAAGTGAGAGTATGTAATACCGCCAATCCCACACAAATAAAAAACAGATTTCTTTTTCGGGCGGTGTCGGTCATGGTTGGAGATATTTCCTCATTTCCGCTTTTACTTTCTTCTTTGCAACAGCAACGGATTTCTGTATTGCAGAAGCGGTGCAATGCTCCATAGCGGCGATTTGGTAAAAATTGAACTCATACTCGTAGTAGAGCAGGAAACGTCGCCTTTGTATCTCTGGCAGTCTGTCAACCGCCTTACAGAGCAGTTCCGCCCGTTCTGCTTCAATCATTTGTTCCTCAATGCTCTTAGGCAGCTTTAACGCCCGCCTGTTCAGCGTTTCGTCCCATACTTCCGAAAACTCCCTGTGCCGCTCGTCCCATTGGAGAAGATTCCTGTTCCTGCGTTCCATCTGCCGAAATTCAAAGAATAACTGCTCGGATACTTCCAGTTCGTGGTGTTCCCCCTGCCCGTCCTTAAAACTGATAAAATACCTTATACCGCTTTCCGTGGATTCCTCCCGAAGCGTGTACGCCTTAGCTTTATATGCCATCCCGTTTTCCTCCTGCCAAAAATAAGCGGGGAGATTCCACTCCCCACCCAGTAGCCCGCAGAATAATGGGATGTATTAGACGCTTACAAAATTTTCCGAAGCTTCTTCCGCAGATGGTCTAACCTCGCATAGATGGCACCAGTCGTCAAATGCACAAGTGGGGCAATCTCCTTTGTGGAATACCCCTGCATTTTCAGCAGGACGATTTTCAAGGTACGCCCGTCCACCGTGACTAA
>UQDR01000031.1 GCA_900539835.1 uncultured Ruminococcus sp. | reverse complement strand
GGCCTATTTTTTCTACTCATAGCTTTAAGCTCTTTTGAACCCCCAGTAAAACTGGGGGTTTTCGTTTCACAATAAAAGCTGTCGGCGCAGACTTCGGAAATTCCGGTTAGCGCCGACAGCTTGTTTTTATATAGTATCCCCTATGTTTATTTTACATAAACCGCAGTTATTTCAGCAATATATGCTGTATGATAATCTTTGTTTGGATACCACTGTTCATCAGCAGACTTGTCAATGAAACATTCAGGGTTCATATCCTGTGAATACATTTTTCTGCATACAATTATGGTTTTTGCTTGTTCAAAAGCAGTTGTGCCGTCTGTGAAAACAGGTGTAAGACCTGTTTCCTTAGCTTTGTCAACATCTCTTCCGCTGTATTTTCCGCAGTATGCTAAAGCAGCCCTCTGATCTTCATCAAAAAAGCAAAGTGTAAAATATTCAGAATTATCTATAAATTCTTTAGTATATCTTTGAGGTCGAATAACAGTAGTAACAACATTCTTTCCCCACATTACTCCCATGAAGCCCCATGATGCAGTCATTGTGTTCCAGCCGCTTTCGTCACCGGCAGAAACAAGCATCCAATCCTTTCCTATCATTTTAAAAGGATTAAATTCAAGCTTGCTTAAATTATCAGGATCAATTCTTTTAAAACCCAAGTTCTCAATTCTATTTTCCATTTCATATCTGTCCTTTCTCAAATATCTATATTTATTATATCTCATTGATAACTTTTTTTCAAGGCTGTTTTGTTTAAATTTTCTTGCAATTTGCACATATATATGTTATAATAATTTATGATTGAATATGTTTTAATTTATTTATATGCGTGAATGCAGATTGTTATTACTAACACGGCTTAAATTGCAGGTGATGTATAAAAATTTGTATATTAAATTATTTTATACACAAATATGCGAACTTTATTGTATATTTTATAAAAAAATCTGCATAAACCCTTGACAATATAAAAAAAACATGTATAATAGTTATTGTGTCAATGATAGTTTATAAGAAACTGTTAAAAATAATTTAAACGGAGGAAATCAAAATGGCAAAAGAAATCAAAAAGGTCGTACTTGCTTATTCAGGCGGACTTGATACTTCAATCATTATTCCATGGCTGAAGGAAAACTATAATAACTGTGAGGTTATCGCTGTTTCAGGTGATGTGGGACAGGGTACAGAGCTTGACGGACTTGAAGAAAAAGCTATTAAGACAGGTGCTTCAAAGCTTTATATTGAAGATTTGAAGGAAGAATTCATTCAGGATTATGTTTATCCGACAGTTCAGGCAGGCGCTGTATATGAAAACAGATATATGCTCGGTACTTCTTTCGCAAGACCGATTATCGCTAAAAGAATTGCTGAAATCGCTATAGCTGAGGGCGCTGACGCTATCTGCCACGGATGTACAGGTAAGGGAAACGACCAGGTTAGATTTGAGCTTGCTATTAAGGCTTTTGCTCCTGATATGGAAATCATCGCTCCTTGGAGAGTTTGGGATCTTAAATCAAGAGAACAGGAAATTGAATATGCAGAAGCACACAATATTCCTCTTAAAATAAACAGAGAAACTAACTATTCTAAGGATAAGAACCTTTGGCATCTTTCACATGAGGGCCTTGACCTTGAGGATCCGGCTAATGAGCCGCAGTATGAAAAGGAAGGCTTCCTTGAAATGGGCGTATCTCCTATAGACGCTCCTGACAAGCCTACATATATTACAATTCACTTTGAAAAAGGTATTCCTACAATGCTTGACGGCAAAGAGCTTAACGGCGTTGAAATGGTAACTGCACTTAATAAATTGGGCGGAGAAAACGGAATAGGACTTGCTGATTTAGTTGAAAACCGTCTTGTTGGTATGAAATCAAGAGGCGTTTATGAAACTCCGGGCGGAGCAATTCTTTATCATGCTCACGAAGTTCTTGAAACAATTACTATTGATAAGGAAACAGCAAGGGTTAAACAGTATCTCGGCATTAAATTTGCTGACATTGTATATAACGGTCAGTGGTATACACCACTTCGTGAAGCAATGAGCGCATTTGTAACTGAAACTCAGAAAACAGTTACAGGTGATGTAAAACTCAAGCTTTATAAGGGTAATATCATTAATGCAGGCGTAACTTCACCATATACACTCTATGATGAGGAAGTAGCTACATTTGATGAGGACGAAGTTTATAATCAGGCAGATTCTGCAGGATTTATCAATCTGTTCGGTTTGCCAATAAAAGTTCGTGCTAAGCTTGAGGAAAAGAGAAAAAACAATAAATAACGCTGTTAAAACCATTAGGGCAGGATAATTGTGCGATAGTCCAAAAGTCGGATTGTAATGCAGATTGTTTTGCCCATGCGTTTTTACATTTAATTTGAAAGGAAATAATATTTATGGCAGGCAAAATGTGGGCAGGAAGATTTACAAAGGAAATTGATGAAAGAGTAAACGATTTTAATTCGTCCATTTCCTTTGATGCAAGAATGTATAAACAGGATATCGAGGGGTCAATTGCACATGCAACCATGCTTGGCGAGTGCGGAATAATTCCCCTTGAGGAAAGCAAGTCAATTATTAAAGGACTAAAAGGAATTTTAGAGGATATCGACAACGGAGATCTCCACTTTGATCCAACCGCTGAGGACGTGCATATGTTTGTGGAGGCTGAACTAACTTCCCGTCTTGGCGACGCAGGAAAAAGACTTCACACTGCACGTTCAAGAAACGACCAAGTAGCTCTTGATATCAGAATGAACCTTAAAGTTGAAATAAAGGAAATTGAAAAGCTGGTTAAAGAGCTTATCGAAACACTTGCTGATCTTGCAGAGAAAAATCTTACCACAGTAATGCCGGGATATACTCACCTTCAAAGAGCGCAGCCTATTACCTTTGCTCACCACATCATGGCATATGCACAAATGCTTTTAAGAGATTTAGACAGACTTAAAGACACATATAAGAGGACTAACATTATGCCGTTAGGAAGCGGTGCGTTAGCGTCAACTACTTATCCAATAAACAGACAGCGTGTCTGTGACCTTCTTGGATTTGATGAAATCACACAAAACTCACTGGACGGTGTTTCAGACAGAGATTTCTGTATTGAGCTTGCATCTGCAATTTCTATACTCATGATGCACCTTTCACGTTTTTCTGAGGAAATTGTGCTTTGGTGTTCATGGGAATTTAAGTTCATTGAACTTGACGACGCTTATGCAACAGGTTCGTCTATTATGCCGCAGAAAAAAAACCCGGATATCACTGAGCTTATCAGAGGAAAAACAGGTCGTGTATACGGCGACCTCACTACACTGCTTACAATGATGAAAGGCTTGTCACTTGCTTATAACAAAGATATGCAAGAGGATAAAGAAGCTATTTTTGACGCTGTTGACACAGTTAAGCTTTGCCTAACAACTTTCATTCCAATGATTGAAACAATGAAGGTTATACCTGAAAATATGAGAAATGCAGCCGCAAAAGGCTTTATTAACGCTACTGACTGCGCTGACTATCTTGTAAAAAAAGGCCTGCCTTTCAGAGATGCATATAAAATAACCGGCACGTTAGTTCACTCATGCATTGAAAAGAATCTTACCTTGGAAACACTGCCGTTGGAAGAATATAAGGCATTGTGTGAAACCTTTGAAGAGGACGTATATGACGCAATAAGCCTTGAAACCTGTGTTATGCAAAGAAAAGCTTACGGCGGTCCTGCTCCTGAATCGGTAAAAGCACAGATTGAATATACAAGAGAAAAATTAAAATGAGAAACTTTTTATTTGGAAAGCCCCTTAATTCCGCAATAACTTTAATTGCTATTTGGGCTTTAATCAGCTACGGAATTTTCTATCTAACAACAAAATTAACTGTGGCTTTAATGCCATTTATTATCGGCTTTTTATTCATTTACCCTATAGGTACTTTTTTTCTTTGCTTTAAATATGCTAAAAACTATGGATATAAATATTATTTTATCCTGACGATAATAGCTATTGCTTTAATTGCCTATTTTTTATTAGGCTTTGATTCAGTTGAGCCAAATTTTATGGTAATGACAATAATCACCGTACTTTTCGGCAGTGCAATAGGCAGGCAGTTTTGTGACGACAGCAAAATCACAACAGTTGAAGATAAAATCAACGCTAAGAAAAAAGCAAAAGAAAAAGCTGAAAAGGAATATAAAAGCATTATTGATTAAAAAAATAAAGGAATGTTATAAATGAAAACAAAAGTGTTTATTGACGGCAAAGAAGGTACTACCGGACTTCAGATCTTTGATAGATTTGAAGGACGTGACGACCTCGAAATCTTAACAATATCCGAGGACAAGCGTAAGGACACTGCTGAAAGAAAAAAGCTTATAAATGAGTCTGATATAACATTTTTATGCCTTCCAGATGCAGCAGCTATTGAAGCGGCAGCTCTATGTGAAAATCCAAACACAAGAATAATTGATGCATCAACTGCTCACAGAACCAATCCTGCTTGGGATTACGGCTTCCCTGAGCTTTCTGCACAGCATAGAGAAAAAATAAAAAATTCTAAAAGAGTTGCAAATCCCGGCTGTTATGCAAGCGGTTTTATATCACTTGTATATCCGCTGGTTCAGGCAGGGGTTCTTCCTGAAGATTATCCCCTGACATGCCATGCGGTTTCAGGCTACAGCGGCGGTGGAAAAAAAATGATTGCCGCTATTGAATCTGAAAGCAAAACTAAAGAAATGTATTCTCCCAGACAATATGCACTGGCTCAGGCACATAAGCACCTGCCTGAAATGCAGTATGTCTGTGGACTCAAATATAAGCCGATGTTTAACCCGATCGTTGACGATTATTATAACGGAATGGTGGTTTCAGTGCCCCTCATTTCAAGAGCATTGACAAAAGCTTATACATCAAAAGATATACACGAAATTTTATCAGAGCATTATTCGGGACAGAAATATGTAAAGGTTATGGAGCTTGGCGGAAGAGATACGCTGCCCGATGGTTTCTTGGCTGCAAATACCCTGTCTGGTACAAATGACATGCAGATATTTGTATTCGGCAATGACGAACAAATATTGCTTTGCTCTCGTTTTGATAACTTAGGCAAAGGCGCTTCCGGCGCAGCAGTTCAGAACATGGACATAATGCTTGGTAAAGAATAATGGAAGTATTAGATATACTTAATAAACTTGAAATTGAATATACAATGATTGAGCATGAATCTGTTTTTACTTGCGAACAGGCACAGTTCGTCAAAACGCTTATTAACGGAGAGGGCTGTAAAAACCTTTTTCTTAGGAACAATAAAAAGCAGTATTTTATGTATATTCTTCCCGATGAAAAACGAGCTGATTTAAAATCGTTGGGAAAGCAAAATGGGTTGGGGCATCTTTCATTCGGCAATGAAGAAAAGCTTTGGGAATTGCTTAAATTAAAACGTGGAGGAGTTTCTCCGTTAGGTATAATCAATGATGCGGAAAACACTGTCACCCTTTTGATAGATAATGAATTAAAGGATAAGTTGCTGCTTTTCCACCCGAATGATAATTCCAAAAGCCTTAATATCAGATATGATGACCTGATCAAATTTATTGAGTATACAAACCATGAGTATATATTAATATAAAAGAGGTAGTGAAATGAAAGAATTTGAAGGATATAAATATATAGAAGGCGGAGTTTGCGCCGCTAAGGGATTTAAAGCCAGTGGTGTATACTGCGGTATAAAGAAATCAGCAGAAGCTGACGGCAACGAAAGCCCTGTGAATAATCATAAAAATGATATTGCACTTGTGGTTTCCGACATTATGTGCAACGCCGCAGCAGTTTATACACAAAATAAAGTAAAAGGAGCTCCGATTCTTGTTACAAAGAGAAATCTTGAAGCAACAGGCGGAAAAGCTCAGGCTGTTATCGTAAATTCTAAAAATGCCAACACATGCAATGCTGACGGCGAGGAAAAAGCTGAAAAAATGTGTAAGCTTACAGCTGATGCACTTAATATAAAGCCGGAAGAGGTTATCGTTGCTTCAACAGGAGTTATCGGACAGATCCTCCCCATAGAACCTATTGAAAAGGCAATGCCAAAGCTTGTTTTAGGTCTTTGCGTATGCGGAAATGAGGACGCTGCCACCGCTATTATGACTACTGATACAGTGAAAAAAGAAGTTGCCGTTGAATTTGAAATTGACGGAAAAACTTGTCATTTAGGCGGCATGGCTAAAGGAAGCGGCATGATTCACCCCAATATGGCAACAACACTTAATTTTATTACAACTGACTGTGCGGTTTCAAGAGATATGCTGCAAAAGGCACTCAGTGAAGTTGTAAAAATAACATATAACTGCCTGTCTGTTGACGGCGACCAGTCCACAAACGACATGGTTGCGCTAATGGCAAACGGTATGGCAGGAAATAATGAGATTTCATCTGAAAATGCAAACTATGAAGTTTTTAAACAAGCTTTGTATATCGTAATGATGAATATGACAAGAATGCTCGCTAAAGACGGCGAGGGGGCTTCAAAGCTGCTTGAATGTACAGTTTCCGGCGCTGATGATTTGGATAGTGCAATTACGGTTGCAAAAAGCGTTATATGCTCTCCCCTATTTAAATGTGCAATGTTTGGTTCTGATGCAAACTGGGGCAGAATTCTTTGTGCTGTAGGGTATGCTGACGCTGAATTTGATATTAATAAAGTAGCAGTTTCACTTTCTTCAAAAGCCGGTGAAATACATGTTTGTGAAAACGGTTCAGGAATTGAATTTTCTGAAGAAGAGGCAAAGAAGGTATTGCTTGAAGACGAAATTGCTATTTCCGTTTCAATTGGTGACGGAGATTATTCAGCAACTGCCTGGGGATGCGACTTAACCTATGACTATGTTAAAATCAACGGTGATTACAGATCATAATTTAATTTAAAGGAATGGGATTAATGGAAGAAATAAAAACTGTGTCAAACAAGCTTCGTTCACAGATTCTAATTGATGCACTGCCTTATATCCAGAAATATCACAATAAAATCGTTGTGGTAAAATACGGCGGAAACGCTATGACTAACGATGCCCTCAAAGAAGCCGTAATGAGCGATATTGTGCTTCTCACTGAAGTCGGTATAAAGGTTGTGCTTGTGCATGGCGGCGGACCTGAAATCAATGCAATGCTCAAAAGAGTAGGAATCGAAAGCAGATTTATCGGTGGATTGAGATATACTGATAAGGACACTATAGATATAGTCAAAATGGTACTTACGGGAAAAGTAAATAAAGAGCTTGTTTCAGCACTCCAGCTTCACGGCGGAAAAGCATTGGGACTTTGCGGCTGTGACGGACAGATGATTTTAGCTGAAAAGCTTCAGGGAGATGTAGATTTAGGATATGTAGGTGAAATTAAGAAAGTTACCACAAAGCCTATTCTTGATGCACTTAACAATGGATATGTCCCAATTATCGCAACAGTAGGAACTTCTGAAGACGGTCAGGCTTATAATATAAACGCTGACACAGCCGCAGCAAGAATTGCTTCCTGTCTGAGAGCTGAAAATCTTATTCTTATGACTGATATTGCAGGTCTTTTGCAGGACAAGGACGACGATTCAACGCTTATCCCTACTGTTAATGTAAGTGATGTGCCATATCTAAAAAAAGCCGGTATAATAAGCGGCGGAATGATTCCTAAAATTGATTGCTGTGTTGAGGCTGTCAGACGTGGAGTTAAAAAGACTTCAATTATTGACGGAAGAGTACCTCATTCAATTTTGATCGAGCTTCTTACAAACGAAGGCGTCGGTACACAGTTTATGTAATAACAGCAGAGAAAGGACAATTTAATATGAATACCATAGACAGGTTTAATAAAAATGTCATGGGAACCTACGGAAGATATGACCTTGTTCTTGACAGCGGCGAAAACCGTACTGCCATAAGCGAGGACGGAAAGGAATATATCGACTTCGGCTCGGGAATCGGTACAAACAGCCTTGGCTTTTGTGATTCCGATTGGGTAGACGCAATTTGTTCCCAGGCAAAAACAATACAGCATACATCTAATTATTACTATACAAAAGTACAGGCTGATTTTGCAAATAAGCTTTGCGATGCAACAGGCTACAGCAAAATGTTTTTTGGTAATTCCGGTGCTGAAGCAAACGAATGCGCCATTAAGCTTGCAAGAAAATACAGCTTTGATAAATACGGCAAGGAAGCTGAAAGAAATATTATTATTACCTTAGTGAACAGCTTCCACGGAAGAACAATGACTACCCTCTCCGCAACAGGACAGGATGTCTTTCATAATTACTTCTTCCCATTTACTCCGGGATTTATAAACGTTGAAGCAAATAATATTCAGGACTTAAAGGATAAGCTCAACGAATATGACGGCAAAATCTGTGCAGTTATGTTTGAGTTTGTTCAGGGCGAAGGCGGAGTTATTCCTCTCACCCAAGACTTTGTCAACGCTGTTTTCGATGAATGCGAAAGCAGAGATATCCTGACGATTGGTGATGAGGTTCAAACAGGTATCGGAAGAACAGGAAAGCTGCTTGCTTCTGAACATTACGGAAAACGCCCTAATGTTACAACTCTTGCAAAAGGATTAGCAGGCGGCGTTCCTATCGGAGCTTGTCTTGCAGATGAAAAATGCTGCGATGTGCTTTCTAAAGGCACGCACGGCTCAACCTTCGGAGGAAACCCAATTTCATGTGCAGGCGGAAATGCTGTGCTCAATAAGGTTACCAAGCCTGAATTTCTTGATGAAGTAATGAAAAAAAGTGAATATTTCAAAGAAAAGCTCTTAGAAATACCTGAAGTAGACGGCATTGACGGATTAGGACTTATGATAGGCGTTAGACTTAAAACCAAAAATGCCTCAGATATATGCAAAGCATGTCTTGACAATGGACTGCTTGTTCTTACAGCAAAAACAAAGCTCAGATTCCTCCCTCCTCTTACAATAACCTATGAGGAAATTGACAAGGGAATTGAAATACTGAAAAAAGTACTTGAATAAAGAAAGGAAGAAACAATATGAAACATTTGCTTAAAATGCTTGACTTATCAAAGAAAGAAATTATTGATATTCTTAACCTTGCCGACCAGCTTAAATATGAGGTTAAAAACGGAATTCCTCATCCAAAGCTTAAAGGTAAAACTCTGGGAATGATATTCCAGAAGTCCTCCACTCGTACAAGAGTTTCATTTGAAACAGGAATGTACCAGCTTGGCGGTCAAGCCCTGTTCCTATCTAATCGTGACTTGCAGATCGGAAGAGGCGAACCGGTTAAGGATACTGCCCGTGTACTTTCACGCTATCTTGACGGAATCATGATTCGTACATTTGAACAAAAGGAAGTTGAAGATTTAGCTGAATACGGCTCAATTCCAATCATCAACGGACTTACAGACTTTTGTCACCCATGCCAGGTACTTGCCGACCTTATGACAATCCGTGAGTTCAAGGGACGTTTTGACGGGCTTAAAATGTGCTATATCGGCGACGGCAACAACATGGCTAATTCTCTTATCGTCGGCGGTCTTAAAGTGGGAATGGAAGTGTCAATCGCTTGTCCTAAAGACTATCAGCCTGATCAGGAAGTGCTTGATTTCACAAAGGAATACGGCGATAAATTTACTATGACTGATGTTCCTATGGAAGCGGCAAAGGATGCAGATGTACTCTTCACAGACGTATGGACATCTATGGGCGAAGAGGCTGAAACAGAAAAGCGTAAAATTGCCTTCAAAGGTTATCAGATAAACGATGAGATAATGTCAGTTGCTAAACCTGACGCAATGGTTCAACATTGCCTCCCTGCTCACCGTGAAGAGGAAATCACTGAAAAGGTATTTGAAGCTCATGCAAAGGAAATCTTTGAGGAAGCTGAAAACAGACTTCACGCCCAGAAAGCTGTTATGGTTAAAGTAATGGGTGAGTAATAGTTATTTGTGATTAATAAAAACAGGTGTTACATTTTGACGTAATACCTGTTTTTTATTTAAAATAAAATTTCCAAACATTTGTTCTTGACAAAACAAATGTTCTGTGTTATCATTATACATGAGGAATATATGTTCGATTTATTTGGAAAGGAATTTACCATGGATAGAAAAATTCTTCATGTTGATATAAACAATTGCTATGCCTCTATCGAATGCCTTTATCACCCTGAGTTTAACGGAAAACCGGTTGCCGTTGCAGGTGAAACTGAGGAACGTCACGGAATTATATTGGCAAAAAATCAAATTGCCAAGGATTACGGCGTTAAAACAGGAGAAGTCATATGGCAGGCAAAACAAAAGTGCCCTGAACTTATCACAGTAAAGCCGAATTATGATATCTATCTGTCCTATTCAAAAGCGGCACATCTTATTTATGAAAGATACACCGACAGAATCGAAAGCTTCGGAATTGACGAATGCTGGCTTGATGTAACCTGTACCAGACGGGATATAAAAGAAGTCGCTGATGAAATAAGAGAAACGGTAAAAAAAGAACTGGGAATTACCGTTTCAGTGGGAGCAAGCTTTAATAAAATATTCGCAAAGCTGGGGTCAGACATGAAAAAGCCCGACGCCACCACTGTAATTACCCGTGAAAATTACAAGGAAAAGGTCTGGTGTCTTCCCGTTTCAGATTTGCTTTTTGTGGGTCGTTCCACATCTAAAAAGCTTTATAGCCATGGAATTTCCACAATCGGCGATTTAGCAAATACCCCTTTAGGAGTACTGCAAAGCTGGCTCGGAAAATGGGGTGAATATCTTTATATCTATGCTAACGGCATGGAAAACAGCGAAATTCCCCTTTTTACTGAAAGCAACGCTCCTGTCAAATCGGTGTCAAACGGAACTACTGCTTATCGTGACCTTCACAATGATGAAGATGTACGCATTTTAACATTTGCTCTCGCAGAAAGTGTAGCCGCAAGACTGAGAAAAATCGGTCTGAAAGCCGGCGGCATTTCGATTTCCATAAAGGACAGCAAATTCCGCACCCATTCAAAACAATGTACCATTAATATCCCCAGCGACGACGGAAGAAATATTGCAAGAACAGCATTCGGACTTTATAAGGAGCTTTATGATTGGAATGAGGGTATTCCCATAAGGTCAATTTCTGTGGGCACATTTAACCTTTGCCAAAAAAATTCGCCTATTCAGCTTGATTTTTATAACCCACCTGCAATTATAAAGCGCCGTGAAAGCCTGAATAATGCCATAGATAAGCTGAGAAATAAATACGGATATTCATGTATAAACCGAGCAGTTGTAATGGGTGATGACGGCTTTAAAAGCTTTGACGCACGCTTACACAACGAAGTCCATCCCATAGGTTATCTTAACGGCAAAAAAGCAGGAGCGTAAAATTCACTCCTGCTTGTTAAATAAAACTACTTTACAGCGGCAATAACCGAAAACTTCTGATTGGAATAGATCAAATTAACTTCACCGAAATCACATTCTCTCAGCATATTAATCTCTTCTTCCGCCGAGCACTCTCTGTCAAGTTTTCTTCGCTCATGCCATAATTCTATATCTTTATCGGTAAGTCCGCTTTTCATCAGATGATTTTCCCAATATGAGTTAAACCACCCATTCATTTGTTCTGATCCTGCACAAAACTGGTCATAATTAATAAACAATCCTCCCTGCGGAAGTTTATTACATATACCTGCAAACAATTCAGCTTTATTTTCATTCTCTAAATGATGAACAGACAAAGCGGAAATTATCACATCAAAATCATAATCAGGAAGTCCTTTTGCATAATCACAAATCTGATATGATATATTTTTTAATCCGTCAAATCGCTCTTTAGCCACCTCAAGCATCTCGTCAGCAATGTCTACAAGCACATATTCAGCTTTCGGAAAGTGCTGTAACCAAAAAGCTGATAAAAGACCTGTGCCTGAACCTAAATCAAGAATTCTTTTGGGCGTTGCGATATTAGCCGCAAAAAAATTTGTTGTTCCAATATAAAAATCATCAAAACAAGGGATAAATCTTTTTCTGTTAATATCATATTCCTTGGCAATAAGATTAAACTGCTCGCTTATGCTCATATTCAATTCCTCCGATCTATGATTCTTACAGATTTTTTGTATTCATTTTCGGGACTGTATTTCCCTTTTGCACACGCCTGCTGGAAATGCACGCCGTTATTTTCAAGATGAATAATTTTCTTTGCTTCTTTTGATGAATTTTCCAATGCCTTTAAGGATGTATCAATAGGCAGCTTCCCTCCGCATTTATTTAAAATCTCAGTTCCACGCTTATTGAAAGCTAATATTCTCACATAAGGCGGTGATATGATATCACACTTTCGTGCTCCTAAAATATAGTGCATTATTACTCTGCGAAGTCTTGCCATGGTCAGGTCTTTGCTTTTACATAATTCAAAAAACTTTTTTAGACTATCTGGACACTCGGCCATAACTTTTACTATTTTGTCTGCCAATTTTGAGGAACAGTCTGAGAGCTTTTCAAAATCAGCTTTTTCACCGCAGCTTAATTGAAATAAAATCTCACGCTCCATATTTTCGAGGAAAAACTGAGGCTCATTTTCAATAGAATAAGGACAAAACAACTCTGCGCAATTTTTGTCATAAATCAATTCTCTTATATATGAAGCTGAAGCTATTCCCTCAAAAGTCTGACTGCTGTCATGCTCAGCATACTGCCTTTTTATAGGCATAAATTCTGCATTCGACATTATTTCTTTCGCCGCTTTAATATATTCCACGGCTAATGTATTATTAGGGCTTTTTAATACATCTCCCACATCATCGCCGTATTCTTCGCAGGCCGCCTGACATACTGAAGCAGGATAGCTAAGCCCTTTTGCAAGTTTTTTGCGTACAAGCTCACTATTTTTCAATTCTATAGAAGCGTCAGCTGCTTTTTTCAGCAAAGACATGCTGTCACATTCACAGCCGAAAGCCAAGTGATTTATCACTCCGTCACCTAAACCGGATAGTATACTTATCGAAGAACTTGCAAAAACCTCACCGCTTGAACAAGAAAAAGGAAAAGGAAGCTCAATAACCAAATCTACGCCGTTTTCAACAGCTTTCTGTGCACGAAAATGTTTATCAAATACTGCAATATCGCCACGCTGAACAATTGCACCGCTCATTACCGCAACGACATGAGTGGCTCCTTTTTCACGCACCTGTTCAATCATATACTTATGGCCATTATGAAAAGGATTATATTCAGCAACGATTCCTGCTGTTATCATTGACATTCTGTTTTTTCTCCTTCCCTATCTTAATTCTATATAAAACACTAAGCGATTAATTGTGCAAAATGTAAATTTATATACTATCCCCTTGAAATTCAAATAAAAAATTGATATAATAAAAGTATATTATATCAAGGACCAAAAGTCAACACTCTGTCCTTGTTATTAAATAACCGAGAGGAGACATTTTTAATGAAAATTTTAGTTGTTAACGCAGGTTCATCTTCACTTAAATATCAGCTTCTTGATATGACAGACGAATCTGTTATCGCAAAGGGTAATTGTGACAGAATCGGAATTGACGGTCACATTTCTCATAAAACAGGTGATGGACGAGCTTTTGAGGCTGAGTGCAGCTTCCCTACCCATACTGAAGCATTTGAAAAGCTTGTTGAGGTTCTGACAACAGGCGAGGGGAAGGTAATTGACTCAATGGCAGAGGTTTCCGCTGTTGGTCACCGTATTGTTCAGGGTGCCGAGGAATTTAAGGAAACATGCTTTGTAACTGATGAAGTTATTGATAAGATTGACGCTCTTGCTGAGCTTGCGCCGGTACATAACCATCCGCACGCTTTAGCACTCCGTGCTTGCAAGGCTGTTCTTCCTGAAGGCACTCCGCAGGTTGTTGTATTTGATACTGCTTTCCATTCAACTATGCCGAGAAAAGCATTCCTTTATGGACTTCCATATGAATGTTATGAAGATCTTCATGTAAGAAAATATGGTTTCCATGGGACAAGCCACAGATATGTTTCTGCTGAGCTTGCAAAGGTAATGGGCAAGGATATCAAGGATCTGAAGATTGTTTCATGTCATCTTGGAAACGGTTCATCAATTACTGCAATTCAGGGCGGCAAATCTATTGACACATCCATGGGCTTCACACCTCTTGACGGACTTGTAATGGGAACACGCTGTGGATCTGTAGACCCTTCTGCTATTGATTATGTTGAAAAGAAAAAGGGATTCTCTCCTGATGAGATGACAGAATACATGAACAAAGAGTCAGGATTCCTCGGACTTTCAGGTATCGGCTCTGACAACAGAGATATTACAGCGGCTGCTGAAGCAGGTAATGACAGGGCAAAGATTGTTGGAGAAATTTTCTGTTATCAAATCAAGAAATTTATCGGCTCATATGCAGCAGCTATGAACGGACTTGACGCAGTTATTTTCACCGGTGGTATTGGTGAAAACGCACCTGACATTCGTGCAAGAGCCTGCTCAAACTTAGATTTATTTGGATTAAAAATTGATGATGAGGCTAATGTTGCAAGAGGCAAGCTAACAAAAATCTCAACCGAAGATTCAAAGACTCAGGTCTGGGTTATTCCGACAAATGAAGAGCTTCTTATTGCAAGAGATACGCTTGATTTAATAAGCAATAAATAAAAAATTAAATCCGCCTTTATGGGGCGGATTTTTTATTATCTTCTATCTTTATTATAATTTTAATTGACGAATAAAGTTCGCCCATTAAGTTCTGATTTACTTCACCTTAACACTATTAGCAGTATACGAACCGTTATATGTCTTTCCTCCAGTTGTTCTAACAGCTTTGACTGTAAAGTAATAGGTTTTGCCTTTTGTCAATCCTGTTTTTGTATAACTTGTTGTACCACTGCCTGTAGTTTTAAGCAACTTCCAAGAACCTTTTTTGCTTGTCTTATAATAAACCTTGTAGCCTGTCGCACCTGTGACCTTGTTCCATTTAACCGTTGCTTTTTTGCTTCCTGCGGTCAGTTTGAAATTAACCGTTGCGGGTTTTGTAGAAGTTGTAACAGTTGAATAACTGGCACTTGTTATTGCACTGCTGTTAGAAGTTTTATATGCTTTAATTGCAAACTTATATGTAGTTCCTGATTTTAATTTTGGCACTGTATAGCTTGTAGATTTTGTTGTTTTAATCTTAGACCACTTGCCGTTCTTTTGTTGATATACATAATATCCGCTTGCTCCACTGACCTTGTTCCATGAAAGTTTGACCGAGTTTGTTTTGTTTGAAGAAGCCTTTAGTTTGGAAACCTTACCAAGCACAAGTTTTGCCTTATAATTATCCTTATAGCTTGCTCCGCAAACTGAACACTTGTGAAGCGTGTAACCCTGTGCAGTGTAGGTTGGTTTGACAACTGTTTTGATTATATATTTGTGTATATGTGCAGGTTTAGTTAAAACAAGTTCATTAGTTTTATTGTCATAAATAAGTTCATTTTTTACAGTAATTAATCCTTGTTCATTTGCATCAATCTCATTTGCAAAAAGTTTTCCATTTTCAAATTCAAAGTCCTTATATTTACCAGAGACTTTAAATTCTTTAGGATTTCCATTAACTACACCAAAAATAAATCCATTTGAAGGTGCACACATACTGCTCGTGAATGAGAAGAAACGTTTATTATCCTGTTTAAAAACTTGTGCATTTCCGTAATAAGTACAATATGATTTAAATTCTTTTCCATAAACTTTTCTTTTCAGTTGTGTTGTTTCACCCTTATGGTTTATGAACCATACAAAAACATACGTATTTTTGTCGCTTATATACTTTTTTTCACCTATAATAGCAAATGCTTCTTTTGTTCCATCACCGTCAAAATCCTCATATGCCCATTCAGCAATTTTGAAATTAGATTTTTTTTCAATAATTTGTTTTAAATTTTTTTCGGAATAATAACCTGTCTTAGCTATAGTCTGAGTTTCCGTTTTACTGCAAACAGCGCATTTTCTTGTCTTTGTTCCCTCCGCTGTACTAGTTGCAGACCTCGTTATCGTCCATGCACCAAAGCTGTGACCCTTCGTATTTTTATAAGTATCTTTATATGAAGTTCCACACTTTAAGCAAGTATGCAAAGTATATCCTTGTGCTGTGCAAGTCGGTGCTACAACCCTTGTTGTGTAGTTGTGACTTGTTTTAGGGATAACTTGTGTTTCGGTCTTTCCGCAAGATGAGCATTTTCTTGTCTTTTTGCCATCAGTTGTACAAGTTGAAGACTTTGTTGTAGACCATTCACCAAAGCTGTGACCCTTCGCATTTTTATAAGTATCTTTATATGAAGTTCTACACTTTGAACATGTATGCAAAGTATATCCTTGTGATGTACAAGTCGGTGCTACAACCTTTGTTGTGTAGTTGTGACTTGTTTTAGGGATAACTTGTGTTTCGGTCTTTCCGCAAGATGAGCATTTTCTTGTTTTAGTACCGTCTATGGTACAAGTTGCGGCTTTTGTTGTTGACCAGTTACCAAATTTATGTCCAGTTCCTGAAATCGTTTCAGTATAGCTATTACCACACGAACAAGTATAGGTTTTTATTCCTGTTTGTGTGCAGGTTGGTTGCTTTGTTACTGAGCTTGTGTATGAATGAATGTGATTCTTTTTCCAGATAGCATATAACGTTGCTTCTGAATTAGATGTATAGCTTCCGCCTGCCGAATATGTTGCACTAGTCGCTGTACTGCTTGTGCTCCAACCTAAGAATGTATATCCGTTCCTTATTGGCTTTGTATTACTTAATGTCAATGTTTGCCCATAGATTTTTGTTTGACTTGACGGTGCCCCTGTTCCGCCATTTGCATCATATTTAATTGTATATGTATTGGGATTGATAGTTACTGGTAAAGAATATGTTTTAACTACTTTTCCTGTTAGCGATGCAATTAATTGAACTTCTATAGTTGTTGTTCCTGCTTTAAGTGCTGTAAATGTCATTGTTTTTTTACAACCATCTACCCAATTTCCCCATGAGGCGGACAGCATTGATGCACTACACTGCCCTGGCATTGAAACTGTAAATCCCGATGATGATTCAGTAAACACAACACTTTTAGTTTCACCAACACGCATAGTTATAGAAGATTGTGAACAAGTTAAACTATATGAAGCATTTTCGCAACATTTAACACAGTCATAAACGGTTTTATATTCACCCGTCCAATAGAATCCACCACAACTATTATAGTCAACACATCGCTGTGAAATTGCATGAGGATGTGCAGATTCATAAACTCTTTGTCCAGTATAATTATGTGTATGTGTTTTAAACAACGAAATTTTACTATAGACAGTCTTTGTTCCTCCTGAACTTAAAGGATATGTAACCTTACAGCAACCATCTGTATAAACTTCGTGAATAGTACATTTATCAGATGTACCGATCCAAGCAGTTGAACTTATTTGACTGTGCTTTTCGTTAAAAATGTTTGATGCTGTAATCTTTGCCTTTGGATAAGCTGTGAAGTTTTTGCCGTAGCTTGTGTTGACTTTATGTTTATTAGTTGCAGTGCATGAACTACAAGTAGAAACATATGTAGTTTCACTTGTTCTTCTTTGTACATCTCCACAAGAACACTTATAGCACTTATAATGTGGATGAGCAGCTTCATAATAGACATAAGTATTATATGAGTGTGTATGTTTTGGATTAAACAACGAAATCTTACTATAGACAGTCTTTGTTCCTCCTGAACTTAAAGGATATGTAACCTTACAGCAACCATCTGTATAAACTTCGTG
>UQDR01000030.1 GCA_900539835.1 uncultured Ruminococcus sp. | reverse complement strand
TTTCACTTATAGCCTCATTTGAGGCTTTTTTGCACGCAAACGTGCAACTATGAACGAAATATGAAAAAAGTTTGGAGCTTTGCACAAATCTATAAGTGTTTATTTATAGAAAATGACAATAAAAATACCGAATGAGCAGCCCTTGAAAATATCACTTTCGGATGTGCAATAAACAGCTTTTTTATGATTTATTAACAGTAATAGCTATATATTTTTGTATGAATTGTATAGCTGTCATTTTCTTGACATTTGTGTCGAAATGTTGTAAAATTATATAAAGATACAATCCAATATATTAAAATCAGGAGGAATGTTTATGAAAAAACTAATTACCGGCATTATTTCTTTTGCCTTGGCATTGACGGCTATGGCTGCACCTTGGGGACAAAGTGCAGAAGGTGTGTTGGGAACAAATGAAATTAAAGCAAGTGCAGAATCTTCAGGAGATTATGAATACGAGCTTCTTAAAAACGGAACGGTTGCGATCACTTATTATAGAGGCTCAGAATCAAAAGTGACTATTCCGTCAAAAATTAACGGTAAAAAGGTTACATATATCGGACCCGGTGCTTTTATGAACTGTACAAGTCTTACAAGCCTAACTATACCAAATGGAGTAACAGACATTGGATATGGTGCTTTTTTATGCTGTATGAGTTTAAATAACATTAAATTTTCGGCAAGTGTAAAAAACATTGATGATTACGCTTTTTACGGCTGTATTGAATTAACAAATGCAACACTTCCAACTAACTTGAAATCTGTGGGTGAATTAGCATTTGGCGATTGCTGGAGTATAAGAAGTGTTTCTATACCAAAAAGTGTAAGTGCTATAGGAGATCTGGCTTTTGGATACAGGGCAGACTATTATGATGAAGACAATAATATTGTATATTATGACTATGTAACTTCATTTAAAATCAAATGCTATGCTAATTCAAAGGGTGAAGCATATGCAAAAGAAAATAAATTCAGTTACAGCTATTTAGATACGTTGCCTAATGTTTCAGGATTTAAGGGTGCTCCTACATCTTCAAGTTCTATAAAGCTTACATGGAATAAAGTAAGCGGAGCTAAGGGATATATTATATATCAGTATAACAATTCAACAAAGACATGGGTAAGAATTGCAAAAACCACTACAACAGCAAATACTTATACCGTTTCAAAGCTAAAAGCAGGAGTAACATATAAATATGCGGTTAAGCCTTATAAAACATTAAATAAAAAAGAAATAACCAGCGCAAGTTATCCTCAGATAACGGTTTCAACAAATATGGCTGATGTTACAGGATTTAAAGCTGCATCTACTTCTGAAAGCACAGTAAATCTTAAATGGAATAAGGTTTCTTATGCAAAAGGATATATTATATATCAATATGATACTGCTAAAAAAACATGGGTAAGAATTGCTAAGACAACAAAGCCTGAAAATACATATACCGCAAATCAATTAAAATCAGGAAAAACATATAAGTTTGCAATAAAGGCTTATAAAACTCTAAACGGAAAAGAAGTTGTAAGCAAAAAATATCCTGTGACAACAGCTGTAACAAATCCAGCTGATGTTAAAGGCTTTAAGGCTTCAACCTCTTCTAATTCTATAAAGCTCACATGGAATAAGGCAAGCGGAGCGGATGGGTATATTATATACCGTTACAACACTTCAGCAAAGAAATATGAAAGAATAGCAAAAAGCGAAAAACTGAATTTTACTGATAAAAATCTTGGGACGGGAAAAAGCTTTAAATATGCAATAAGAGCATACAGAGTAGTGAATGGAAAAGAAATTTTAAGCAAGAAATATCCGGTAGTAACAGCTTCAACAAATCTTGAAAATGTAACCGGCTTCAAAGCTGCTTCAACCTCTGACAGCACGATTAAGCTGACATGGAACAAAACAAATGGGGCAGACGGGTATATAGTATATCGTTATAATACCTCAACAAAGAAGTATTATCGTATAGATAAAGCAAAGACCCTTTCATATACGGATAAAAATCTTGTTCCCGGAACAAGCTATAAGTATGCGGTCAGGGCATATAAAACTGTAAACGGCAAGGAAGTGTTAAGTAAGGCATATCCTGAAATTACCCAAACCACACTTCCGGCTGATGTTAAGGAGTTTAAAGCTTCCGCAGTTTCTGAAAGCTCAATAGAACTTACATGGGAGAGTGCAAAAGGAGCTGACGGTTACATAGTTTACCGTTACAATACTTTAACAAATAAATATGAAAGAATAGCTAAAGCAGAGGACCTTTCATATACTGATCAAAATCTTGTTCTTGGAACAAGCTATAAGTATGCGGTTAGGGCATATAAAACTGTAAACGGCAAGGAAATATTAAGTAAGACATATCCCAGTGTTAAATTCATATTAAACAACGATGATCAAATAATCTGACAAAAAAAGTTGATTAAAGGGAACGGGTTTATTAAATAACAATTAAAAATACAGCCTATGGATTTAATATTTATAATCCATAGGCTGTATTTACTTCTCTTTTAAATCCGTTAACTTTGCAGGAATCGCCTCAGAGATATGCTTGTGTTTTTCTTTTTTAGCAGGTTTAGGCTGTGCAATTTTTGCTTCAAACCAGAAGGTTGAGCCTTTTCCTTCTTCGGACTGTACGCCGAATGCAAAGCCATGTTTTTTAAGGATTTCCTGACAGATTGAAAGCCCAAGACCTGTTCCCACAACCTCACGTTTATATTTGGCGTCACGATAATATCTGTCGAAAATAAGCGGCAAAAGCTCTTTTGATATACCTTTTCCGTTATCTATAACCTCAATTCTGACTACATCGGGCTTGTTGACCTGACGAATACGAATGAGTTTATCCTCACCGCAGTAGTTTACGGCATTGTTTATAAAGTTATACAGAACCTGGTCAATTTTTCCCTCATCAGCAGAAATAATTCTGTCATCGTCCTCAATAAAACGAATGTCATATCCGTCATTTTCAATAAGAAGCTGGTATCTCGTCAAAACATCATTGATTTTTTCATGCACGGAAAAATCGCTGATTTCCATATCCATATTACCGCTTTCAAGCTTTGACAGCTCTAAAAGGTTGTTTACAAGGTTTGAAAGCCTGTCAGTTTCATCAATTATAACATTGATATGCTCACTTCGTTTTTCAGGATTATCACCGGATAAATCTCTTATCATTTCCGCATAGCTTTTAACGATCGTCAGCGGAGTACGCAGGTCATGAGATATGTTTGCAATAAGATCCTTTCTCAAATCAGAAACCTTTTGTATTTCATTTTTTGCATTATCAAGAACGGTAGAAAGTGCTTCTATTTCACGATATCCTTTAACATTAAAGTCCACCGAATAATCACCTTTACCAAATTTTTTTGCGGTTTTTGTTATTTCCACAATTGGTCTGGAAAGACGTTTTGAAATAAACATAGTAACGATAAATGCCAGTTCAAAAAGAATAATGGTAATATAAATCAGCTGTTCACGTATTATAGTAACTGTTGAATCTATTGGTTCAATCGAACCCTCGATATACAAATAAAGCGGAGTTTCATAGTTTTCGCTGTTTATTGTGGTACAGAAGAAAATCTCCTGATTTTTTACGTGTTCATTCTGATATATTTTTGTTATATAGTCGTTTTTCTGCTTTTTTAAATCATTTTTCAGCTGAAAAATAAATCTTCCCCAATTGCTGTTTAAATCGCTGTTGAATACAGAAAAGCTGCCGAGATTATTTTCAATAAAAATTTCATTTCCTGTTTCGTCAGCGACAAGAATGCAAAGACCGTTTTCAAAGGCCAATCTTCGGGTAATATCCTGAATGTCATCGTTGTCAAAATTACTTGCAATAGTTTTGGCTGATTTTTGAATGTCTCTTATTTTTGCGGACTGATAATAGTTTGCAAGGAAAAAATACTGAAAAAGCCATATAAGCACAAGTATAAACGCAGTGAAAGCAATAAAATACATCCAGACATAAGAACGGATGCTGCGTTCTTCTTTAATACGGCGTATTTTATTTTTTATCTTTTGGGACAAGCTGTTTATTTTATTGAATTTTTTCAAATTTATAACCCATTCCTCTCAAAGTAACAATCAGATTTCTATATTGCTTCAGACTGTTTCTCAGCATTTTAATATGGGTATCAACTGTTCTGTCGTCGCCGTAGAAGTCAAAGCCCCATACTTCTTCAAGAAGCTTTTCTCTTGAGAGGGCAATGTTCATATTTTTTACCATATAGAAAAGCAGATCATATTCTTTTGGAGTCATTGCAACCTTTTCTCCGTCTATGGTAACCTCACGAGCAGTAAAGTTTATTACCAAGGTTTCATAGGTAATAACATCTTCCATTTTTTTGGACGCATTCACTCTGTTCATAACAGCACGAATTCTTGCCATAAGCTCTTTGGGTGAAAAGGGCTTTACAACATAGTCGTCTACGCCTATTTCAAAACCGAACAGCTTGTCATATTCTTCTCCTCTTGCTGAAAGCATAATAACAGGTATTTCCTTTAATTTCTTTATTTCTTTACAAGCGGAATATCCGTCAAGCTTAGGCATCATAATATCCATTATAATGATATCAAAATTTTCGTTTTTCACTTTTTCAACGGCTTCCATTCCATCCTCTGCCTGAGTCACTTGAAAGCCATTAAATTCAGCATATTCTTTTATAATTTCACGGATTCTCTGTTCATCGTCAACGACTAAAATTTTAGGCATATTCTTTCAATCCTTTCATTTAAACTTCTAAATCCCATAAACATTTGAAAATTAATTATATATAGTTTACCATATATTTATGTATATTATGTGAAAACTTCAAAATTGATTAATGAAAACACTATAACTCCGCTATGAAATATAATTAATGGCTTATGTCTTTTATTGGATCACAAATTAAGACAATATTTATTGACATTACTCAATGACGGTGATATGATAAATAAAGAGATAGGAGGAGTTTTAATGGGAAACGAAATAAATAAAAACACATCAAAACGATATACATTAGGAGAAGAAATTTTCAACGCTGTATCTCACGGAACAGGAGGGCTGCTTGCTATAGCCGGAACAGTGGTAATGATTGTCTGTGCGGCAATATACTCTAATGTATGGGGCGTAGTAAGCTCAGCAATTTATGGCGCAAGCATGATTATTTTATATACTATGTCAACACTTTATCATGCGATCACCAATGAGAAAGCGAAGAAGTTTTTTAGAATTATGGACCATAATACGATTTTTCTGCTTATCGCAGGAACCTATACTCCTATTACCTTAGTGCCTTTAAGGGGACCTGTCGGCTGGGTGCTATTCGGTATAGTATGGGGTGCGGCAGTAATCGGAATAGTATTAAATTCTATCAATCTTGAAAAATTCAAAAAGCTTTCTATAGTTTGCTATGTGGCAATGGGATGGGCAGTTATTTTTGCTATAAAACCCATAATTGAGTCAGTTCCGAAGATATCACTTGTTTTTTTGCTTATAGGCGGAATTTTCTATACTGTGGGCATAGTATTTTATGTTATTAAAAAAATAAAATATTTTCATTCAATTTGGCACCTTTTCACCATTGGCGGAACGATTTTTCATTATTTCTCCATACTATTGCTTTTAATACATGATAAGATTTGATACATAGCAAAAGGACAGCAGAAATTGCTGTCCTTTTTTATTAATCTTCATTTTTAAGTCCTTTGGCAAGAATACAATATGCAGGTTCATATTCTCCCACGATGGGAGGAAGCCTTTTAAGCCTGAAGCTTTGGGGAGCTTCAGTTATTTCATCAGAAAATATTATCTGAACGGTAAGACCGTTTTTATTTTTTATAAAACCAAGTTTTCCGTTAAAATGTTCGGTAAACTTATTTACTGTTGCAAGCCCCAGTCCTTCCCCTGTTTTAAATTTCGACAAGGTTCTGAAAGGCTTTAGAGCCATATTCATTATTTCTAAATCGGCGGATTTTCCGTTATCAGATATTTCAATATATATATGTCCGTCTTTTTTATATGCCTTTAAAGCAAGCTTTTTGCTTTCTTCGCTGCAATACATATAGCCGTTTATCAAAAGGTTTATAACAGCCAATGACAGTCGGTCATAATTCATATTCATGTAAATTGACGGTTCAATTTCAGTTTTAAACTCACAGCCTGCGGATTCAAAGCCGCTGCGGCAAAGCTGTGCTGTTTCTTCAAGACACTGAGAAACATTTAAAAGCTCTGTGGAAAATTCACCGCTGTAGTACTTAGTTATTTCATTAGAGTTTACGGTTGATGACAGCATTTTAAGCAGATTATCATTAACAATATCATATATCCCGCTGAAATCATCTGTTTGTTCATTTTCTTTTAAGCTTTCAAGCTGTGAGACAATAGGGGAAATTGCCAGACGTATATTCCCGAGGGAATTACGTTTATATTTTAAAATGGAGGATCTGTCCGACAAGGTTTCAATCTCCTCAGCGTCATAAAATGTCATCATATAGCCTTCAAGCTTATTGCTGTCATAAAGAGGTTTGATTTTCACGGAATTTCCGTTGATATAGTGGAGGATTTTACTTGATTTCACAGGCATTGTCGGAGTTTTTCCAAACTCAGGCTTAAAGTCAGACAAGGCGATAAAATCGGGAAGTCTGGTATTGCTTTTCCAGATTACTGCCAAGTTATCATCTGTTACGACAATCATTTCATCAGATTTTTCATACAGAAGCTTTACTGATTCAAGCATTTTCATTGAATAAATCCCCCTATATTCACTCTTATGTTATTATTATACTTAAATTACAGCTTTAAGTCAAGAGATATGATAAGTTATTAATATTATGCTCGCTTGTTTTTTATTATTCTTATCTGTTTTCGTCTGCGGTTTTCTTTTGCAATTTCGCAAATCTCCTTAACGCTGTTTAAGAAAACAAATGCCAATGCAGTTACTGTGATAGCTTCCATTATTCATACGACCTTTCTTATTTTTTCAGAACAGTTTTCGATATTTTTCCTTATGTTTTTATAATAACATACAAAAAGTCCAAAAGTCTGGACAGAAAAGGCGGAAATTAATTTATTTTTCATTTGATAAATAAGCATTTCTTTTAAAAAACAGTCAGGATTGCATATCGGAAGAAAGTTCAATCCATATAAGCCGCAGATTTAATTATGAAAAATGCCCATAATACGGTATTTTATATTTGTCGGTTAGTGTAAAATCATGATTTTTTGCAGGAAATAAAAAAACAACTTGCAAAATTTCTATAAAAGGTATACAATATATATTAATAACAATCTTTTTTATATTATTATTGTTGGGGGAAATTTATATGCTGCTATCAGAAATGAGCAAAAAAGAACTTTTAGAGTTTAAAGAAAATGTACAGAAAGAATATGATGATTTTAAAAATCAGGGACTAAGCCTTAATATGGCGAGAGGAAAGCCGTCATCTGCACAGCTGGATCTTGCTATGAAAATGCTTGCCGCTGTAAACAGCTATGACGCTGACTATAAAGCTTCAGACGGAACAGATTGCCGTAACTATGGCGGACTTGACGGAATTATTGACGCTAAAAACTTGTTTTCACCTATGCTTGGCGTAAGCAATGACGAGCTTATTGTTTGCGGAAACTCAAGTCTTAATATAATGTATGATACAATTGCAAAATGTATTATCTTCGGCGTTGACGGAGTTCAGAAGCCTTGGAAGGATTATGAAAAAATTAAATGGCTTTGCCCTGCTCCGGGTTATGACAGACATTTTGCTATTTGTGAAAGCTTCGGAATTGAAATGATCACAATTCCTCTTAATGAAGACGGTCCTGATATGGATATGATCGAAAGGATGGTTGCCGAAGATGATACAATCAAGGGTGTTTGGTGTGTTCCGATGTATTCAAATCCAACAGGCATCACATATTCTGATGAGGTAGTAAAAAGATTTGCAAACCTTAAGCCTGCGGCTAAGGATTTCAGAATCTTCTGGGATAATGCATACTGTATTCACCATTTAACAGAAACTCCTGACAAGCTTCTTAACATTCTTGATGAATGTAAAAAGGCCGGTAATGACGATATGGTTTATATGTTTGCGTCAACCTCAAAAATTACTTTTGCAGGCGGCGGAATTGCAGTTATGGCGGCTTCAAAGGCTAATGTAGATTATATCAAGTCGCTTATGACAGTTCAGACTATCGGCTTTGATAAGATCAATCAGCTAAGACATGCTAAGTTCTTCGGCAATTATGAGGGACTTATGGCTCAGATGGAAAAGCACAGGGCAATTTTACAGCCTAAATTTGATATGGTTCTTGATACTTTGGAGAGAGAAATTGCACCATTGGGAATAGGCTCATGGCATAAACCGAGAGGCGGATATTTTGTAAGCTTTGACGCATTAGACGGCTGTGCAAAAAGAATCTGCCAGATTTGTAAGGATGCTGGTGTTGTTCTCACGGGAGCCGGCGCAACATTCCCATACGGAAAAGATCCGCATGACAGCAATATAAGAATTGCTCCAAGCTATCCTCCTGTTGAAGAGCTTGAACTGGCAATGAAGCTGTTTGTTTCAGCAGTTAAGCTTGCATCTGCTGAAAAGCTTCTTGAAAACAAATAAATTATTGTATATAGAAAAACAGGACAGCCACGGCGACTGTCCTGTTTTTCTTGTTTTAAAATGTCAAGACTTCTGTTTTTAATTATATAATACACGTCTCAAATAATCCCCGGCATTTTTTTCTTGTCTTGACTAATTTTAGCGTTTACGATTCTGGCAATATCTCACATATCTATTATAACTGAATATAATAAAAATGTCAATTATAAGTTATTAAAATTTACTATTTGTTAACAGGAAAATGTATTAATAGTAAAAAAGATAGAAAAATGAGTTAATAGTAATATGATACATATAATCATACAATAAAATCCTTTGCCAAGTCAATATACTATTAGTATTAATAAGGCGAATAATACTATTAATAGTATGTTGACAATATTTTCATAATAATATATGCTTGAAATAAAAGAAAAGTGCAGTAATGTAAAGGAATATACATAAATGAGTCAAATTGCAGCGTACTTTGGTATGCAAGTCAAATTTTTTCGTATGCAAAAAGGCATAAGCCAGGAGAAATTAGCGGAATTAAGCGGGCTTCATCCCACATATATAGGTCAGGTTGAAAGGGGAGAAAAGAATTGTACCCTTGAAAGTGCTGAAAAAATATCTCAGGGGCTTCAGATTCCTATTGAAAAGCTTATAGGAAAAATTACTTCTTTTGAGAATGAAGAGGATATACCTCACCAGATATATTATAAAATTTTAAGGCTTTCAGATAAAGATCAGCGGTCCATTTCAACGATTATAAATGATATTTTAGATTATAAATATAAGTAAAAATCCGGAGTGGTATTTCAATTTCAATAAATACCCTCCTTTTTTTATCTCCTTATTGTAATAATTCGGTTTTTGTGCTACAATTAATTAAAGAGAATGTTTTGGTTTTATATGAAAGGACTTTTGTTATGATCAGATTTAAAAACGGCAGAGTTATGACAATGGAAAAGGATACTGACATAAAAAATATAGAGGTTTGGGTTGATGAAGATAAGATAAGCTTTGTGGGATCTCCCGACGGTGATAAGCTGAAAAGTGCAAGCTTTGACAGGGAAATTGACCTTGATGGCAACCTTCTTATGCCGTCGTTTAAGAATGCTCATACCCATTCGGCAATGACTTTTCTGCGTTCTTTTGCAGACGATATGCCTTTGCAGGACTGGCTTTTCAAACAGGTATTTCCTATGGAAGCAAAGCTGAAAGGTGAAGATATATATTGGCTTTCAAAACTGGCGATTTTAGAATATCTGACAAGCGGTGTTACAGCTAATTTTGATATGTATTTCGAGCTTGATGATTATGTTAAAGCACATATAGAAAGCGGATTCCGTACAGTGCTCTGCGGTTCGATAAGCGGTGATGTTTCCAATATAACACGTATGGAGGACTATTATAACAGATTTAATGGTATAAATCCTCTTATATCTTATAGACTTGGATTTCATGCTGAATATACCGCTGATTTTGAGCTTATGGAGGCTGTGGGTGAGTTAGCAAAGAAATATAAAGCCCCGGTTTCGGTGCACAACTCAGAAACTGAAAAAGAGGTTGCAGAATGTATAGAGAAGTACGGAAAAACTCCAACGGAGCTTTTTGATTCCCTTGGAATTTATAATTATGGCGGAGCAGGCTTCCATTGTGTGCATTTCAGTGATAATGATATGGACATTTTTAAAAAGCATGGTGTTTATGCAGTAACTTGTCCCGGTTCAAATTCAAAGCTTGCCAGCGGAATTGCCCCACTGTGCAGAATGGCGGAAAAGGATGTAAAGCTTGCTTTAGGAACCGATGGTCCTGCAAGCAACAACTGTCTTGATATGTTCAGGGAAATGTTCCTTATGACTGCTTTGCAGAAAATCGCCAACAAGGATGCGGCTGCGTTTCCTGCTGATAAGGTGCTTTTTGCGGCAACATCAGGCTCGGCAAAGGCAATGGGACTTGATGACTGCGTTTCAATCTCAGAGGGAATGCAGGCGGATCTGATTGTAATAGATCTTAATCAGCCTAATATGCAGCCTTTGAATAATATTGGCAAAAACATTGTATACAGCGGTTCAAAGCAGAATGTAAAGCTAACTATGTGCGCAGGCAAGATCCTATATGAGGACGGTAAATTCAGTGTTGGCGAAGAGGCTGAAAGAATTTATGCAAAGGCAAATGAGATTATCACAGAGTATTCAAAATAGAAGAAAATAAAAACAAATGCACAACCCGAAACATAAATTCGGATTGTGCATTTTTTATAATTCTATATTGGTTATTTTGTGCAATAGACGGAATCCGAAAAAGGGACACTTTTTTGTGTGAAGTGTTCCTTAGCGGCGCACCCTCAAGACTGCAATTTATAATTGTACCGGGGTAATAAGCTCAATCTTTACATTGTGATAAGGATCAAGTCCCCAATTACAAAAAGCATAATAGCGTACATCCGTGCCAATGTCTGCCAGTGTTACTAACTCATCATAGCTTAATATCTGAATGTTTTTGATACCATAGCCCTGCGTCGTAAATGCCGGGTTCTTTCCTGATTGAACCCATGTCTCAGCAGCGTCATTTGCTTTTCCGGCAAGGCCAAGAACATCTGAACCTACTGCTGCATTTTCATCTGAGTAATAAGTAAATCGAATCATTGCTCCGTCAATGTCTTTGCCTAATTGCTGCGGTGTAAATGTGACGTTGTCCCATTGCTCTATTACATCATCATAAAGTGTAGTGACATTTACAGGAATAATAAGTTCAATCATTGTATCTTTGTCGCTTGCAAGTCCCCAATCCTGAAATACAAAGCATTCCACATTATCACCAATGCCAATGTAATCTACAAAGTCCCTATATGACAAAACAAGTGTCACTTCTTCATTTACACCTTTTGAAAGGAAGGCATATTCATTCTGTACCCATTTCCATGTATCTTTTTGTTTGCCTGATACTGCCAAAACTCTGTTGCATACATCTTTATTTGCAGTATAAGTTATCCGAATTTTTGCACCATCTATATTTTTGCCTAATTGTTCAGGTGTGAATTCCGTTAAATTAATCTTCCCATTAAAAATAACATTTGCCTTTTCATCTAACACAGGTGATAAAACTTCTATTTTTATATGAGATAATCCCCAATCCTGGAAATTAAAAAATGCAAGCTCATCTCCTATTCCCACATATTTAACAAAATCATTATAATTAAAAACTAATGTTGTTTCCTTATTCTTTCCTTTTGAATAAATTGAGTTTTCACCGTATACCCATTTGCCAACACTTTTTTCGCTTCCTGAAATCCCAAATATTCGCCAATTGACCGATTGGTCAGAAGTAAAAGTTATGCGAATTTTGGAATTATCAATACTTTTCCCTAATTCAAAAGGAGAACATCTAACAAAACTACAATAACCAATATCACCATCAAAAACTGTTGAAGATGATATTTCTTCTGCCGGAGTCAAAAGTTCTATTTTTAAATTTGTTCCTTTGATTTTCCAGTTTCTTAATTCAAAATAATCAATATCTCCTTCAAAACCTAAATAGTCTATAAAATCTTCATAAGTAAAGGTAACTGTAACTTCTCGTTCAGATCCTCCTGAATCCAGTCCTGATTTACCGTATTGTATCGTTTTATCTTTTCCATGACATAAAAAACCTAATACCTGTTCTTTTTCATTTGTATTTAAATAATATGTAAAACGAATTTTAGAGCCGTTAATATTTTTTCCTAATTCATATGGTGAAAGACACATATCATACGCCAGTTGATCGTTATACACTTCTGTAACGTTCTCTTCAACCTTTGGAGTAATAAGCTCAATCTTTATATTAGTATTTTTCTTAAGTCCCCAATCTCTGAATATTATGGCATGTAAATCATAATTATCAAGGTCTGCATAGCTTATCAGCTCATCATATGACATTTCTACTACAGATTCTACACCAATTCCGTCTGAGAGAAGTGATATATGATCACTTGATTCCAGCCATTTCGCATTGAGCTCAGATCTTGCTGCAATGCCAACAGCACGTTCTCCTTTTTCGCAATCAGAAATATAGGTGATCCTTAGCTTTGAACCTTCAATTGATTTTCCAAGTTCATATATGTTAATCTCATTAAATTCACAAGGTCCTTCATACACCACAGGATATTCACTTGTTTTCTCTGTCATATCTGTTTTTGCAGTAATGTAACCGTCTTCAACTCTCAAAACCGGAGGATTTCCATTTGATGCTGCAATATAGCTTTTCACCTTTATACTCGTTCCGGCAGATATAGTTTTTACTGTTGTCTTCAATTCTGTATCACTATAGACATTAATGCTCTTTAAAGCTTTAACTTCATATGGATTACTTTCATAATGCTGAACGGCATCTGACATTACATATCCCCAACCGCTGCTTACATCTGATCTTTCAAATAAATCGTATGATATATATCCGTAACCATATTTATTATAATAACTGCCTTTAACTCCCCAATTTCCATAATCGCCCCATGAATTGATAAGCTTGAATGCCTTTTTGTTATCATCATATCCGATTAAACAAATAGCATGTCTGCCCCTGCTTGTGCCTTCAACTTTATCATAAATCGGGTTGCTTGCATCTAGATCATCAAAATCACCATAGACAGGAATTGATATTACCACAGGATTTCCGTCAGCAAGCTCTGCCTTTACAGCGTCAGCACCTTTTACCGTATAATACGAGGAAATTTTAAAATTTGACGCTCTCTCATTTTGATATGTATTAGGCTGTGTTAAATAATCGTTTTGATTATATGGCATATCATAAAGTGAACAAATACCTTTTTCTTTTATTGTTCTCATAGCCACTAAAATATTTGAACCTTTATCCACACCGCCGTTAATTTGATTATATAAATATGCAGGACTAAATTCGGTTTTTGTACTCCACCCATTGGTAACCCAAGAATGTTCTTGATTTTCCTGATATGATTTTGCAGCATAAGCTACTGCCCATGCTGTACAGCTTCCTTGCTGTCCCTGATTTCCCGGAGAAGGCATTTTTGACTCCAAGTCTACAGAACGTGGCAAGCTATCATTAGCCGCTTTCGGTAAATTCTTAGCAATTTGCAAGGACTCTAATACGCTTTCATCATCCGGGATACATCCTAATGCATATTGCTCTGCTTCTTCAGCTTTAACTTGATATGAATTACTGAATCCTACTATGGTTACAGTAAACAATGCAAGCAGTGATGATAAAATTGCTTTTTTCACACTTATGCACTTTAATTTCATTATTATTTTCCCCCTTAAATTTTATATATAATTAATAATCCTGTAAACTGTTAATTAGTGCAATATTTTTTAATCAAATTTTAAATATTCGATATATCGCACAGTAATTTGTTACTTTTAGTCAAATAGTATAAAGGCAATTTAATTTAAAACAAAATGGTTATAACCGTATAACTTTTACTAAGTTTTTTATTAATAAATCATTGTTCCGATTCCTAGTTGTGTTTTAACGCATATTATATATGGGAGGTAATGCTAATGAATCAAAATAACAAATACGTTTATATAACAGATTGCAAGGATGTTCCATTATCCTTTCCGCCTCAACATCAGAACAGACAGCCCGGATATGAATATTTAATGAATCCTCGTCCTATTTCTGAATGCGGAAAGCCTTGCCGGAAACTTGAAAACAAAGTATCGTTAATTACAGGCGGAGACAGCGGAATCGGCCGTTCCATTGCTTATGATTTTGTAAAAGAGGGCGCCGATGTTGTGATCGTCTACTATGATGAGGAAAAGGATGCCTCAGAAACTGTCGAAAGAATAAAACAGCTTGGCGGCAAATGCTTGCTTATGAAAGGAGATTTAAAGAATCCCGAATTTGCAAAAAGCTGTGTAGATAAGACTATAGAGCGCTTCGGAAAACTGGATATCCTGGTAAATAATCATGCTGTGCAGTTCGTTCAGCGAAGCATTCTTGATATTTCCCACGAACAGTTGGAATTTACATTCAGAAATAACGTATTTTCATTTTTCTATCTTATTCAATATGCCCTTCCCTATATGAAAAAAGGTGGCTGTATTATCAATACCACTTCTGTTACTGCATATCAGGGAAATAAGGATTTAATTGATTACAGCTCTACTAAAGGCGCTATTGTAGCTTTAACTCGGTCACTCTCTCTGTCCCTTGCAGAAAAAGGCATTCGTGTTAATGCAGTTGCGCCCGGTCCAATATGGACACCTCTGATCCCTTCATCATTTTCAGCGGAGGAAGTACGGACCTTTGGCACCAAGACCTCAAAGGTTCCAATGATGCGTGCCGGTCAGCCATGCGAAGTATCACCATGCTATGTTTTTCTTGCATCTGATGATTCAAGCTATATGACAGGACAGGTACTTCACCCGAATGGCGGTACTATAGTCGGTTCTTAATCAGTATAAATCTTAAAAACATGAAAATAATACTCTTAAAGAATGGAGGTTATTTCTATGTTTAAACACGAAAAATTGCTTTTTCATCCCGTAGCGGTAGAACGTCCTAATCCTCAGTATGCAGCATTAATGCAGGAACAGCTTGGCGGAGCAAACGGAGAACTGAAAGCCGCCATGCAATATATGTCACAAAGCTTTAGGATCAAGGATCCCGAAATAAAAGACTTATTTCTTGATATTGCGGCTGAAGAGCTTGGACACATGGAAATGGTTGCACAAACAATTAACATGCTAAACGGTCATGATGTTGACGCAGAAGCTGTACCTGCAGGAGAAATTGAAACTCATGTATTGCTTGGTTTAAACCCAGGACTTATTAATGCTTCAGGATATTCCTGGACAGGGGATTATGTCACAGTAACCGGCGATTTGTGTGCAGATCTGCTTTCCAATATTGCTTCTGAGCAAAGAGCTAAGGTGGTATATGAATATCTTTACAGACAAATCAATGATAAAAAGGTAAAAGAAACAATAGATTTTCTTTTAAACCGGGAAGAAGCACATAATGCCATGTTCCGTGAAGCTTTTAATAAAGTGCAGAATACAGGTTCAAACAGAGATTTTGGAACAACAAAAGCAGCAAAAATGTATTTTAGTATGTCCGAGCCTTCACCATCAAACAGCCCCTTCCCAAATACAAATGTAACACCGCCGTCATTCAGTTAATATTATAAAATGAACCCGCCGTTGTTTATACAAAGACGGGTTTATTACTTATAAAAGTAAAATTATACTTGGAATATATATCACATCAGTGGCAATATATATTATTATTTGTTAAAATAGCACAATTTTTTATATAATAATTTTATCAAAATGTAGAAATCTGTATTAATATGTTGATTTTTTGTATGAATAGCATTATAATTTATAATATGATATAAATTACTTTATGTCTAAAATTAAATATAAAGAAACAGGTGATGGCCATGTGGCATACAGCATAAGCTCAGCTGCATATTAAAAAGGAGGTTTAATTATGTATTATAAGCATAACAAAAAAATAATTTTATCATTCGTTTTTGCACTTCTTATGGTTATATTAATATGTACTTGTCAGACATCTACTGTTAAAGCTGAAGATGATATTCAACTGCATTATACAGGATGCATTCCGGACGACGAGGAACTGATTGAATCAAAGTTATTAAGATCTTATTCCACATACAGTAATAACCAATTACCCTCTTATGTAGATTTAACTGATCAATTTCCTGCCCCGGGAAATCAAGGAACACAAAACAGCTGTACTGCATGGGCAGTTGTTTATGCTCTGAAATCACATCAGGAATATGTTGAGTGGGGCGAAGATCATAATTGGGATTTGAGTAATGATAATTGCCAGTATAGTCCAACATATATCTACAATCAGGAAAATGGCGGATCAAATTCAGGTATAGCTATTTCATCTGCAATGCAGCGCATAGTAGATGAGGGTGTTTGTTCATTAAATTATATGCCATATGATACATATATGAAGGACACGGATTGTTTGAAAATACAGCCGGTAGATTATCAAAAAGTAATGGCATCGAATTTTAAAGCTAAAACATGGAATACTATTAGAGGCTTAGACGCCGTCAGACAAAGACTCAACAATAATGACGGTGTTGTTATTAGCATTCCGGTATACAAAGATTTTGACACTCTAAACAATAATAACCCTACATATGATAAAATAAGCGGAGATTCCAGAGGACGTCATGCTATTTGTATTATCGGATATGATGATACTTTACAGCGTTTTAAGATTATTAACTCATGGGGAACTGATTGGGGAATTAATGGCTATGGATATATCTCTTATGATATGTTTATGAACTCTAATGTCAGCAACGGTTGGGGATATGTAATGGAAGATGCTCATCAGCATTATACAGATAATCCTTTAAGAGTTCTTACAAACAGCGCCTTCAAAACCTATAATGACCGAGGCTTTAAAAGTGTGGCACATACATTTGATAACCGTTATTGCGTTGAAATCAGCGAATTTGTAGATGCAAACTGCGGAAATCCACCTGTTTTTAAAATTGACTCCACATATGGCTATATGTCAGCTCAAACGGATGAATCCAAAATACCTGAATATAAAGTAACCTATAATTCAAATGGCGGAAGCGGTACAATGAGCGGTAGTACTATTCCATATAATGTAACAGGAAAGCTAAAGAAAAACACATTTACAAAAACAGGTTATACTTTTTTTGGTTGGCATGCTAAGCGTTCTGGCGGATCTATGTGGTTGTATAAAAACTATACCACAAAAGAAACCGGATGGTATCTTGAAGGAGAACAGCCGAGCGGATATTCCAAATATACTTTTAGCGATGAAGACAGCTTCTCTCAATTACATTATGTTGACAATGGAAGAGTCACTTTCTATGCACAATGGAGAGCTAACAGATATACAATAGTATATTCTCCAAATGGCGGAGAAGGCGCACTCTACACTTCACATCATAAATATGATACTAATAGTAATTTAAAAGCAAATCAGTTTACAAGAACAGATTACACATTTAATGGTTGGTATGCTTTAAACGCTGTTGAATCTAAATGGTTTTATAAAAACTATACCACAAATGAAAGCGGATGGTATCTTGAAGGGGAACAGCCAAGTGGTTATGTCTTATATGCCTTCCAAGATGAAGAAAGCATATTAAATTTAAGTAATATTAATAACAGCATGGTCTATTTATATGCTCAATGGAAACCAATTGATTGATTATATACAACTAATTTACACAACAAAAAAAGCGGTAACCCTTATAGGGTTACCGCTTTAGTTTTGCAGTCAGTTAAACAATCAGATTAGAGGATA
>UQDR01000029.1 GCA_900539835.1 uncultured Ruminococcus sp. | reverse complement strand
AACGGAATGGAATATCGAAGCATTTCTTTTTGATGTGTTCGATAATTCGGTTTAAAGTCTATGGTACGAAGCTTCTTTTCCAAAATTAAAATTAATATAATAGTCGCATAAAGACTGATTACGCTGCTCTGCAACAGTGCTTCCACGCCCTGTTTCAAATAACATACCTTGATTAGATTAAGTCCTACCAACACAGCGGTGTGAAACAGACCGGAAGCGGCAAAGAGCTTTTGATTTTTTACGCCACGAAGAAGCTTTTGAAGGCACTCTAAAATACGGTCTCCGATTAATATAGCGATAAAATAATAACAATTCCAGATAGGAATAAAACAATTTATTAATAAAAGAATTACGGCACAAAGCAAGCAGTTTCTCAACAGCAATTTATAAGTGGCTGATATGTATGGAATTTCATTTTCCTTTTCTTTTATAATCCACCTATACGCTGCGTCTGATATTTTCATTGTCAATAAAGGAGAAAGGAGGCTGACGGTTGTAACCAATAAGTCATAATCACCTAAATCCTTCGGCATTATAAAATAAGTATAAAGCGGAACAATTAAAAAATTAAGAAACTTAGTTCCAAAACTACCTATGGCATATGTAATAGTTCCGGTTAAAAGAGCTTTATTTTTTTTATTTCCATTCATATATCTTTACTCGCTTTCCTGCAATTTACTTATCAGAGAGTGCTGTATCTAACCATTCTTTGGATTTATCTCTCAACAGATTCAGCTTTTGATGACATTTATCCCAATCAATAGATTGATCAACAACAGATAATACCTCATCAATATTGAAGCTGTTTACCTCTCTTTCCTGTAATGAAACTGAATCTAACAAATTACTGATTCGTGTAGACATACCTTTACGAGTACCGCTGATTACTATAAATTTTCTTTTAAACAAAATTGAAAATACACTGGCATGAAAAGAATCTGTTATCACCAAATCGGCATATTTAATATAAGAAAGCCAATCTTCAATAGCCGGTGTAACCTTTAAGTCGCTTTTAACGTTCTTTTTATCTTTACTGTCTAACGTAATGGTAACTATCTTTTTGCCTTCCGCTGCGGCGACAGCTTTTGCTAATTGATATATCTGTGAATTAAAATTCACCTGATAAAGAAGAATATAATTTTTATCCAGCTGTTTATTAGCAATAGAATTCCATTCTTCTAAAGGACAAAGAATTGTAGGATCTACTACCACCTCTGAATCTATGCCCATAGATCTCAAAATTTCTTTTCCGGAATTCTCACGAACTGAAATTGAACTATACTTTGCTAACATCTCTTGAACGATTTTCTTATCTTTTTCAGGCAAGGAAGCTCTGCCAAAGCTTGATGCATATGAAATTTTCTTTGCTTTTTCTACAAATGAAAGATAAAAAGGCAGGTCCAACTCTTGATTTGAACTGAACTGACTGTTCCAAACTTGATCGCTTCCGGTGATGTACACGTCAGCTTTCGGCACATCAACGCATAATTCGACATTATTATAGTATGGCATTGTAAACGTTGCATTCTTATTCATAAAGTCCCAAAATGGCATAGCAGCCCGACGCATAGCCGGATATCTTATTATAGAAAACAGCCATTTTGTGAAAGCACATTTTCCCCACAGCTTACTTTTAGACGCAGCCTCGTCTACAAATTCTTTCTTATTAAAAACATTACAACGACGTGGGATATAATCTATAAAATCCACGTCATTGCCTTTTAATTTTAAATACTTATACAGACCATATGCCTGCAAAATTCCGCCATAGTTTTTTGTACGACTATATGTAATTAATAATATTTTCACTCTTGTTACCCTCAATGCAGTTTACTTATCTATGGTATTAATCATTAATAAAAATAAAGGCTTAGCATATAAATAAAGAATATATCTAATAATATCATATTTATTGAAATATCCCCCCAGCTTTTTGAAGGGTAAGGCTTTGAGATATTCTTTAATTTCATTCATCCTGTCTTTATATTCTTTAGGAGCTCCCCTCAAACAATAAACCTTTGAAATGCGGAGGTATGTCCTCGCCTTTCTTGCTTCTGCCATGTCAATCAATGAAGGATATAATTCAATAATTTCATTATAGATCATGTCTGCAATTTCTATAGCATCAAAATATTTTTCTGTAAAAACTGCCGATCTGCTGCTTGAGCCCTCATGCTGATTATAATGATATTTATCTATGTTGATACAACCGATTCTTTCAGAATTTAAAATCGCACGATATACAGCCATTGCATCTTCATTGATTCTTTTACCTTCAGGAAATGAAAAACCCGGATAAAGAGATCTCCTGAATAATTTATAGCAAGCACTCATACGGATTTTAAACAAACAAAAATACGACAGCATTTCTGTTTTTTCAGTTATAACTGTCAGTTCTTCGCTTTTCCCTATAGGCTCCATACATATAACATCCAGATTATTATGTTTAGCTGTATGATACAAAGTATCATACATATCTAAATCTATACTGTCATCTACATCTACAAATCCTAAGTATTCTCCTGTTGCTATATTGATTCCATTATTTCTTGCAACCGAAACACCTTGATTTTCCTGATGAATTGATATAACATTGGAATATTTTTTTGCACATTCATCAGCTATTTTTCTGCTGTTATCTTCAGATCCATCATCTATTAGAATTACTTCAATATCATTCAAGGTCTGTAATTGCAGTTGTTTACACAAACCTTCAATATATTTTTCTCCATTATATATTGGTACAATGACAGACACCTTAAATCCCATAATTATACTCCTTGATTTTTTATATTAAACTTATTTTTTTGCAGATCATTTTCCGGTTTCATCAGTACATATGGCAGCACAAGCATACAATGTACCAAATATCCTGACGCTTCAATTTTCATTGTTTGATTAGAAAAAATCATTAGAAAACATATTAAAGAAATAATAACCACAAACTGCTTTATAGACTTTTCTTCTATTGCCTTTGACTTAAACTGTACTGCGTTCTTAAAGTAATTCAAAATAACAATTAGATAGCTTACTAATCCGACTAAGCCCATTTCTATAGTAATAAATGAAGAATAGAAGAACTGATATCCGGACCAACTATTTTCACTGTAAAATGTTGATGTCAGAAATGAGAAGCTGGAATAATCCGCATTACCTAAGCCTACTCCGAATAATTTCTGAATCGGGTCTTTCAGGAAATTATCCAATACAAATGAAATTGCAGTCAATCTATCGATTCCGGTTTTTGTTCCGCTGCCAGCACTTCCATATCCGGTATCTCTGGTAACATAATCTAATATATTTTCAGCATTAAAAAAGTCGGCAAAATTCGGAAACAGAATATAAAAAGCACGTATTCCAAGCATTAAGACAACTGCACCAACTATTACAAATCCAATAGTCTTAAAGGATTTTCGGCATATTAAAAGTGAAATTATTCCAATTAACAATATCTGAATATAGAAAATCTTTATTTCAGCAACTGTTGACATATACATTGAACCTGCAATTGCTATAAGCATATTAAAAATAGAGGTTTCTTTATTTAAAAAACGTACGATGTAATATGTACATACAATACACATCAGCCAATTTAACGACGCATTGCCTCCTCTTTCCATACCATTGCTATATAGTCCTGAAATAAAATCACCTTTTGCTGTTTGTGAATAAGAAACGAAGAATGCTTGATAAGTAACAACAACTATATTTAATAAGAAAAATCCATAAAGCATATTCATAATATCAGCAATATCTTCTTTTTTCAGATATACTGCACACATGATAGCAAAAATTAAAAAGCGGAAATTATTACGGAATCCCCACAAATACAAAAGCGGTGAATATAAATTTAAAACAAATGAAATAACAGAAATCAGGATTAATATACTTACGCAAAACATAAGAGATTTAGGAACATAAAGCTTTTTATATCTCTTTTCATGAAAATATTCTATTACAATCCATATTAATACGAAGTCAGTAACATAGTTAAGTACTGAAGGCAAGCCTAAATTTCCGATAATAAATTTAATTATTAAGTTATATATCAATTCAAAATATATAAGTTTTAGAACACGCTCCTTGCCTTTGCATATTCTATTATAATAATAGACTGCCAAGGCAATAGCCATCATCGCTAATATATACTTCATTTTATTTCTCTAAAGTCCTCTCTTTTTTTATATTCTTACACCAAGTTTAAATTAATTCAATGTAAAATTTGTTAATATAATTATCTCAAAACAAATTACACATAGTATTATGTATTTTCAAAACCGAATCAACATCTTTGATAATTGATTCGTCTGTACTCATTATAACGCCCTCAAATCTATGACCGCCAGAAATTATCTCATGGAAAGGTGAGATTCCAAAAATTCGTTTTCCATATATACCTCGATCCACTCCATAATCATTATCCATGCGATAGACGATCTCAGGATAGTTTTCCACTTTTACTCCGTTATATATATCCTCACGGCGTTTTACCCAAAGCATAATAGGCTTTCCGTTATGTTTTACCTGAAGCAGCTTATCAATAATCTCCTGTCGTTTTGCTTCATACTCTTCATCACTGTCAAATCCGCTGCGCTTGACGGCAATTCCTCCAAATGGATTTACACCGTCAAAATTGGGAGCATAAATGGTTCCTTTATTTTTAAAAACATGCTCAGCATTTTTAACTTTATGTGCAAACTTAAATTTCTTAAAAAAGTTACTTCCCTTCTGTACACAATGTATTCGTGCAAGAAATGTCAATGTTGCATTTTTAGCGTATTCAACAGCACGCTTCTTTTTCGATTTATTCTTAATAAATCCATTTTGTATCAGCCACTGATTTATATAAAAGACTTTCTGACAACGTCTTCCGTGGCCATGGTCACTGATCACGATAATATTGTATTCTTCACTATATAAATCAACCATCTTTTGAACTTGCTTTTCAAAGTACTTATATCCCTCTTTAATTACATTTTGAAAAGAATTATTCTTTGGGAAACATCTATCCTCCGGATCTGTATACTTCCATGTAATGTGCTGCAAACGGTCAGGGGTTGTCACGCCTAAAAATCCTAAATCAAAATTTCCCCCTTTAAAATATTTATGAAAGTTATCAAATTGACTGTCTGTCATCTTCCATGTTTCTTCCAAAAAATGAGGTAATTCTTTCATTGTCGGATTATTCTTCAATGTTCCGCCAAGATCAAGTACGGATAAATCTACAATATCCGGTCGATTAGTTGTTAATTCATTTTTCTCCTCAAGAGTTGATCTGCAAACCATAACCCCATTAACATCCCATGCCGGAGAAGCAATGAAAGGATTAAAAATAAAAACACGTTTGCCCTTTGAACCAATTTTATCCCAGAATGATTTCCCTTTAATAACAGCAGATTGACCTTGTATCTGCTGTTTTTTATTTAAGTAATCAATGGTTTCCAAAACCCCGTGTTCAGCGGGATTCATACCGGTATATATTGTGATCCAAGAAGGAATTGAATCAGCAGGCACAACAGATTCAAGTGCATGAAGCTGACCTTTTTCATACCACTCCTTAAAAAGTGTAAAACTTTCAATATTCTTCACAATATAACTAAAATCCAGACCGTCAAGAACCATTAAAATAGTCTTATTCTTCATGCCTTAACCTCATTTCAAAACATTTTGTTTAATGTTAGCATAGACTTCTTCCAACGGAAGCTCCCCATCAATAACAATCCACTTTTGCTTTTGAGCAATATACTCATAAATTTCATATCTTTTAATCAAATAATCCATATTAGGAATATCGTCCTTGCGGGCATAGCAAACCTCAGGAGAAACCCGAATATAAATCGTTTTATCCATAACAGGAAAATACTTTTGATTTTTCTGAATTTCATCATATATTTTTTCAGGCGAAAATCCGAAATTTATACCTTGATCTATAAATAAATCAAGATAAAACCTATCGAAAATAATATCTGAATCATCAATTAAATATTCCTTTGTCTTTTTCTCAAATTGCTTTCTATAGTCGAAGATAGCATATTTCATCCAAAGCTGTCGAATCACTGTATTTTTAAACAGCTTGTCTTTAATTTTCTTTTTTCGGCTGTATTCTTTATTTAAAGCAACTTGTTTCTTTTTTCCTGCTTCACTGTCTTGTCTAACTCCAACTACATCGTTTCTATGTTTAATTTTATATAAAACCATTGTTACTGAAGGCTGCCAACGCACCCACAAGAAATTAAATGATGAATATTCTTTATCATCTTTCATAATATTCATATTAGCTGACTTACCTGAACCGTCTAAGCCAATCAGAGCAACTTTCATTTACTTTCCTCCACAAATTTTAAAAATTTTATCCACTGCCACATGCCAGTCATACTCTTTAATTTTTTCTCTGTTTAAATTTTGCCGTTCTTTTTTTGCATCTTCGATTAATTTATTAGAATCAGCAAAATCCTTTATAAACAAAAATCCTTTGCTTTCCTCAAAGCTTTTCAACTCTCCATATTCAGTTGAAACTATTGGTGTCCCGCATGAAGCGGCTTCTAATACAGACAACGGAACATCTACACATCCTATCTGTTCTACCGGGAAATAATATACATCCGCCATTTGGTAATACTCTTCAATGTGGGGTATATATTCATGAATTATTTTAATATTTTCACATTTGGACAAGTCTTGATACAATTTTTCATCCCAACGAGTAGAAGTGCTGACTAATAAAATGATTTGAAAGTTTTTATCTAATTCCATTAGCTTCCTAATATTTCTTGCTTCAACCATATGCCCAACATGCAATACTATTGTTTTCTCCGTATCATATCCATATTTACTGCGAAGTTGTATAGCTTGATCTTCAGACACAGGAGAAAATTGCTTTGTATCAACTCCTGCTCTGACATAATGAACACGATTGGGCAAGCATGATTTATAAATGTCATTACTCTCTTTAGAAAGCACAATAAGCTCTACTCCTGCCATTCGCAGCAGAAGCGCCATTTGACCCGTTACTTGTCTTCTATATACAGGCAGCAAAAAAATTTTTTTCCTTGTCAACAATCTCAAAATCAAAATTTTTATACAAACTGCTTTTGTCATTGATGCATTTGGAATATAAAGAATATTTCCTTCTTCTTTTGCAACTCTTTTAAGCAGATCCTTAGAAACCCCAAATCTACCTACCCTGAAAGTTTGATCTGAAAAAGAGCAGAAATCATTCAGCTGAAATATTGCTGCATGATGGTCTTTCATAAGTTTTGCAATCTTGGAAGCAATTTTAATTGTACCCTCATCTGCACAATTTGTCAAACAGTCTGAAATTATAATCATATTTTGCTCCTAATCAACTATTATTTTACACTGATATTTTCGTGTTTCTTCAATTTACGTGCTATTTTTATTAATCCTGTATTATATAAAACAGACTTCATTCTTTCAATAATAAGATCCTTTTTGCTTACAGGACAAACTCTCTGGACAATTTGATCCAGCGGGATCTTCCCCAACTGTTCAAACAATTCGCTTCGCCTTATATTTGGCTGAGCCTTTCCGCAAAGCATTATTCCACACGCAGATATTAGTTCCGGTTTGCATACATCTTCTACACTGACATTATTTGATGCCCAATCAAGCAATTGTTCACCTTTTTTCGATTGAACTAATACCGCTGTGTATCCTTTATCGTCATCGAACGATCCGGTTAACTGGGTATATTTTTTGCAGTCAAAAAGCGTCAAATCACTAACTCTCGCTTCTGTTTTAAAAGCGCATTCCGAACATGATGGTCTTGAACACACCTCACGTGTAAATAAACGCATCATGGGATCGACTCTTCCTGACTTTTTATATTCACGCCCATTCTCAAATTTCAAAAACATTGTTGAACTATGATAGCCGTATGTTTTATTTCTGAATTTAACTTCTGTAACCTTTGATTTATATTTGCTCTCTATATATTTTAAATACTCTGACCAAAGCTTTGGTGAAGGCACACCTCTGCAAACGATATCAATGCAATATAAATTTTCATCATATTTACCGTCTAACACCTTTTTCAGCCCAGCTACCTGACAAGGTGTTCCTGAGAACAAAACGGTTTCATTATCCATAAGCTTATTGCGGATCTCATCATATACTCCCGACAAATCACTCTGCACAAACTTTGATCCTCTGAACTCATGCAGACCTTCTATTGTTGTACATGATGTATGTGTAACTTTTTTATCAGCATCATAGGATGCACCATAAACAACTGCATTTTTTCTTTTTATCAATTCAGATGCAAATGCTGTGAAAGCACCTCCTGAAGTACTATCCATTAAAACATCTTCATTTTTATTTCTTATAATTTTAGCATAAGGAGTGCCTTCGGGGCAGATTTGATTTAATACAGGACAAACCTTTTCACATTTCCCGCATTTAATACACTCGTCTTCATTAACTTCCGGATATAAAAATCCCTCCGAATCAGGAGTTAATTTTATACATCCTTTAGGACAAACAGTTTCACAGGCTGTGCATCCACAGCATTTACTTTTATCCGCAATATGAATCATTTTTTCCTCCGTTAATGAATATCAGCAAAAGCTGCATTTATATAATCATCTGTTTCTTTCTTCACTTTTGCAAATCTTTTTTTAACTGCATCGTAATCAATTTTCTCTAAGAGCTGCATTTTTATTTTTTCTGCTGATACAAATCTTCTGTCCTTCAATCCCAAGCTTCCGCAAAGAGTATCAATTCTTGAGTTTTTGGAATGCTTAGAGCCTTCTTCATATCTATTGAATATAACAAACTGTTTTTCATGAATAATAGAAAAACACGAACCGTGGAAAGAATCTGTACAAACATAAGATGCACCTCTCAACAGATTTAAAAACCTGTCAGGCGCAACATCATACAATACAATATCGCCAAAGCTTTCATCGTTGGGAACATACTGATCTAAATGACGAAGAGCTACTATTTTGCACCCCAACTCTGATGCGGCTTTTTTCACGGCATCTCTATGTTCAGGATTACTGCCCAAAAAATAAGCAAAAATATATGGTTCATTTATCTCATTTTCAACAGGAATTAATTTTTCCCATCCGTTTTTATCAAACATAAATACAGGATCAAGTATTGTGGGAACATCTCTTCCGGTCAGTTCTTTTACAATTTCACTTCCTCGGCTTTCACGCATACTGATAAACTCAATGCGCTTCAGATACTCTGCGGTACGCTTAGTCTGATACCAAGGAATATTTTTTACACCAAAGCTTGAAGCAAAAGAAATCTTTCTTATTTCATCGGGCACAAACTGCAAATTGTAATAATTAGTTGGTAATCCCGCAGGCGACCAGAGCTGATCACTTCCTGTAATTACAGCGTCATACCGCTTCGCACCTTCACATAATTGTTCATAGCCTTTGAAAACAGGAGAAAGATTTTTAAAATGTTCATCTTTAAACTTATGAAATGCATTCATTCTTATATCATTGTTTTTTGCAAACTCCGGATGCTTTTTCATTCCGACCTTTTTTAGAAATGCTTCGTATTTATCATTGAGCAAAACTCCATTCAAAAGTCGTGGTAAGGATTTAATAATTTCAACAGGAGTCCGCTTTTTTTCATACTGAATCAGCTCGTAATCCAAACCTAAAGCTTCCAGCATTGATACCGTTGCATAGGCTTGAAGCATACCGCCATAATTTTCATGAAAATATTTGATACAGACTCCTATCATTATTTTTCACCTCTTAATTTTTCATCTGTGCTGCAATATCAGCATCAACAATTTCTTCTCCGCTTCTATCCTTAAGCTGCTCCATTGATGCAGCGCTCAAACCGTTATTAACATCAGCACACATATCACAAGTTGAACACTTGTCCAATTCTTCTTTCGTGATTTTTCCATCACGATAGTCACGAACAACCTTGTTTTCATACATTGAATATTTTTTCTTTGTCCAGAATTTAAGCTTATGACGCAAAACCCAAAACATTGGTTTCCAAATATACTTGTGCATAGCAGGAGAAACGCTGCCGATCATCCAACAATCACGATCACAGCAACGTACTTTCGCACGTACCTTCTCTGCCTCAGGACTATTCCATAACTCATCCCAGCTTTGTTCGTTAAGATTGCCCATAACTTCCTTATCTTTAGTACCGTTACAAGGCATAACATCTCCGTAAGGGTCGATAAAGAAAGTATCAAAACTCATATCACAAGGCAATAGACGACGCTGACCGTAAATATAATTAATCAGACCATGATTAAAATAAGCACGGAACCACTTTTTAGGACTGTTACTGTTCAGCAGCTCATTGACTAATTGCTCAAAATTCTGTGCAACCATCGGACGGTCGTGTATAATATTTTTCGCCTCAACAAAATAGAAGCTGTTATGCAAAGAAGCAGTAGCAAATTCCATGCCCATTTCATTTGAGATCTGATATAAAGGCACAAGATCGGGAGCATTTCTGTCCTGAACTGTCATTCCAAAGCCTACATCCTTCATGCCCATCTCACGCAGCTTTTTAAGTGTACCGTAACCACGCTGATAGCCATTCTGCAAGCCACGTATCTCATTATTCGTCTGCTCCAGACCTTCAATAGAAATACGAATACCGACCTGAGGAAACTCTTTGCAAAGTTCCACAATACGGTCAGTAAAGAAACCGTTTGTTGAAATAACAATACGGTCACTCTTTTTATAAAGCTCACGCACAATATCTTTTAAATCTGTACGTATAAACGGCTCGCCCCCTGTAATATTAGTAAAATACATAGGAGGAAGCTTTTTAATTGTTTCTAAACTGATTTCTTCTTCCGGTTTGGACGGTGCTTTGTATCGGTTACACATGGAACAGCGTGCATTACAGCGATATGTAACAATAACCGTACCATTTAATTTTTTTTCTGCCATTTTATATTTCCCCCTTAATTATTCCACTGTTACACTTTTAGCCAAATTTCTTGGCTTATCAACATCAAGTCCCCTCGCAACGCTCACATAATAGCCCATTAACTGTAATGGAATTACTGCAAGACTGGTTGCAAAATGTTCATCCGTTTTCGGAATATAAGTTACAAAGTCAGCCGTATCTTCAAGTTCATAATTACCATAGCTTGTCAGCCCCATCAGATAAGCGCCTCGGCTTTTTACCTCTACCATGTTGCTGACTGTTTTTTCATAAAGATTTGATTGTGTCAGAACACCAATAACCAAGGTTCCGTCTTCAATCAAGCTGATAGTGCCATGTTTTAATTCACCGGCAGCATACGCTTCACTATGTATATAACTAATCTCTTTCATCTTAAGACTTCCCTCAAGACAAATCGCATAATCAATGCCTCTACCGATGAAAAAAATATCCTTAGCATTTGCAAATTTAGCAGCAAACCACTGCAAACGTTCTTTATTCTCAAGTATTTGTTCTATTTTTTCAGGGATTTTTTCCAGTTCACCAATCATCTCACTGTACTTATCCTCATTCATTTCTCCTCGTACAAATGCAAACTGAATTGCCAATAAATATGAAGCAATAAGCTGTGTGCTGTAAGCCTTAGTGGTTGCCACAGCAATTTCAGGACCGGCTAATGTATAAAATACATTGTCTGCTTCTCTTGCGATAGAACTTCCGACTACATTAACAATACCAAGGGTCTTAGCACCTTTTTCTTTAGCTTCACGCAAAGCCGCCAGGCTGTCTGCGGTTTCACCCGACTGGCTGATAATAATGACCAAATCTCTCTCATTCAATCGTGGTTTTCTATATCTGAACTCAGAAGCCAGTTCCACACGAACAGGAATACTTGTTAGATCTTCGATCACATATTGTGCTACCACGCCCACATGATATGCAGAACCACAGGCAACGATATAAATCTGTGAAACATTTTTAATGTCTTCTTCAGTCAGACCCACTGATGTGAGATTAATTCTTCCATCCTTAACAACAGAGTTTATTGTGTCTGCAACCGCTTTAGGCTGTTCGTGGATTTCCTTCATCATAAAATGCTGGAATCCACCCTTTTCAGCAGCTTCCGCATCCCAAGTGATCTCTGTTTTCTCTTTATCAACGGTATCTCCGTCAAGATTAAAGAATGTTACATCTCCTTTTGATAGCCTTGCCATTTCCTGATTGTCAATATAATAAACACTTCTCGTATATTTCAAAATAGCCGGAACATCAGAAGCTATGTAGGATTCTCCTTCCCCAACACCGACAATCAAAGGACTGTCTTTACGAGCAACATAAATTTCCTCCGGCAAGTCCTTAAACATTACCGCCAACGCATATGAGCCACGCACACGCACCATGGTCTTTGCAAGTGCGTCAATTGGCCCGACCTGATATTTTTTATAATAATAATCGATCAGCTTTGTTACTACTTCTGTGTCAGTTTGAGAATAAAACACATAACCATTGCGAATCAGTTTTTCTTTTAATTCCTGATAGTTTTCAATAATGCCATTATGAACAGCAACAACATTTTCATCATCAGAACTGTGGGGATGCGCATTGATTTCACTTGGCTCACCGTGAGTAGCCCAGCGAGTATGACCAATGCCGCAGTTTCCGATAAGACTCTGACCATTATTCGTTTTTTCTGACAGAATCTTCAGACGGCCCTTTGATCTTACAATTTCCACATCGGCACTGCCGTTTCTGACAGCAATACCCGCCGAATCATATCCTCTGTATTCCAGCTTTGAAAGACCGTCAAGCAAAATCGGAGAAGCTTGCTTGTCCCCGGTAAATCCTACAATTCCACACATAACTTTATCCCCTTATATAATCACGTTTAGCTTTAATAACCTGAAAATTCATATACATGTTCCACTGCCATTAAGCCATTTTCAGTTTAATCCTTGTTAACAAGATACATTACTGCGGTGAATAAATTCTCATCAGCTTTTCAACATATTCTTCTATCGTATCAAAACTAATGCTTCTACAGTTTTTAACATATTGACCGGCAAGCTCTTTATCAGTCCAAAGCTTTTCAATTTTTGCTTTCAAATCAGCTTTGCTGCCGCTTTCAAACAGATCCCCTGTCTTTCCTGATCGAATCAGTTCAGGAATGCCACCAATGTTTGCTCCCAAAACAGGAGTACCATACATCTGACTTTCCATTACTGAAAACGGACAGTTTTCATACCACTCAGACGGGTATATGCTGAATCTTGCTTCACGAATCAGCTTTTCCAACGCTTCACCTTTCTGAAATCCAACGTTATTAATATTCTTGATTCCGTTAATAGTTTCCTCCATTGGACCGGTACCGGCAAAAACGAACTGCACATCCGGCAGTTCTTTGCATACATCAATCAATGTGCCAATACCCTTTTCCTCTGAAAATCGCCCGAAATAGAGTACATAGTCTTTTTTAACGACATCTTTAAATTCAACACGATCCACGAAATTATGAAGTGCTGTCGTTTTTTCAGCAAACAGCGGATTCGTGTCCATTTTATTCTTCAGGAACTCCGAACAGCATATTATAGAATCAATATGTTTATAAGCTCCATTCATTTTCCAAAAGTAAGCTTCCATTGTACCAACTAAAGATTTTACCGTACTTCCATGTATGCACTTATCCTTTGTACAGTTTATAAAATGACCGCCAAGACACTTCTCACAGTTTTGACGATTATTTGGATTATTCAGCATATGATTTGGACAAACAAGATTATAATCATGTGCAGTAAACACAATACGGCAATTTTGACCGGTCTGTTTTTTCCACTTTACAATCTCAAGAATTATTGAAGGAGTAAGTTGATATGTAAAATTATTAAGATGAACTACATCAGGTTTAAAATCATCAAGAACCAAACGAATCTTCTTTCGAGCCTCAGTAGAATAAATAGTTTTAAGCGGATATGTCAGCTTTGACAGCTTTGAACCGCCGTGAAAATCCATATCTGAAGTATATGCATTCATGTTATTGCCAACACAGCGACCCTCATGCTCCATACCGAAATACTGAACTTCATGACCACGAGAAATCAAATAATCTCCCAGTTTGAATATATATGTTTCAGATCCCCCGTTTGCATATAAGAATTTATTAACCATAAGAATTCGCATTTCTATTTCTCCCGCTCTATTACTAAAATCAAGTTTATCATATAAAAGTGTAAAAACTTCGCCCTTATCATTATATTTTTATTTTTTATATAATTCCAAGGTTTTTTCAACTACATCATCCCAGCTGCATTTACTGAATATGAAATCAGCAGACTGTGACTTATAATCCTGTACCTTCTGTTCATCATCACATAAGCTCTGAAGCTTATCCCTCAAGTCATCAACATCGCTTTTGCGAAAAATAACCGCTTTATCCTCTACAACTTCTGTGCATTCTGCAATATCAGAAACCAAACAACAGTTTCCATAACTCATTGCTTCCAAAAGACTTAACGGCATTCCCTCAAGATCAGAAGGAAGCGTATAAACATAAGCATTGCTATATAATTCATCAAGCAATTCTCCACGGACAAATCCTGTAAATAGAATGCGATCGTCCCCTTTTGCCATCTCCTTCAATTCTGTTACAAAAGGATCCGTATCAGATGAGCCGCCTGCAATAACTAATTTCTTATCTGTTTTCACCTGTTTAAAAGCCTTTATGAGATATTTCAGCCCTTTTTCAGGAACTAATCTCGCAAGATAAAGTATGTATGAATCTTTTTTTAATCCAAATTTTTGCTCTATCAAGTTCGCCTCTCGAACTACCGGGCGATTAACTCCATTAGGAATATATTTGGTTTCTCGTCCGTATGTATTCATAAAATAATCCTGAACACCTCTGCTCAGCACAATAATCTCATCAGCATGTTTTACAGCACATTTTTCTCCAAACAAAATATACTTGCTTGCAAAATTCCCCCACTTAGAACGTTGATGATCTAAACCATGCACTGTTGCAATACAACGTTTTCCAAACAGCTTCGGAAGCCACATCATTGCACACGATCCCTCTGCATGAAAATGAACAACGTCAAATTTGCCAAAGGCTGCACGAACAGCAGCTGAAAAAGAAGAACTTGCTGCTGCAACCCCACGTCTATCTAAAGTTGGAACCGACACCAGCTTTATTCCCTTATATTCCTTTAGCTTATTATTCTTTTCATAACGCCCGTTACGATTAAAACAAGTCACCTTACAACCAAGACGAACCATTCTCGTACTCAGTTCTTCTACTACAACTTCAACACCACCCTGTCCAAAAGCAGGACAATGCTTCATCCCCAAACATGCAACTTGAATATAATCTTTATTTCGATCTTTTTCGCTCATCTAACTTTTTTCCCTTTCATATTACTCAGCAACTAATATTTGCATTCTCATTACTTATCCCCAACGACCTGAACGACGACCTAAAACGACAATAAAATACAACATCATTTTCGTTTCAAACAAGTAATTATAAGTGTACTATATTTAAAGTAATATGTCAAGCAAATATATATCTAATGTAAGTTTTTTCAAACCATTATTACATTTTTTTGTTTAGTTTCAACATATAACAAACGAAATAATAACTTTCCTGTTTGTTATATGTTTTTTTTGTAGTATTTGCAAATTGAAATATTTTAAAACGCCTTCGACATATTCGTTCATGCCGAAGGCGTAATTTTTGTTATTTTTTTTCAGAATTTTTTTGCTGTTCATATTTTTCTGTTCTTGCTTTAAGCTTTCTTGAAGCATAACCCTCCTTGATCTCCGCCTTGCCTCTTTCAATGGCAAGAGCGTTGTCAGGAATATCTTTAGTGATCGTAGATCCTGCCGCAGTATATGCTCCCTTGCCTACACGAACAGGTGCAATAAGATTTGTGTTGCATCCAATAAATGCATTGTCCTCAATAACTGTGCGGAACTTTTTGTCACCGTTATAATTAACAGTAACCACTCCGCAGCCGAAGTTTACATTTGCTCCTACATCAGAATCACCGATGTATGTCAAATGTGCTACTGCCGTGTATTCACCAATTGTCGAATTCTTTATCTCCACAAAATCTCCGATTTTTACGCCACGCATAATATGTGAATTTGGTCTTAACTGAACATAAGGTCCTATCTTTGCATCATCTTCAATTACCGACTCATATGCCTGAACATTATTCAGATTTACATTATTTCCGACTCTTGTATTTTCAATAATGCAATTATTCCCTAAAATGCAGTTTTCACCAATGGTTGTATTTCCTCTTAGAATAACACCGGAATGAATAACAGTACCTGCACCGATAGTCACATTGTTACCAATGCTCACTCCGTCAGTACAGCAGAATTCAACACCGTCATCAAGGAATTTACCTATAATTTCAGATCTTGCCGTGTCATTGAGCATAAGCAAGCCCCTTCTGTCGTTTGCACCTAAAGCAACATTAGGATTATGTGAAATATATGCATCCGCAGTTTTGCCTTTCGCAATTAAAAGCTCAATACAGTCAGTCAGATAATATTCTCCCTGTGCATTATCAGGAGTAATATCAAACAAAACATCTAGCAAATCAGCAGTTTTAAACCAGTAACACCCTGAATTTATCTCTGTTATTGCAAGCTGATAAGGGTCACAATCCTTATGCTCAACAATACCGCTTATGCCGTCTTCTGTTCTGATGATCCTGCCGTAACCCGTTGGATTTTCTACCCTTGAAGTAACTACTGTCACACTACAGTCCCTTTGAGTGTGAAGCTCTAAAGCACCGTTGATAGTATCAGCATCAATGAATGGTGCATCACCGCACAGAACAAGGGTATTGCCGTCCTTATGAGCTTCAAGAAAATCCTTTGCCTGCATAACAGCATGACCCGTTCCAAGACGTTCCTCCTGCATTACTGTTTGGATTTCCGCCTTTGAACTGCGGTTATTTATATATTCATCTATCATTTCCGCCGCAAAGCCTTTTACAACGCAAATGTTCTCTAACTGTGCGTTCTCGCAGGCTGTAAGAACCCATTCCAGCATAGGTTCTCCTATAACATTGCAAAGCACCTTGGGCTTATCGGTTTTCATTCGTTTCCCCTGCCCCCCGGCAAGGATTACAGCATTATTCTCCATGATTGTGACTATGCTCCTTATCGGAACATATCCTCCTCTCAGTTATATGTTGATCAGCATTCAATTCCTGATTTATTTGCGATCCTAACAATATTATTATAATGTACCCAAATTGTTTCGTCAAGGATATTTTTACATCATATATCTTTTTATTCTGAATTTATACTGTGACTATTATAATATTCTATTCTTTTTTGTGCATTTGGTGTTAAAGGTGCATATAAAGTAAGATGAAAAATTGTGAAAAATGCTATACAAAAAAATTTGCCAAAACTATAGTAATTTAAAAAGAAATCTGTTATAATATTATTGTTACCGTATATCCTTCTGCCTTTTTAGGCAGTTTTTTGTGGTGCTCCACAGGATTTTTATAGGAAGCGGAATTCAAAATTTTGGAGGTAAAAACCAATGGCAAAGAAGTATTGTTATCTTTTCTCAGAAGGTAATGCCAGCATGAGAGAGCTTCTCGGCGGCAAGGGTGCAAACCTTGCAGAAATGACAGGAATGGGTCTTCCTGTTCCACAGGGCTTCACAATTTCTACTGAGGCTTGTACTCAGTATTATGAAGACGGCCGTGAAATCAATCCTGAAATTATGGCAGAAATCAATGAGTACATTGTAAAAATGGAAGAAATCACAGGCAAAAAGTTCGGTGATAAGGAAAACCCACTCCTCGTTTCCGTACGTTCAGGTGCAAGAGCATCAATGCCTGGTATGATGGACACAATCCTTAACCTCGGTCTTAATGAAGACGTTGTTGAAGTTATCGCTGAAAAATCAAATAACTCAAGATGGGCTTGGGACTGCTACAGAAGATTCATTCAGATGTATTCTGACGTAGTTATGGAAGTTGGTAAGAAATATTTTGAAGAGCTTATCGACGAAATGAAAGCTAAGAAGGGCGTTACTCAGGACGTTGACCTTACAGCTGATGATCTTAAGGAACTTGCTATGCAGTTTAAGGCTGAATATAAGTCAAAGATCGGCACAGACTTCCCTTCAGATCCTAAGGAACAGCTCATGGGCGCAGTTAAAGCTGTATTCCGTTCATGGGATAACCCAAGAGCCAACGTTTACAGAAGAGATAACGATATCCCTTATTCATGGGGTACTGCTGTTAACGTACAGTCAATGGCATTCGGAAACATGGGTGACGACTGCGGTACAGGTGTTGCATTTACCCGTGACCCTGCTACAGGTGCTAACGGTTTGTTTGGTGAGTTCCTTACAAACGCACAGGGCGAAGACGTAGTTGCCGGCGTTCGTACACCAATGCACATTTCAGAAATGGAAGATAAGTTCCCGGAGGCATTTGCACAGTTCAAGGAAGTTTGCAAAACTCTTGAGAACCACTATAGAGATATGCAGGACATGGAGTTCACTGTTGAACATGGTAAGCTCTTCATGCTCCAGACAAGAAACGGTAAGAGAACTGCTCAGGCTGCTCTTAAGATCGCTTGTGACCTCGTTGACGAAGGCATGAGAACTGAAGAAGAAGCTGTTGCAATGATCGACCCAAGAAACCTCGATACACTTCTCCACCCACAGTTTGACGCTAAGGCTCTTAAAGCTGCTACACCTTTGGGCAAAGGCCTAGGTGCTTCACCTGGAGCTGCTTGCGGTAAGGTTGTATTCACAGCTGACGATGCTGAAGCTTGGAACGCTAAGGGTGAAAAGGTTGTTCTCGTAAGACTTGAAACTTCACCTGAAGATATTACAGGTATGAAGGCTTCACAGGGTATCCTTACAGTTCGTGGCGGTATGACATCACACGCTGCTGTTGTTGCTCGTGGAATGGGTACATGCTGCGTATCCGGTTGTACAGATATCAATATGGACGAAGCTAACAAGAAGTTCACACTTGCCGGAAAGACATTTACAGAAGGTGACTACATCTCAATTGACGGCTCAACAGGTAACATCTATGAAGGAATCATTCCTACAGTAGATGCTACAATTGCCGGTGAATTCGGAAGAATCATGGCTTGGGCTGATAAATACAGAAAGCTTAAAGTAAGAACAAATGCTGATACTCCTGAAGATGCTAAAAAGGCTCGTGAGCTTGGCGCTGAAGGTATTGGTCTTTGCCGTACAGAGCACATGTTCTTTGAACCATCAAGAATTGCTGCATTCAGAGAAATGATTTGTGCTGATACAGTTGAAGAAAGAGAAGCTGCTCTTGATAAGATCGAACCAATGCAGCAGGGCGACTTTGAAGCACTCTACGAGGCACTTGAAGGAAATCCTGTAACAATCAGATTCCTCGATCCTCCGCTTCATGAATTCGTACCAACAGAAGAAGCTGATATTAAGGCTCTTGCTGACGCACAGGGTAAATCAGTTGAAGACATCAAGGCAATTATTGCTTCACTTCACGAGTTCAACCCAATGATGGGTCACCGTGGATGCCGTCTTGCAGTAACATATCCTGAAATTGCTAAGATGCAGACAAAGGCTGTTATAAAGGCTGCTATCAACGTTCAGAAGGCTCATCCTGATTGGAAAGTTGCTCCTGAAATTATGATTCCGCTGGTTGGCGACATCAAAGAACTTAAGTATGTTAAGAAGGTAGTTGTTGAAACTGCTGACGCGGTTATCGCAGAAGCTGGCGCTGATCTTGACTACGAAGTAGGTACAATGATCGAAATCCCAAGAGCTGCTCTTACAGCTGACGAAATCGCTGCTGAGGCTGACTTCTTCTGCTTCGGTACTAACGACCTTACACAGATGACATTCGGCTTCTCAAGAGACGATGCCGGCAAGTTCCTCGACGCTTACTATGATGCTAAGATTTACGAGAACGATCCATTTGCAAAGCTTGACCAGACAGGTGTAGGCAAACTTATGGAAATGGCTATCAAGCTTGGTAAGCCTGTAAATTCTAAGCTTCACATCGGTATCTGCGGCGAGCACGGCGGCGATCCTACATCAGTAGAGTTCTGCCACAAGATTGGTCTTGACTACGTTTCATGCTCACCATTCCGTGTGCCAATCGCAAGACTTGCTGCTGCTCAGGCTGCTATTGCAGATAAGTAATAAGCATTAATAGAGCAAAACAAATAACAAATCAGACCTTGTAGATTAACTTCTGCAAGGTCTTTTTTCGCTTAATCACGCAAAAAAAAAGCGAGTAGTGATTTACTACTCGCTTCCATTTTACCATAGATTTAATAGATATATTAGCAAACAAAAAAGCAGAGCAACTTTTGGTTACTCTGCTTAATGTGGCTCCCCCAACTGGGCTCGAACCAGTGACATCATGATTAACAGTCATGCGCTCTACCGACTGAGCTATGGAGGA
>UQDR01000028.1 GCA_900539835.1 uncultured Ruminococcus sp. | reverse complement strand
TAATTATTCTTATTATGATACTCCTCCAGCTGGCGGTTGGCTTCGTCAAGAACTTCCTGTAAGCCTGCGTCGTATAGTTTCTTGTTAAACTCTTTCATATAAGAATCAATATCCTTGCCTGATATTTTCAGACTTTCAACTGTATCCATTACTTTTAAATATGAATCTTTTATTGAAGTGCCGTCAAAGAAAAATCCAAAGCCGTCTAAAAATTCTGCGTTTTCATAAGCCTTGTAGTAATTAAGGGATTGAATTACAGTATCACTTTCATCGCATGGCAATGATATCATTGGATTGTTATACCATATACATACACTGCATTTTATATCATATTGTTGACTGTAGGGGTTAGATTCATTAAGCTTCATTTTTACTTTTCCATCTTTAATTTCGTATTGTTTTCCTTCTTTGCCATATGTAATAATATTGTTAAAATCCTTATTAAACATTACATTCATAAGCAGATCAAAAGCCTGTTCCTTATTTTTTGAACCGGAATATATTCCGGTGGCTTTATATGGATTGCGTATATAATTATTTTGTTTATAAAAAACACTTGTTTTATCCCAACGATTATTATTAATAATTTCACCGTATGCTGCTGATACCTGTGTCAATTCGATACCTGTGGAATCAATGACTGCTGAGTCTATAGCTGCATAGCCCTTAGACTCGAGAGAAGTTAATAGTTTATAATAATTTTTTGTTTCATTCTGTTCAAAAATATTTACAAATTTATTACCAACTATTCCTATTCCCTCAGTAATATAACTTGCAGGAAAAAAGTCAGACGTAAAATAACAAAAATTAAAATTCATCCTTTTTTTAGTTTTTTCAAAGACTTCTTTGATTGTAGGTTCAAATTCAGATAAAGGTTTTTGAAAATCATCGGTCGTAAGATCGCTTTTTTCAAATATCTCATTGGATATTTTATATCCGTTATCATAATATAGTGAAGAAAAACTGTTATCTACTCCGTAAATCTTGCCGTTATACTTATATGAATCCCAATATTTTTGAGGCATGGATTTAATGATATCCTGGTATTTTTCATCTTTTAGATAATCATCAAGAGGTTCAAAATAGCTACAATTTATGAAATTATAATAACTATTTGAAATTACATCCATTCCATTGATCAAAGCTAAGCTATCTAAAATATCAATTTGTTCACCATTCTGAATGATTTTTGATACAAATTCTGCATTAGTACTAATAAAGTTTCCACTCTCATCCTCTATTCCCTCAAGAGAAGTTTTAAAGCAGATTATATAATCATAATTATTCTCATAAAGATAATCATTTAACTCCAATTCGTATGGCGAGCCTAAGTCCGTCACCCATACTAATATATTTTTATTTGGGTATCGTTCTGAATAAAATTGATATTTTTCATCGAAACTCATTGGTTTCATCAACTGTACATCGTTGTTATTTACATTGCTTTCTGTGTTTAGTGATTTATTACTGCTAAAACAACTGCACATTAACAGTGATATACATATAAGAAATATTGTTAAAATTCTTTTTTTCAATATAGATTCCGCTCCCATCAAATTAGTAAAAATAAAAGTTCTTAGATGTTACAAAATCATGTATGCATTTTTATCTATTATTCTTTTCATAATACTTCTCCAGCTGGCGGTTGATATCATTTAAAACCTCATCTAATCCAACAGATTTTAATTCATTATTTGCTTGTTCTAAAGTAGTTGTTACATTACTAAATTCTCCAAAAAACAAGCCCTTATATTTATCATATATATTTTTTATTTTTTCAAGTTTTTCAGAAATTCTTGAATAATCAAAATCTATTCCCACAGCACATGACAATTCAATATGATTATACATTTGATAAAACAATTCATTTTTATTAAGATAATCCCTGCCTTCATTTGTTACTACCGGCATAGTAATAAAAGGATTTGCAGGTACGCTAAAATAATCATAATCAGTATAAAAAGATGGTTTATCATTGTTAAGTACAGCTACATTGTCATTATTTAATGTGTAATTTATATCTTCAACACCACATATCATTAAATTAGCATATTCTTTGTTAGAATACAATAAGGATAACAACTCAAAAGCCTCGTTTTTATGTTGAGAGGAAGATAATATTCCTATTCCACAGTTAAGACTGTCATTTAACTGATAAGCATTTGAAATAATGAAGTCTGTAAAGCTTTCATCATAATATAAAGGCATATAATTAGATAATACGCACAATGTTTCATTGTTTTCTTCAGCATCATTAATGTTGACAAGATATCCTTTTTTCTGAAAATCACTCATTTGTTTTGAATATTTTATAAAATCAATATTTTCAAATATATTTTCCGCAAGTCCGTTTTTTTCGTTTATATATATTCCATTGGAAAGTCGAGAAAATCCTACTATATTACAGCAATCCTCTTTAAGATCTGAATATTGTAATCCTGCACTTCCATTTTCGATTTTTATGCTTTGCAACACTCTTTCAAGAGAATATAATTTACCATCAAACTTATAAATATCAAAATTATACTTTTTTGCAACTTTTTTATTAAAAGATAAAGCAGTAGGACGATCAGTAAAGTAAGAAGTATACAAACCATATATTTTTCCTTCATTGTCCATAGCCTTTGACCAATATCGTTCATTGAAAACATCATATAATCGTTTCCCTGAATTCGTTTTAAAATAACTATTTAATTCTATAAAATAACCTTTATTAACACATTCCCAATATGTATTTTCATGAGGACTACAGGTATAAATTTCAGGAGCACTATTAATAATTTCAGAGCTTACTCCACCTGAGGTCATTAATATATCAATATCAGTCATTTTGGTTTTTATACAGTTTTCATAATAATCAATAGGACATATTTTATCGGCATTAAGGTTTATAAAATTGACGGCAAAATTATAACCATCTTTATCTAATTTCATGTTTAATTCATTTATAATTTCAGTATCCACTCTATTACTGAAATCCGTTACAAAAGTAATTTGAATTTTATCTGAAAATATACTATCACTTTTTATAAAAGAATAATTATTTTCTTTTAAGTTATCATTATTTAGAATATTATAAGTACTGGAATAAATATCGAAAGCATAATTTGAAGAAATGTCTTTTGAACAACTTACAAAAATTATTATTAGAAGAAAGGTAGCTGAAATCCATCTTAATTTAATCATAAAATCACCTAAAATTAAGGCTTCTGTAAACGATAAATTTATTTATTAAAAATAAATACTTATTTTCATTACAAAAGCCTTAGAACTATATTTTATAATGCATAGCATTTACATGGGAAGTTATTAAAAACTAAAGGTTAGAAACTTTACCCATCAAGAAATTTATTTTATTTTTTGTAAAGTGTAACATTCCTAACGGTTTTATTATAGCCCACATGATTGTTTATTGAATATTTGTAAGTACCATCGTTTTTAGTAATTGATTTTCTTGCACTTGCACCGCTTTGTCCACCTGCACCGGTACCAGTATTCCCGGTAGAACCGTCACTTTTCTTGTAGTAAATACTAATTGCAACAGATGCCCCTCCTGATGCTGTGCTTAACCCGGTAGAAGCTTCTACAGTTACGGTAGATGTGCCGCTCACACTTCCTCTACTTGTTACTTTACCGGAACCAGAAACCGAATCAGAAAACTCATAATAATTATATCTGTCAATCGCTCCTGCGTTCATTGTAATTGAAACTGCCGTTACGACTGCCGCACTCATTGCAGCGATTCGTTAAAAAAATTTTTTCATATTAATTAAACTTTTCTTTTCAATTTTTAGTATATCAAAAATAAATTTAATTCTGCATTGGAGCCGCCTTTCTCGTTTTACATTTTATGTTACTCTATTATATTAAATCAATATTTTACTAATTTTGTGCAATAGTTTATAATAATTATTTATTTTTGTATACTATTACAAATTGTTAAGCTGATTTTTAGCTATAATACAAAAAATCCCGTTATCACAAAGTGATAACGGGATTCGGTCCAGGTGCACTGCACCTGGTGGTGCCGCTAACCGGACTTGAACCGGTACGGATGTTACTCCGAGGGATTTTAAGTCCCTTGTGTCTGCCTATTCCACCACAGCGGCATATATAGCATTAATATTATACTACAATTGATTAGTTTTGTCAAATGTTTTTTTGTGAAAACAAATTGCTCCATTTATGCATATACATAATCATGTAAATTTATGAAAAATAATAGGCTATTTTATCATATTGCACAAAAAGCCTTGCTTTAGGGATATGATAGTGGTATAATATATATAAATCATAGTGAGGATTAAAAAAATGAATTGCAATAAATCAAAAAGAATTTCCGTGATAGTCGGACATTACGGCAGCGGTAAAACAAATCTCGCAGTAGATTTAGCATTGAAGTCCGCAGCGTCAGGTGTAAAAACCAATATAGTAGACCTTGATATAGTCAATCCGTATTTTCGTACAGCGGATTTTAAAAATATGTTTGAACAAAAAGGGATCTCCATGACTTCTTCGGTATATGCCGTTAGTAATCTGGATATCCCTGCAATTACGTTTGACCTTAATGCTGTAGCTTCTGAGAATCAGAAGGTCATTATCGACGTGGGCGGAGATGATGCAGGTGCAGTGGCTTTGGGGCAGTATAAAAGCGTGTTTGAAAAATATAATGATGAAACTGAAGTTCTGTATGTCATTAATATGTATAGAGCTATGACAGAACAGCCGCAGCAGGCGTTGGAAGTGCTTAAGGAGATTGAAGCGATAAGCAGACTTAAAGCTACCGCAGTTGTCAATAATTCTAATTTAGGAACAGAAACTGATGCCGAAACAGTACTGAATTCTTTGGATTACGCTGAACAAACTGCAAAGCTTTGCGGACTGGAATTAAAATATACAACCTATCCTGATTGGATAAACCCCAAAGCTCTTCCTAAGAATGAGAAGCTTATGCGTGTGAAGCGTTATGTTAAGGCATCGTGGGAGGAAGATGTCATGTAATTTTAAAGGAGTGATAATATGTCAGATGTAAAACAGAAAATGACTGTAAATATACAAAAGTGTAAAGGCTGTGCCTTGTGTACAGCAGTTTGTCCTAAAAAAATAGTAGAAATACAAAAAGAAAAAAGAAATGATAAAGGTTACTTTTATGCACTCTGTGTTAACCAAGAGAAATGTATAAGCTGTGCAATGTGTGCAATGATGTGCCCCGATTGTGCGATTAAAATAGAAAAGTAGGCTTTTTGGAAAGGAGCTGATTTTATTGGAAAAACGTCTTATGAAAGGAAATGAAGCCCTTGCAGAAACTGCGATGAGAGTTGGCTGTAAGTGCTTTTTCGGATATCCTATTACACCCCAGACAGAGATTTCTGCCTATCTTGCAAAAAATATGCCTAAAAGAGGCGGAATGTTTCTCCAGTCTGAGAGCGAGGTAGCTGCAATAAATATGGTTCTCGGCGCAGCTTGTACCGGAACCCGTGTAATGACTTCGTCATCATCACCCGGAATTTCTCTAATGAGTGAGGGCGTTTCATACATAGCCGGCTCTGATGTGCCCTGTGTTATTGTAAACGTCCAAAGAGGCGGCCCGGGTCTTGGAGGAATTCAGCCCTCACAGTCTGATTATTGGCAGGCAACAAAAGCATTGGGTCATGGAGATTTTCAGATGTTGGTCCTTGCTCCCTGTTCAGTGCAGGAAATTGTGGATATGACCGTCCTCGCTTTTGATAAAGCAGAAGAATATAGAGTCCCCGTAATGATTTTGGCAGACGGCCTGTTGGGACAAATGATGGAGCCTGTGACCTTTCCGGAGGACAAGCATACAGAAAAGAAATTCGACTGGGCAACTGACGGACATGAGAATAAGCGTGAGCATAACGTTATTAATACTTTGTTTTTGCAGCCTGATGTATTGGAGAAATCCGTTGACGAAAGATTTAAAAGATACGAAAAGATTATTGAAAATGAACAGCGAAGCGAGCTGTTTGACTTTGACAAGAATACAGAAATCGCAGTGGTGGCATACGGCGCATGCGCAAGAGTTGTCAAATCAGCAATCAGAATGGCAAAGGAAAAAGGTATTAATGCAGGTCTTATCCGTCCTCAAACCCTTTGGCCGTTCCCAACTAACGAGATAAAGAAAAAAGCCGGTAAAGGCTCAAATATTAAGCATATCTTAACTGTCGAAATGAGCAAAGGACAAATGGTAGACGACGTGAGAGCTGCGGTTGAATATGACACTCCAGTTAGCTTTTACGGAAGACATGGCGGTGTTATCCCTACTCCGACAGAAGTTTTGGAGCAAATCCAAAAGATTGCGTCTGCTTTGAACGGAGGTGAGGAATAATGTCAGTTGTATTTGAAAAACCTCATGCTTTGACAGATGTACAAACCCACTATTGCCCGGGCTGTACCCATGGAATTGTCCATAGACTTGTGGCTGAGGTTATGGATGAAATGGGAATTGAGGGCAAGACCGTTGCCATTGTTCCTGTTGGTTGTTCAGTTATGGCTTATGATTACTTTAACTGTGACGCTATCGAAGCTCCTCACGGACGAGCACCTGCCGTTGCAACCGGCGTAAAGCGTACCCGACCCGACCTGCATGTTTTCACATATCAGGGCGACGGAGATTTAGCAGCAATCGGTACAGGTGAGCTTGTCCATTGTGCAACAAGAGGAGAAAATATCGTAACTGTCTTTATTAATAACGCTATATACGGAATGACAGGCGGACAAATGGCTCCCACAACTTTGCCCGGTCAGGTGACACAAACAACTCCATTCGGACGTGACCCCAAAGTCGCAGGTTATCCAATCAGGGTTTGTGAGCTTATTTCAACGCTGGACGGAACAGCATTCGCCCAAAGAGTAACAGTCGATACTATCCCCCATATTAAAGAAACAAAGAAAGCAATCCGAAAAGCCTTTGAGAATGCAGAAAAGGGACTTGGATATTCATTGGTCGAGGTGTTGTCAACCTGTCCGACCAACTGGGGACTTGAGCCATTGGAAGCGCTTAAATGGCTTCGTGATAATATGATTCCTTATTATCCTCTTGGAGTTTATAAGGATATTACGGCAGACAAAAAATAGCAGAGGCTTTTTGACAGGAAGGGAGTGTAGAAAGCAGTGCAATGTGATATAGTTGTAGCAGGCTTCGGAGGACAGGGAATTTTATTTGCAGGAAAAGTGCTTGCTTATCTGGGTTTATTAAAGGATAAAGAGGTTTCGTGGCTTCCGTCCTATGGTCCTGAAATGAGGGGTGGAACGGCAAATTGTTCCGTCTGTATTAACGACCAGCCTATAGGTTTCCCTCAGGTCAATCATCCCAATATGTTCATTGCTATGAACCAGCCGTCCTATGAAAAGTTTATTAATAAGGTCATACCTGGCGGTACAGTTGTGATAGATTCAACTATGGTTCCCAATAAGTGTGACAGAGATGATGTTAATGTGTTTTATGTCCCCGCCACACAGCTTGCATTGGATAATGAGGTGGACGGAATGGCTAATATTATCCTTTTGGGAAAACTGATTGCAGAAACCAAGATTGCGGATTATGACGAGGCGGAAAAAGCTATAAGAAAAACTGTGCCGTCAAATCGTGCAAATCTGATAGAAGCGAATATAAAAGCTCTTGAAATTGGTATATATCAGTAAAATTTGATTGATTAATCTTGAAAAAAATGCTCATACATGCTATAATGCATGTGTGAGTATTTTTGTGAATAACTATAGATAGAGGACGAAGAATATGAGTATCTGGGATGTTTTTAATAAGCTGTCTGCCGAAAAACAGCAGACAGGGAAAATCGAGTATATAATCACAGGACTGGGAAATCCGGGAATACAATATGAAAATTCACGCCATAATGCAGGATTTATGGCGGTTTCTGCGTTAGAGAAAAAATATGCTTTTTCAGTTAAAACCCATAAGTTTAAGTCGCTTGTGGGAGAAGCGGTCATCGGCGGAAAAAGGTGTCTTGTTATGAAGCCTGAAACTTATATGAATAACAGCGGAGAAGCCGTTTCACTTGCCATGAATTTCTATAAAATACAGCTGGAAAACGTAATCGTTATGTTTGACGATATTTCACTTGAACCGTCACAAATGAGAATAAGACGAAAAGGCTCGTCAGGAGGACATAACGGACTTAAAAGTATTATTGCCCTTTGTGACGGCGAGGACTTCCCCCGTATAAAAATAGGAGTGGGAAAAAAGCCTCATCCTGATTATAATCTCGCAGATTGGGTCTTGGGTAAGTTCTCAGAGGACGATCAAAAGAAAATAAACGAAGTCTGCAAAAAAGCGTGTGAAGCAGCTGAGCTGATCGTTCAGGGCAAAATAAGCGACGCTATGAATAAATTTAACTAAATAGATAAAATAAGAAATGGAGATCATATGACTATTTTCAGTCAGATGTGCCGTGAGCTTCCGTTATATAGAGAGCTTTCCGGCACTGTTAAAAACGGTTATACCCCCTGCGGAGCAACAGGAGTGTCAAATATCCATAAAGCCCATATTGCCGCTGAGCTTTCAAAAGATAAGCCTGTGCTTCTTATTTGCGACGATGAAGCATCAGGACTAAGGCTTGTAAACGATATGAATGAGATGGCAGGAGCAGAAATTGCTTGCCTGTTTCCTGCAAGAGACTTCAATTTTGCATATCTTGAGGGTATGTCAAGGGAATATGAGCATAAAAGAATCGAGGCGCTTTCTAAGCTTATGTCTGGAAAGTGCCGTGTTTGCGTTGCATCAGTCGAAGCGTGTATGCAAGGTACCGTTCCGAGAGAAACCTTGGAGCAGTATTCGATTCTTTTAAGAACCGGCGGAGAAATAAATATACCGTTTTTTTCGCAAAAGCTTATAGCTTCAGGCTATACAAAAACCGATAGAGTTGAAGGACAGGCACAGTTTGCCGTAAGAGGCTCAATCATTGATATTTTCCCTGTTCAGGATAAAAATCCTGTGAGAATTGAGCTTTGGGGCGATGAAGTGGATATGATATCTTACTTTGACGCAGAAACTCAGCGAAGAACAGATGGAATGAACGAAATTGAGATTTTCCCTGCCTTGGAAATAATCTTTCCGTCTGACGAGGATTTGCTTGACAGACTTGAGAACCTTTCAAAAGCAGTAAGAGGAAAGAATACAGATAAAATAAGAAAGCATATTTCAAGAGATACCGAGCTTGTAAAAAGCGGCATAACACTTACTAATCTCGATAAATATTATAGCCTTGCATATGATAAGGTCTATACTATATTTGATTATTTTAACGAGGGAATATGCGTATTTTCGGAATATCAGAATTGTTCTGAGAGAGCCAAAGCCGTGCTTTCACAGCTTTCTGAGGATATAAAGCTTCTTTATGAGGACGGAATTCTGTTTAAGCGCCTTGAAGGCTTTTTTATTGACTTTGCCGAATTGACGGCGAAAGCCTTAAATCTTCCCGCTGTATTCCTTGATACATTTATGAGAGGAAATAACGGAATCAAGTTTAAAAAGCTGATAAATTCCGATTGCCGGCAAACTGGTACATGGGGCGGAAATATCTCTCACCTGGTCGAAGAATTGCAAACACTATGTGAAAATGATTATTGTACCGTCGTTTTCGCCGGCTCAGAAAAAACCGTGCCAATTATCGTGTCAGATTTGAGAGAACAGAATATACCTGCGCTGGAGCTTAAAGAGGATGCTCAAATCATTCCGAGAACGGTATATGTAAGAACAGGAAGCCTCTCAGGAGGTTTTGACTATCCCGATATAAAATGTGCCGCAATAACTCAGATGAAAGCAATGAATGCTAAGAAAAAATCTGCGAAAAAGAGAAAAAAGGGAGAGGAAATAAAAAGCCTTTCAGATATCTCCGCAGGCGACTTGGTAGTTCATTCAATGTATGGAATCGGAAAGTTCGCAGGTATTAAAAACCTTGAAACAAACGGCGTAACCAAGGATTATATTACTATAAAATATGCAGGCTCTGATGTCCTCTATGTGCCCGTTACACAGCTTGACTTGGTGTCCAGATATATAGGGCCCAAGGACGACAGCGGAGTTAAGCTCAATAAGCTTAATTCAATGGAGTGGCACAGAACCCGTTCAAGAGTAAAATCTGCTGTTAAGGATATGGCTGAGGAGCTTACAAAGCTGTATGCACAGCGTCAAATGGCAAAAGGCTTTGCTTTTTCTAAGGATAATGATTGGCAGAACGATTTTGAAGAGCGCTTTGATTATCAGGAAACTGACGACCAGTTAAGGTCTATTCAAGAAATAAAAGAGGATATGCAAAAGCCGACTCCTATGGATAGACTTTTGTGTGGCGATGTCGGCTTCGGAAAAACCGAGGTCGCACTTCGTGCTGCATTCAAATGTATGCTTGATTCTAAACAGGTGGCTATCCTTGTGCCGACAACAGTCCTTGCTTGGCAGCATTATCAGACTGCAATCAAGCGTTTTGAGCATTTCCCCATAAAAGTCGAGCTTTTGTCCCGCTTTAGAAAGCCAAAAGAACAGCAGGAAATAATCCGTGAGCTTAAAAGAGGTACGATAGACCTGATTATCGGTACACACAGATTGGTGCAAAAGGATGTTGCGTTCAAGGACTTGGGACTTGTCATAATTGATGAGGAACAGCGATTCGGAGTTGCCCATAAGGAAAAGTTTAAGGAAAGCTTTAAAGGTGTAGATGTCCTTACACTTTCTGCTACACCAATTCCGAGAACTCTTAATATGGCAATGAGCGGAATAAGAGATATGTCCGTAATTGAAGAACCGCCACAGGACAGACACCCTGTCCAGACATATGTCATTGAGCATAATGACGGAGTCATTGCGCAAGCCATTTCAAAGGAATTGCGGCGAGGCGGACAGGTCTATTATATCCATAATAGAATTGAAACTATTGAAAGAACAGCGGCAAAAATACATGAACTTCTGCCTGATGCAAGAATCGGCGTTGCACACGGTCAGATATCCGAATCAGATCTTTCCGAAATCTGGCGCCAGCTTATCGACCATGAAATTGATGTGCTGGTATGTACAACGCTTATTGAAACCGGCGTAGATGTGCCAAACGTAAATACATTGATAATTGAGGATGCCGACAGATTGGGACTTTCACAGCTTTATCAGCTCAGAGGACGTGTTGGACGTTCAAACCGCCGTGCTTTCGCATATTTCACCTTTAGGCGTGGAAAGGTGCTTACGGAAATAGCTTCAAAGCGTCTAAATGCAATCAAAGAGTTTACACAGTTTGGCTCAGGATTCAGAATTGCAATGCGTGACCTTGAAATAAGAGGAGCAGGCTCAATTCTAAGCGGAAGACAGCATGGTCATATGGAAGCCGTGGGATATGATATGTATCTGCGGTTGCTGAATGAAGCTATCGCTGAGCAGAAAGGCGAGGCAATGCCCCATTCTCCGGAAGACTGTCTTGTAGATATATCTATTGATGCGTTTATTCCTGAGCATTATATAGAAAACCTTGCACAGCGAATTGAAGCCTATAGAAAAATTGCCTCTATCGTTACAGAAGAGGATAGCTCTGATGTAATAGACGAGCTTATCGACCGCTACGGCGATCCTCCTAAAGCAGTAATGGGCTTGATAAATGTTGCCCTCACCCGAAACAGAGCATCAAAGCTGAAGATCACTGAGGTTTCTCAGCGTGGAAAATCACTTTTATTTTATATAAAACAGCCTGAAATTGCACAAATACAAGCGCTTTTGGGCAAGTATAAAAATCGTATTAAGTTTGTTGACGATACAAACCCTCATTTTTCAGTTGCCCTTGATAAAAAGCAAAAGGCATCGGATCTGATGACAGAAGTCATAAAAATCATGTCAGATGCAGTTTAATTGTTGTAACGTTTCTTATAAAAAATATATGCACACTCACCAAAATGAGTGTGCATTTTTTGCTGTAGATTATTGTTTATTATGCATAAATTTCGCAAGACAATTATGTGCAAAACTCCAAACTTTTTTCATATTTCGTTCATAGTTGCACGTTTGCGTGCAAAAAAGCCTCAAATGAGGCTATAAGTGAAAGGGGTGCTCGGCCGCACGGGGCAATACGGACCAGTTTGTGAGGATTTTAAGTTTTGTTCCCGAGAAACGAGTGAAGTATATTTAATGCTATCTCGGAAATTTGCGTTAGCAAATTTGCACGGCAACGAAACAAACTTAGTTATAGACAAACTGGGTGTTGCCGTTGCAGACGGCGCATATCACGATATCAGTTTGTGAGATACAATACTTTGACCTCGCTGTGGTAGGTTTGTAAAACTTGTGTAGGGGCTGGCGTCCTCGACAGCCCGCCACTCAGCGCAGCTGAGTTTGTCCTCGACGTCCCGTTACCCTGTTAAGTTTGTCCTCGACGTCCCGATCTTAACGCATACTTATGATAAGCTTGCAAAAACCAACGTAGGGGTCGGCTTTACGTCGACCCGTGTGCTCTCAAAAACAAATTAAGGGCGACCACAGGTCGCCCGAATAATCAGTAATCTGTCTTATAATTTTTTTCTCATAGTCACATGCGGACAGTGTTCGTCCATGTGTAAATCGCCGAGATTTTCATAGCCAAGCTTTGTATAAAACCCCAAGGCTTGCACCTGTGCCGAAAGATTAATCTCCTTTATGCCATGTTCTGTTGCATAGCTTTCAAGTGACGAAATAATCATTGCACCTAACTTTTTCCCCCTGTATTCAGAAAGAACAGCCACTCGCCCGATGTGCCAGCCGTTTTCATCTTCAAAAAGACGTCCTGTAGCCACAGCCTTTTTATCGTCAGAAATAATTGCATGTATAGCTTTGGAGTCTATGTCATCAAATTCGTTGACAAAGCCTTGTTCTTCAATGAAAACCCTGCGGCGGATATCTGCCGCCTCCGGAATGCTTTCAAGACCTTTGGCGTATCTTGTTGTATAGCTCATTACAGCACCTTGGACAAGAATTCTTTTAGACGAGGGCTTTTAGGATTGCTGAAAAATTCTTCAGGGGGAGCTTCTTCTGCAATAGTACCGTTATCCATAAAGATGACTCTTGAAGCTACCTCTCTTGCAAATCCCATTTCATGCGTAACCACAACCATAGTCATTCCGTCATCAGCAAGATCTTTCATAAGATTGAGAACTTCGCCTACCATCTCAGGGTCAAGAGCAGAAGTCGGCTCATCAAAAAGAATAACATCAGGATTCATGGCAAGTGAACGTACAATAGCTACACGCTGTTTCTGACCGCCTGAAAGTGACGACGGATATACGTCAGCTTTATCTTCAAGGCCTATTCTTTTCAAAAGCTCAATAGCCTGTTCTTGGGCTTCCTGTTTAATTTGTTTAACAGATTTGATTTCTCCGACAGGCTTTTTGCCCAACAGCTTTGCCCTTTTTAGCTTGCGTCTTTTTTTCTTTTCAATATGAACAGGTGCCAGCATTATATTCTGAATAACGGTTTTGTTGTTGAACAAATTAAAATGCTGAAAAACCATGCCCATTTTTTGACGATGAATATTGATGTCAACGTGCAAATCTGCAATATCTACACCGTTGAAAATAATGCTGCCTGAGGTTGGGTCTTCCATGCAGTTAAGACAGCGTAAGAACGTGGATTTTCCTGATCCTGACGGTCCGATAACTACTACCTTTTCACCTTTTTCAATGGTTGTATTAATGTTTTTCAGCACCTGGAGAGAGCCAAAGCTTTTATTAAGATTAACGACTTCTATCACTTTTTCTCAATCTCCTTTCCATTAATTTTATCAAAAGGGTAATAATCAGTACCAGAATAATATAGATGATTGCCATTATAAGATAAGGCACCATAAATTCATAGCTGCTGCTTCCGATGTTATTGAATGCAACATATAAATCGGTTGCACCGATAAAGCTTACGACTGAGGTTTCTTTAATAAGTGCAATAAATTCATTTCCCATTGTGGGCAATATATTTTTTACTGCCTGAGGAATAATAATTTTCAGCATTGTAGTAGAATAGCTTAGTCCTACTGAACGTCCGCCTTCCATCTGACCGATGTCAACAGACATAATGCCCCCTCGCATGATTTCAGATATGTATGCTCCGCTGTTTAAACCGAATACCCAGGTTGCAACTGTAACCGACGGCATTTTCAAACCGATTATCGGCATAAGTACATAATAAAATACAAGAAGCTGAACAACCATAGGAGTGCCTCGAAAAAAGCCTACATAAACGCTGCAAATTCCATTGAGCACCTTCGGCAGTGTCTTATATTTCGGTAAAACACGAACCGTTGCAATAAGAGTACCGATCAGAATACCGATTACCAAACCTAAAACGGCTATTGTTATAGTATTCTGTAAGCCTTCAATAACGGTTTTGTAACCGTTCCCGTCGAAAAAGGCTCTATAAAAAGTATCAAGTTTTCTATCGAAATTACCCATAAAATCTTTCCTTTAAAATACAATGCCCCACCGCTTTTGATGGGGTATTGAAGTGATTCTTATTAATTTAATTCTTATGCAATTTTATTAATAGCTGTGGAAATACATGCAGCAGGAGCAGAGTCGATAATAACGTAATCAATATTTCCGTTTATCATATCCTGAACTGCGAGAGAGCCGTTCTTATAACCTGTGCAGGTTACCTTAAAGCCGTCAAATTCCCACTCTTTATCACCCTGGACATATTTCTGACCTGTTGTTCCGTTCTGAACACCGATTTTTGTGCTTTCATCTTTTTCATTCAGGATCTTTACAACATCATCAGCAGTTTTGCATTTGTCAAATGTGGTGTCATCGCCTTTAACAACAAGTCTCTGTGAAGCCTTGTAGTAAGAATCAGAGAAGTTTACATGTTCTTTTCTGTCTTCTCTTACTGTAAGTCCTGCCATTGCGAGGTCACATTTGTGCTGACCAACTGAAAGACAAACAGCGTCGAAGTCCATGTTCTGAATAACTAATTCTTTGTTAAGCTTTTCAGCTAAAAGTGCTGCAATTTCCATGTCAACGCCAAGATAGCTTTCACCGTCTTTGTATTCAAACGGCTCAAAAGCAGCGTTTGTAGCAACAACAAGCTGATCCTTGCTTTCGTCTAATTCTGCTGACTTGATAGGAGTAGGAGTTCCGTCAGCAAAGTATTTGTTACAGATCTCATCAAACTTTCCGTTGCTCATGATTTCAGCAATGAAAGAATTAACCTGTTCCAAAAGCTCAGGCTGATCTTTGTCAACGCCGAAAGCATATTCTTCATCTGTCAGGTCAATGTCAATAACCTTAGTTGCAGGCTTTTCATTTCCTTCTTTTTTGTCTGAATCACCTGAGTCATTACCGCATGAAGCAAGCATTGTTACTCCCATTACGCCGGCCAAAGCAGCAGCTAAAAATTTCTTCATAATAATCAAATCCTTTCAAAAATATTAACATGCCATTAATAATTACTTATTATATAACCTTTTTGCGTATATTTCAACTATTTTCAGACTTAAAATAATGTACATTCTGTAAATTATACATCTTCTAATTTGATATACAGTATATTTGTATAAAATATAGACAAAACTATGTTTTTCACGAACCTATAACCTGACACAACTCGTTTGGAATTAAGGTCTTATCTGTCCAGTGCCGTTTATAAGGTATTTCATAGTTGTAAGCTCTTTTAATCCCATAGGACCTCTTGCATGGAGCTTTTGAGTAGATATACCGATTTCAGCCCCAAGTCCGAATTCTTCACCGTCAGTGAATCGGGTAGAGCAGTTTACATATACAGCAGCAGAGTCAACTCTCTTCTGGAACTCTTCAGCAGCAAATAAGCTTTCAGTAACTATGCATTCAGAGTGACCTGTGGAATATTGCTGAATATGCTCAATAGCCTCACCAAGTCCGTCCACAACCTTAATCGAAATTATGTAATCAAGAAATTCTGTTGCATAATCATATTCGTCAGCAGGAGTTACACAGTCGCCCAAAATCATTTTTGTGAGATTGCAGCCTCTTATTTCAACATTGTGTTCATCAAGACGCTTTTTAAGCATAGGAAGAAAGTCCTCTGCAACATCTCTGTGTACAAGACAGCTTTCCACAGCGTTGCACACAGACGGACGCTGTGTTTTTCCGTTGTCAACAATGTCCACAGCCATTTTTAAGTCAGCGGTGGAATCCACATAAACATGACAGTTTCCTGTACCTGTTTCAATAACCGGAACAGTAGCAGATTGAACAACAGCTTTGATAAGCTGAGCGCCGCCTCTTGGAATAAGCACGTCAATATATCCGTTTGCCTGCATCATTTCAACAGCGATCTGCCTGTCTGTGTCTTCAACAAGCTGAATAATGTCAGGTGAAAATCCTGCGGTTTCAACTGCCTGACGCATTAAATCAACAAGTATTTTATTTGAATTAAAGGCTTCCTTTCCGCCTCTGAGAATTACAGCGTTTCCGCTTTTCAGACACAATGCCGCAGCGTCAACCGTAACGTTAGGACGAGCCTCATAAATAATTCCGATTACGCCCATTGGCACACGAACCTTTGTAATTCTCATGCCGTTTGGACGAACAGAACCGCTTTCAATTTGCCCGACAGGGTCGTCAAGGGCAGTCAGCTTTTCACAGGCGTTTGCAATTCCCTCAATTCGCTTTTCATCAAGAGCTAATCTGTCCTGCATAGCCTTTGACATATTTCTGCGAACTGCATTTTCAAGGTCAATTTTGTTCTGCTCTATGATTTTCGGCATACATCTTCTGAGGATGTGTGCTATTTCAAGGAGAGCATCGTTTTTCTGTGCTGACGAAGCATTAGCCAAGTCATCTTTGCATGCTCTTGCATTAGTAGCAAGTCTTTCAATATAGTTCAAATTATTCAGCCCCTTTTTCAGTTATATCATCGTTATCTTTATTTCCAGATTCGGATTTTTTATTAAATTCGTTTATAAGGAAAAATAAATTACTTAGAAGAAGTATTATGAAAAGCCAATAATCACCGTCATCAAAATATGCAAGGATAAGTCCTAAAACAGAAGCGGCGACTCCAATCAGTGATACTATTCTTGTGATTTTAGTTCCTGTTATTACTTTTTTCATATGAGCTCCTATAGGATTAATTGTTTTTTGCTTTGAAAAAAGTGCCCAGATTTCCGTTTTCAAAGAGATAATAGAGATTATCGGGATTTTTGCCGTTTACAATTATCATATCAATACCGTTGTTTACGGCGATTTCAGCTGCATTTATTTTTGTGATCATACCGCCTGTGCCAAGCTTTGTGCCGGCTCCTCCTGCTAAGGCTCTGATGTTATCATCAATTTCCTCAACAACGGGAATTAGCTTAGCATCGGTATTTTTTCTCGGGTCTTTATCATAAAGTCCGTCAATATCGGACATTATAATAAGCAGATCTGCCTTTGCAAGAGTGGCAACCGTTGCGGCGAGCGAATCGTTTTCTCCCACCTCAAGCTCCAACTCGTCAATAGCCACCGTATCGTTTTCATTAACAATGGGAATAACTCCATATTCAATAATTTTTTCAATTGCATTTTGAACGTTTTCTTTTCTGTCCTCAAGAAGAACGTATTTTGTCAGAAGCATTTGAGCCACATTAAGACTGTAGTTTGAAAACAAATTATCATAAAGATACATAAGCTCGCATTGTCCCACAGCGGCGCAGGCTTGTTTGGAGGGGGTATCCTTGGGTCTTTCCATGAATCCAAGCTTTGCCATTCCAAGGGCGATAGAACCGCTTGACACGATAATAAGCTCATGTCCTGCATTCTGCAAATCTGCAAGGTTTTTTACAAGCTGTTCAACTCGTCTGATATTCAGCCTGCCTGTTTTATGGGTAAGAGTAGATGACCCCAATTTTACAACTACTCTCTTTTTTGATTTCAATTCTGACATTTCTTTTCCTCTATTCATTATGTATTAATGTTTCAATAAGGGGCTTACCCCGTCATTTAACGTGGCAAGCGCATTGCAAAGCAATGCGGTCCATCAGTAGGAGATTGTATCTCCTACTGATGACAAGGTGGAACCCGCCGCCTAAAGAGGCGGGGGACATCCTTGCCTAAGTTATATATCCTGAATAAATAACTTTTAATCTATCATAGACGAAGCTGAGAAAATCTCCGCTTTGATTCATTTCATTCAGTTTTTCCGGTGTGGCAAGTATAAAATCAACCGTTTCACCCTCCTGCAAAACTATATCGTTTTCAGAGAAGCTGCCTTTATATAAATAAAAATCGTGTATGCAGTTTGATTTTTCTCTTACCAAAGTACCGCAGTAAGCAAGCTCGCTTGGTTCAGCTTTCAGTCCTGTTTCTTCAAAAAGCTCTCTGACAGCAGCATTTATTGAGGTCTCTCCTGAAACGGCAGAACCGCCTGTGGTTTCCCACTGTCCGCCGTAGGTTTTATCCGGATGACGCTTGGTTATCAGTATTTTATTGTCCTGATTGACCGCAACAGCGTTTACAACAACGTGATATTCGCCGTCTTGTAATTGTTCCCCTCTTATATGGGTCTTGCCCAGGGGTTTTCTGTTTCGGTCAAACAAATCCCAAAGTTCCATTTTTATTTACTCCTTAGGGGGATAATAATTAATTCCTGCTTTTTTAGCCTGACTGCACAAATCACAGGTATTGAGAGTGTACATTCTGCCGTCTTTTACGAAATGTGTTCCCAACTGGCGGAATTCAAAGGCTGTTTTAACTATTTCATTTGTGCATAAGCCTTTTCTTTTATCTCCTTTATGTATATAGCAAAACCTACAGCCCTCGCTATATTTGTGACAGCCCCTCCACGGATTCCACATAGACACATTGCTCACCTTTAAATAAACTTCGGTGGGATAAACTCCACTTCGCAGTCAATAACATAATCCAAAATAATTTTATAATATTCAGGCATAAATTTATCAGTAGCGTCATGGTCATGTATCATAGCAATATGATAGCTATTTTCATTCAATAAAGCGCCGCCTGTTTCGGGGTTGGGATCATGTATACGCTCAACTATGCTTTCATAAGTATATCCATTGTCCCACGGCAGCATATATTCAGCAAAATCAAAGGTCCAGAAAGCATCAATATCTTTATCAAGGTTTGATTTTTTATACCAGTCAAAGGTTATTTTCCTGTCGTCAATACGTGAAAAGTTATTGTTTTTCAGATATTGCTGTAATTTATCTTTATTTTCTCCGCCTTTATCCCCATAAGGAAAGGCAAAGATTTTATATTCACGTTTAATTCCTGCGGCGGAGTATAGCTTTTCAAGACTTAGCTCACATTTTTCAATATCTTTTATGCATTCTTCAAAAGACATCTCACTGAAATGTCCATGGCTATAGCTGTGGTTTCCTATTACCGCACCTTTTTTCAGCGCATACAAAGCGTTGTCAAAATTATTATCTATATTTTCTCCCACTGCAAAAATAATGGGTTTTATATTTTTTTCGCAGAGGTAATCAATAAAATCCTTTGTTATTTCAGACGGGGTGTCGTCAATTCTTAAATATGCTTTACTCATTTGTTTACTACATTCTGCGGCTTTCCGTCAAGCCAGCATTTTATGTTTTCCGCAACTTTATCTAAAAGTCTTTCTCTTGTTTCTTTGGGTGCCCATGCGATATGAGGAGTAATGGTACAGTTCTTTGCATTTCTCAAAGCGCAGTCTGCTCTCATGGGTTCAAAGGTCAATGCGTCGATACAAGCGCCGGCTATAACATTATTATTTAAAGCGTCGGCAAGTGCCTGTTCATCTACCAGTCCGCCTCTTGCGGTATTTACAAGCAGGGCACTATGTTTCATCAAACCTAATGTTTTGGCATTTATCATTTTTGCATTACTCTCTGTAAGCGGGCAATGAAGTGAAACAATATCTGAAATTTTCAGCAATTCTTCAAAAGAGCAGATTTTTGTGCCATCTGTCACCTTTTCAGGTGAGCGGGTATATGTAACAACGTTCATATCAAAGGCTTTTGCAAGCTGTGCGACCTTTTTTCCGATATCTCCATAACCGATTATACCAATAGTTTTCCCTGCAAGCTCGGTTGTGGGTATATAAAAGTATGAAAACAGCTTATAGTTTACCCAGTCGCCGTTATCTACAGTTTGAGCATACTCTGCAATTTTATTATAATAATTGAGGATAAAAGCAAAGGTATGCTGCGCCACTGAATTTGTAGAATAAGAGGGAACATTGCAGACAACTGCGCCATGTTCGTGAGCAGATTTAATATCCACGTTGTTATAACCTGTTGCGAAAAGTCCCACATATTTCAGATTGGGGCATTTTTCAAAAACCTCATTTGTGATAAGGCACTTGTTGCAGATAACAGCGTCAGCGCTTCCGATATGCTCGGCAACCTTATCATTAGGGGTATATCCGTAGACCACAGAATCGCCCAGTGATGTTATACAGTCCAAGGATACATCATTTCGGGCAACGGTTTCAGAATCAAGGATAACTAATTTCATAATTAAATATCCTCTTTATCGTCAAAGGCGTTGTCAATAACTTTTTTCTCATTTTCTGAAAAAGCTTTTTCAGCTTCTTTCTTTTGGGCGTTTTCTTTTTCTTTTTCTGCATTTTCAGCAGCATTTTCGGCTTTGATTTTTTTATTATATTTATATGAAAAAACAACTGCTAATGCAATAAGCACAACCTCGGCTATAAACAATGCGATTATAGCGGCTTTGCTGGTATAATACTGAGTTACGAAGGTCAGGTCGATTGCAAACATTATAAATATGTAATAAAGCGAACGCTTTCTGTAATACTGCAAAAGGTATATTAAAGTAGCGATTATACAGAAGGCAAAGTGTATTTTAAAGGGCAGGGGGGTATAAACGTTTTGCAGGTTGTTTTCAACGAGTAAATTTAACATTTTGATATCTCCTTTTATTTGTTGAAGATTTGATTATGGATTCTCATATAATTATGATTAGTCTGTAAATTAATTAGAATACACACTTATGTAGAGAACTCAAATATATCAGATATTTTTTTTAGGTGGAAAACAAACACCCTTCTTAACTTGCATTTTGCATCAGGTTGCACATTTTGATGGGTTTCTATTAATTGGTATTCTCCTACAAAATAATAAAAATCTTTTCTCTTTTCAAAAACAAGTAAATGTTTGTTGCTCTCCTTATGTGTAAGTACAGACATATTTAAATTATACATATTATTCTCAAGATTATCTTGATGTCCGTTACGACCAATACCTGTATACATACAATAATCATATGTACCTTTAGGGTAAAAATAATCTGAGTATAACTCATCTTCATTAGTGAACATTAAAATAACATCATATTTATTTGATTTTGTTATTCCTTTTTGAATATCTCCACCTAGCATTTTGCTTATCTCTTTACGACTTTTAAATGATTCATTACACTTTAGTAGCATAATATTCCTTTCAAAATTATTATTTTTGTATATTTTAATTTATTCCCACTCCATAGGATTTAGATTATTATAACATAAGTTTGCAGTGTTTTCAAGGGTTTTATAGTTTTAATGTATTTTATTAAATAGTGATATAATTAGTGTTGGTTGCAAAGTGGTTGCAATAAAAAGATTTTTTTGAAAAAGGGCTTGACAAACTATAATTTATATGATATTATATAACTATCAAATATATAGTATATATTCAGCAAGGAGCTAATAATATGACTGATTTGGAACTTTTGATTGAATTAGCGTTAAATAATAACTTATCAAAAAGTGAAATGAATGTTATTTTTTTCTGTTGGCATGAACAAAGAACATCAAACGAAGTAGCAAAATATCTACATTGGGCTTCACCAAATGTTGCAAGACTTCTATTATCTATGACAAACAAAGGTCTTTTAACAAGAATGCTTGAACAAGATAAAAAAAGTTATTTATATTCTGCAAATAAAAATTCATCATTATTAAATAAATAAAAAACATTAAGTTTTTTATTATACAACAATAACTATCAAATGTATAGTATGCACTATACATTTGATATATTCATTCAATTTAATAAGAAAGGAGTGATACCAATGCAGCAAGCAGTATTTTTTAAATAACAAAGCAACAGAAAAATTTTTTTATTTATGAAAGGAAGATTTAAAAATGACGAACTATTTACGAGGACTAAACACCAAAGCAATTCGTAAGCTTCAAGCGATTGGTAGAGACTATCTTCGCAGTATTCCATTTTCAATAAGCCAAACATATGTGGAAGAAATTAAGTACTAACTGGAAAGATTTTATTTTCAAAATAGAGTTAACTATAGCTATGCAATAAACGTCGCTAAAGCATTAACCCTATCAAAACAACTATATCATTATAAAACAGAAATAACGTTATTTGATGCCATAACAACGAACAGAAGAATTTATATTAATAGCTATAAATAATAGAAAGGAATGATATATTATGCTAAAAATCACAGATTTAAGAATTGACCCAACCTCGCTCGGTAAAACTTTTTTGTTGGCTGAGGTAAGCCCAGCATACGAATATAAAAATGGAGAAAGAACAAGTAATATAAACGCATATAAATATTCTGTTGTTTTACCAGAATTAAAATATGAGAAAATAAATATCAAAGTGCCTATTGAAAAGAAAGCAAATCCACTGTTTGATATTTTATCAGAAAACCATGAACCTATTCCTGTTGGACTTCCGCTTGGCTTCAAAAATTTAAATGTAACTACCTATTATTCACAGGGGAATTTAAACATCACAGCTTCAGCAGATGATGTTTTTCTCATAGAAAATAACAAGAAAGGATAGTGTCATATGGAAGTAAAAAAGATTTATATTTTTTCTTTTGCATGTATTATTTCTGTATTTTTAGCCTTGTTCATATTGAGCAGGGCTAATAATTATAAAGAAAAAATTATAATGATACCTAATAAGCCAGTATCAGTATCAGCAGAAAAGAATGAATTAATTCCAGCACCAAACAAAAATAGATCCTATAAAGAAGAGGTGAAAACAATATGAATATTGACGATAGTAAATTTTATAAAATAAGTTTAAAGAATAAAAGCAAATGGTGGGAATTTACTATATATATTCCTCTAATAATTACTATTCTTTTGTTTTCATTAATCTTTCAACTAGATGATTTAAAGCGAGGGGTAAATTCTTTAATTTTAAAAAATATTATTGAGATTATCCCATTTATAATATTATCTTTGATTTTATATGTTTGGTTTAAATATTTTCAAATTAAACATGGGAAAAGAAAAAACTCCCCTAAATCTGTTATTAAAAATAATATAAAATATTTTATAGAAGCTAACAAACTATATGAAACAGCCACAGTTCAACGATATGATAGCAACAATAAGATAATCACCGAAAAAATCATTAGCAACTCTGCCTGTATCGGATATTATGAAGATGAAGAATATATTGTTTTAAGAGCCTATAAAAATGCCGATATGTTTAATGATAAAATGAGCAATTTAGATACTGGCTTTACTGCATTGCTGGGATTACCAATAGAAAATAAAATAGATAAAATAATACATTGCGATTATATATTTAAAAAGCAAGCTGATAAACGCATAGTTGTTTCCAGTAATGGTAATACCTCAAATAACAATACGGCTCTTGTTCCATTAAACTCAAATCTCAACTGGGATATATCAAAACAACCACATGCCTTAATATGTGGAGGAACTGGCAGTGGAAAGACGTATTTCATAAACTATTTGATACTTGAGTTTCTAAAAAAGCAAGCAGAAATTTTTGTTTGCGACCCAAAGAACAGCGACCTCGGACAGCTTAAAGCATATTTAGGAGCAGATAAGGTTGCTACTGACGGCAATAATATTGCTAAAGTCTGTAGGCTTACAAATGAAGCAATGGAAAAAAGATATACAGAAATGAATGATAATTTTGTGTATGGCTCTAATTATATAGACCATAATTATAACCCTATTGTCTTAATATTTGATGAATTAGGGGCTTTTAGAGCTTATGCTGATAGAAAGACTTATGATGAAACTATGTCGTATTTAAAAGCAGTTATATTAAAAGGTAGACAAGCAGGGGTTTTTGTTATACTTGCCACACAACAACCAAATGCTAATAATGTACCAACTGAAATCCGAGATAATCTATCAATGATTGTAGCTTTAGGCAATATGTCTAATCAAGGCTATCAAATGTGTTTTGGCGAAACGATAAAGGAACTACAGAGCATATCAGGTGCTGGGTGTGGATACATATACCTTGACGGTAAAGGATGGGAGAAGCCAAGATATTACGAAGCACCATACATTGATAAAAATTTCGATTTGATCGAAGAAATTAAAAAATATAGTAATTAGAAACATCTCACCATTACATTTTTTTGGCACGGTTGCAGAGCAAACCGAACGGAGTGTTGACAAAAAAATGTAATGGTGAGTGTTCCCACACGAGCATTTATGCTCGTGTGTACTATACTTAACTTGATATATAGGACAACATCTAGAGAATTTTCATGCTTTAATTAGCAAGATTGTGAGGGTAATAATGCCTTACAAAGAGTTGAAGAGTTACAATGTAAAAACAGTGGAAACACCTACAACTATTGAAGTATGGGAATATATCAATGAACCCGTTATCTATTCAGCAAGTGTTGATAAGGATAACAGTATTAATAAAATTATAGATAAAACTGAAAATGAAGATAATGAAATATTAAATGCTATTAAGCAATATGATTCCATAAAAAGAAAACACAAGCATTATCAAGAAATGCGATGGATAATTGCTCGAATAGTAGATTGCAACTTTGATAATAAAACTAAATTTATGACATTGACATTTAAAGAAAATATTCAAGATATTACTTATACAAATTATGAATTTAATAAATTTATAAAAAGATTAAATTTCAATTATACCATGATAAAAAACAAAAATTAAAATATATAGCTGTATGGGAGAAGCAGAAAAGAGGTGCTATTCATTATCACATAATCTTTTTTGACTTCCCTTACATTAAATTAAAAGAACTTCAAGAAATATGGGGTCATGGATTTGTAAAGATAAATAAGATTGATGTAGATAGTAAAGATAATAGAGGAAGATATGTAAGTAAATATTTTTCAAAAGATATAGACGAAAAGAATTATAAGCAAAAAGCCTTTTTTAAATCAAGAAACTTAATTATGCCAATAACTAATAAAACAACAAGTGAGGAACTCATTGATTTTTCCAATGAAAATGTAGTGTTTACAAAAACATACACTCGTAAAGTGCCAAATTATCATTTATTTCAGAGTTTAAACGATGAGTTGACATTCACAGAAAGCAAAGTAAGATATACAAAAATAAGAAAGGATTTTTCAAATGGCTATAGTGATGATAACAAAAAATGATTTATATCAAATGGGTTTTGGAGTAAGTCAATCATCTGATATAATTAGAAAAGCAAAAAGGCTTATGGTGAATAAGGGATATGGATATTATAATAATCGCCGTTTAGGTTGTGTTCCTATAGAAGCCGTAGAAGAAATATTAGGTATTCACTTAGAAAGACCAGAGGTGAAGCAAAATGCCTAAAATATCAAATGTTTATCAAGATAAGAAAAGTAAAAAGTGGTACTTTGTTGCCAATCTTGGTTATGATGAAAAAGGCAATCGTTTAAGACATTGGGAGCGAGGTTTTGCGACACAAAAAGAAGCTAAAGAATCATATGACCGTTATATGAATGATTTTTCTAAATCAGCAGTAAAGATAAACAGTACAATGAGTTATAAGGAATTTTATGATACTTATTTTGAGCCTG
>UQDR01000027.1 GCA_900539835.1 uncultured Ruminococcus sp. | reverse complement strand
TATTTTCGTGGCTTTTATCAAAGCCTGATTTTGTAATTTTTAAAATCACAGTATTATCATCAATTACTTTAGTCACTATGCCATGAACATCAGTAAGTTCATCAGAAATTGTTATTCCCTCACTTGAATACTCCTCTGGCAATAGAGTATTTTTAGAAAGGCAGGAAGTTAACAGTGATAAGGAGAAAACTAAAGATATTATTAAAGTTATATTTTTTAGTTTCATTATTTAACCTTCTATAATACATCTTAAATTTTAACAAGTAAGATTATATCATATGAAGAATAAAATGTCAATGGCGTTTATTCAAATTTAATACTTACTTCCCCTGTGGAAATTGTTTTTTCACTTCCGTCCTCAAAGCGTACAATGAGTCTTGCTTTGTCGTCAATATCCAGCACGACGCAGGGTTCTTTTTTTTCGCCTGAAACAACAAAAACATTTTTTCCAATCAGCATTGAACGGCTGCGGTATTCGTTCAATATCTTTTTATCCATGAAATTTTCAGGCAAGCGGTTAAGTTCACGCAAAATCTCCGCAGCTAATCTATTGCGTATATTTACCTGTCTGCTGTTACCGAAAACGGATGTTGCAACATTTTTCAGCTCGTCCGGGAAGTCACTTTCGGGAGCAAGTATGTTCACACCTATCCCAAGAACAGCATATTCAAGACCGCCGCTTTCAAAATCAACCGACGCTTCCGTTAAAATTCCACAGACCTTTTTATTATCAACAAAAACATCATTTACCCACTTTATTTGTGCTTTGACTTTATTGTTACTAATGGTTTCAATTGCTCTTGATACGGCTACGGCTGCTGAGGTGGTGATAAACAATGCGTTTTCTATTGTAAGCTTGGGTCTGAGAATAACGGATAAATATACCCCTGTTTTGTCAGGAGAATAAAACCTGCGTCCTAATCGTCCTTTTCCCGCAGTTTGCTGCTGTGCAAGAAGAACATATCCTGATGGTGCGCCGTCTTTTGCAAGCTCTTTTAAAACTGTATTTGTTGATGTTACTGTCTTTTCAACGTGAATGTCATAACCGGTTTTACCCAGGATTGCTTTTATTCCCTCGGCGGACAGGCTGTTGTCATCTGATTTAAGAGTATAGCCTTTGTTTGTTGCCGCAGAGATTTCAAACCCGTCCTTACGTAATTCTTCAATTGCTTTCCATACAGCAGTGCGTGAAACTTCAAGTGTTTGTGCAAGCTGTGCTCCTGAAAGGGTCTTGCCTCTGTTTGACTCAAGCTCATTCAAGACCTTGTCTTTTAACTTCATTTGTTTATCACCTTCAATAAGGGCAGTGCCCGTGAAATTGTATGATGGTAAGGCTCAGTTCTCACAATTACAGCAGGAGAAAAATCCCCTGCTGTAATTCTGAATGAAACCCGCCGTTTGATAGGCTTATTTCACTATACATATTATGATTTATACAAAACCAAAAACAGAAGAAATTAAAATAGTAATAACAAAAATCGGTGCGACATATTTTATCATTATCCTATAAAGCTTTTTGCTTTTAAATTCTCCTGAAATCTCAACCTCATCTTCAATAGTTTTAGTTTTTATAATATACCCTACAAAAATGCAGGTTAGAAGTGCAACAATAGGCATAAGTATGTTGTTACTCAAGAAATCAAAGAAATCAAGAATTGCGAATCCGAACAGCTTTACTCCTGACCACATACCATAGCCTAAAGATGACGGAATCGCCATAAGTGAAGAAACGATCATAACCCAGAAACAAATGACCCGACGACTGCATTTAAGCTTATCAGAAAAGATAGAAACAATGGTTTCCATAAGGGAAATAGCAGAAGTCAGCGCTGCAAACAGAACAAGCACAAAGAAAACAAATCCTATGATCTTTCCGCCATACATGGAATCGAAAACCTTCGGCAAGGTTTCAAACATAAGGCTTGGTCCGGCATTAAGCTTGCTTTCATCACCGTGGGAGAAAATGAATACAGCAGGTATTATCATAAGTCCGGATATAAAAGCGATAGCTGTGTCAAAAATTTCAATGTGTCTGACTGACTTTTCTAAGTTATCTTCTTTTCTCATGTATGAGCCATAGGTTATCATTATTCCCATTGCCAAAGACATGGAATAGAAAAGCTGACCCATAGCTGCAATTACCGTTTTAATTGAGAACTTTGAAAAATCAGGCTTTATATAGAATAATAGACCGTCTGTTGCACCATCTAAGGTGAGAGCATAGACAGCAATTCCTATTGATATAAGAATCAATATAGGCATAAGGATCTTGCTTATTTTCTCAATGCCCTTCTGAACACCCATAAATACAACGGCTGAAGTTAATCCTATAAAAATCAACAGAAAAATAATAGGCTGTCCTGTTTTGCTGATGAAACCGCTGAAATATTCATCCGACGCCGCAAGATGAGCATCATTTGCGGCATAAACAGTAAGATATTTAGTTACCCAGCCACCGATTACGCAGTAATAAGGAAATATGATAATAGGTACGGCAGCTTCAAGATATCCTGCAAATCCCCATTTGCGGTTTAATGCTGAGAACGCTTTAACCGAGCTTTTGCCGGTTTTTCTTCCGAGGGCAATTTCTGTTACCAAGAGGCTGAAGCCAAAGGTTACGGCAAGAATAAGATATACTAAAAGAAATATGCCTCCGCCGTGCCTCGCCGCTAAATAAGGGAATCGCCATATATTTCCCAAGCCAACAGCTGAACCTGCCGCAGCAAGAATAAAGCCGATGCGGCTGGAAAAACCATGTTTCTCTTTTTTCATAACTTTTTTCCTTTCTGACTTATATTATATCAAGTATAGCAAAAATTTAGTTAAAAATCAATAAGTTTTTATATAAAACTAATTAAAAATATAACTTAGGCAAGGATGTCCCCCGCCTCTTTAGGCGGCGGGTGCCATATTGTCATCAGCAGGAGATACAATCTCCTACTGATGACCGCATTGCAAAGCAATGCGCTTGCCACGTTAAATGACGGGGCAAGCCCCTTATTGAATTAAATATCAGTTTTTTGTCCTAAAAATCTTTTTTTAAATATCTTGTTTATCAGCGTTAAAAATCGGGTATCACACGGCGGTGTGAAAATTTACAAAAAATTAATATTATTGCTTGACAATAATAAGTAGTGTATGTTATAATAATTTTACCTCTTTATGAGGTCTATTTTTTTGCGTGCAAAAACGTGAAAAAACATAAGTTACCTCATGGTTTCGCATAAAAAACAGCGAAGCTTGCGTTAAAACGTGTGAGGGAGGCAGACGTGCTCTGTTAAGGCGAAAGCCTTTTGTTCTTGCAGAGTACAAATTTCGTCAGGAGGTGCCGAAAATGAGAGTAAAAATTACACTTGCATGTACAGAGTGTAAGCAAAGAAACTACAACACAAAAAAGAACAAGAAGAATGATCCTGACAGACTTGAAATGAATAAATATTGCAAGTTCTGTAAGAAGCACACTCTTCACAAAGAGACTAAGTAAGTCGGGAGGAAGAATTATGGCTAAACAAGCAGAAATCAATTCCAAGGCTTCAAAGTCTAAAAAGGAATCCGCAAAGTCTGAAAAGAAAAAGGGCGGAATTAAGAAATATCTCAAGGATTTGAGATCAGAAATCAAAAAGGTTGTCTGGCCTACAAAGAAGCAGGTTATTAACAATACAGGAATTGTGTTGACTGTAATGGTAATAATGGGACTGTTTCTCGCAGGAGTAGACGCAGGACTCGGTGCTGCCGTTAAGGCTTTGCTCAATCTGGGCTGATAATCGGGTTTAAGGTTTTTCACAGCGTCAATATTATGGAGGTTTTACATTATGTCTGAACAAGCAAAATGGTATGTTATACACACTTATTCCGGATATGAGAATAAGGTGGCTCAGAATATTGAAAAGGTTGTTGAAAACCGAAAGCTTCAGGATATGATCCCTGAGGTAAAGATTCCTATGGAACATGTTACCGCAATTAAGGAGAATAAAACAACTGAAGCTGACAGAAAGCTTTTTCCGAGCTATGTATTGGTTAAAATGGTTATGAACGATGACACATGGTATATTGTAAGAAATACCAGAGGCGTTACCGGTTTCGTAGGACCTGCTTCAAAGCCTATTCCTTTAACGGATAGAGAAATTGCGGTTTTGGGCATTGAGGACGAGATGAAGCAAAGAATTAAGGTTTCCTTTAAAGTCGGCGATAATATTCTTGTTACCGGCGGTTCATTTGAAGGATTTTCAGGAATTGTACAGGCAGTTGATCTGGAAAATCAGACAGCTGACGTAGTTGTATCCATGTTCGGAAGAGAAACATCAGTCAATCTTCCGGTTAATCAGATAAAAGCTGAGGATTAAGCGGTAAAAGCGCTTTAGCGCTTAAATCATACGTTTGAAAGAAGCGAAAGTTGATATACAAGACAGATTGCTGGAATTAATGCAATTATGTCTGGTTGTCATCGGCTTCAAAAAGAGTGGGAGGGTTTGAGAAAACCCGCCTTACCACAAATTATGGAGGTGCGAAAGATGGCACAAAAGGTAGTAGGCTTTATTAAGCTGCAAATTCCGGCAGGAAAGGCAACTCCTGCACCACCGGTTGGTCCTGCACTTGGACAGCACGGTGTAAACATCATGGCATTCACAAAGGATTTCAACGAGAGAACAAAGAACGATATCGGACTTATTATCCCGGTTGTAATCACAGTATATGCTGACCGTTCATTCACATTTGTAACAAAGACTCCGCCGGCTGCTGTTCTTATAAAGAAAGCTTGTAAGATCGAGTCCGGTTCAGGCACACCTAACAAGACAAAGGTTGCTACAATCACAAAAGAGCAGGTTCAGAAAATTGCTGAACAGAAAATGCCCGACCTTAATGCTGCAAACATTGAGTCTGCAATAAGCATGATCGCCGGAACATGCCGTTCAATGGGCGTTGTAGTTGAAGACTAATTCGTAAGCCGCATTAGTGCGGATAGGGTGGGAGATAGTAATCGGAAAATAAATGTCCGATAACTACTTTCGTTATTACCACTTATAAGGAGGAAAAATAAATGAAACATGGCAAGAAGTATGTTGACAGCGCAAAGGTTGTTGACAAGGCTAAGCTTTATGATGCTCCTGAGGCTCTTGATTTGGCAGCTAAGGGTGCAAAGGCTAAATTTGACGAAACAATTGAAGCACATATCCGTCTTGGCGTAGACTCACGTCATGCTGACCAGCAGGTTAGAGGCGCAGTAGTTCTTCCAAACGGAACAGGTAAAAACGTAAGAGTTTGCGTATTCTGCAAAGAAGATAAATATGACGCAGCAAAGGAAGCAGGAGCTGACTATGTAGGCGGCATGGATCTTGTTGATAAGATTACAAAAGAAAACTGGATGGATTTTGACGTAGTAGTAGCTTCACCTGATATGATGGGTGTTGTAGGACGTCTTGGTAAGATCCTCGGACCTCGTGGACTTATGCCAAACCCAAAGGCAGGAACAGTTACTCCTGACGTTGCTAAGGCTGTAACAGAGGCTAAAGCAGGTAAGATTGAGTATCGTCTTGACAAGACAAATATCATTCACTGTCCGATCGGAAAAGCTTCATTCGGTGCTGAAAAGCTTGAGCAGAACTTCAATACTTTGATGGAGGCTATTGTTAAGGCTAAGCCGGCAGCAGCTAAGGGTCAGTATTTGAAGAGCGTAGTCCTTGCATCAACAATGGGTGTTGGTATCAAGGTTAACACTGCTAAATACGGCAACTAATATTATTTAAATAATATAAACAAACGGATTGACTTTTTTAGTCAGTCCGTTTTTATTTAACTGTTTTTTTCTGTTTTGCATATGATAAGATGTAGCATTAAGGAAAAACTGCTTTTAACAATAAAAGAAGCGGAAGATTATCCTTATTGAAATTGCTGCTTTAAGCAGAGAAATGAGGTCTTGTTATGTGTGCTATAGCAGGTGTTGTTGACTTTGACGGCATAAATAATAAACATATGGAGTGGGCGGCGGAGACTCAAAAACAGCTTAAAAACAGAGGTCCGGATCAGGAGGGTATATACGTTGGCAATAATTGTGCGTTGATACATACACGCCTTGCCGTTATTGATATTGAAAACGGAAAACAGCCAATGACTTTTGTCAGAGGAAACCAAAGCTTTACTATTGTTTATAACGGAGAATTATATAATACGGACGAGGTAAGAAGAGAGCTGATTGAATTAGGCTATGAATTCACAGGTCATTCCGATACAGAAGCCGTGCTAAAAGCCTATGTCTGTTGGGGGGATAGATGTGTTGAAAAATTCAATGGGATTTTTGCCTTTGCAGTTTGGGAGGAGCATAACCAGCGCCTTTTCGTCGCAAGAGACCGAATCGGAGTTAAGCCTTTCTTTTATACCATAAGAAATAATGCTTTTTATTTCGCCTCTGAAATAAAAGGACTGCTATGTCATGATAATATGCCTTGTGAAATAGATAAAACAAGCGTGAACGAAATCATGCTTATAGGTCCGGCAAGAACACCCGGATATGGAGTCTTTAAAGGCGTCGAAGAGCTTCCGATGGGTTATTGCGGATATTTTAATAAAGACTATTTGCTGAGAAAGTGGCAGTATTGGGATTTTGCACGAGATCATGTTCCTGAAACCTTTGACCAGACAGCCGATCATGTTCGTTTTCTTGTGGAGGACGCAATAAAAAGGCAGATAGTTTCAGATGTGCCCTTGTGTACTTTCTTATCGGGAGGTTTAGATTCAAGTCTTATTTCCTCCATAGCTTCTAAAGAGTTTAAAAAGCGAGGAGAACAGCTTCATACATTTTCTGTAGAGTACAGAGATAATGAAAAGTATTTTAAAGCAAGCAAATTTCAGCCCAACAGCGATGATTATTATATCGGGCAAATGGTTGATTATTTGGGAAGTAATCACCATCATGTAATAATAGATACTCCTGAATTGGTAGAAGCCTTGTATACTTCAGTTGACGCAAGGGATCTGCCCGGAATGGCAGATGTGGATTCTTCTTTGCTGTTGTTTTGCAAAAAAGTAAAGGAGTTTGCAACTGTTGCTCTTTCAGGTGAGTGCGCAGATGAGATATTCGGTGGTTATCCATGGTATAGGGATAAGGAAATTCGTATGATCGATGGATTTCCATGGTCACAGTCCACAGCTTATAGAAAAAGCCTTCTTGCAGACGATTTTTACAGCGATGATTGTGAAAGCTATGTTTATGAAAAATATAAGTCAACTATTTCTAAGGTGAAAAACAATCCGGATCTCTCTCCCCTTGAAAAGCGAATGAGAGAAATGATGAGACTTAATATGGAGTGGTTTATGCAGACCCTGCTTGACAGAAAGGACAGAATGTCTATGTATAGCGGACTTGAAGTTCGAGTGCCTTTCTGTGACTATCGGATAGTGGAATATCTCTATCAGGTTCCATGGGAGTATAAGGATTATAAGGGCAGGGAAAAGGGTCTTTTGAGAGAAGCGATGAAGGATTATCTTCCTCAGGAAGTATTGTGGAGAAAAAAGAGCCCCTATCCCAAAACACATAATCCAAGCTATGAAAAAGCAGTTAAAGAACAGCTTAATGAGGTAATACATGATTCATCATCACCCATTCTGCAAATATTAAAAAAAGATAAGCTTAAAGAACTCGTAAAAGGTAGGGAAAATGTTCAGTGGTATGGTCAGCTTATGAATAACCCACAGATCATGGCATATATCCTGCAAATAAATTATTGGCTTAAAAAGTTTAAAATAAGAATAGTATAACATGCACAAAGAAAAATAGGGAAAGCAGAATTACTGCTTTCCCTTAGTTTTTATTTTTCAAAATCATAAATCAAACCAAGCTGTCTCATGGATGATATCCCGTCATTTCCGGCAATAAAGTGGTCTAAAAGATGAATATCCATGCTTCTTAAATGCGTAATAATTTTTTTAGTAAGAAGTATGTCCTCGTCTGACGGTGCACTGGAGGAATCGGGATGATTGTGAGCAATGAAAAAATAGTTTACACCGCTGTTAAGCACAGCTTTGGTTACATTCCGCAAATTCACTTCTACTGCTTGAGATGTTCCTGTCTGAATATCCATATAGTTTTTCAGTATGTAGCTGTTATCAGTAAAAAACAGCTTAAATTGTTCATAAGAAATGCCGTAATATAAATCACCGATAAATGCTTTTAATCTGGGAATATCTCTAATGTCTATTTCATCAGAGGTTTTATCTGCATGCAGATAAATATTTAAGGCATTAAAGAATTTCAGCGAAAGTGCAGGGTTTTCTCCAACGATTTTAGACGCAGTAAGTTCTTCAAAGGATGCGTCCAGTACACCGTAAAGAGATCCAAATCTGTTTATAAGCCGGTGTGCGGTTTGATTTGTGTTCCCACGGGGGTAACAATAGAACAAAAGCATTTCTAAAATCTCATGTTCTTCAAAATTGCTCAGATTCATGCCCTTAGCAAACTTTGATCTCATTCGTTCTCTGTGCCCGTCATGCAGATTTTCTCCTGCCATGAGATTTTTCACTTCCTGTCTATTTAACGTTATTTTTTTTCATCGTGAGTGATATTCGCTTTTTCTTTTGGTCAACATTAAGAACCCATACCTTGACAATGTCGCCGACCTTTACAGCTTCAAGAGGATGTTTAATATATCTGTCGCAAATTTGTGATATATGAACAAGCCCGTCTTCGTGTACTCCAACATCAACAAAAGCTCCGAAATCTATTACATTTCTGACTGTTCCAATAAGCTCCATTCCCGGCTTTAAGTCTTTAAGTTCCATGATATCACCGCTTCTCATCAGCGGAGGAGGAAGCTCGTCACGGGGGTCTCTTCCCGGCTTCTGAAGTTCCTTTACTATGTCATTAAGCGTGGGAACACCAATGCCTATTTCGTCAGCTAATGTCTTAAAGCCTATTTTTGATACTGTATTATCAAGATTCTGTAAGCTTTCCTTGTTTATGCTTCCGCCAATATCGCTGACTGAAAGCCCGCATTTTTCAAGAAGAAGTTTTGCCGCATTATATGATTCAGGGTGAACGGATGTGTTGTCAAGAGGATTTTTTCCGCCCTGAACTCGTAAAAATCCGGCACATTGTTCAAAAGCCTTTGCACCTAATTTCGGTACTTTAAGAAGCTGTTTTCTGTCTTTAAATTCACCGTTTTCTTCTCTGTAAGCAACGATATTTTTTGCAACTGTAGCGCTAATTCCTGAAATGTATGACAAGAGCGAATGAGAAGCTGTGTTCAAATCAACGCCAACAGAGTTTACACAGTCTTCAACTACACCGCTTAATGCGTCGTCCATTCTTGCCTTTGGCATGTCGTGCTGATATTGCCCTACACCAATAGCTTTCGGATCAATTTTAACAAGTTCAGCCAAAGGGTCTTGTAAACGTCTTGCAATAGAAACTGCGCTTCTTAAAGAAACATCATATTCGGGAAATTCCTGTGCAGCTAACTTTGACGCAGAATAAACAGAAGCACCAGCCTCTGACACAACCATATATGAAACCTTTTGAGGGATTTCCTTTATAAGTTCTGCAACAAAAGCTTCAGATTCACGGGAAGCCGTTCCGTTTCCGATGGAAATGGTAGTTACATTATATTTTTCAATAAGCTTTGAAAGCGTTTTCTTTGCTTCTGCGGTTTTGTTCTGCGGAGGGGTGGGATATATAACCGTCGTATCCAAAACCTTACCCGTTCTGTCAACAACCGCAATCTTACATCCTGTCCTGTATGCAGGGTCAAGTCCCAGTGTACAATGTCCCTTGATCGGCGGCTGCATAAGTAACTGGCGAAGGTTTGATGAAAATATTTTTATAGCTCCCTCCTGAGCCTTATCTGAAAGCTCACTTCGTATTTCACGTTCAATTGAAGGGTATATTAATCGTTTGTAGCTGTCTATGCAAGCGGCTTCCACGAGTTTACCGCATTCGCTGTTATTAATTTTGAACTTTGATATGCAGGCTCTCTCCCCTGCCCCCTCAGGTACTTCAACAGAAATTTTAAGCGCACCCTCTTTTTCGCCTCTGTCCATGGCTAAAATTCTGTGCCCCGGAGTCTTAGATACTGATTCTGAAAAATCGTAATAGTTTTCATACACTGTTTCAGCCTCTTCATCAGAAGCTTTTGAAACAAGCTTTCCTATCTGAGCAAATAATGTTCTTAAATATTTTCTCAGTTCTGCATTGTCAGAAACATCTTCTGCAATAATATCCATTGCTCCGGCAACAGCCTTGTCAGCAGTGTCAATTCCCTTTTCTTCATCAATGAATTTTTCTGCCTCATTAAGCGGATTTACAGTATCGTTTTGAGCAATAATAATATCGGCTAAAGGCTCAAGACCCTTTTCTCTTGCAATACTTGCTCTTGTCTTTCTTTTAGGCTTGAACGGACGATAAATATCCTCAACTTCTACAAGAGTAACAGCCTTTTCAATAGCTTCAGCCAGTTCGTCAGTCATTTTTTCCTGTTCAGTAATAGAAGAAACAACTTCGGACTTTCGCTTTTCAAGATTTCGTAAGTATGTAAGACGATCAAATATTTCTCTTAAAATCTGATCGTCCAGTGAACCTGTCATTTCCTTTCTGTATCGTGCAATAAAAGGAATGGTCTTATCATCATCTATAAGGGCAACAGTGTTGTCGATCTGTTCCTGTTTTAGCTTAAATTCTTCAGCGAGTATCTTGTTTATTTCCATGTCAGTTTTCCTTTCAGTCTGCATTTACCGCAAGTATGGGATATCCGTTAATATAAGGCTTGATTATCTGCGGATTTACTTTTGCCTCTTCAAAAACAATCGGTGCAAGCTCTTTTGCAAAATCCGATAATTCTTCAAGTGAGCGTGTCTTTACAACAGGGCAAACAGGTGATAATGTAATAACATTAGTTCCGTTTAAGTCCATAATGCGAAACGGCCAGATTCGGCAGTCAAAGGGCTTTTTATCTTTCATTATACATCCGCTTTGCTTGTCCAGCATTGAGCAGTAGAATAAGTCCTTATCAGCCTCTTTTTTCATATCAAGGATATAATGATCGTCCTTGTTTAGAAATTTTTGTTCTGAATTATAATCCTTGAGAATCTCATCAGCCTTAGATTGAGTGATAACAGGAGCCTCCCAGATGTCAGAACTGTCAAAGCAACAGCATATTCGGCATTTTGCGCATTCTTCTTTTGATAATATCTTGCTAAGCAAACCAATCACCGCCCGATTTCAGTATGCTTTAATTTTACCACATTTTACGCAAAAACGCAAGTTAAAAGAACAGGTAATAAATAAGTCCGTAAACAACGCTTGCAAGTATACCATAAAGAATAACAGGACCGGAAATAATAAAGATTTTTGCTCCAAGACCTAAAACAAAGCCCTCTGTCTTGAATTCTATTGCAGGAGCAACAACCGAGTTTGCAAAACCGGTAATAGGAACAAGCGTGCCTGCACCGGCATGTTTGGCAAGTCTGTCATAAAGACCAAAAGCCGTGAGAAGAGCTGACAGAAAGACTAAGGTTATAGAAGTTGCCATTCCGGAATTTTTTTCAGAAAGCCCGAAAGAAGAATATAGATTGAGCAAACCCTCACCGAGCATGCAAATCAAACCGCCTATAATAAAAGCCTTTGGAATGGTGATCCACCATTTAGTACCCTTAGAAGCCTCCTTATACATTTCAGAGTATTGAGTTTTGCTTAAATTAATATCCATTTTGCATATCCCTTTCATTATTTCTTTTCCAATATTATTTGCACAATATTTTAAGATATGCAAAAAAGACTGCCGCAAAATAATTGCGGCAGTTACTGTTTTAATTTTTAATTATTTGACTTTAAATTATCAGGCAGCTTGTCCTTTGTTATGACCAGCGAATTGTTATACATTTTTATAAGCTGCTCTGCGGTATTATATTCCTCTGAAAGATTCCCATCATCATTAATGAGATAATTTCCGCCCCATTGCCCAATATAAGACCATAAAGCGTTTTCCTCCGCAATAGCATTAATGTCAGGAAAGCTTCCGCATTCGCTCATGGCAATAGGCTTGCTGTTGCAGATCTTAGTCAGAAACAATAATGTGTTAAGCTGTCCTGAGCTTTGGTTTTTGTCATATATGTCAGCGGAAATGATGTCGCATTGCTTATCTCCGACATACCAGTCAGCGTTCTGTGCGCTCCAAACCCAAATTAAGTTATTAAGCTTGTGATATTCCGTCTGACGTTCATATAAAAGCTTCCATAACCATTTGTATGACGCTGAGTCCTTGCCCCACCAGAAATAACCGTTGCTTGCTTCCTGAATAGGCCGCCAGATTACAGAAATACCATTGTCCTGTAAAATCTTGAGCTGTTCAGATATCCTGTCAATATCTTTTATGATTGCCGCACATTCATCAGAAATCTTCTTTTCCTTGTGAAGCTTGTCTATCTGCTTGTCTGAAAGTGTTGCAATATCTTCTTTTGTCACAGCCTTTGATAGATCAAAATCCGTCTTGTCAGCATAATATTCTCCGCTTCCTGAAGGATCTGTCCAGTGCCACATATATCCCACAATTCCACCGGATTTGCTCCATTCAACAGCATATTCAATTTCATTTTCTGCTGAGATGTTCTTATCTTGTGTAAAAGGCATTAAATCGCCAAATCTTATGGCAGGATATTTTCCCGTGACCTCATAAATTTTGTCTGTTTCAACATGTGTTCCAACAGTGTCATATTGTCCGAGAATAACTTTTTTGCCGTAATTTTCACAAAGATATTTGTATAATGCCTTTGCATTGGCGTCTGCGTTTTTGTTGGAAAGCTGTGCCTTTTCAGCGGTTGCTCCTGACAGAATGCTGTCTTTAGCTGATGTAACTTTTACAAAATCAACGTCAACAGTGACGTCATCTGACATCATAGTGATAACAGCAGTTCCTTTTTTTATGTATATGTTGCTCAGTGAAAATGTCTCAAAGGCTTTAGAGCCGCTAAGAGGGATCTCTCCCATAATTTCACCGTTTACCGCAAGTTTTGTTGTAACCGCCTTGTCGCTTGCAGCCGTAACAGCTATATTATAAAATTGAGAATCGCTTAAATCAAAAGCAATCTCCCATTTGTTTTCACTTCCATTGAAATTTGTGACATAGCCTTTCCCCTTATAGCCTTTTCGGGTCTTGTCGATTTTTGTGCCGCCGGAAATAGTTCCGTCTTCTGCCTGAATAGTCTTGTCATATTTCACATATTTGATTTGCTGTAAGGCTATATCCGTTTGTGTAATTTCAGACCCGTCGGAAAAATCTTCATCAGTCTTTAGGTCTATATTTTCATTTCGCTCCTCAAAGCCTTGTTCTGAAGAGCTTTCTATTACATCGTTGTTTTCGGAAATAGACTGTCCACAGCCCGCTGCACATAAAAGGAATAAAGCACAGGCAAAAGCAGTTAATCTTTTTATCCACATAACCTTAGTCTTTCCTTTCCGATAAATTTTATCATTCATTTTCAAATAAAGGAGTTGAAAAATATCTTTCCGCTGTATCAGGTAAAACAGTAACAACAGTTTTGCCCTTTCCAAGCTTTTTGGCAAGCTTCTTTGCCGCCGCAACATTCGTTCCTCCTGAAATTCCGCACATGATTCCTTCGAGTCTTGCAAGGTCCTTTGCCGTTTCAATAGCTTCTTCGTCGCTTACAATATATATGTCGTTATAAATTTCCTGATTAAGATTTTTTGGAATAACTCCGTCGCCGATTCCCATCTGAAGATGTGTTCCCACCGTTCCTCCGGCAAGAATAGCGGCGTTTTCAGGCTCAACAGCCCAGATTTCTATTTGCGGATTCTGTGCCTTGAGAACCTCGCCGATACCGCTTATTGTGCCTCCGGTGCCGATTCCGGAGCAGAATCCGTCAATAGGACCTTCAACCTGTTCCATTATCTCTAATCCTGTGTGATGCTTGTGTGCCCTTGGATTAGCAGGGTTTTCAAATTGCTGAGGAACAAAAACATTTGGATTTTCTTCTGCCATTTTTAAAGCAGTATCCATGCATTCCTTAATGCAGTCGCCGATATTTCCGTGATCGTGCATAAGCTTCACTTCAGCCCCATAGTGTGCAATAAGCTTTCTGCGTTCTTCGCTAACCGAGTCCGGCATAATAATAATTACCTTATATCCTTTTACCGCACCGATAAGAGCGAGTCCGATGCCTTGATTTCCGCTGGTAGGCTCAACAATTATCGTGTCCTTGTTTATAAGTCCCTTGGCCTCAGCGTCATTTATCATTTCCAATGCTGTGCGGGTCTTGATTGAACCGCCCACATTCAGTCCCTCAAATTTTACAATGATCTGAGCGGAATCCTCATCAACCATTCTGTTTAATCGAACCATGGGCGTGTGTCCGACCACTTCAAGTATATTATTATGTATCATAAAAAAGCCCCCGTAAAATGTCTGTAATATTAATTAAAGTATTAAAAGTATACCATATTTTTGTCTTTAATGCAACAATATTCCCACTAACTTAGTCTGCGTTCAATAGATGTCCTTAATATGCGTGTAAAGAATTTAACTGCTATGCCGGTGCAAAAGGCAGAAATAATCGTTCCCTCTCTTGTACCCACGATTGTGAAATTAAAAAATATTAGAGATAGAATAATTGAAAGAACAACACATATTATGTCAAAGGCAATCTTCACATTCCCAAAATTCTTATTAGATACATCAGAAATAGCTTTTACAAACGCTTCACCTGCATTCATAATTACATTGGCAATTACAGAAAGAGCAATGCCGAATCCAAGTATGATTATCCCTAAAACAACCATAAGCAATCTTATTGGATATGAATTTGCAGGAATAACAGATACACACCATAATCCGAAATCAGTGAAATATCCAAACAGAAAAGACAACGGTATCTGTAAAAGCTGAATTATCTGAAAGTTTTTCCTTAGAATAATGATTTGTCCCAAAATCAATATGCAGTTCCATATTATAAGCCACGTTCCCATTGTCAATATGGGGAACTTATAACTCATTATATTTGCAACGGACGATATTGGTGAAACTCCAAGCTCACCATGCTTTGTAAATGCAACGCCTAAAGCTGAAAAAAATAAGCTGATAATAAATAAAGCATATCTTTTGAAGATTTCTTTTTTTGTCATTAAAACACCTCTGAAAAAATTTTGTATTGCAATAATGTCATTAAATTTAAAGTCTGCCGTGTATAACAGCAGACCAGCTTAATCGCCTAAGTATTCCTTAACAGCCTTTAAAAATGCATTCATCTCTTCGTCAGTTCCAATTGTAATTCGCAGGTAGTTTTCAATTCTTGGTTTATTAAAGTATCTTATGAAAATATTTTTGGATTTCAGATATCCAAAAATATCCTTGGCATTGTGTTTTGAATGGGAAGCAAACAAAAAGTTAGTGCTGCTGTCCAAAACCATGAAACCCAATTTTTTAAGTTCATTTGCAGTTCTCTCACGAGTAGCAATAATTTTTGCAACAGTATCTTCAAAATATGCTTTATCTTTAATTGATGCTATTCCTGTCTGAATAGCAATGCTGTCCATAGGATATGAATTATAGGAATCCTTGACTGCGTCCATATATGAAATAAGATAAGGATTTGCAAATGCCGCCGCAACACGCATTCCTGCCATAGACCTTGATTTTGAAAATGTCTGAGTAACAACTAAGTTGTCATATTTGTCTATAAGCTCAACAGCGGAGTATTCGCCGAAGTCCGCATAGGCTTCATCAATTATAACTATGCTGTCTTTGTTGTGCTCTAAAAGATCAATGATAAAGTCCTTTCCCTCTCCGATTGAGGTGGGAGCATTCGGGTTGGGTATAACTACTCCCCCGTTTGGTTCATAATAGTCTTTTGCATTAATTCTAAAATTATCGTCAACAGCATAAACCTTTGAAGGTATCTTTAAAAGCTCGCACCATACAGGATAAAAAGAGTATGTAATATCAGGATATGCAATAGGAAGCTCGGAATTAAAAAATGCCCTGAATGCCGTTGCAAGGACATCGTCAGACCCATTGCCCGTAAATACGTTTTCTTTCTTTATACCGTAATATTCTGCAATGGCTTCTCTCAACGGATTTGCATCTATAGAAGGGTATTTCTTTAAATCGCTGTAGCTGAAATTGTCTAAAACCTTTCTTACTTCAGGTGACGGAGGATAAGGATTTTCATTGGCGTTCAGCTTGATAATATCGTCAAATTTCGGCTGTTCCCCCGCAACATACGGCTCTATTTTTATCAGATTTTTCTGCCAAGGTCTATTATTCATTTTCGCTGTCCTTTCGTTATTCGTCAGTGTCAATGAGTTTTACCGACATATCAGAGTCAAGGCTTTCTACATCTCTTAATTTACGGTTGATTTGCCTTGTCCTTACGCCAACAAGTTTGTCAAGATCCTCATCAACCTTTCTGATTCTGTCCTTTGCGGAATTAAGTACCTTTTCAAATGTAGTAAACTCTGTTTTTACCGCACCAAGCACCTGCCAAACCTCGCTGCTACGCTTTTGAATAGCAAGGGTCTTGAATCCCATTTGCAGTGAGTTTAGCATAGCCGCCATAGTTGAAGGCCCTGCAATATTGATTTTATATTCGTTCTGTAAAATTTCCACAAGTCCGTGATTGACAACCTCTGCATAAAGCCCCTCAAATGGCAGGAACATTACTGCAAAATTTGTGGTATAAGGCGGAGCAATATATTTTTCCTTTATGTCCTTAGCACACTTCTTGATAATAACCTCAAGGTTTTTATATGCAGTCTTGACTGCCTCCGCAGAGCCGGATTCATATGCATCCTGAAGCGCCGCATAAGTGTCTCCCGGAAATTTTGAGTCGATAGGTAAATAAACGTGTTCTCCATCAGTTCCGCCAGGAAGTTTCACTGCAAATTCTACCCTGTTTGAACTTCCCGGAATTGTAGGAACTTCTGTGTCATATTGTTCGGGGGTGAGAATTTCCTGCAAAATCGCTCCAAGCTGAATTTCCCCGAGAATACCTCTTGTTTTAACATTTGAGAGAACCTTTTTCAAATCTCCCACACCTGTGGCAAGATTCTGCATCTCGCCTAAGCCTTTGTATACTTCTTCAAGACGCTCGCTTACCAGCTTAAAGGATTGATTCATCTTGTCCTCTAAAGTCTTTTGAAGCTTCTCGTCAACTGTGGTTCTGATTTGATCAAGCTTTTTGTTGTTGTCCTCTTGTATGTAGTTAAGCTGTTTTGAAATCGTACCTCTCATAGCTTCAAGCTTTTGTTCGTTGTTGGATTCAAGGGTCTTGAAACGGTTTTCAAGGGTTTTCATCTGTGCAGAAATCGCCTCGCCTGATGCCTGCTGTTTGTCAGTTATAGATTTGTCCATGTCCTCAATGCGGCTTGTCTGAGCAGAAAAGGCGCTTTTTTGATTTTCTATAAGCATATCGCCTAAGCTTTTTACGGAGCCTTGAATGTTAGCAGTTATCTCCCTGCGCTGTTCTCTTTCATTAACAGCATTCTCATTGCGTATTTTTTCTAACTGTTCAGCTAATTCCTTATATGAATTGTCATCATGATTTCCTGATTTTATTAATAGTATTATCAACAAAATAATTACTGCGATCAAACAAATTAATATAGCAATATCCATTTTAACATCTCCCGAAAATATATCATTATAATTATATCATACATTATGCTTTTTCGCAAGCAGAAACATAGCCGGCAGTCTTTATAAATAAAAAAGCAAACCCGATTTGAGTTCGCTTTTGAACTTATAAAAATTAAAAATTAAAGATTGTGTCAACCCTATTTACAAGGCAAAATCCCTCTGACAAAAGGAAAAAATCTTCTTCCCGCAAAATTATCTTAAGGCTTTAGCAGACGATTTATATTATTTAAAATTAATAATAAGTCACTGTCATTTAATTGCTTTAAGCCTTCAAGTGCTTTTTGTATTAATTCGGGATGTGACATTTTATCATCAAAAAATTGTGCAGGAGTAATTCCAAAATATTCGCATATCGCAAATAATTCGGAAAGCGGCGGCAATGATTTGCCGGAAGAAATGTTATAAATATATCCTCGGCTGTGCCCTAAATCATAACTCATTTGATATTCGGATACATCTTTTTTAATTCTAAGTTCTGTTATTCTGTTTCTAACAAACTCTTCATACATAATCATCACCTCTATATTTAATCATATATCGAAATCTCATGTGTATATTCAAATATAATATGTTGTTTTGTATTGAAATATCTACTGATATATGTTATAATCAACTTACAATAGTTTTTTAGATAAAAAATGATTATCTTTTAAACAGTTTGTTTTTATGGGTCGTATAAAAATTAAAGCTACCGGTGTTCTGCTGAATATTATCAAAAAAGACTATGTTAAAAATAATCAGTAAAGGAGTTTTTGAATGTCAGTTATCAAGACGCAATTTACTTTAAGACTGGATTTAGAGGATCATGCCAAAATAAAAAAGATAGCTAAAAAGGGCAATCGGTCTATGACCAATATGATTGAAACGCTTGTAAAAAAAGAAATAGATAAATATGAAAATAATAATGGTGAGATTAATTTAACTGATAATGATATGTTTTTAAAATAAAGGTGGATCAATTCGGGTTCGCTTTAGTTTTTACTTGAAAACTCTGTAAAAATATGATACTATAATAATGAATAAGTTTATTCCAGAGGGGAGGGTCTTAAATGCTTCCGCAGCAATTTCAAAAGGATATAACTTACCTTAAAGGCGTCGGACCTAAAAGAGCTGAATTATATAACAAGCTGGGTGTTAATACGGTCTATGACCTGCTTAACCATTTCCCGAGAGGATATCTTGACTTTTCAGCTCCTGTTTCTATTGCTGATGCTGCCGCTAATCCTAATGAGTGTTCTGCCGTAAGAGGAAAAGTCGTGAAAAAGCTTCCCGAAGCCAGAATAAGAAAAGGACTTTCAATTTATAAAGCCGTGTTTACCGATGATGTAAATGACCTGACGATCGTGATATATAACAGCGAGTTTGCTTTTAAACAGCTTGAAGCCTATAGTGAGTATATTTTGTATGGTAAAATAACCGGTAACCTTGTCAGATATGAAATGACTAATCCGCTTATTATACCAATAGCTTCACCGGATAAGATACAGCCTGTCTATTCACTTACAGAGGGATTAACCCAACCCTTGCTCAGAAAAACAATGCATACTGCACTGGAGTCGTTTAATAAAGAAATATATGAACCTCTTCCTAAAAAAATAATGGAGAAATATTCGCTTTGTTCATATAACTTTGCCTTGGAAAATATCCACTTTCCAAAGGACAGCCATTCCTGTGAAACAGCTAAGCGCAGATTGGTTTTTGATGAGCTTCTTACCCTCCAGCTTGGAATGTATGTGCTTAAAAGCCGTTCTCAAAGCAGAACAGGCTGTGTGATGAAAAATATAGCATTGACCGAGTTCTATAATTCTCTGCCCTTTGAATTGACGAAAGGTCAGAAGGACGCTATAGGCGACTGTATTTCAGATATGTGTAAAACCTCTCCAATGAACAGATTGGTTCAGGGCGATGTTGGCTCGGGAAAAACCGCCGTCGCCGCAGGAGCAGCGTTTTTTGCATATAAAAACGGGTTTCAGACCGCTTTAATGGCGCCGACTGAGATCCTCGCCGTTCAGCATTATGAAACGCTGTGCGGATTTCTTGAACCGCTGGGTGTGAGAGTTGCATTGCTTACAGGCTCTCTGACGCCTAAACAGAAAGCGGAGCTGAAAGGTAAAATTTCAGACGGAGATTACAGCGTGGTAGTGGGAACACATGCCCTCGTTCAGCAGACCACAGAGTTTAAAAGACTGGGACTTGTCATAACCGATGAACAGCATCGCTTCGGTGTGGAACAGCGTGCAGCTTTAGCGAAAAAAGGACAAAATCCCCATAAGCTTGTTATGTCCGCAACGCCGATCCCAAGAACACTTGCTCTCATGATTTACGGTGATTTGGATATCTCAATTTTAAAAGAACTGCCTAAAGGCAGACAGCCCGTTGAAACCTATGCCGTAACAGGAAAGCTTCGTGAGCGTGCTTTTGGATTTGTGAAGGACAGGCTTGACGAGGGACGTCAGGGATATATCGTGTGCCCTATGATTGATGAAAGCGAAATGGAGCTTCAGGACGTAAAAAGCTATGCGAAAAAACTTCGGGAGGGAGCATTTAAAAGCTATAAAATCGGACTTCTCCACGGAAAGCTTTCTTCTGCTGAAAAGGAACAGGTTATGTCAGATTTCAAGGAGCATAAAACCGATTTGCTCGTGTCAACAACAGTAATTGAAGTCGGCGTTGATGTGCCTAATTCAGCAGTTATGGTTATAGAGAATGCAGACCGCTTCGGCTTGTCACAGCTTCATCAGCTGAGGGGACGTGTGGGAAGAGGAAAATATAAATCTTTTTGCATTCTCATTACTGATAATGTCAGTGAAGAAAGCAGGAAAAGGCTGAAAATTCTTTCAAAGCTTCATGACGGATTCAAAATTTCCGAGGAGGACCTAAAGCTTCGGGGCCCGGGTGATTTTTTCGGAAAACGCCAGCATGGACTTCCCGTTATGAAAATAGCAGATATGTCTGCTGACTTAGAAACTTTAAAGCAGGCGCAGAAAGCAGCTCAGGAAATAACCACAGCTGACCCCTTGCTGAATAATCCCGAAAACCGTGGATTAAGACAGCTTGCACTTATGCTTTTTAAGAATAAAAACATTGATTAAATCTAATCTGAAAGGAACATTGCTATGGACGAAAACTTAAAGAAAACCATTATGCTCAGAATGGAAAAAACAGCGGAAAACCTGAGAAAAAATAATATGGAAGCATATATCGCAGACAACAGCGCCGAAGCAGTAAAAATCGTAGAAAGTATTCTTAAAGAAGGCGAAAGTATTTCCTGCGGCGGTTCGGTAACACTAAAGGAAAGCGGAGTTATGGACTTGATGAAATCAGGTAAATATAATTTCCTTGACCGTTCTAAAGCAAAAACTCAGGAGGAAATCGAAGCAGTTTATCGTCAGGTTTTCAGCTGCGATACTTATCTTACCTCTGCAAATGCCGTGACAGAAAACGGCGAGCTTTATAATGTGGACGGAAATTCAAACCGTGTTGCGGCAATCTGCTATGGACCAAAGTCAGTAATCTTTGTCGTGGGAATGAATAAGCTTGTACGCAATATTGACGAAGCAGTAGTAAGAGTGAAAAACTGTGCTGCGCCGCCGAATTGCATTCGCCTTGACTGTAAAACCCCTTGCCGTGAAACAGGAGAGTGTATATCCCTTTCAACAGGGGGAGATATGCCGTCAGGCTGTCACAGCGAAGCTCGTATCTGCTGTAATTATGTGGTGTCTGCACATCAGCGTCATAAGAACAGATTTAAAGTAATACTCGTTGCAGAAAGCTTAGGATATTAAAGAAAAGAGGTTGAACTTATGGACTCAGTGAAATTTTTATTATATGTTTTGGGAAGAATAGGAGTTCTTATAGCAGTAAATCTTTTTGGAGCGTTTACCGCAAAAGTTCTCTTCCCTGCACTTGCGTCACTTGTATCCGGCTCAAGTGTGGCGGGAAGCTTTTTTACCAACAGCACATGGGGTTCGTTTGTGGGCTGGGCGGTAATGCTTATTTTCTTGGCAGTTTTGTTTTATGACGACGGAAAACGCCATGCCGCATATGAAATATGGAACAGCATAAATGTGACTATCGCACTTATAATGATGTTGATGGTATATTTCATTCCGGTTATTTTCAGAGATTCATTAAATGCTGAGGGAAAAGGAAAAGCATTCTATACTATAGTTTATGCTCCCGTTTTGTGGCTTGAAGAAAAATTCGGAATGGCTCATACCTCTGCCGCAGGGCTTGGAATCGGTATAATTTTATTTATTCTTTTTTGGGTTTATGTTATCTCATATAAAATTTATCTGAAAAAGCATAAGGTCTTGGCGCATGGATAACATAAGTGTGCTTTGCTTGCAATAAATAAGGTTATATGCTATAATTGTAACGTTAATTGAAAAGAACAGTTTTAATGATACTGTAACGAATTTTCACATATTATTTGAAAGAGGTAGATTTATTTATGACAAACAGTTATGAAAGCCCGTTCTGTACCAGATATGCCAGCAAGGAAATGCAGTATATTTTCTCTGCTGATAAAAAGTTTACTACATGGAGAAAACTTTGGGTTGCTCTCGCAAGAGCAGAAATGAAGCTGGGACTTCCCGTAACTCAGGAGCAGGTAGACGAACTTGAAGCAAATATTGAAAATATAGATTATGCCGTTGCCGATGAGCGTGAAAAGCTTGTCCGTCATGACGTTATGGCTCATGTTTATACATACGGTCAGGTTTGTCCAAAAGCAGCAGGTATTATCCATTTAGGTGCAACCTCATGCTATGTGGGTGATAACACTGATGTTATTATAATGCGTGACGCTTTGAAGGTCGTTAAAAGAAAGCTTGTTAAGGTTATTGACCAGCTTGCTCAGTTTGCTGATAAATATAAAGCGCTTCCTTGTCTTGCTTATACTCACCTTCAGCCTGCACAGCTTACTACTGTCGGAAAGCGTGCAACCCTTTGGTGTAACGAGCTTCTTATGGATTTAGAGGACCTTGATTTCAGACTTGCTAACTTAAAGCTCTTGGGTTCAAAGGGTACAACAGGAACTCAGGCTTCTTTCATGGAGCTGTTTGAAGGCGATACTGATAAAATTAAAAAGCTTGAGCAGATGATTGCGGAGGAAATGGGATTTGACGCAGTTGTTCCTGTTTCAGGTCAGACATATTCAAGAAAGGTAGATTATCAGGTTTGCTCTGTATTAGCAGGAATTGCACAGTCGGCAAGCAAATTTTCAAACGATATCCGTATTTTGCAGTCATTCAAGGAAATTGAAGAGCCTTTTGAGAAAAATCAGATCGGTTCTTCAGCAATGGCTTATAAGAGAAATCCAATGCGTGACGAGAGAATAACATCTTTAGCAAGATATGTTATGTGCGATGTGCTTAACCCTGCATTTACCGCTGGAACACAGTGGTTTGAGAGAACTCTTGACGACTCTGCAAACAAAAGGATTTCTGTTGCAGAAGCATTCCTGGGAGTTGACGCTATTCTTAATATTATGCTTAATGTTACTGACCCTGAAAACGGCTTGGTTGTTTATGATAAAATTATCAGAAGAAGAGTTATGGCTGAGCTTCCGTTCATGGCAACTGAAAATATCATGATGGACGCTGTTAAAAAGGGCGGAAACAGACAGGAGCTTCATGAGAAGATCCGTGAGTATTCAATGATTGCAGGTGCAAATGTTAAGCGTGAGGGACTGGATAACAACCTCTGCGAGCTTATTCTTGATGATCCTATGTTTATGATCACAAAGGAAGAAATGGATGCTATAATGAAGCCTGAAAACTTTATCGGAAGATGTCCTCAGCAGGTTGAGGAGTTTATTGAAAACTGCGTAAAGCCTGTTGTTGAAGCCAACGGCGTTTCAGACGACGTTGCGGAAATTAACGTTTAATAAATAAACTTCTCCGCAATGATCTTGAAAAAATATTGCTGCGGAGGAAAATTAACTGATGACAAATTTTTTAGTCAAGCGTTTTATAAAGGATTATGATAAAACCGAAGATATAAAGGTCAGAGAAAAATACGGTATGCTCAGCAGTGCGGTTGGAGTTGTCTGCAATATCCTTCTGTTTGCGCTTAAATATATGATGGGAACAATATCAAATTCCATTTCTGTTATTTCAGACGCATTCAATAATCTTTCCGACTGTGCAAGCTGTATCGTTACTCTCTTCGGATATAAGCTTGCGGCTAAGCCTGCGGATAAGGATCATCCTTTCGGTCACGGAAGAATGGAATATCTCACTTCTCTTTCAATAGCGGTAGTGATTATCGTCGTGGGACTGGAGCTTTTAAAAGACTCGGTTTTGAAAATAATGCACCCCGAACAGGTAAAATTCAGCATTATCGTATTGATTTCACTGGTGGTTTCCGTTGCAGTAAAGCTTTGGATGTCGCTTTTTAACACAAAGCTGGGTAATAGGATTAATTCGACGGTTATGCTTGCCACAGCAAAGGACAGCAAAAGCGATGTTCTGGCAACTGTGGTGGTTATTATTGCTCTTATTGCATCTGTTTTTACTGATTTGCCTGTTGACGGAGCAATGGGCGTTATAGTATCAGCATTTGTATTAAAATCAGGCTACGATATTGTCAGAGATACTGTTGACGAGCTTTTGGGAAAGCCGGCGGATCAGCAAATTATTGATGATATTAATAATCTTATAAAGGAAAATGTAAAGATAATCGGAATTCATGATATGCTTATCCACAATTACGGTCCGGGGAATATGATAGGAAGCTGTCATGTGGAAGTCAGAAGCGATGAGGATTTTACGCAGATTCACGATATTGTTGACGGAATTGAACGAAGAATCCACAAAGAGCTTAATATTCTCATGACAATTCATATGGACCCCATTGAAGTGGATAATGAGCAGGTGAATCATTGCAAGAATAAAGTAAGGACTATTATTAAAAGTCTTGATGAAAGACTGCATATTCATGATTTCAGGCTTGTTACAGGTGAAACTCACACTAATGTAATTTTTGATCTTGTTGTGCCTTATGATTGCAGATATACAGATCAGCAGTTAAAAACCTTTATAGATAATGGGCTTGAAGCGGAGGATACTGATTATTATACGGTTATTACTTTTGACAGAGAATTCTGAATTGACTATAAATGAAAGGACTTGATAAAATGAAAATTGAAACACAATGCCTGCATGAAGGCTATAAGCCTAAAAACAGCGAACCGAGAGTTGTACCAATCGTTCAGAGTACTACATATGTTTACGACTCTACAGATGATGTTGCTGCTGTTTTTGATGATCCGACAAAAAGCTTGATTTACTCACGCTTTGAAAATCCTACAACTGACGCAGTTGAAAAGAAAATTGCAGCGCTTGAGGGCGGTGTTGCCGCAATGTGTACATCAAGCGGACAGGCAGCTTCTCTTTGTGCTATACTTAACATTTGTCAGGCAGGGGATAGCTTTATTTCGTCTTCTTCGATTTACGGCGGAACGGTAAACCTTTTTGCAGTTACACTTAAAAAGCTTGGAATAGAGTGCATTTTTGTTGATGTGGACGCTGACGAAGAAACGATTAATGCTGCATTCAAACCAAATACTAAGGCTGTTTTCGGAGAAACTATTGCTAATCCTGCAATTACAGTGCTTGACATTGAGAAATTTGCAAGAGTCGCTCACAAAAACGGCGTACCGCTTATTGTGGACAACACTTTTGCAACTCCTGTTTTGTGCAGACCTATTGAATGGGGAGCAGATATTGTAATTCACTCTACTTCAAAATACATGGACGGTCATGCTGTTCAGGTAGGCGGAGTTATTGTTGATTCAGGAAAATTTGACTGGACAAACGGAAAGTTCCCATGCATGACAGAGCCTGACGAAAGCTATCATGGAATTGTTTACACAGAAAAATATGCATTTGCTCCTTACATAGTAAAGGCAAGAATGCAGCTTATGAGAGATTTCGGCTGTTATCCTGCTGCAAACAGCTCATTTCTTTTGAATTTAGGACTTGAAACGCTTGCGGTAAGAATGAAGCAATATTGCGAAAACGCTTTGAAGGTTGCAAAATATTTAGAAAGCACAGGTCTTGTTGAGTCAATCGCTTATCCGTCGCTGGAGGGCAATAAGTATCATGAGCTTGCTAAGAAATATCTGCCTTTGGGATGCAGCGGTGTTATATCCTTCTCTATCAAGGGAGGACGTGACACAGCGGTGAAATTTATGGACAGCCTGAAGCTTGCTTCAAATGAAGTTCATGTTGCAGATATACGCACATGCGTGCTTCATCCTGCATCGGCAACTCACCGTCAGCTTACAGATGAACAGCTTGTTGCAGCCGGTATTGACGGCGGACTTATTCGTTTTTCTGTTGGACTTGAAAACGTTGATGACATTATTGCAGACCTTGAACAGGGATTTGCAGCGATTAGATAAAATTAAATCAGCTTATATCCGCTGTCGGTTTATGACAGCGGATATTTATTGTGAAACGAAAACCCCCAGTTTTACTGGGGGTTCAAAAGAGCTTAAAGCTATGAGTAGAAAAAATAGGCCT
>UQDR01000026.1 GCA_900539835.1 uncultured Ruminococcus sp. | reverse complement strand
TTGACCCCTGCAACCCTTTAAAAAGGGTTGACCTAAACTTTAATTTTATATTGTAGGGGACGGCGTCCTCGACGTCCCGTTTCCACGTAAGGTAATTTATGTCCTGTTTCTGTGTAGGACCGTAACTCAGCGTAGCTGAGTTTGTCCTCGACGTCCCGACCTAACGCATACTGTGATAGGTTTGTAAAACTGACGTAGGGGAGACCTGCGATCTCCCGTTAATATGCTCCCCTCACGGGTCATGATTGTGCGTAAAAAACAAATAAAGGGCACCCTTATGGATGCCCAAAAAAGCAAATATTAATTTTTGTTATTTTGACTTTTTATCCGAATCTGAACTGATACCGTCGATAACATAAACAAATTTAACTGCACCGTCCATATCTTCAGAAATACCTGAATAGCTGTTGTAATTCTTAGAAGCCTCGGATAAAGCTTTCAGTCTGTCGATCAGTTCTGACGCATCGCCGTCAAACAATTCTACTATCTTCTGAATTGCTTTATCATTAAATTTGTTCATTCCTTCGTCAAGAGTTTTTGCACCCTCATTAAGCTTTTTAACTCCTTCAATCAGAGTTGTACTGCCGTCTTTCAAGGTCTTTACACCTGCTGAAAGCTTGCCGCTTCCTGCTGATAAGGATTTTGCTCCATCATCAAGAAGAATACTTGAAGAATAAAGCTCTTTTGTGCCTCCGAAAAGCTTTGAAGCACCCGTGTTCAGCTGAAGTAAACCGTCATCAAGACTCTTTGAGCCGTCTGCAAGCTTTGATATACCTGCGTCAAGTGAATTAACACCGCCTATGACCTTTGATGAACCATCCTTCAATGAAGATATTCCGCCGTTAAGCTGTGACGCACCTCCTGCAACCTGTTTTGCACCTGAATTAAGCTGCTGACTTGATTTGCTTAGTTCAGTTGTTGCAGAATAAAGCTGACAGCTTCCTGTTTGAAGCTTTTTTAAACCACTGTCAAGTGATGCTGCTCCTGCCGAAAGACCTTTTTCTCCATTGATTCCTTCGTCAACCTTTAAAATGCCGTCGGATAATTGCTGTGAGCCAAGCTTCAGCTGCTCTGCACCTGATTTGATAGCCCCGTCGCTGCCCAGGTTATACAGGACCTTTTCCTGTCCTGCAATGGTTTGCTTCAAGGTTGCAATCATTGTCTGTACTTCAGGAGTTTGTACCTGCTGATATAATTGCTGAAGTCCTGCGAGTACCTGTTTGTTTGCTTCTATTGTTTGAGATAAACCGGCATAAGCGCTATCAATTCCCGAAGAAAGCGCCGTTGCTCCGTTTTCAATTCCTTGTGCGCCTGTGGAAAGCTCCTTTACTCCTTTGCCTACAGTTTTCGCACCGTCAGCCAGAGCCTTTGAACCTGATTTTGCACTGTCGAGCCCTGCTTTAAGTTCGCCTGTCTTTTCATTCAATTGCTTTGTACCGGATTGAAGCTTTTCTGTGCCGCTATATAAATCAGAAGCTCCCTTTTCAAGAGAAGAACCTCCTGTGGACAAGTCATTAACACCCTTCTCAAGAGTGCCCGAACCGTTCAACAATGCCTTTGAACCGTCCTGAACCTGTGAAAAGCCTTTGACTAATTCAGAAGAACCTTTTTTTGCTGACGAAATTCCTGTAGAAAGTGTTCCTGTAGAATCGCTCAGTGTTTTTGCGCCTAAAGTTAATTTATTTGTACCGTCAGCAAGCTTTTTTGCACCGATGTCAAGCTCCGTAGAACCGCTGTAGAGAGTGTCAACACCTGTTGACAGGTTTTTCGCACCATCAGCCAGATCACTTGTACCCTTATATAATTCACCAGTTCCGTCACAAAGGGCTGTCGCTGCGTCATTTATCTCATTTAATTTGTCTGTAATTTCTTCAATAGAATCTGTATCATCAAAATCAAGTGCTGAAAAGACCTCATTGGTAACTGCTGTAATTGCTGTAGTAGTTTCAAAGTTTTCTACATCCGCGGTAATTTTGAAACCGTCAGGTATTTCAACATCAACGTCCTCCAAGTCCTTATCATCAATTCCCAAGCTTTCAGAAAGTCCGGGGAACGCCAAGCCTGCTACAATGGTTCGGCTTCCGTCAGAAATAACCTTTCCGTTTGTGACCTCTACATTAGAAAACTTATCTGAATCTAAAATTGACGCACTGACTGTAACAAAAGGTACATAAACCTCAATCTTTTTGCCGTCGATTTTCTCGGTGGTTTTGAGATTATTTACAAAATCATATTTTATCTCGACTTTACCGCTTTTGCCCACAATATTTTCAGCAGAAATATCTTTACCGTCAAGTTTATAGCTGATTTTTACTTCTACAGGACTTTGTTCGTTTCCGATACCCTTATAATAGATATCCTTTCCATCGGCTGACCAATTTAAATTTTTCCCGTCCAGCTGAAAGCTTTCATTTCCTTTTACATTTTCTATTTCAGAAAGATTAGTAATATCTTTCACAAGGCTGTCGGCTTTATAATTTTTCAGCCAATCGCTCACAATAATCTTTTTGGTATTTCCCTCAGCGTCAGTTGTAATATAGACGGTTTCGTCTTTAAATGTATTTTTATCTGAAGCTGTTCTTTCTGAATTATGATCCTCTGTTTTACTTTCTTCTACTGACTTTACAACCTGCTTTGCATTTTCTTTATCCTCGTCCTGAGCAATTGCATACATTCCGGTTGCTCCTGCTGAAATCAGAATTGCGAGAATCCCTGCAATAATTTTAGTGTATTTTCTCATAACTATGACATTTCCTTTCTGTATATTCATTTATCAGGCATTTATATAAACGTTGTTTTTTTCTTTGCTTTTATGGCTGCATTTTCCCATGCCCATTGTTGTTTTACAAATAACTTTATCAAATATCATAAACATTGACGGCAGTATAAGAATTACCGTAAGCATGCTTATGATTGCTCCTCTTGACATCAGGGTACAAAGAGCTGAAATCATATCTATTGCCGAATACATACCTACGCCAAAGGTTGCGGCGAAAAATCCCAATGCGCTGACAATTATAGATTTTATTGAAGCTCTTAGGGCAATTTCAACGGCGCCTTTCTTTTCCTTTCCGCTGACACGCTCTTTCTTATAACGTGTGGTCATAAGAATTGCATAGTCAACAGTAGCACCCAGTTGTATGGTTCCTATTACTATTGACGCTACAAACGGAAGCTCTGTATTTGTATAGCATGGTATTCCCATATTGATGAAAATTGCAAGCTCGATTACCGAAACAAGAATTACAGGCAATGAAATTGATTTTAATACAACTGCAATGATCAGGAATATTACACCTATAGAAACTATGCTTACAACCGCAAAGTCATGGTCGGTAATGTTAATAAGATCCTTGGTTGCCGGACCTTCTCCTATAAGCATTTCATTTTCATCATATTGTTTTGCAATAGTATTTAGCTCTTCAATTTGTTCGTTCAGTTCGTCGCTGGCAACTGCATATTCTGAGCCTACAAGCATCAGCTGCCAGTTGTTGCTTTTAAGAATCGAAGTGACCTCTTCGGGAATTATCTCCTGCGGAATTGACGGTCCAATAAGTGAATCCAGTCCCAATGCAAAGCTGACGCCGTCCACTTTCTCCATTTTTTCCGTCATTTCAATGGCATCCTTTGATTTCATATCCGCATCAACCAGAAGCATATGGGTGCAATTCATATTATACTCTTCAGATAGCTTTGTGTTGGCTACTATACTGTCAAGATATTTAGGAAGTGTACTGTCAAGATTATAATAAATATCATAATGAGTATAGCCATATAATGCAGGAACAAGGAGCACTAAAAAGGCTACTGCAAAGGCACCGAAATGCTTAACTATAAACTTAGATGTCTTTGTAAACTCCGGCAATATATCACGATGTGAGGTTTTCTCAATTGCTTTATCAAAGATAAGAATAAATGAAGGCAAAATTGTTACACAGCATAAAACTCCGAAGATAACGCCCTTTGCCATAACAATTCCCAGATCAAGACCGAGGGTAAAGCTCATAAAGCACATTGCGAGAAATCCTGCGATAGTTGTTATTGAGCTTCCTGCAACGGACACAAAGGTATTGGAAATTGCATGAGCCATTGCTCGTTCTTTATCTCCCGGATAAACCTTTTGTTTTTCCTTATAGCTATGCCACAAGAAAATTGAATAGTCCATGGTTACTCCAAGCTGGAGCACTGCTGAAAGTGCTTTAGTAATAAAGGATATTTCGCCCATGAAATAATTTGAGCCTAAATTATATAGTATAGCAAAGCCTATGCTAAGCATAAAAAACAAAGGTACAAGAAAAGAATCCATTGTTACTGCAAGGACTATGCTTGTAAGGAGCACAGCAATAACAACATACATTACCGTTTCTTTTTCAGAAAGATTTTTTGTATCTGTAATTACTGCCGAAAGTCCGCTTACAAAACATTGTTTATCGGCAACATTTCTGATTTCCTCGATAGCTGCCATTGTTCCGTCGGCAGAGGTTGTATCGTCAAAAAATACCGCCATTAAGGTGGAATCTCCCGAATTAAAGAAATCATAAAGATTTTCAGGCAGGACTTCCTTCGGAAGTGTTATATCGGCGATAGTATCATACCAAACCACGTCGGCTACATGGTCAATTTTTTCAATTTTCTTTTTCGTATCCGACACTTGTTTATCAGTCATTCCGTCGATCATGACCATGGAGAATCCGCCCTTTCCGAAATCCTCCATAAGCACATCCTGGCCTTTCATTGTTTCGATATCTTTGGGGAGGTAAGACAGGATATCATAATTAATTCTGGTATTTGCCATACCTAATGCAGACGGCACTAAAAGCAAAACCCCCAGAATCAGGATTATGACACGATGCTTCACAACCCATTTTCCAAACTTAATCATTTGCATCTACCTTTCTTTATTGTGACTAATGGTCATTTTATAGTTTATGCTGATTATACAACAAAAATGACCGATAGTCAATAATTTGAGGCTAAAAAATGACCAATAGTCATATTTTCAGAGATTTGCACAAAATATCAATCAGAAAATGTTGACTATTGGTCATTTTTATGCTATTGACAATAATTCGCAAAACGATTATAATAAAAATGGCTTAGTTAGGCGGTTAATGTTTATATTGACTAACTTCGGATATAACATACGAGAGGTGTGAAACGTAAAAATGGGGAAGCTTGACTCAAAGAAAAAACAAAAAAGAGAGTCTCTTTTCAACACAGCTTTCAGGCTTTTTACCACCAAAGGGTTAAGCAAGACTTCCATTACGGACATTGTATCTGAGGCCGGGGTTGCTAAGGGAACATTTTATTTATACTTTAAGGACAAGTATGACATCAGAAACAAGCTTGTTTCACACAAGTCCAGCGAAATTTTTCTTAAGGCTGCTGAAGATTTAGAGAAATTAGATCGTGAGCCGAATTTTGAAGAACAGATAATATTTTTGATTGATCACATTATTAATCAGCTTAACAGCAACAAGTCCTTACTAACCTTTATTGCCAAGAATTTAAGCTGGGGAATTTTTAAGAATGCATTGACTTCTCCGTCTGCCAGCGGTGATTTGAATTTCAAAGAAGTATATTTAAAAATGCTTGACAGTACTGATTATAAATTTAAAGATCCTGAAATAATGCTTTTTATGATTGTGGAGCTTGTAAGCTCGACCTGTTATTCTGTAATACTTTACAACGAACCGGCAGATTTAGAAGCATTCAAGCCATATCTATATGATGCGGTTTATAACATAATAGAATCCAACAAGATAAAAAACGAACCAAAGGAATGATATAATATGAAAAGAAAATATGCACTTTTAGGAGAGACGCTTAAACACACAATGTCGCCGCCTATTCATTCAAGACTTTTTGAATTAAAAAACAGGGACTTTGAATATGAGCTTGTTGAGGTATCGGCTGAAGAACTTGGTGATAAAGCAAAGTACCTGAACAGTCTGAGCGGATATAACATAACGATACCACACAAGATAGGGATAATTGAATACATTGACAAGCTGGATGACACAGCAAAGAAATACAACTCTGTCAACTGTGTTGACAACAAAAATGGAATTTTAACAGGTTACAACACTGACGTTGACGGTTTTTTGCGTTCTCTTTCAGCAAACGGAGGAAAGTTAGACGGAAAGGTATTGCTTTTAGGTGCAGGAGGAGTAGGCAGAATGATGGCTATTGAGACCTGCTGTGCAGGTGGCGAATTGACTATGGCTGTACTTCCTGACTTCATTCCACAGACTGAAATTGTAAAAGAGGACATACTGAAAATTTGTCCGGATGCTAAGGTAAGAATTGTGACACTTGATTCTATTGATGGGGATTATGATGTAATGATAAATGCGACGCCTGTAGGAATGTATCCGAAATGTGATGCATGCGTTGTAAGCGATGAAGTTATCAGCCGAACAAAATTTGTATTTGACGCTATATATAATCCTCGTGAGACTCAGCTTTTAAAAAAGGCAAAAGCCATGGGTATAACTGCTGTTGGCGGAATGGCAATGCTGGTATGGCAGGCAGTTTCGGCACACGAGATTTGGGATGGTGCCGGCTATACAGATGAAGAAGTACAGCAGATTATCAACGAAATGGAGCTTCGTGTTGAAGAAGATTTTAAATAAGATGAATCAATTTAAATATTAAGGTTATAATAAGGTAATCCGTAGAAATACAAATTGTCTTTTTGGTTTTATAATTAAAGTTAAATAGTTAAAATCAATAAATAGCGGCTAAATATACAGTAACATTTAGTTTGATATTAACAAAAATCACGGTAAGTCAAAAAAAGATTAAAATATGGATTGACAAAATATTTAGATTAGTGTATAATAATTAAGTCGCTGGACGAGTGCCGGACGAAAACATGTGGCGGTATAGCTCAGTTGGCTAGAGCACTTGGTTCATACCCAGGGTGTCACTGGTTCAAATCCAGTTACCGCTACCATAATCAGGCCCGTTGGTCAAGAGGTTAAGACACCGCCCTTTCACGGCGGAATCATGGGTTCAATTCCCGTACGGGTCACCAATTAATATGCTCGGAAACAGTGTAATATCGCAGTTTCCGAGTTTTATTTTTATCGTGAAAATCTACTTTGTTCTTTATCAGTTCTTTATTTTGAAAATGCGGAGGTCATGAGCCGAGGTCAAGCACCTTTCGGCTCTTTTTTGTTGCTGCTGAAATCGAGTGCCGAGCTGACTGGTGCTACTATATAAAAGTAGACAGAATAAAGAGAACATGGTATTATAAAATTAGACACAAAGGAGTAATTTTATGTCAACAAAACAAAACCATTATGAAGAAGAATTCAAAAGGACTCTGGTCGAGCTTCATGTAGGCGGAAAAACCAGAATGCGCTGTGCAAAGAATACGGAGGATTCCAAATCAGCCCTCAGCAAATGGGTGAAGCAGTACGCCACAGTGGAAACGGAGGATGGCGATGTTCTTACCGCCAAACAGGTAAAGGAGCTACAGAAGCGCAATGTCCGGCTTGAAGAGGAGAACATGATATTAAAAAAAGCGATTGCCATATTCACGCCACACTACAGCAAAGATTAGATGCCGTGTACCGACTCCGTTCCAAGCATGACATAAAAACCCTTTGCAGTCCACATAGATTTACGAGGTTGCGAGGCAATGTAAGAAGTTTTGTTAGAGTACTGCCCACTGCATTGCCAACAATAAATCAACGACCTCTATCGTCAGTTCCATCTTTAATTCATAATCGAGGCTTGGGAATTGATTTCGATGTTGATGTTGACCCAGAGTATGATGTTTTTATCTCTCACGCTTCTGAGGATAAGGATGATGTGGTGCGTCCACTTGCCAACTCTTTAAGAGACAAAGGTGTGAAGGTATGGTATGATGAGTTTGAAATGAAGATTGGGGATAGTTTGCGCAGGAAGATAGATAAGGGCCTTGCAAATAGTCGATTTGAAATATTAGTGATTTCTAAGGATTTTATTAAAACAGGATGGACTAATTACGAGTTAGATGGCATTATAACAAAGGCTATCTCTGGAGAACAAGTTATACTTCCAATCTGGCATAATATTACAAAAAAGAAGTAATTAGTTTTAGTCCTTTGTTGGCAGATAAATTGGCTCGTAACACTGCGATAAATACCATTGAAGAAATATCTACAGAGATTGCGAAGTTAATTCTATCCTAATGTGGGAATTTATATTAGGCTTGTGTGAGAAATCTAAAAGTATAATTATGTAAGGAGTTTTAATTTTGGCTAAGAGTGCATTCGAAAAAGCTATTGAAAAACAACAGCGAGAAGCTAAGAAGTTAGCAGATAAACAGCTTAGAGAGAAAAGGAAACAAATACAGCAAGAAACCAATCGTCAAGTGGCAAGTACAATTGTAAATGGACAGCCAATCATAGGTGGAATGAGAATGATGGATACATCATCGGAGGAAATTCTTAAATGTATTTTATCTGCATATGACGGAAATAAGAATCGTGAGGTACGAGGAAATGATACTATTATCCCTGTTGCATATCAGAGCTCGTTATCTCTTGAATTTGAAAAGTTGAAAATGTATGGAGTTCTTACATATGCTTGCGTCTATATTAGTGCTATTTGGGAAGTTACACTTGCACCGAAAGGGTTAACATATTTTGAGGATAAAATTCAAGCAGAGGAGAAAGAAAAAGTAATGCAGAAGTCATCAATAAATATCGGAAGTATCGTTTCGACAGGAAGTAATTTAATATTAGGTGATGTAGTTGATTCGGTTTTATTGATTGATAATTCTATACAACGAATAGAAAGTGAAATTGATAAAAAAGGTGGCGAAGATTCTGAAAGTTTAAAGGAATTGTTAGATGAAGTGAAGGAACTCATTGAAAATATGCAAGAATCTCGTCACATTCCTAAAAATAAAAGCCTTTTCGAGAAGTTATCAAATCATCTTGAAAAGCACGGATGGTTTTATGGAGAGGTAGTAGGGTTAATAGGGGCGGCAGCACTGAAAATGCTCCAAGGATAAGAATTTCAAAGAACCGTGCTGTTATTATCCACAGTTGAACGGCTGCTGTTATCAATGTCGATAACAAATTGATAACATTAGCCTGTATAAGCAGGATAATATGGATATATCAAACAATCAAAAGAACTACATACACGACAAATAACAATGCCTAAACAAAATTAATTAGTATTTGTCGAGTTCGAATAGTAGTCAAAACGCCGCAAACCCGCATAGATACTAGGTTTTTGAAAGGCGAAATGTCCTCGTGACAACATTTTGACAACATCTGAAAATTATTCATAAATAAAGAGCTAATAGATTTCTGTGTCTGTTAGCTCTTTTTGTTTTGCCTATTTACATATTTTTGAGTTTGTCCTTGAAACGCTCTGCCATATTATCACTGAAGTCCTTTGACTGAACTTTTGCCCAAGTATGTGTGGTATCGAACTGCGGATAGTAATAACGCCAACGATCATATTCTTCCCTGCTGATTTCCTCGGAAGATAGCTTGTCCGCCTGTTCTTTCCAAGCACAGAGCATTTTCAGCAACTCGGCGGAGTCCTTGCCTTTGTCCTTGCTGACCTTTAAGCAGACCCCTCCGTCTGTTTCGCTGACAGTCAGACCGTAAATATCTTCAAGGGTAAATAAGGTGTGCATAAGCCCGATGTAGCTGTCAATGTCGGGAACAGAGAGAGCCTGCGGGGAAACATCAATGGACTACAGTCAAGAAGCTCGACCAGAGTCCTTTTGAATTCTTCTTCATAATGGTTTTGTTTTGTTGACATAAGATTCCTCCTTTGTGTCTAATTTTATAATACCATGTTCTCTTTATTCTGTGTACTTTTATATAGTAGCACCAACAATATATACGAACTCTAAAAGATTTAGGTATAGGCGTGATATTTGAAAAAGAAAATATAAATACTTTAACTGCAACTTAGGAGTTTATGATTGCAATGTACAGCTCATTCGCTCAGGCTGAGAGTGAATCCATAAGTAAAAATGTAAACTGGGGAAAGGAAAAAGCTTACCGTGAAGGCAAAGTGGCATTTCAATATAAGCATTTACTGGGGTATAAAAAAGGTAAAAATGGAAAGCCTGAAATCGTTCCCGAAGAAGCAGAAACAGTAAGGATGATATACAAGCTGTTCCTTGACGGTTACAGTATGGCTGATATTGCCAAGAAAATGATGATATTGAACCGTCGTACAGCATTAGGCTGCGAGAAATGGAATTCAGGAATTATCCGAAATATTCTGAAAAATGAAAAGTATGTGGGAGATGCACTACTCCAAAAGACATACACCTTAGATTGTATAACTCATAAGCAGGTTAAAAACAATGGTGAACGTCCTATGTATCTTGTAACTGATAATCATGCTGTTATTGTTGACAGAGATACATATAATCGAGTACAACAGGAGCTGGCAAGGAGAAGTTCAAAGCGTAAAATATCAGATAAAACCATTACCGAACAAGGCAAATATAGCGGTAAATATGCTTTGACAGAACTGCTTATCTGTGGGAAATGCGGAACTCCTTATCGTAGAGTTACATGGAGTGGTCGGGGAAAGAAAATAATAGTATAGCGTTGCATAAGCCGATTAAAGCATGGGAAGAAATATTGTCCTGATTCACCGTCAATTAATGAAGAGTTCTTACATAAAGCGATTGTAAGGACAATTAATGAGTATTATAACTGTTCAAATGAAATATCTAAAATTTTAAAAAACAATGTTTCAAAGATTCTTAATTGTAATTATCAAGTTGAAATTTCTGCAATAGAGAAAAGACTTTAAGAGGTCGATCAAACAAGAAATAATTTGGTCAAATTAATAGCTTCTGGTGGTTGCGATGAGGAAAAATTGGATTCTGAATTTGCAAGGCTATATTCAGAAGAGCAAACTTTAGAGGGAAAATTATTGACATTGAAGCAGCAAAATAAACTATCGGCTCAAAATCAAGAAAAGATAGATAATATAACTGATAAGATTAGTAATGAAAAATTTGAGTTTAAAACTTTTGATAATGTGCTTGTCCGAAAATTGATTGAGTGTGTTAAGGTGCTTAGTAAAAATGAGATAATAGTAATTTTCAAAGGCGGGTATGAGGTAAAAACAGAGGTAAAAAAGTAAGAGTATTGTATGCTAGTTTTAATATTATCATGGTATATTTAGCATAATCTTATTTCTTGGATGTTTGGTAGAAAGAATTTCTTTCTGTTTTGACATAGCGACATGAGTGTATATTTGAGTAGTAGTAATGGAGCTATGCCCCAATAGTTTTTGAATATATCTAATATCAACGTCTTCTTCAAGTAGCAACGTAGCAAACGAATGACGGAACATATGTGGAGTTATATGCATATTACTTTTTGATAGCTTTGTGTATTTGTTTATCATTGCTCTGACAGATTGCTCAGTCAAGCGATTGTGCAATTTATTGACAAAAAAATACCCACAGGAACTTATTTCTTGTCTAAACATTGAATGATAATTGTTTAATGCTTTTTGAACATTAGAGTTTTCAATTTGAATGATTCGTTCTTTGGAACCTTTACCATATATTTTTATTGTATGATCAACAGAGTTTACAGCAGATGGCGTCAATGAGCATATTTCTGAAACTCTTGCCCCGGTGGCAAATAGTAACTCAAGTACGGCTATATCTCTTGTAACTGTTCTTTTATTATAATTGGTTGTAGCTGTTTGTAATTCCGAGTAAGCAGTAAATAATATTAATTGTATGATGTTGAGTGGAATGGTTTTAGGCAGCATTACGGGTTCCCTAAAAGATGTTTCTATCTTATTAAATGGATTGATTTCAATAATATCCTCGATCATTAAGTAGTGTGTAAACGCTTTTAGTGTAGCAATTTTACGCTTAATAGTTTTAGGTTTAAATGTATTATGTAAAAATGATATGTAATTGCATATTGTTTCTTTGTCATAGTGATTCTTAGAAAAGCTTTCAAATTGTTTTAAGTCAATAGAATAAGCTTTTATTGTTTTATTATTCAAAGCTTTTCTGTTTTTACAGTATTCTAAAAAATCTAAGATTTGATTTGATAAAACAAACATGTATGGTGTTCCTCCTTATATGTGATATATAAAGTATATATCTTTTAATCTTGTTTGTCGAATAATGTCGCTAATATTATGATATTTTTATAAAAAAATACTGGAAGGGTATTGAAAATTATGTTATTTTACTGTATAATGTATTTAATAGGAACGTAAGATAACTTTAAATTATCATAGGTAATGAATTATCAGGAGGAGTATTATGATTACACAAGAGAATTCAACAGGTAAGCCACTTGCAGATTCAAACTGGCTAGAAAATCATCATCGTGCAAAAATTCCCGAAAGGTCAGCATTTGTCAAAAGGATGGCAGAACTTAAGCCTAAAAGAATAGTTGATTTAGGCTGTGCTACAGGATTATGGTTGGAACTTCTCAACCAGTTTATCCCAAATGATTGTGAGTTTATAGGTATTGACGGTGATGAAGAAGCTTTGAATATTGCTATAAACAGATCCCGTTCGTGGAATCGAAAAGTATCATTTCAAAAGTTGGATATAGAAAAAGATGTCTTGCAAATTCCTCCATCTGATCTAACCTTAGCATTTAATATTTTCCCATATATTGACGATCTTGAATTGTTTATCAAGGCATTATCTAACAGAATACCCAGAGGGGTACTTGCTGTACGACAATATGACGGTGCTTCAATTCGATTTGGTCCTATGTCAACATCAGATAGGCAAAAGATGGAGCTTGATTTAAGGGTAGCTACTGAAAACAGCCAGAAATTTCACCATTATGATATGGATCGAACTTTTAAAGCTTTACGGGATTCAGCATATAAAAAAGGTAATTATGAATTTGAATTATTTGAACGTTCAAGTCCATTTCCTGAGGATTTTATTCCATACTATAAAGAAACACTTCTTTGGACTTGTCAGCATATTTCTGATTCATCTGCCGAACAACTCTATAATTGGATTGAGGAAGATCCATATATGCTAAATCGATATTTTTACGAAGTGGATTTAATTGCGATATTATCATAGTCTTCAACTGCAACGCCCCACAATCCTTTATACTGTGCAGCAAACATATTAATTATCTCAACATCCCTTGATAAAAGGACTACTGGATCTTGCGGTATTTCTCGAAAGTCCCAATTGAACAATACCTCGACAGTACCATCTTTATATGTTAATAAAATAAAACCTATCTGGGGTTCGGATTGCTGTATTAGCTTGTATTGATAATTTTTTTTGCATCCTTTTGCAACTCTATTGTCAATATTTCGAAATCTTTCTATAGCAGATTTGTCTCCAATGTCTTTCCATGTTAACCCCTTGTTTACCTGTTTTGCAATCACATTAGCAGATTGATGATATAAATCTCCATCATATAATCGTTCACGGGTTTGCTCTATTTCGTTTTCAAAATTAAAAGAAGTATTTTGTACATACTCCAAAACTGGTAACCGATTAATAATATACTCCCATGCACTTTTAGGTGTCCCTATTTTAGTTATATGCAAATAACTTTTCACTACGTCACAAATCTGTTCTGATTCTTCGGAAACTTTCTCAACTTCATTATGTGTCGCAATAATATGACCAATTATCAGTATTATTATTGAAAGCATAAAAGCTGGTATTGTAGCTAATGTAGATTGTGAGTTGTATTTTAATGGATCCAAAAAATAAGTGAGTACAAATGCTACAAGTGATAGTACCGAACTAGAAATCAACGTAACCCATTGCTTTAAGCTATTGTTATTTCGCTTCATAATTATTGCCCTTCGCCTTATGTTGTTTATATTTTTCCAAATTACATAGATAATTTAAAGTTATCCTGTGTTGATATTAAAGTGCTCATATATAATCGAAAAAGCATTAATTTAGTGTTTAAAAAGCGTTTTGGCGTTACAAATATATATTTTAATTTTGATTCTTAAGATCACTTATGATAATAAGTATTTGTACGGATAGGAGAAAACAATATGATTAATACAGATAAACCCATAAATAGCAGTTGCGAAGATAAGCTTGGCCGAAATTGGTTTGCTAAGCACCTAGCTAAAGCAATAATGCAATTTGATACAAAAGATAACTATGCTGTTTCATTACAAGGGAAATGGGGATGTGGCAAGACTTCTGTTTTAAATATGGCGACTGAGGAAATTATCAGACAATCTAAAGAAAATGATAATAGGAAAAAGATCGTCATAGTACAATTTAATCCTTGGAATTTTACCGATACTAATCAATTAATAAATCAATTTTTCTTAACCTTATCGGATTCTTTACAAATAAATATTAAGGATGAAAAAATTAAAAATGTTGGACATGCCATCGAAAAATATTCTTATGCATTAAAATATTCAGAATATATACCCTTTGTGGGTAAATATTTAAAGTTGTTGCCCAAATTAGCAAAGACGGTTGGTAAATCACTAAAAGAAAACGCTGAATCTAGGCAGAACAATATTTTAATTAGAAAAAATGAAGTAGAAAAAGAGTTGAGGGAATTTGATGCAAGAATTTTAGTCATAATAGATGATATTGATAGACTTACAAATGACCAAATTCGACTCATTTTTCAGTTAGTAAATGCAGTTGCCGGCTTTCCTAATATAACTTATTTACTTTCTTATGATAAAGATATTGTGGTGCGTGCATTGGGTGATTTTCACCATTGCAATGGTGAGGAGTATTTAGAAAAAATAATTCAAGTCTCATTTGATGTACCTCCAGTAGATATAAATAAACTTCATGCTTCTTTATTTGAAAAGTTAAACAGTTTAATAGAGATTCCTGATAATATACAATTTGACTCAGAGCGTTGGTCAATGGTTTTTAGTAATTGTATTAATCCTTTTATACGCACCTTGCGTGATGTTAACAGGTATTGTAATTCTATGTCGTTTATGTATTCTGCCGTAAAGAGCGAAGTTGATTTTATAGACATGGCGGGAATATGTGCACTACAAGTTTTTTCAGTATCAATTTTTGAATGGATTAGAGATAATAAGTTCACTCTTGTTGGTGGTTATAATGGTAGTGGTATCTCATTAAATGATTTAGAAAAAAAAGCAAAAATATTTGAAAGATTTTGAAAAAGTATATCCTCAAAATCCTAATACTATGTTGAAAGCTGTCTCTAGTCTATTTCCTAAATTTCATAACAATGTTTCATATCTAAGTGTATTTCAAACTTCTGCTGAAATACATCAAGCAATGAGAATATCTTCCGAGAGTAAATTTGATTTGTATTTTTCACTTTCTTTAGATAATGTGAAAATTAGCAGAAGTGAACTTGACAATTCTTTATTAAATATGAGTGAATATGAATTTAGAACATATATTAGTATGATAAAAAAGCGAAAGTTGTTTGATAATTATTTAAAAGAAGTAAATTTAAATTTATCAAGAATTCCAGAAAACAGAATAGAGTTGATACTAAGTGTTCTTGTTTTTCAATCTGGAAGACTTTCTAACACAAATGCTAAATTAATATATTCTAATACAACGACAATTAGTGTTAATATGATATCAAACTTGCTATTTAGAATTTCGGACATAAATATACGTTTTGATATATTAAAAAATGCGTTTTTAAACTCAGATTTTTTAGGTTTTCAGTTTTTGTTGTATCTTTTGCATATAATTGAATTAACTCATGGAAGAATTGCTGAGACAGAGCATTCTCGAGAGTCAAAACTGATTTCTTTAAATAATCTGCTGGAATTAGAAACAATATGTTTATTGAGAATAAAGGAATTTACAAAAGAAACAAATTTATTTGCCTGGAAAGAGCCAAGAAGAGTGTTGATGCTCTGGAAGTTTATAGAGCAGGAGACGTGTGCAGAGTATACTAAAGATTCTATAAAGAATAATTTAAATGCTATTAGATTTTTAGTGTTGTATATTACAACATGGAAAGGAGGAAAAGGTGTTTGTGAATATGAAATTACTGACAATTCCTACGAAAAGTTTATTAGTGATAAAAAAGCTATACAAATAATTACTGAGGCTCGAAGAACTGAAGAATTTTGGAGATTAGATGAAAATATCATTAATTTAAGTGCCGCATTTATTATAGTAAAAGAAGATTTATCTACTAACAGAATGATTAATAATAATGATATTAAAAAAAGAGTTGATGAGTGGCGTAACGAGTATTTGGAAAACAGAAAAGAGATTATAAATGAAAGAACCTAAGAAGCAACATTATGTTCTCAAACATACGTTGAAAATTTCGGAACTGAAAAGAATTATGCCGCTTTCAAGTGTTTTCTTCTTCCATTTGAAAAATATAACCTCTCAAGTAGAGGGCACTGGCGCAGAAAGGAATTTTTATACATTAGAAAATTTTGAAGATAAATATTTATGTGAAATAGCATATGCAGAATTTATAGAACTGTTATTAGAGTCTTTGCTAAAAGATATTCGACAAAAGTGTGAAAATTTCTTTATTTAAAATCAAGCGATTTTTTACTTCACAGAATGATAAATCAATTCTGTCGTTGAACTTTATAATGCAGTTATCAAGGGGAAAGGGAGCAAGAAAATATGAAAAGAATTTATATGATAGATTAATTCCCATAATGTTGTCCAAATCTAAAAATCATTTTTTTGATTTGGCAAAGGATATTATTGAAAAAGCTTTTGCAAAATTTACTGAATAAGACGGATATTTTGAATAAATATCAATGCTAACTGTTTTCAATAAAAAAGTATAATAAGATTTCTAAATATATTGAACAAATACACATTTATTTTTTATAGAGCTGATGAAATTTATTCTTTTGTTACTAGTGAAAATCCTTTTATGTTTCTTAATTCTCTTACACAAAATTTAACTCAATTCTCAAATGGACTTATATATAATTCAAAATTTTTTTCCAATACCGCCCAAATTACTTCTTGGTGTTTACCATCCAAATTTTTCATCTAAACTTCTTAACGATAAAGATTGTTCGATGGAAATTCAAAAAATAGAAACGAAAAAGAAATTTATTGATACTCATAACAAAAAGCAATTAGAACAATGCGATAATTATTTGTCGTCAAACACAAAAGAAATACTCGAAAATTTATTGTGCATCTGATGCTGTTGGTATGCAAAATGCTATATTCCAAATACATAATCATATGACAAAATAACAAGCCATAAATCAGTTTATGCGAATTTTAAAAGAATTTTGTGAAGAACTATTAGAAAAATATTCTTGACAAATTCTAATAAAATTCGTATAATTGTATTTGGGAGGCGAAGAAAATGCTTGAAAGCGAACTTATTGAGTTAGTGGATGATATTCGTAGGAAACAATGCGAAAGTAATTACGTTGAATTAAAAGCTGCAGCAAAGGGTTGTCCGAAACTATTTGAAACCTTTTCTTCCTTTTCAAATCAGCCGGGCGGTGGTAAAATTATTTTCGGAATTGATGAGAATTCAGATTATTCAATTTGTGGAGTTTATGATGCGTCGGATCTCCAGAGGAAAATTATGGAGCAAAGTTTGCAAATGGAACCTGCAGTAAGACCTCTTTGTACCGCTGTGAATATCGACAGTAAGACGGTGGTTTGTGCGGAAATTCAAGAAATCGACAATTATTTAAAGCCTTGTTTTTATAAAGGCGCTGGGAGGTTGAAAGGCTCATATGTGAGAGTTGCGGACGGTGACCGTATAATGACCGAGTATGAGGTTTACAGCTATGAGGCATTTAAAAAGAAAATTCAAGATGAATTGCGCTGTGCAGAGCGAGCAAAAATGGGAGATATAAAAACTTCAGCTCTTTCACAATATCTACTTGAACTGAAAAGTAGAAAGTCAAATTTAGCGGAACTTTCGGAAGAAAAAATCTGTCGGCTGCAAGGTTTCACTGACGATGATAAGCCTACTTTGGCAGGAGTTATGCTGTTTGCAGATTATCCACAGGCGTTTTTTCCGCAGTTATGTATCACGGCAGTTTCAGTTCCAGGAACAGAAATGAGCTTGACAGGAAGTGTAGGAGAACGTTTCATTGATAATCGTCGTATTGACGGCACGCTAGTTCAGATGATGAACGATGCACTGATTTTTATTCGCAAGAATATGAAGGCGAAAACTATTATTGATAGAACGACTGGAAGACGTATGGATAAAACAGAGTATCCAATTGTTGCAATAAGAGAGATTATCATTAATGCTCTTGTGCACCGCGATTACAGCATTCATACTGATTCTGCACCTATATCTATTAGAATGTTTAGCGACAGACTTGAGGTTGAAAATCCTGGTGGTTTGTATGGAAGAATGACTCTTGATCAGCTTGGCAAGATTTCGGCGGATACGAGGAATCCGTTTATCGCAAATGCACTTGAAGTATTGGGCGAAACGGAAAATCGTTATAGTGGAATACCTACGATAATAAATGCGATGAAAGAATGGGGTTTACCTGCACCTAAGTTTGAAAACGAGCGTGGAATTTTTAGGGTGACATTGTATAACAATAATAGTTGGGTATCTCCTGAAATGAGCGATGAAGAGCAAGAAATACTAGATTTCTGCAAAACTCCGAGAAGTCGCTCCGAGCTTGAGAAACTTTTCAAAGGTAGAATGACTATTGCGTATGTAATGACTAAATATGTTCACCCTTTGATAAAAAGCGGAGCAATTCGTCTTACAATTCCGAATAAACCGAAGAGCAAAAATCAAAGGTATGTGTCAGTTGCTCGATAATTTTTATCTAAATGTACACCTTGGAGCTAAACTTAGTGAATGTAAAACTTTGAATTTTAAATTGTATAAAGTTAAAATATAGTTTGTATTGGATTATATGAGTGTGAATCAAGTTTTTTGATATAAAACTTTCAAATCATATTTAAAAGGAACAGGACATCGGTATCTCATAAAATTTTGTGTAAAAGTAATATCTAAACAAACAAGAAAGTGCTTGTGAGCAAAGAGTTTGAGGGAATTCCTCATAATTAAGATATAACAGAAAAAGGCTGTAGTATACGCACCGAAGGTGTGAATGCTGCGGCCTTTTTTCAGTTAAAATAATTTTAGAGGAATTACTTTAGTCTGTCTCTTTATCCTCAAACATGATCCTTAAATGGTTTGATACAATGCTCAAGTTTCAACATGTTGACGTCCAGTGTTCGACGACCTTCTGTGATGCAAGATTTTTCTCAACGAATCGTCATTTGTAAATTATGAGCTTGATGAGGATTTTAACGAAGACTACGCTCTTGTCAACGATATTTTAAGGTTCTTGAAAACAGCATATCTAAGGCTGAACAGTTCGCAAAAGACTATATTACAGCGAGGAAAAGGAATACCGCAGGATTATTGACGAAGAATAGAAGTTATTATGAGTCGTAAAGATGTATTGGATTGTTTAAATATACAAATTCAAATTCAGTGCATTGTACAATGTATAGAAATTCAGACAAGTTTGTATTAATTTTGCTAAATCTATTGAAAAATGTTATAAATTTGTGTATAATTATATTGTGAATTTAATTCGACAGGTGATAATTGTATATTATCTCTTAAAAAATAAGGTACGGAAAGGTTAAAGCATATGATAAATAAAAAGGAAAACTATCAACTTGCCATTTATAAGTTTAATACTGTTGTAGATCCAAATGAATTATCAACTACATTATCAGCTAAAATGAGTGATTTTTATGAAAATATAATAAGTTAATGGAATTTATTAGAAAACATTGGCAATTGAACATCATAATACCGTTTTAGACTTTAACACTAATTGAACTATCCTTCAATCGTAAAGGAGAATAATATATGAAAAATTGTAAAATCAAGGACTTTCTTTCAGCAACTAAAGACGAAGTGATTGATACTGCGACTAATAGTGATTTTCTTCCTGAAGCAGTTCAAACACTTGGTGAATATGTTGTTTCAGAAGGAGTAGCAACAATCATTGGAGAGATTATAGGTAATGTAGTGCCGGGTATTAATGGCATAAGACTTTCCTATAAACAAAATCGTTTTGAACGGAATATAAAACAAACGTTAGAAATAATAGCCAAGAGGATAAGTGCACTTGAAAACAATTTTGTATCCTTAAATGAAGAAATGCAGGATAAATTTAAAACTCGCTATTTGGAATGGTTATTGGATAATATATATGATGAGAAACAGTCAGAAAAGATTCCTTACCATGTGAATGGGTATATAAATTTTATGACCAATGAAACAAACGATAATTTGATGTTGCTTTTCTTTAATACACTAAATGAATTGACTCAATTAGACATTGATGTTTTAAAAATGTATGATATGAATTCTGAAGAGAATATACTTACTATCAGAGAAAGATATAATCTTAATTTTGAACAAACTATGGTTATTAAAGAAAAGCTAACAAGGTTAGGTTTGCTTCAAAGCAAAAACGATGAACAACGATATCTAAATATTGATTATGTTGTAGATTATTTAATTGCAGTGGAGAAAGATAGCAAAAAGAGTAAACCTCGTGGAGTTACTTTACAAAAGAGTAAAATTAAGAAACCTAATCGAGCAGAATCTTTTTGTATTACAAGATTAGGAAGATCATATTTGCAGATTATTGCCGAATGATAGAATCACGTAACTTGATTTAAACTTATCATAAATTGATGTAAAGTAAAGATTTAATGATTATTTTAATGATTTAACTTACCACATCGATAATTCAATTCTAGATTAAGTCTAATATATTTTACACAATACAAAAAGGAAATGGAACAATTTAAAAACAAATAAGTCCAATTATTAACTTCGCCAAAATATATTAAAATTTTATATTTATCGGAATCAGATATAGGAGAAGAATTTAAAATATCAAACACACATTCTCTTAAATGCAAATTAACATTTTTAAAGTGGTACAATTATTGTCATTCAATGAAATATACTCCTCAACTTGTAGTCGCGCAGTATAAAAAGAACTCTTAAAAAGTCCATAATCTTATTTCTTTATCATGTAGCTCATATGTTGTGATAGTAGAGGTCCAATGAACATTCATAAATGCGAAACTATTGTGATAAATTTGCATTTGTAATATAATGATCAAAAGCAAGAAAGCATTAATATGGGATAAATGACTGATGAAATAATTATTATTTTGAATAAATCAATATTCTTTGATGTATGTATTCTCAAATTGTAAGGAATGATTAGAGAGTTATAATTCATATCAATTGAAATAATCATCTTTAAATTGTAGTATATAACAAATGCTTTATAGTGAGGATAAGTTATGAGTAATCCTAGAAAAAAACCAGTAGTATTCGTTAGTTCAACATGTTATGATTTGCAACAACAGAGAGAAGATTTAAAGGAATTTTTTTGGAAACAATTATGGCTTTAATGCTATGCTTTCAGAGTTCAATTCTTTTCCTATTGATCCTTGTGTAGGCACTTTTGAAAACTGTTTAAGTAATGTTGACAAATGTGCTGATATATTTATACTTATTGTAGGTACAAGATACGGTTATGTAACTGATCAGGGAAAATCCATTACAAATTTGGAATATCTTCATGCCAAAGCTAAAGGAATTCCTTTGTTTGTTTTCGTAAGTAAACAATTGTATAATAATTTACCTTTGTGGAGAGCAAATAAAAATGGAGACTTTTCTGCAGTTGTAGATAACCCTAAAATTTTTGAGTTTGTTTCAGATATTTATGATGAGTCACATCAGTGGATTTATACTTACGAAAGTGTAAATGATATCAAGATTACAATGAAAAATCAATTAGGTCTAATTTTTGCGGATGGTTTAAATTATAAAAAAATGATTATTAGCCCACAATATGCTATATTAAATAGTGATATTCCTGCAGGAGCAGCACGTGCGCTAATTGAACAACCATATGCATGGGAATATAAATTTCTTGCGTATGTTTTAAAAGATGAATTTGATAAACTTCAAAAGAGAAAATGGGATTTGAAGTACGGAATTTTTAAGGAACATACCATTACGCTAAATCCATCAGAACTTATAGAGGATATTTCATTAAAAATAAATGAAATCATGAAATTAATAGATATTTTCGATATCATTATAAATACTGCAGTTCAAGATGCAATAGGTGCACCTGGTGTTCCGAGTGATTTGGAAATGATAATCTATGTATCAAAACGATTTGCCTCTATATATGAAAGAATCATTGGCTGGGCATTATATTTTAAGTCACTCCATGTAGATGAAGAATTCATTCACCTTATTCAACTTCTATACGAATTACCAAAATCGGCACTTGATGAAATGGATAATTTTGCGAATAGACTTTATAGTGAAATTACAAGTATTCCAGATGTATATGATAATGTAGAACGTAATATTTGTTTAACTTGTACTCTAGATAAATCCAACACTGATGAAATAAATGCTGAAATCGAAAGACTTATTCTTTTGTTACAGTCATAAAAATACATATGATAAAGAACTGACGATAATGTGTTGAAACAGTTGTTAGGATATTATTCTGTTTTGATAAGTCCAACACCGTTTGAAGGCAATAGCCCAAATTGCTGATGCTTTATGCTGAAAGCACCTATGTTTACATGAAAATCAATTTCAAGACTAAAAAGAAAGATAGCTAAAAGGTAACTAGATAAACATTTGAAAAAAGGGGAATAAAAGATGAAATTAGAATTATTTCAAACTACGGTTCAAGAATATAAGAGATTTGCTCAACAATTACCTGTAGATCATAGTAAAGCAATAGAAAATACGCACGATGAAGAAATATATGTTGCAGAGCATATTCGTTTAATGCTGTTGCGTAAATATACCCGTAACGGAAGAGGTAATTTATATATACCTGATATTGTAAAAGAGGCTAAAGAAAAATTTCCTGAGGATAATGAATATTTGGATGAAGTTTTGAAGCGATTTCAAGGCTCTTGTGAGCAATCACTAAAACATTTTTTATCTGATGGTTCAGAAAGAACTTTGGATGAATCAATTGATGATATTATGTATGGATTACACTTACATGCAGATGAAGCAAGAATTCAGCGAATAGCATTAGATAATGAGAATCTTAGAATTTATTATGTTATCTCATTTGTAAAAGAGGTAGAATCAATTTTATATGAATTATTTTCATTTTTAGAGGAGCGTGAAATATCATCAATTGAAAAAGAACCTTACTTATCAGCGCCTACTATTAGTTTTGAAACGGGAGATATAACTGGTAGTATTACAGGTTCTCCTTTTTGGAAAAATATTAATGGACATGATATAAACGAAAAAGTGATTACAAAATATTTTAAGAAACTTCTAACTTCGGAGAATATTGAGGATGCTAAAATATTGCTAAAAGTTTTTGAATTTACACAATTGTTATCTAAAGAGAATTTTTTATATGATCAAATGAAAACATTAGTTTTTAATGAAAACATCAACGATTGGGGAGATTTTTCTCAAGCTATTAATTATTATGAAAGAATACCATCACCAGGAATAAGCAATGTGGTTAGATATAACGAACAACACAATGCGGCATATGTTTATATTCTTCCAAATGTAAAGTCAAGTTTTACAATTGAATCCAAACATTTAATTGGCGATTTATGTATTATTACACTTATAAAAGATCCTAAAAATGATGATTGGAAAGTTTTTGCGATGGGAGGAAAAGTTGATCCATTTAAAAGGTGATTATAAATTTTAACTCATTGTTAATGTTATTGATATATTCCAGTGTTGAGGACTAAATAACAATATCTTTGACCATTCATCTTTTTTAGTTTCATCACTAAAAATATGCTCTTTAGAAAAGCATCTATTTCATAGTCACAACACATATTGTTTCTATATAATAGATGCAAGCAAAGAAAGCACGGTTTTGCCGTGCTTTTTGTTTTGTCTGCTTTAGCGAAAAACAACCACCGGTTTTACCGGTGGAAATAAAAAGCTTTAGCAAAAGGTTGAAGGAAAAACAACCTCCATATGGTATAATAATAACGGTTTGGCGACCGCATTACTAACAAATTACATAAGGAGGTTATTAGGAATGAAAAATGAGATAAAAACGCTATCGCACTCAACATATAGATGTCAGTATCATATAGTATTTGCCCCAAAGTATAGAAGGAAAGTAATATATGGACAATTAAAAGTAGATATAGGACAAATATTAAGAAAGTTGTGCGAAGAGAAAAAGGTAGAAATACTTGAAGCAGAAGCAATGCCAGATCATATACATATGCTTGTTAGTATACCACCATACTTGAGTATAGCACAATTTATGGGATTTCTCAAGGGAAAAAGTACATTAATGATATTTGACAGACATGCAAATTTAAAATATAAGTATGGAAGCAGACACTTTTGGTGCAGAGGGTACTTGTGGATACAGTAGGACGCAACGAAAAAGCAATAAGAGAATACATAAAAAATCAAGTTGAAGAAGACTACATTGAAGACCAAATGACACTAAAAGAATATATAGACCCGTTTACGGGTAGCAAGAATAAATAGGCAAAAAAGGCAGCCACTTTAGTGGTCGCCAGAGATAGTAATGCGATGTCAAACTTTCAATAACCCCTTTTAGGGTTTTGCCTGTATTTGCCCCTTTTAGGGGCTGTGCAAACCACCACTTCAGTGGTGGTTTTGATTAAAAAATGAATGTAGTATCTACACACAAAGTGATGACGGATTTTTTATGCAAATTATTAATAAACTGCTGAAATAAAATTATATTATAGCTTACTATTATTTTTCAACTGCTGTGCAATTTCGTTGATTTTTTTGAGTTGGTGTGATATACTAATTATAATGAAATATAACAGCTGGTTCTCTTATAGAAAGAAAGGGAGATTAATATGAGCGAAGAAAGAATTCCTAAAAGAAGCGAGCAAAACCCCGAATACACTTGGGCTATTGAGGATATATATGCAGATGACAGCCTTTGGAAAGCTGATCTTGAAAAACTAAAAAAGATGCCTGAAAGGCTAATAGCTTTTAAAGGTAAACTTGGCGAAAGCGGTAAGACTTTGTTTGAGTTTCTTTCATTATCTGATGAAATATCTGTGCATTGTGACAGCCTCGGAAATTATGCTCAAAGAAAAAGTGACGAGGATACTGCAAATTCTACCTATCAGGCAATGACCGGACAGCTTACCAATGTTTATGTTGCAATTAATTCTGCTCTAAGCTTTGAAACCCCTGAATTAGTTGCAATTTCCGATGAAAAGTTAGAGATGTTTTATTCTGAAACTCCGGAGCTGGAGCTTTATAGAAAGCATTTGGACAAAATAAGAAAACAAAAGGAGCATATCCTTTCAGATGCTGAGGAGAAAATTCTCGCTCTTTCAGGAGAAATGGCTCAGTCGCCTGAAAATGTATATTCCATGTTTTCCGACGCAGATCTGAAGTTCCCTGATGCAACAGATAAGGACGGAGTAAAGCATCAGGTTACCCATGGAAGCTATATCCCGCTTGTTCAGTCAAAGGACAGAATATTGAGAAAATCAGCCTTTGAATCAATGTATCACACCTATGACAGCTTTAAAAATACCTGTGCAGCAACGCTGTCCGCACAGATTAAAGCATTGAACTTTTATTCTAAGGCAAGAAAATATAATTCAACTCTCGAAGCATCCTTGTCCGACACTGACGTTCCGGTTGAGGTTTATCACAATCTTATTAATGCAGTGCATGAGAATATGCACTATATGTACGATTATGTAAAGCTGAGAAAGAAAATCATGGGTCTTGATGAGCTTCATATGTATGACCTCTATACTCCCATTGTATCTGATGTTGATATGAAGATAACCTTTGAGCAGGCAAAAGAAACCGTGCTTAAAGCACTTGAACCAATGGGCGAAGAGTATTTAGCAATTTTAAAAGAGGGCTTTGAAAATAGGTGGATAGACGTGTATGAAAATCAGGGCAAAACCAGCGGGGCATATTCCGCAGGGGCAAGAGTTCATCCATATGTGCTTTTAAATTATAAGGATACTTTAAACTGCATGTTCACTTTAGCTCATGAAATGGGTCATGCAATTCATTCGTATTTATCAAATAAGAATCAGCCGGTGGTATATTCTGATTATGTTATTTTTGTGGCAGAGGTTGCGTCAACCTGCAACGAAGCATTGCTTATGCAGTATCTGCTTAAAAATACTGATAATAAACAGAAAAAAGGATATCTTATAAATTATTTTCTTGAACAGTTCAGGACGACTCTTTATCGTCAGACCATGTTTGCTGAGTTTGAGTTGAAAATTAATGAACAGGTTGAGAACGGAGAAACCCTAACAGCTGATAGCTTAAACTCACTTTATCGAAGCTTAAATGAACTATATTTCGGTAAGGATATAGTAATTGATAGTGAAATCGATTTGGAGTGGGCAAGAATACCTCATTTTTATTACGATTATTATGTATATCAATATGCCACAGGATATTCTGCTGCTATTGCACTTTCACAGAGGATTTTGACAGAAGGTGAACCTGCGGTAAAGGATTATTTTAACTTCCTAAGCGGTGGTTGTTCAAAGGACCCAATTTCTCTGTTAAAAGGAGCAGGTGTTGATATGACTACATCAAAGCCTGTTGACGATGCACTAAAGCTTTTTGGCGAGCTTATTAATGAAATGGAACAGTTAGTTAAAGAATAACTAACATCTGATGTTTTTTATTTTAAGACAACAAAAAAAGCGGTAACCCTTATAGGGTTACCGCTTTAGTTTTGCAGTCAGTTAAACAATCAGATTAGAGGATATCTCC
>UQDR01000025.1 GCA_900539835.1 uncultured Ruminococcus sp. | reverse complement strand
ACCTGCGGCATCTTGGTCCCAAACCAAGCACTCTACCAAACTGAGTTACGCCCCGATCTATATAAAGTCAAATCTCAGAGAATCAATTAATTCAATTAAATTTGACAGCTTATTTATTATACACTTATTGCGATAATTTGTCAAGGTCATTATGAAACTTCTCCACTTTGCATAAATATATATATAATTACATTAAAATATATAGTTGTTTTGCTCAAGCGTGTATTATTAAATGATAGTTACTGATTTTTATAAATTTATATTATTATTAAGAAAAATATCTGTTTATTTTCTTGATTTTTGTTGCAATTTTATATTAAATGTGTTATTATGTAATTAATATAAATTTGGGAGGATTTACGAATGAAAACAAGAATTTGTCCATACTGCCATGAAGAAATTTCGGATGAGGCAATATTGTGTAAATATTGTCACAATCTTTTAATTGATGACAGAAATGATAACACACGCACTGTTATTTTTGATAGAATCAAGCCTAATGCAACCGAACCGCTGAATGATAATTATGATAACGGCAACAAAGATGTTGAATATGATGAATACAGCGATTCTGACGAAAACTATGATAGTTCCGACTATAATAGCTATGATAGTTATGACGAATATGAAAACGATAGCTATGAAGAATATGATGACGAAGACAGCTATAACGATCAGGACTATTATGACGACGAAACATCTGACTATGAATCATCAAAAAGAAAAAATATAATGATTGCTGCTGTAATTGCGGCAGGTGTTATTATTATAATAATAGTTGCTTTTCTTGTTGGTCATAAGCTTTTCGGATCAAAATCTAATGATGAATCATCAGTAATCTCCGTTAATGCTAATATTACTTCATCAAGTTTGTCCGCATCTTCCGAACAAGATTCAAATAATAATGTTTCAGATTCTCAAGATACAGTTGAAACAGGCAATTCTGCTGATGTAAATAGTAACCCGGTTGAATCTACCGAAGATATTTCTTCTGCAATTGTTGAAGAGGATTCTTCCGTTCCTGATGTTGATTCTTCTGTTATGGCTTCTGACAATTCCGCTGTTTCATCTGAAGCTGATTCTTCAGAATCAAGTGTTGATACAACAAGCTCATCACAAGCAAGCGGCGAGGATGCTAATATAGTTGCCGCAATCACTTCAGAGATTTCCAAGCTCGGTACTGTTCAAAGCTATCAATACAGAGAAGATGATTCAACTTACAGCTACTATTACTTCTTCACTACTGATGGAAATGGTTACAGCATAGCTTACAACAAGCTTGACGGCACTATGATTATTAAATAATAGGGTGCTTGAATTAATAAGCTTTCTAAAGTCACTTTTGATTTTTTCAGAAGTGACTTTTTCTTTATCTTTACGTTGACTTTTGTAGATATATTTATTATAATTGAATCTATAATTAATAAGATAAATTAGAAGTTGTCGAGGTATGGGTATGGTTAGGGAAGTCACTGAAAAAGAATTAAATGAGTTGTTAGAGTTGTATTTATTTTTGCATGAGGAATCAATGCCGGAAATAACAGAAAATCTGCTAAATACGTGGAATGATATTATTCAGGATAAAAATCATCACATTGTAGTTAACGTGGTAGATGATAAGATTGTATCTTCTTGCGTTTGTGTTATAATACCGAATTTGACAAGAAATATCAGACCCTATGCATTTGTAGAGAATGTCGTTACTCATATAGATTATCGTGGAAAAGGCTATGCAACTGAATGTTTGAACTATGCCAAAAGGATAGCAGAAGAAAAGAATTGCTATAAAATAATGTTACTTACTGGTTCTAAGAGAAAAACAACACTTAATTTTTATAAACATGCGGGTTATAACAGTAATGACAAAACAGCGTTTATTCAGTGGCTTGAATAATTGTAAAAAGTCCTGGCTTGCAGAGGTAAAAAATTATAATTTAGGTAAAAATGAATAGAAAAGAAGCTCATAACTTTTATCGTGCTATTGGATATAACAACGAAAAAAAGCAAATCAGATTTATGAAAGAAATATAAATCAGTGGAGGATTTTCATGAATATAATACATACAGAAAGGCTTATTTTACGTCCTTTTCACGAGAATGACGCAAAGGCAATGTATAACAACTGGACACGAGATGACCGGGTTACAAAGTATTGCCGTTGGTATTAACATGAAAATATTGAAGAAACGGAAGCTTATTTAAAAATGTGCCTTAACGCAGAATATAGCTGGGCGATTACCTTAAAGGAGAAAGACGAACCAATAGGCGGTATTGATGTAGTTGGAATTAGTCCTGATGGAGTACCCGAAATAGGTTATGTCTTGATGTATGACAAATGGGGAAAAGGTATAATGACAGAAGCTGTTGAGGGCGTAATTAAGGAACTTTTTAAATGCGGTTTTCAGAAAGTCAGTGCTTGTCATCATGTGGATAACCCCGCTTCCGGAAAAGTTATGCAGAAGTTTGGAATGTCATATACAAGAACATGTATGGCACAGAAAAAATTTGGTTCGGACGAGCAATGTGAAGTTTCGTATTATGAAATATCTTGCGGATAAATTTTTATGAGGTAACAAAATGAAAATAATATCATTTGAAAACAAATATAGAGATGATTTGATATTTATGATACTTGAAGCAAAAAATGCTCTTGGCAAACCTAAAGAGCAATGGTTTGAATCGTGGCAATTTTACCCCAAAATCGGCTATCGTGAATATGAGTATGGAAAAATGAAAAAGAAATTGTAATTATTTTAAATGAAATAGAGATTTAAAAAATCCTTTGTCCTAATAATTTCAGTCTGTCGAGAAAAGATAATTAGTTACGGGAGGAATAATATGATTTTATCATTACAAGGCTGCATGGCTGTTGGCAAGACTACAGCCGTAAGATATTTGCAGGAGAACGCACCATATATAAATATAAGCTATGAAATAAATACAGATATTATCGAAGAAGTAAAGCGTCGACATTTAGATAAAAACGAATTTGAGGACTATATTGAAATTCAAAAACTATGGCTGAATAAGGAAATTATCAGATGGAATAAAGCTAAAGATTTCCCTTGCAGTGTTATGGATTTTGGTGCTGAAGAAATTGAATTTTACACACTTAATTATCCTAAAACTATTGGTGAAAATTGGGACATTGAAAATGTTCTTAAAAATGAGTTGCAAGCTATCAGAATGTGTATGCCGACGAGAATACTGTTCTTAGATGCTTCCGATGAAACATTGAAGAAGCACAAGAATAATGACTTAACACGCACAAGAAATTTCTTTGAACACCATTTAAAATTGCTTTTACCATTGAAAAGACAATGGTTTTATGGCAGAGAAAACGTGGATATTCTTTTAGTTGATGATTTGAGCAAAGAAGAAGTTGGATACAAGGTTAAAGAATGGTGTGATAATTGTATAAACAAATACAAATATTAATCAACTTATATGCGGTCGTTTGTCGTTATAATAAACAAAATTACGCTGCCTTTTATTATTAAATTATATTTGCAATAGGAAAGGAAATATGGTATAATAATAATTTGGAAAGATAAAGAATCAGGAAATAAATTGGAGGAATTAAAATGATAAGAGAAGATTTGAGAAACGTTGCAATTATCGCACACGTTGACCATGGAAAAACAACTCTTGTTGACGAAATGCTTAAACAGAGCGGCACATTCCGTGATAATCAAGCTGTTGATGAAAGAGTTATGGACAGCAATGATATTGAACGTGAAAGAGGAATAACTATTCTTGCAAAAAATACATCTATTCATTATAAAGATGTTAAAATAAATGTAATCGACACACCGGGACACGCAGATTTTGGCGGCGAGGTTGAACGTGTACTTAAAATGGTAAATGGCGTAATTCTACTTGTTGACGCTGCTGAAGGACCAATGCCTCAGACAAGATTTGTTCTCCAGAAAGCTCTTGAGCTGGGTCACAAGATCATTGTTGTTATCAACAAAATTGACCGTCCTGACGCTCGTCTTAACGAGGTAGGCGATGAGGTGCTTGAGCTTCTCATGGATCTTGATGCTACTGATGAACAGCTTGACAGTCCTATACTTTATTGCTCCGGACGAGATGGCACAGCTTCATATAATCCAAATGCTCAAGGAGAAAACCTGATTCCTTTGTTGGATGAAATTCTTTCTTATATTCCGGCACCTGAAGTTGATACAGATGGCGAAATGCAGTTTTTGGTTTCAGCTATCGACTATAACGAATATGTAGGCAGAATAGCTGTTGGACGCATTGAACGTGGTGTTATGAAAGTTAATCAGGAAGTAACAGTTGGAGATTTTCATAATACAAAGAAAGAATACAGAGGTAAAATTGTTTCCATGTATCAGATTGAGGGACTTAACAGAGTTCCATGTGAAATTGCAACAGCAGGAGATATTGTTTGTATAAGCGGTATTGAAAACATAACGATCGGCGACACAATTTGTACTTTTGGCTCTTTTGAAGCATTGCCTTTTGTAAAAATCTCTGAACCAACTGTTGAAATGACATTCTCTGTAAACGATTCACCATTTGCAGGAAGAGAGGGCAAGTTTGTTACCTCTCGTCAACTAAGAGAAAGACTTTTTAAGGAACTTCTTAAGGACGTTTCACTGCGAGTATCTGAAACTGATTCTACCGATTCATTTAAAGTTGCAGGCCGTGGTGAAATGCACCTGTCAATTCTCATTGAAAACATGCGAAGAGAGGGCTATGAGCTTTCAGTTTCAACACCTCATGTTCTTTACAAAGAAATAGACGGCAAATTAAACGAGCCTATTGAAAGACTGGTTATCGACGTTCCTGAGAATTGCGTAGGTTCTGTAATGGAAAAGCTTGGTTCAAGAAAAGGTGAACTCACTCAAATGACTCCTGTTGGAAGCCGTATGAGAATTGAATTTCTTATCCCCGCAAGAGGATTGTTCGGATATAGAAGTGAGTTTTTGACTGACACAAAGGGCGAGGGTATCTTAAGCTCAGTATTCCACAGCTATCAGCCATATAAGGGCGAAATTCCAAGAAGAAACACCGGTTCTCTTGTAGCATTTGAAACAGGCGAAGCAGTAACATACGGTCTTTTCAATGCACAGGAAAGAGGAGAGCTTTTCATTACAGCAGGCACTCCTGTTTATGAAGGCATGATCGTGGGAGCATCTCCCAAAGCAGAAGATTTAGTTGTAAACGTATGTAAGAAAAAGCATCTTACAAATACACGTGCAAGCGGAAGTGATGACGCACTTAGACTTATTACTCCAAGGAACTTAAGCCTTGAAGATTCTCTTGAGTTTCTTGCGGATGATGAGCTTCTTGAAGTTACGCCAAAGAACATCCGTATCAGAAAACGCACATTAAGCAATCAGATGAGAGCAAAAGAAAGAGCAAAGGCACAATAATAAGATTTAAGAACAGCAGGATATAAAATAATTCTGCTGTTTTTTATTTGACATTCCAAAAGCTAATTGTTATAATAACAAATATAAATTAGAAATTTTTAAGGAAGTTAGTGTATGGAAATAATAAAATATCATGAAAAGTATAAGCAGCAAGTTATAGATTTGATTCTTCATATTCAGAATGATGAAGCAAATCTCCATTTGCAAATAGAAGACCAACCTGACCTTTTGGATGTTCAGACCTATTATAACAAAAATGGCGGGGGTTTTTGGATTGCCGTTGAAAACGGTGAAGTTATTGGTACATTAGCGTTTATGAACTATGGAAATGGAAATGCTGTATTAAAAAAGTTTTTTGTCAGAATTGATTGGCGTAGTAAGAAAATAGGCTTTGCATTGTATCAAACAGTCATAGAGTATTTGATACAGGGCGGATATAAACAGGTTTTACTTGATACACCCTCAGTTGCAGAATCATCTCATCGTTTCTATGAAAGATCTGGATTTATAAAAATCGCTAAAGAGTCACTCCCTTTTCATTACGAATATCCAGACAGAAATTCATTTTTATATTTATTGAAGCTGTAATATAAACTATAATTTATCATACTATATTTGCTTGTTAATTAAATAAACCATTTTATAAATTATTTTTATATTTTCAAAAAGATTACCACCAACTAAATCATTATAAAACAAAAAAGCCTGAGAACCTTAAAAAGTTCTCAGGCTTAGATTTTTATAACTAAATACCAGTCAGTATTTATTATGAATTAGCTTTCTTAGCTTCAATATCAGCAAGCGCATCTTTTCTTGAAAGATTAATTCTTCCCTGCTGATCAATTTCCATAACCTTCACTACAATTTCATCACCTATGGATACAACGTCCTCAACCTTTTCAACTCTTGACTTATCAAGCTTTGAAATATGAACAAGTCCATCTTTTCCCGGAGCAATTTCTACAAATGCACCAAAGTTCATGATTCTAACTACTTTACCCTTATAAATAGCACCAACCTCAGGATCGTTTGCTATTGTATTAATAATTGAAACAGCTTGTTCTGCTTTTGCTTTATCAAGACCGGAAACAAATACATTTCCATCTTCTGAAATATCAATTTTAACATCGCATTCAGCTGAAATCTTCTGAATTACCTTTCCGCCTGAACCGATAACTTCACGAATTTTATCAACAGGTACTTTAGTTGTAAACATTTTAGGCGCCCACTGATTTACACTGTCACGAGGTTCAGGAATAGCCTTAAGCATGATTTCATCAAGAATATAAAGACGTGCCTTATGTGTTTTCTCAAATGCTTCCTTGATAATTTCAGGTGTAAGACCATCAACCTTAATATCTACTTGAATAGCAGTGATACCCTTATGAGTACCGCCTACCTTAAAGTCCATATCGCCGAAGAAATCCTCAAGACCCTGGATATCAACCATAGTCATCCATTCGCCGTTTTCCTTAGTGATAAGACCGCATGAGATTCCGGCAACAGGAGCTTTAATCGGAACGCCTGCGTCCATAAGTGCAAGTGTTGAACCGCAGATTGAGCCCTGTGATGTTGAGCCGTTTGAAGAAAGAACTTCTGAAACCATACGGATAGCATATGGGAACTCTTCAACGCTTGGGATTACAGGTACAAGAGCCTTTTCTGCCAAAGCACCGTGACCAATCTCACGTCTTCCCGGTCCTCTTGAAGGTCTTGTTTCACCTACAGAATATGATGGGAAGTTATAATGGTGGATATATCTCTTTGATTCTTCTTCATCAAGTCCGTCAAGCTTCTGAGCATCGCTTACAGGACCAAGTGTACAAATTGTAAGAACCTGAGTCTGACCTCTTGTGAAAAGACCTGAACCATGAACTCTTGGTACAAGGCTAACTTCTGAAGCTAACGGACGGATTTCATCTATTGCACGTCCATCTACACGCTTACCTTCATAAAGCCAGTTTCTAACGATCTTCTTCTGAAGCTTATAAAGGCACTCGTCAAGCATTGCACCCTGTTCAGGATACTGCTCATCATATTTTTCATGAATCTCATCAATGATCGGCTGAAGTCTTGCATCACGAATTGTTTTATCATCAGTATCCAAAGCAACCTTAACCTTTTCGCCGACAAGCGCTTCGATCTCATCAAACAAATCGTGGTCAAGCTCCATTGACTGGAATTCAAACTTAGGCTTACCGATTTCAGCTTTGATTTCATCAATGAAAGCAACCATTTTCTTTATTTCTTCATGACCTTTGAGTATTGCATCAAGCATTACGTCATCAGGAACTTCATCAGCACCTGCTTCAATCATTACGATTTTTTCCATAGAACCTGCTACTGTCAGATTTAGATGATTGTTCTGTCTTTGTTCAAGAGTTGGGTTAAGAACGATTTCATCATCAACCAGACCAACGCTTATTCCTGCAATAGGACCATTCCAAGGAATATCTGAAATTGAAATAGCTATTGATGTCGCAATCATGCCTGTGATTTCAGGTGAGCAATCAGGATCAACAGCCAAAACTGTCATAACAACAGAAACATCATTTCTCATATCCTTAGGGAACAGAGGTCTGATTGGACGGTCAACCATACGAGATGTGAGAATTGCCTTTTCAGAAGGCTTTCCCTCTCTCTTCATAAAAGAACCGGGAATTTTACCTACTGAATACAATCTTTCCTCATAATCAACTGAGAGTGGGAAAAAGTCGATTCCATCTCTTGGCTTAGCAGAAGCTGTAACGTTAGCCATTACTACTGTTTCACCATATCTTACCCAACAAGAGCCGTTAGAAAGCTGACATGTCTTTCCTGTTTCCACAACCAATGGACGGCCTGCATATGTTGTTTCAAACTTTCTGTAATTTTCAAACATAAATACTTCCTCCAATTTTATTTTATGAATTGGCAAAGTGTATTAGCAATAAACAGGAAACACGACTCTTCATGCTTTCTGTTTAATGCTAAAATACCATCGCCAAAACACAATTTATAACCAGCGATAATAAAAAATATCGCTGAATTAAACACCAAAAGGCAGTGACATAAATGCCTCTGCCTTGATGTAAAATCCGAATTATTTACGAATACCAAGCTTCTCAATCAAAGTTCTGTATCTTTCGATATCCTTGCTCTTTAAATAGTTGAGGAGATTTCTTCTCTTACCAACCATTTTCAAAAGACCTCTTCTTGAATGGTGGTCTTTTTTATGAACTTTAAGATGTTCAGTAAGATCGTTGATTCTCTTTGTAAGAATAGCAATCTGTACTTCAGGAGATCCTGTGTCATTCTCATGAGTCTTGTTAGCTTCAATTACTGCAGCTTTTTCGTCTTTTCTAAGCATTTTTTGTACCTCTTTCAAATAAAATTTCCGATGTAAAAGAATACGGCAGGTAACCTTCCCATTTATAGGGCTTAACCCGCATTCTGTTGCATGGATTGTTTAAACAACATTAGATATTATACTATATTTCCAATCCTTTGTAAATACTATTCATATAAATTTTACATTTATCAATATTAAAGTAAATCATTCTGTGCTTTTGCAGCAGTTAATGTATTCTGCATTAGCATTGCTATAGTCATTGGACCAACTCCGCCAGGTACAGGGGTAATATATCCCGCCTTTTCCTTACAGTCCTCAAAATCCACATCTCCGCAAAGCTTTCCGTTTTCATCTCGGTTCATGCCAACGTCAATAACTACTGCACCCTCTTTTATATAATCAGAAGTAATCATTTTTGCACGTCCAACTGCCGCAACAAGAATATCAGATTTTGAGCATACTTCTTTCAAGTTTTTAGTTTTTGAATGGCAAATTGTTACCGTGCCGTTTTTATGAAGCAAAAGCATTGCCTGAGGCTTTCCGACGATATTGCTTCTTCCGATAACAACGCACTCCTTACCTGCAACATCAGTACCTGTTGAAGCTATAAGCTCCATGACTCCTGCGGGAGTACAAGGCAGGAAATTATAATCACCTATCATAATTTTACCCACGTTTACAGGATGAAAAGCGTCAACGTCTTTTTCAGGAAGAATATTATTTATTATTACCTTATCATCCAAATGTGACGGCAACGGAAGCTGAACAAGTATTCCGTTCACTTTATCGTCATTATTAAGCTGTTCTACAAGAGACAGCAATTCTTCCTCTGTGGTTTCTGCCGGTAATGCATACTCATAAGAATTAAATCCAACGGTTTCACAAGCTTTTTTCTTATTTCTTACATATACCTTAGAAGCAGGGTCATCGCCAACAATTACTACTGCAAGTCCAACTTCCACACCATTTTTCTTAAGCAGCTCTGTTTCAAGTCTGATTCGTTCCTTAACCTGTGCAGAAACTGCTTTTCCGTCGATAATATTACTCATCACTGTTTTCCTCCTCTGTCGATTCAACCTTTTCCGTTTCAGAATTTTCGTCATCTAAAATAGACTTATATCCATCGGTTTTAGTATCACTGTTTTCTTCAGGATCTACAGTCAATTCCTCTTTTACAGCATTTCTACCGTATTTCTCTTTATATTCTTTTTCAAACTCAGCAAAGCTTTCGCCTTTGGCTTTAGCATCTTTAATTTTCTTCTTTAAATCCTTTTTATCCTTTTGAATTAAAGAATACATATTTGATTTAGAAAGCTGAATCTTTGATGTTTCAGTTTCATAAAAGAATTTATAATCTCCTCTTCTGCGGAAAATTCCTCTGAAAACTATTATAAGAATAATTGATGCAATAAAGCAAACAGCAGCCAAAAGCTGTGATACTTTTATATTTGCAAGATATAGGGAATCTGTGCGAATTGACTCAATAAAGAATCTGCCTAATCCATACCATCCGATATACATAAGGAATAACTCTCCGTCAAATTTACGGTGTTTCATGTAAAGATGAATAAGAACAAAACCAAGAATGCACCAAAGTGATTCATAAAGAAAACATGGATGAACCGGGGCATATACTGACATTGTTCCGCCGAGATTATCATTTTCTGCAATAAAATTCATAGTTTTAAAGCTCATCATGCCCCAAGGAAGGTCAGTATTTGTACCGAACGCTTCCTGATTAAAAAAGTTTCCCCAGCGCCCTATGGCTTGACCAATAAGAAAGCATGGTGCCACCACATCAAGCAGTGCCGTAAGCTTCAGATTTCTTAATTTAGCAACTATGCCTCCCACAAGCAGTGCACCGATTATTCCGCCGTAGATAGCTAGCCCACCATTTCTGAAATCAAAGAAATCTGACATTGATATTTCCGAATTAAACAGAATATAATAAATCCTTGCTCCAATAACTGCACCTACAAGACCGCCGATAACTGCATCAGTGGCTCTGTCAGGATCAATTCCGAAGGATTTCATTTTTTTGAATCCATATATCATTGCAATTAAGATACCTAATGCAATGAGAAAACCATACCAATATATGCTGAAATCTGTACCGGGAATTTTAAACAATACTCTGTCAAGGGAAAATCCATTTTTGAGAATGTTATCTCCGCTTCCGAAATTGGGAAAATAGACTTTATCGGGATTTGCAATTATAGTATCTCTTACTCCCTCACTAACGTCTGAAACAAGCTGTGTAAATAATTGTGTCATAATCGTCCTCTTTTCTTATGATTTATTGTCAATTATTGAAATTGAAACATTACTGGTGTTAAAAATGATATTCATTGCATCATTACAGTCTTCTACAGTAAGATTCGCAAGCTCTTCAACTAACGTAAACGAATCTACCCCTGCGAAATGAGATGACATCATTAATGATGCACAGTTTTCAACATTGTTGAAGCCTCTGATTATACTGCCGTATTTTGATTTCTTAAACATTTCAAACTGTTTTTTATCAAGTCCGTTTTTCTTAGCATTCTCAACAGCTTTAATACATTTTTTTAAAACCTTATGGGGATCATTAGATTCACCGCCGCAGATACATGAAAAAAATCCCTCTCCGTCAAAAATTTCATATGAAAACTGAGAATTGATTAATCCTTCATCAAACAATTCTTTATAAAGAGGTGAAACAGAACCAAAAATCATAGGCATTATAATGCTGGCGGCAAGTTCCTTTTTAACTAATTCTCTGCCCTTAAAACCGGGAGCTTTAAAGCCGATGTTAAAAAGCGGAATCCCCACCTTAAAGTTTTCTAAGATTTCTTTTTGATTTATTTCAAATGGCTCATCTTCAAACTGAGACTGAAGATTTTTATTTTCTACCGGAATCAAAAACTCATCACAAATTTTTATAATCTCTTCTTCATCTACATTACCGGCAATTGAAAGACACATATTATGCAGATTATAAAAGGTGTTATAACAATCATACAGAAGTTTTGAATTTATATGAGATATTGATTCAACTGTTCCGGCAATATCTATTCTGACCGGATGCTTTTCATACATCGCTTTAAGCAAATTAAAAAAGCACTTTCTGTCAGGTGAATCGTCACACATTTTAATTTCCTGTGCAATGATTCCCTGTTCTTTATCAACTGTTTCTTGTGTAAAATAAGGCTTTTGTACGAAACTCAGCAATATTTCCAACGGCTTTTTATAGTCACCTGAAGTACTGAATGTATACGCAGTCTGCTCAAATGAGGTATAAGCATTAGCACTCGCTCCGGTTTCTGCATATAAGTCAAAGACATCACAATCTTCGTTTTCAAACAGCTTATGCTCTAAAAAATGTGCAATACCCTCAGGAACCTCGATATAGCTGTCACTGTCACTCGTTTTAAATCTTGTATTTACCGATCCATACTTTGTGGCAAATAGTGCTTCAACCGTTGAAAAACCTTCCATTTTCCAAATCAAGACATCAAGGCCGGAAGGATGTGTTATTTTTACATAGCTTTCGCCTGTACGCTTATTATCATAAACAACCTTTGGATAGTTCAATCATTACACCTCCGGTTCCATCAAATATACTGTATCAAGTTTAAAAGACTTTGCCGCTCGGATAACTCTTTCTCTTGATATATTTTTTATAATTTCATTTATTTCATCCGGAGACGCTTCACCGCCTCTAACCCTTTGAATAAAATACCATGAATTCAGCGCTGCTATGCTGTCATAATTTGTTTTAAATCCATTATACAGCGATTTTTTTGTATTCTCAAGCATTTCATCTGAAAAATCACCGTCAGCAATTGCTTTAAGCTGATTTAAAATTTCCTTTTTCGCTTTTTCAACATTATGCTTTTCTATACCGCTGTCTATAAACATAACTTTTTTACATTCTGCAATACTTGAGCTGCAATAATAACAAAGAGATAATTTTTCTCTAACATTAGCAAACAACTTTGAAAACGGGGTTCCTCCAAGCAAAGCACACATAAGCTTCTGTGCATAAAAATCATCGCTTTCAGTTTTAAATGCCATTATCATTTTACACTGATTTACATCATTCTTTTCAGATAATTCAGCAGCTTTCTGCTTTATCGGCGATGGACGATCAAAATCAACCTTAATATTATTTGATCTTTTAAGATTTTCAAAAACCCTTATGATCATTTCATCAATTTCAGGACACGGTCTTCCTCCGCCGAGAGAAATATCTATATAAGAGTCGCTAAGCATTTTATTATATATTTCTATCAATTCATCCTGAGTTATACTCTCCGCCTCATCTATTGAGCCATTAACTGATATTGACGCAGGCTCGTCTCTATAGACAGTTTGGTTTGCCCTTAATGCGGCAAATGATCGTCTATCATTAATTTCACTTTTTATATTGTCAATAAGCTCCTGCTTACGCAAATCAAAATATTTCTGAGGAAATTTCCCGTTTTCTATATGAGGATTAAGAATACAATCAAGAAGTATCTGAGCCGCTTTAGCTGAAATATTTTCGTTATTTAGAGTATAGTCATCGCCGATATATCTGACGCTCAGTCCTGAAATCTGATAATCTCCTACAGAATACGAAAACACACTCATCAAAGAATCATAAAGTCCAATCAGCTCTTCATTCAACTTTGTTCTTGAAGTAATAAATTTATTTGAAGTACCCAAAATCATAGAAAGCAACGAAAGGCGAGGAGAATTTTTCTTGTCAAGAGGCGTGATGAATCTTACTGAAATAAAATCAGATTTAAATTTCTCATCATATATGCCCGAAAACATTATTCCGTTTCCGATTTTTTTCTGAACATATGAAACTGCCATAAAAGCTCCTTAAGTTTTTAAAATAATATTATATATTATATCACAATAACTAATAAATTACTATAGTTTTCACAATTTTTTCATTTTTATAAATAAAACAAAAGAGAGCAAGCTGACAACCTGCTCTCTCCGATATCTAAATTTAATACATTTTAATTTTTATTAAATGTACATGGGATTCACTCCAATAAAAAACTTAAACCTTTCCAATTACATTGGGTCAAATTAAATGTCTTGGCGGACTCACTCCTTAATATCAGATATTCAAACGTTTAATGCATACTCTTAACATACGCATCACTCCTATTAAACATCATCACTAAATGTTTCACCTAATTTAATTTGCTGTTTGATCAAGCCATTGGACTTACACCTTTCAATTAAAATACGAAAATCAAGTTATAAATTTCTGGCGGACTCACTCCTTACTATTAAATGATAAGTCTTGACGTACAGTATTTCACAATCATACTGCCTCACTCCTCAGAAACTTTATATAATAATCAAGGTGATATTTCTTTTTACATTGGAATCACTCTTTCAAGTTATTTAAGCATTACCTCTTCCAAACTTGAATAGTACATTGGTCCCACTCCCTGCTGTTATTTATTCAGACACCTAATAAAGTTAAACATAAAAATCGCTCCTTTATTATTTCTGAATTATTCAATTTTAATATTTATGAATATCCTTTGCTTTCAGTGACTATATTTTAAAACCATCATATTAAGCTCGGTTAATTTCTTTTTATATCATTTACTTTGAGATTATCAGTCCTTACGCCTGAGTTTATTCTCATCAATCAGATTTCACCGAGTCTTAGGATATTCTGCTGACTCTCTGTTGTGTCCACTGGACTCGCCTCACCTTTCCAATCAAATTAGCTTATCATAAGTATTTATATCCCTTGTTGAATCTATGTACCGTTTGGTTTATAAATAAAACTCTTATGACTTACCCGATTTAGGATAGAGATGAATTTTTATTTCGCTGCTTTTAAATTCTTTATTCTCTTTCCTTGATTATAATATATCACATCTTTTGTTAATTGTCAATAGTTTTTTTCAACTTTTTATAAAATTAATTATTTAATATTACTTTTACAATATATTCTTGACAATGATTGTATATAGTAGTATAATTAAAATGTTAGAGTGCTATAATAATGATAATATAGCAAATGACATAGAAAGGATTGATATTAATGGCTGAAGAATATACACCTGATTTATACACACTTGAAGACGAAGAAGGAAATGAACAGACCTTTGAAATGCTCGACGCAATGGAATATGAGGGAGAAAAATATTTTGCGCTTACTCCTTATTTTGAAAATCCCGAAGATATGCTTGAAGATTCAGGAGAAGTTGTGATTCTCAAGTCTGATTTTGACGGTGATGAGGAAATTATGGTCTCTATTGATGATGACGATGAATATGAAAAAATCGGCAACATATTTATGAAAAGAATTGAAGAAATGTTTGCATTTGATGACGATGATGACGAATGTAGCTGCGGTCACATTCACTAAAATTTAAAATATCAGCTCCGATTCATTTTTGAACCGGAGTTTTATTTTTATGCGAAAATTAAGAAAAAATTCTAAAAAAGGACTGTTAATTTTAACTGATATGTGCTATACTATTTTTGATTAGTAAATATGATGGAGGTGAAGTATGTTAAGAAAGCTGAGAAACACTGATATATTATTGTTAATTCTTACGCTTATCTGTTGTATCGGAGGAATAATTCTTGTTTTTTCTCTTGTTTATAACAATGGCTCAGAAGCTATTTCGTCTAACATTACCTCCTCTCTTTGGAAGACAAAGCTGGCGGCTATGGCGCTTGGACTGGCTTGTACATTTATTATCTATGCTTTAGGTATAAAAAGAATTGCCAAACTGTGGATAGTTTTTATTATCGGCGGCTTAATCTTAACCGCTTTAACATTTACATCTTTAGGGATAGGACCGGCGGGAGCTGATGATAAAGCATGGCTTGATTTAAAGGGCTTTACAATTCAGCCCTCAGAGATTCTTAAAATATGCTTTATTATTTCCTTTGCTGTGCACATATCAAAGGTTAAAGAAAAGCTTAACAAACCCCTCATCCTTTTAAGTCTTATTATTCATGCCGCTATACCCATAGCGTTAGTATGTATGCAGGGGGATCAGGGCACAGCCGTTATTTTTGTAATAATTGCATTGGTTATGCTTTTTGCCGGAGGATTGAAATGGCAGTACATTATTACTACGGTAATACTTTCACCAATAATTATTTGGAGTATATGGCATTTCTTTTTGTTGGAACATCAAAAGCAAAGAATACTTGTTCTTTTTAATCCTGAGCTTGACCCATTGGGAACAGGATATCAGCAGCTTCAAGGCAAAAAAGCCATTCAAAGCGGCGGATTATGGGGAAAAGGATTATTTAACGGTAATGAAAAGGATTTTATTTATGTATCGGAATCCCAGAACGACTTCATTTTCTCTTATGCCGGACAAACCGTAGGATTTATCGGATGTATCATTATTGTAATTTTATTATTTGCTATTTGTTTCCGAATACTGATTGACAGTACCAAATGCGATTCGTTAGGTTCAGAAGTTTGTGCAGGAGTCACAGGGCTTATTTTTTCACACTCTATCATAAACATAGGTATGGTATTAGGTTTCATGCCGGTAATCGGTGTACCTCTCCCCTTCTTTTCAGCCGGAGGAACCGCAATGGTAACCATGCTTTCAGCAATCGGACTTGTTATTGCCTGTTTGAAAGATAGATCAAAATCAAAATAATATGTAGGAGATTTTTATATGTCGAAAAACAAACTTGAAAAAATATATTCTGAAAACGTAATAAAATTTCAGCAAAAAAGATATTCAGAATTAACAAACGGATTTGAAAGAGTATTTGGTTCAAAAGCACAAAGATATTTTTCAGCGCCGGGACGTACAGAGATTTGCGGAAATCACACTGACCATCAAAACGGAAAAGTGCTTGCAGCCGGAGTATCTCTTGACGTAATAGCCGCAGTTGTTCCAACTGATGACGGTATAATTCAAGTTAAATCAAAAGGCTATCCAATAGATATTATTGATATTTCTGAGCTTGATGTTAAAAATAAAGAAAAGAACACATCAAAGTCACTTATAAGAGGTGTATTGCGAGGATTTGCCGACAAAGGCTATAAAATCGGCGGATTTAAGGCATATACTGTTTCAAATGTGCTAAAAGGCTCAGGTCTTTCCTCTTCAGCAGCATTTGAAGTTTTAGTCGGCGCAATTATAAATGGTTTATATAACAATGGAACTGTAAGCGATGTAGAAATCGCCAAAATTGCACAATTTGCTGAAAATGTATATTTCGGTAAACCATCAGGGCTAATGGACCAGATGGCTTCTTCTGTAGGAAGCTTTATATCCATCGACTTCCAAGACCCTAAAAACCCTGTTATTAATACTATTAATTTTGATTTCAAAGCAAGCGGACACGCACTTTGTATTATAGACACAAAAGGAAGTCACGCAAATCTTACTCCGGAATATGCGGCGATTCCAAAGGAAATGAAAGAAATTGCAGGTTTCTTTAACAAAGAGGTACTACGTCAGATCACTAAATCAGATATTATGGAAAACTATGCTGAGCTTCGTAAAAAATTTGGGGATCGAGCTGTTTTAAGAGCGCTTCATTTCATGGATTGCAATAAACGAGTTGACATGGAATGCGAGGCTTTGAAGAATGGTGACTTTGACAAATTTTTAAATATTGTGAATCAGTCAGGCGACTCATCATATAAATATCTTCAAAACATTTTCGCTTCATCTTCTCCACAAGAACAAGGATTATCTTCTGCTCTATATATTGCAAAAGATATTCTTCAAGGTCAAGGTGCATGCAGAGTGCATGGCGGCGGTTTTGCAGGTACTATTCAAGCCTTTGTGCCTAATGAAAAGCTTGAAGAATTCAAAACAAAAATTGAAGCTGTTTTTGGCAAGGGGTCCTGCTATGTATTGGATATAAGACCGGTCGGCGGTACTGAAATTGAATTTTGATGCAAATACATAAGGGGTAAAAACATCATGAGAATGAGAAGAAAAAAGAACTTGGAACAACGTTTAGAAAACTGCGGCAACCGTATAATTTTTATGGATCGTGAAGATAGAAATTATCAGGTTAAAGATACTGACAGTCTTATTGACTACAAAACACTATTTGGAAATGACAATCCTGTGGAACTGGAAATAGGCTGCGGAAAAGGTCAGTTTGCAAGAGAGGTTGCCAAAAGAAATCCTGATATAAATTATCTTGCAGTTGAAAAAAGCAGTAATGTTGTTGTTGAAGCTGCCGAAAAGGCAATAGAGGAAAATATTCCGAATCTATATTTTTTAAGAGGCGGTGCTGAATATCTTGAATGCTATATACCTAAACATTCAGTCAGCCGAATTTATCTTAACTTCAGCTGTCCTTTTCCTAAAAAGTCCTATGCATCTCACAGACTAACTCACAGAAACTTCCTTGAGATTTATAAACGTCTTATGCAAAAAGATGCGGAGATACATCAAAAGACTGATAATATGCACTTCTTTGAATTTTCTCTTGAAGAATTCACAGCAAGCGGTTTCATGCTGAAAAATATTTCTCTTGATTTACATAACAGTGATTTTGAGGGCAACATTATTACAGAATATGAAAAGCGTTTTTCAGAACAGGGCTTTCCGATTTACAGGACAGAGGCTATACTCTGCGATTAATACAATCAAATTTTAGATAATACATATTTTTATTCATAGAAAAGCACATGAACTCAAATGTATTCATGTGCTTTTAATATTGCTGTTCTATTTTCGATATAAATTTTAATATGTTGTATGTCGCTAAAAAAATTCAGCATTCATCACTATTCAAATCAGTAATAAACTTCTCAAGGCTTGCAATAGACTGATCTGCTAAATCCTTTTCTTCTACAGCAACCTGAGGAACAAACTCTTCCTCCTCAATAGCTTTAGGAGAAGTTATATTTTCATACTCCTCGGAAGATTTGAATGGCTTTATCCCAATTATTGAAATATTGTCGGTACTGCCGCTTTTTAAAGCAAGCTCACAAAGTGCTTCAATTTTATCCTTGAATGGCACTTCCAAAGACATTGCTATTTCAATTTCATCAGTGGTAATAAAATCTGACACTCCGTCCGAGCAAATAAAAACAGTGTCATCATCCTCTAATCCAAAAGGAGATACAAACGGAAAGAAATCAATTTTAGGATTTTGCAGGACACTTCCCATAGATGAGATAATCGCTGAACGCATTTGAGGTTCAAGCTCATCTATGTCATTGATCTCTCCCTGTTCATAAAGATATCTTCCATAGGTCTGGTCGGAAGAAATCTGCCTTGCCTTGCCTTTTACATATCTATAAAGCCTGCTGTCCCCCACATTTACACACACAGCACCGTCGTTTTCATCTACAGCAAGACAGCATAAAGTTGTCTGCATATTTACAGAATCATCGTGAGTAATTCCGTATTTTTTAATATTATTATGTATTGCCATTAATTCGGCACTTAAATCTGTACTGCTGTTATAATTAAGCAGCGATAAATATTGCAGACAGAGCTTTGAGGCAATTTCACCTTTATGCTCTCCGCCCACGCCGTCACAGACAGCTGACAAATATGGAGCGGAAATTACTGCTTCTCCACCGCCCTGCCGAATAACCTCATTATTAATCAGCATAGCGTCCTCATTGTGATTACGATAATTTCCTTTATCCGTAAAACCGTAAACGTAATATTTCACAGCAAGCTATTAAATTCTTTCGCAAACAGCGTCACCCATGCCGCTGCAGCTAACTAAAGTCATGCCGTCAGACATTATATCACCTGTTCTGATACCGTCGTCAAGAACTCTATTTACCGCATTTTCTACAGCGTCAGCTTCTTCTGTCATATCAAATGAATATCTAAGCATCATTGCTGCGGAAAGAATTGTAGCAATCGGGTTAGCCTTGTTCATACCTGCAATGTCAGGTGCAGATCCGCCGCTTGGCTCATAAAGACCAAACTTTGTTTCATTCATACTTGCAGATGCAAGCATTCCGATTGAACCTGTAATCATTGACGCTTCATCAGAAAGAATATCGCCGAACATGTTCTCTGTTACCATTACATCAAACTGTGCAGGGTCTTTTACAAGCTGCATAGCTGAATTATCAACCAGCATATGCTCAAGCGTTACTTCAGGATAATCCTTTGCAACTTCTTCTACTACTTTTCTCCAAAGACGTGATGAATCAAGCACATTGGCCTTATCAACAGAAGTAACTTTCTTATTTCTCTTCATTGCAACTTCAAATGCCTTAACAGCAATTCTTCTGATTTCATTTTCATTATATGAAAGAGTATCAACCGCTGTCATAACACCGTCAACCTCTTCGGTTTTTCTTTCGCCAAAATAAAGTCCGCCTGTAAGCTCACGCATGATCAGCATATCAAATCCCTTAGCGCTGATTTCTTCTTTAAGAGGACAAGCGCCTGAAAGCTGAGGATAAAGCACAGCAGGACGAAGGTTTGCAAAAAGTCCAAGCTCTTTTCTGATTTTCAGCAGTCCTGCTTCCGGACGAAGCTGAGGAGGGAGCTTATACCATGGTGAAGTTGTAGTATTTCCGCCGATCGAACCCATAAGTACAGCATCAGCGGCTTTGCATCTTTCAACCGTTTCGTCAGTCAGAGGAACACCGTTAGCGTCAATAGAGCATCCGCCCATAAGAAGCTGGTCATATTCAAATTCATGTCCAAACTTTTCTGCAACCTTATCAAGAACCTTCATTGCTTCCGTAACAATTTCAGGACCTATTCCATCGCCTTTTATTACTGCTATTTTTTTATCCATTCCGAACACTTCTTTCGTTTAATATATTACAATATAATTTACAGCCAAACTTTCGACAGCGGGGGCAATATTTAGATTTTAAACCAACTTATATCGTGATTTGCCCAGTTTAGGCTAAACCTATTATATCACAATGTCATACTAAAATCAAGTATACAAAAAGAGCATATCTTGACAGATAAGCTCTTCATTTTATTATTTTCTTGCTCAACAAATATCAACATTCCGCTTTTCGCATTTACATTATCTAATTGGAATGACTATAATTGTAATTACATAATTTGTAGATAGATGCAAATATCACTTTAAAAGTTATTCTTATTATAATACTTCTCCAGCTGGCGGTTAATATCATTTAAAACCTCATCTAATCCGGCTGATTTTAATTCCTTATTTGCTTGTTCTAAAGTCTTTTCAACATTGTTAAAAGCACCATAATATAAACCATCGTATTTTTTGTATATTTCTTTAATAGCTTTTGTTTTATCGGTTTCAGGATACTCAAAACCATAAGTCTTAGATTTTTTAACCCTCTTAAACATTTCTTTTAATAAACGCTGTTTTTCTTCTGTTGTAACAATCATCTCAAAGTTTCTATCGGTGATATACGGATTAGCCTGAAAAGTGTCAAGATCACCAAAAGTTGAATATTCTTCATTTAATTCGACTTCATTTTTATTCGTTATTGTATAATTTTTACCTTCGATACCGCATTGCAGCAAAGAGGCATATTCGCTATCTGTATATAACAAATACAATAATTTAAACGCTTCATCAGGATATTTTGAAGATGATGTTATTCCTAAACCGCCGCAAGAATCTCGATTTTTTAGATAAGAATCAGCTATTATCATTTGATTGTAATCTTGAGTAGAAGAAAAACGAGCAGTAGTACACAAACATGTTTTTAAGTCATCCGGATGCTCATCAAGATCCAAAATATATCCGCTTTTTTTAAATTTGCTAATTGTTTTTATGTATTTTATAAAATCTTCATTGTTAAATATATTTTCTGCTTTACCGGTTCTTTCATTGATATAGATTCCACAATCAAGACACGAATATTCAAAGTATTCATACATTGTATCCGCAAATAATGTATTAATATATAATCCCGCAACATCGGATTCATTTTTCATTTTTTTTAATATACTTTCCAATGAAGTAAAATTCCCGTTAAATTTTTTATAATCGTAATTATATTTATCTGCAACGTCTTCGACAAATTCAAGTGAAAGCGGATCGTAAATAGTATCATATATACCGTAAATTTTACCATCATTATCCGTTATCCTATCCCAATAAATTTCGGGAAAAATATTATATAATTGTTCACCTTCATTTGTTTTTAAATAATCGTTTAATGAAATTAAATAATTTTTATCTACAAATTCCCAAAAAATTTTTTCATGAGCTTTACATTCAAAGCTTTCAGGAAAAGAATTAATTATATCCTGAGATATTTCTGTCTCACAAGAAATAATATCAATAGTCTTATTTTCATCAATACATCGTTCGTAATAATCAATCGGTGAAATTTTTCTCGCATCAACAATTTCAAAATTCACTGCAAAATCATATCCATCTTTATCAAGCCTATTATTAAATTCTTTTATAATTTCAGGATCAATTTCGGGAAGAAAAGATATTTTAATACTATCGAGAATTATGGTCAGCTGTTTCTTATCTTTCAACCCATCTTCACAGTTCAAATAGTATACACCGTCTAATTGTAAATGTGAATAATCAAGCGAGCTTTTTGTTCCGTTATCATTTTTGTTATTTACATTTTTACAACTTACTAACATTAGTACAGTACATAAAAATACAATACATTTTTTTAATCTACTCATAATTTCATCCTTTTATCTATGTATAAATTTGCAGAGGCTAATGATTTACGTTCAGTTTAATACAGATAATAGGAAACAGAAAATTTCACCCCGGAAAGAAAACTTCAATTTCACCCGTAACACAGTCTACAGTTATATAATTAATCATATGTAACTCTGCTTCACTGCTTTCATCAGATATAAAATACCATTTCGGTGTGCATTTTATAGTTTTATTGCCATCATGGGCATCATATGTTGAAACTGATGAATCTGATAAATCAATAATAGTCCCTCTCGGTTCATACCAAAGCTTAACATCATCAAATTCAAAATTTGTGTTTTCAGCAAGCTCTGATTCCAAAATATCACATGCTCCCTTAAATGAAATCATATTTTTAATTGGCTCAGATTTAACAGGAATATAACCATTACAACCAATATATAGGTTTAGATTTAAATTAGAATCTAAAAGTAAATGAGTATACATAGACATAGCCATAATAGAATTATCTCCCATTAGCATTTCTTCTGTAGGGTGTTTAGGAAAAATACATTGAATTCCTATACCTTTATAACTTTGTTGAAGGTCAAGTTCATAAAACTCTTCTCCGTTATAATCCTTAATGTATAAATCTGTCGGAATATTATTTAACTTACTTTCCATTATATCATTAATATTATCTGCTAATGGACTTGCTGTTTTAACGATATCATAAAATTGTTGATTCAATTTATCACGACTTGTTCGATCTAAATATTTTGTTTTAGTAATAACCATGTTATTTAGATCATAATCTTTTTTCAAAATGAAATATGGACTTGAAAATATGGTAATGTCAATTGCTTTTTCAGGGGTTTCCAAAATAAATCTGCTATTTTCATTATTAACATTCTCAATTCCCCTATCATCTGGAATATCAAAAATTTTTGCCAGTTCAATTAATTTATTTTTTATCCATTCAATATTTTTTTTATCATTGACATATTTCAATTCAAGATCATAAACACCCTCAGGCTGATTTATGATAACAGATGACTTATCAGGCAATTTAAATTTTGTATATTCCGTTTTAAAAGCTTCATCAAAGTCATCAAGAATATGTTCGACTGATACTTTGTTTGTTGATTTTAGGTCTATGTTATGATTAGCACCTTCTATATTTTCAGGTGTCTTAGTGCAGGAAGATAAAAGACATATTGCAATTACAGAAACTGAAAATAGTTGTTTTTTCATTTTAGTTCACCTTAAATCGAAAAGTTTTAATTATTCTTATTATGATACTCCTCCAGCTGGCGGTTGGCTTCGTCAAGAACTTCCTGTAAGCCTGCGTCGTATAGCTTCTTGTTAAGTATTTGTAGATATTCTTCTCCGCTTTTAAATTTGGTTGATGGAAAATCCTCTATAATTTCATAAATTATTTTTTCAGTTTCAGCTACTTGAGAAGATACCTTGGAACTACTGAAAATAAACTTTATGTTCTCAGACATTTTAGAATTTTGAAATGCCGTGTTTAATCTTTCCTTTTTATCTGAATATTCAAATCCCATAAAAGGCATATTAACAAGTTTATTTCCAACGTCCATCGTGTCATAATGACCATTAGGACTAACACATCCATCTACAATCTCATAATCAGTCCCATAGCATATAAGATTATTAAGCTTTTCATCAGTCATTATTTTAGCTAATGCGTCAAATGCCAAATCCTTATTTTCAGATGATGAGCTTATTCCTGTTGCCGTTACTGTGGAATGTATAGTATCCGAGCATTTTGGAAACAGCTGAAAAGATCTAATACCATCTGATTCCGTACCGAGTGATGAGAAATAACTACTCAAATTTATTTTATCAACTAAATATCCACCACAGGTTCTGTCAATAGTTATACCCATTAATCTTTCTTTAGGCACAGAATTTATTCTATTAGTAATATATCCATTATTAAAACCTTCATAGATTAAATTAAATAATGTTTTTGCTTCATAACTTTCAAAAATATTTTCAGCTTTACCGTCATCATTTATATATACACAGCTGGTTATGTAATCATAGTCAGTATACATTGACATAAACATTAAATTATTTACTGAAAACAGCAAATCATTATTTTTACAAATGCCCAGAATTTTATTAAACGTTTCTTCATAAGAACCTTTTAAATCATTAGTATTTATATTAAGCTTGTTAAATAAATCAGTATTAAATTCATATCCTGCCGTGTTTCCTAAACAAGATAGACTTCCGTCAAATCCATATATATGACCGTTACATTCAAGGCTTTCCCAATATTTCTCAGAAGTAATGTTATAAAACTTTTTACCTGTTTCAGTATTTGTCAAATAGTCCTCAATTGGCTCAAGCCAACCTTGTGTTGCAAAGTATTGATATGTATTTATAAATCCATCATACCCGAGGTACATTTTCTCAGTGGACACTATATCTACCTGTTCTGAATTTTTTATTTCTTCTCTGAACACTTCGGAATATGACGTAAGCCAATTACCCTTTTCATCATTCATCTTATTGTTATCTTCAAGTTCTTCCATAATATTTTTAAAGCAAATAACATATTCTGAATTATTATCTGTTAAATAATTATTGACTTCGTTTTCATATCTGATATTTTGCTCGCTTGCCCACACCAATATAGTTTTATCAGGGTACTTGTTTTTAAGATTTTTATAACGAGTTTCAAAATCAAGAATAGGAGCTCCATCTGAATATGTTTTACTTGCATAAATAATCGAATCATTTGTTAAAGAACTGTCTAAATTTTCTGTTATATTGTTTTCCTGTTTACAACCGGATAATAAACATAACAAAATAATTAACCAACAAACTAGTTTATTTTTCTTCATAAAAATTCTCCAGTTAAAAGTTTTAATATATAATATAAAACATCAGTGTAATGATAAAAAATCTTCACCATTATACTGATGCCAGATTACTTGTTTACAAATTTGCCTTTCACTATCCAATCTGAATATGTAACGGTAGATGTATGTCTTGATGTACAAGATTTCCAACCATATCCGTAACTATTGCTTAAATACAAAGTTATTCCACTTGTATTACTTCCATCTCCATTTCCAATAGTTTTTGTAGCTTTTCCGACACTGGTATAATAAGCACCTGTTCCGCTGACAGTAACGTTAGTGTTTGCCTTATTAATACTTGTGGTTAATTTCCATTGATGAGATGTGTTTTGTGCAGATGTGCAAGTCATTTTGTAATTTCCCGCATTAACCGATACGCTTTCCGCACTCACTCCCATAGATGAAATAGAAGCCATCATCATTACTGCCGCACCCATAGCCACGATTCTTTTAAAAATTTTACTCATTTTTATTTCATCTTTTCTTATTATTTTTTATTAGTCCGAAGTAAGTTTAATTCTGCATTGGAACCGCCTCTCTAATTTTTCATTTTCTGTTCCTTTATTATATTAAATCAACATTTTACTAATTTTGTGCAATAGTTTATAATAATTATTTATTTTTGTATACTATTACAATTTATTGCACTGCTCTTTAGATATAATACAAAAAATCAGAGACTTAACCCCAAGTAATTAAGGATTAAGCCTCTTTTGTTTTATATATTATTTTATCTTATATGTTTTCTGCAAATCATATTTTATTGAACAGTTACTTCAATTTCTTTGGTAAAGGTGTAAGTTTTATAAAAATCCGAATACGCATCTGGTTTAACTCGTATTTCTGTTTCAATAGTAATCGTACCTGATTTTTTAGCCGCAATATCCAAGGTTCTTTCAAGTTTATCGTTACTTTTAAAATTTGTTAAAATAGCAACTAAAGTGTGGAACTCTGACTCTCCATTATATGAGTAAGTAAATATTTGACTGCCATGTTCAATATAGAAATCCCGATCAGAATTATTTTTCAAACTACAATCAATAATAAAAGAATCTCCGCTTTTAACATTTGAATTTTTAATTTCCGCACTAAGCGAAAATTCAGATTGGTCGGGGCATTTGAAAGTCGAACCGGATTCTATATTATCAAGCGTAGAAGAAGATTCTTCCTCGTCAAGAGGCATAAAAACGGAGTCGGATTTTGTATCATCACCCACAGAAGAAGATTCTGTATCACTATTATGGCAAGCACTCATAAACATCATAAATGAACAGCCAATCAATATTAAAAACACCTTATTACAAATCTTTGTCATGTTAACCTCCTGTCTCAAATTATTAATTAGTACGCATCGCAAATAACTTTGCCTTTAACAAGTAGCGTCTGAGCACTTTTAGTAGCTCTATTAACACCCAATTAATTGTTTTTTTAATAGTAATCCTACCATTTCTAAATTAATTTCCCGGAAAGAAAACTTCAATTTCACCCGTAACACAGTCTACAGTTACATAATTTATAGCATGATGTAATCCACTATCTTCTTCGTTGTCTGATATAAAAAACCATTTTGGTGTACATTTTGTTGTCTTGCTTCCGTCAAAGC
>UQDR01000024.1 GCA_900539835.1 uncultured Ruminococcus sp. | reverse complement strand
TCGCAAATCTTGTGTAGGGGCTGGCGTCCTCGACAGCCCGCCACTCAGCGTAGCTGAGTTTGTCCTCAGACGTCCCGTTACCATGTTAAGTTTGTCCTCGACGTCCCGGTCTATAGTAAGCTTGCAAAAATCAACATAGGTGTCGGCTTTACGTCCACCCACACTAAAATTATACATATTGGCTCACACAAAAAAGTATGGGCGACCATACAGTCGCCCAAATAATCTTTTCTACTTATTACTTAAACTCACCTGAAGTGATAATATTTCCGTCCTTGTCCAAATATTCAATAATAATAGATTCTGTTGAAGGAACAGAAAGCTTTAAAGCATTAAGTGATTGAATGTAGGATTCCTTACCAGCCTCCAAACTTTGGTCAAATGTTTCCTTAACGGTTTCAATATCGTCAATGTCAGTAGTGTACTTATATGTATATACAAGTGAATTCTCACGAGTCAAAACGTCCAGTTCCATACCTGAGTCTTTATATGAATTCTTTAAAACATCAAAAGTTTCTTTGTTTTCGTCAATATAATCTTGTAGGGTTTTGCCCTCAGAAGCGTCAGCAGATTCATCAGCCTTTGATTCTTCAACTGATGAAGATTCAACTGAAGCTTTTGATTCAGCCTTTTCAGCTGATGACTCATCCTTATCTCCGCAGGCCGCAAATGACAAGCATATTGTCAGACAGCTTAAAACAGCAAGTAACTTTTTCATAATTATCTCCTCCATATTATTTTAAGATTTTATCAAATACGGTATTAATAAATTCAACCGCAAATTATATTATAGCATATTTTCAATTAATTACAAGTAGGCTTTTTATGCACAGCATAATTCCGATAAGGCTAAATCTTAGCATTTGCAAGCATAAGCTTGATTCTGTTTTCCTGATTGACCTTTGTTGCACCCGGGTCATAGTCGATGGCTACAATATTAGCGTCAGGATATGCATTTTTAATTACTCTCGACATTCCCTTTGCAACAATGTGATTAGGCAGACAACCGAAAGGCTGAGTGCAGATAATGTTCTTAGTTCCTGTTTCTGCAAGAGCCGCCATTTCAGCAGTAATAAGCCAGCCCTCGCCCATTTTTACACCCTGATTGATATATTTATCAGCGCATTTTCTTAAATGCTCGAAATCATGAGGCGGCTGGAAAACTCCATGCTCTTCAATGACTTTTATCTGCTGTTTCTGGAACTTATAAAGAACATCATATCCAATTGAAAAAACCAAGGATTTCTTATCCTTTTTGTCATACAGCTTTGCGTCATTTACTGCGTCAGATGCACAGTAAAGAACAAAATCCAGAAGTCCCGGAACATTAGGCTCGCATCCCTCTGAAAGCAAAAATTCATTGAGATGATTGTTTGCAAGAGGTGAATATTTTACATAAATTTCGCCTACGATTCCCACCTTTGGCTTAGGCTCCTTAGTTCTCGGAAGCGCCGCAAAATCCCGTAAAATTGCCTTGTAAATAGGCTTTGGCATAAGATAGTTCTTTCCGTCAAGAAGCTTGCCTAAGCGATGTTCCCACCTTGCAAGAAGCTCATCTGTGCTTCCCTTATTTATCTCATAAGGTTTGCACTGATTATATAAAAGCATAAGCATATCACCGTAAAGAACAGCATACACCAGCCTTAGTGCAATAGCCGGCGTCATGGGAAACGCAGGGTTCTTTTCAAGTCCGCTGAAATTCAATGAAAGTACAGGAACCTGTGGAAATTCCGCTGATAACGCTTTTCTGAGAAGGTGCAGATAGTTTGAAGCTCTGCATCCCCCTCCTGTCTGTGAAATAAGAAGCGCAGTTTTGTTCACATCATATTTTCCGCTTTTAAGTGCGTCCATAAACTGCCCGATAACCAGCAAAGCAGGGTAACAGGTGTCGTTGTGAACGTTTTTCAGACCTTCGTTGATTACATTCTGAGTAGATGTCTGCAAAAGCTCCATGTTATATCCGAATTTCTTGTAAATAGCTATTATCAGCTTGAAATGAATAGGAAGCATATCAGGTACAAGAATGGTATAATCCTTTTTCATTTCTTCTGTAAAAATAGTTTTGTTTACTCGTTTTGAAATCTTTTTATTTTGATTCTTTTCACTCATGAGAATTAGCCTCCTTCTCCTCCAAGGCTGCCGCAAGTGACCTCAATCGGATTTTTGCAGCGCCAAGGTTGGTGATTTCATCAATTTTAAGCTGTGTATAAAGCTTACCGTTTTCTTCAAGAATCGCTCTTACCTCATCAGTTGTAACAGCGTCAATTCCGCAGCCGAAGGATACAAGCTGAACAAGCTGCATATCTTCATGCTGACAAACATATTCTGCGGCACGGTAAAGGCGTGAATGGAATGTCCATTGGTTAAGCACATCAAGAGGCGGAGTGTCCACAAGATTAGCAACACTGTCTTCGGTAATAACCGCAAACCCCAACGAAGTAATAAGCTTATGTATTCCGTGGTTTATTTCAGGGTCAATGTGATAAGGTCTTCCGGCGAGAACAATGATTTTTCTGCCTTGCTCTCTTGCCTTATCCATAATTTCCTGAGCCTTGTTTTCAATAGCCTTTTTATAGCGGACCTGTGCGGAATAAGCCTTGTTAAGCACATTAGAAACCTGTTTTGCAGTAATGCCGTATTTCTTCAATGCTCTCGACATAGCCTTTGCAACGTGAGATTTTGTATTAATATCAAGATAAGGCGTGATAAAGTTCTCATCATTAAGTGACGGCATATTTGCCTTCAAAAGCTCAGGATAATATGCTACAACAGGACAGTTATAGTGGTTATCCGACTGACCCTCGTCAACGCCGTAGCTCATACATGGATAGAAAATAAAGTCAACGCCCTTTTCAAGCAGGCTCTCAATATGTCCGTGGGTAATTTTCGCAGGGTAACAAACGGTATCTGACGGAATAGTCTGCTGACCTTTATAGTAAGTATCTCTCGTAGATTCCTCTGAGAAAACCACTTCAAATCCAAGCTCTGTCAAAAGTGTATGGAAAAACGGCATAAGGTCATAGAAATTCAAAGCCAGCGGCAAACCGACCTTTGCAATAGGTTCGGATTCAGGCTTTTTGTTTTCAAGCTCAAGAATGGAGTTGTACTTATATTCGATCATATTTTCCATTGGGTTGTCAATTTTTATTCCTGCACCCTTTTCGCATCTGTTTCCGGAAACAAAACGTCTTCCGTCGTTAAAACGGATTATAGTGAGGTTACAATGTGCTCCGCAGCCCTTGCACTGAACAGCTGTGGATTTATATGCGAATTCTTCAAGCTGAGCTTTTGTAAGTAAAGATGTTTCTTTTTCTGAATTTTTCGACTTTTCCATGGCAAAAAGTGCGCATCCGAACGCTCCCATAAGACCTGCGATTGCCGGTCTTATAACGTTTCTTCCAAGCTCGGCTTCAAATGAACGAAGAACTGCGTCATTAAGGAAAGTACCGCCTTGTACAACAATATTTTTTCCAAGCTCATCAACTGATTTTGCTCTTATTACTTTATATATTGCATTTTTGATAATAGAAGATGAAAGTCCGGCGGAAATATCCTCAACACAGGCGCCGTCCTTCTGAGCTTGTTTAACTGATGAGTTCATAAACACTGTACATCTTGACCCAAGCTCTACAGGGGCTTTTGCAAAAAGTCCGAGCCTTGCAAAGTCTGCAATCTCATAGCCCATTGCCTGAGCAAATGTTTGTATAAACGAACCACAGCCCGATGAGCAAGCCTCGTTAAGCATAATGCTGTCGATAGCGTTATTTTTGATCTTAAAGCATTTAATATCCTGTCCGCCGATATCAATAATAAAGTCAACATCGGGACAGAAATAAGCTGCCGCTTTATAGTGGGCAACAGTTTCAACAATGCCGTAATCAACGCCCAAGCCTGATTTGATCAGATCCTCGCCATAGCCTGTTACCGCAGAAGCCTTAATGTTCAGCTTCGGATTTGCCAGAGAATAAATCTCTTCAAGCTTAGAAGCAATAATATCCAAGGGCTGGCCTTTATTTGAACAATAATGCTGATAAAGAAGCTTTCCGTCGGGAGTTATAAGCACAAGCTTTGTGGTGGTCGAGCCTGCGTCAATTCCCAGATAAGCGTCACCCTCATAGGTTTTTATATCTTCATATTTTAAGTCTGATTTCTTATGTCTTTCAACGAAATTTCTATAGTCATCCTGTGATTCAAACAATGGCTTGCCCACAGCGATCGTATCCTGTGATTTAGCATTTATGATTTTATCAAGTGCCTCGTCGATGGTCATTTCCTCGCTCATCTGTTCTGCACGAAGCGCTGAGCCGTAAGCCATAAAGCATGGTGCAAGCTCAGGGAAAACAGCATGCTCTTCGTCCAGCTTGAGCGTATTGACAAAGGCTTTTCTCAAGCCGCTGAGGAATGAAAGCGGTCCGCCCAGGAAAAGGACCTTTCCTTCGATTTTTCTTCCCTGTGCCAGTCCCGATACGGTCTGATCCACAACTGCCTGAAAAATTGAAGCGGCAATATCTTCTTTTTTTGCTCCCTGATTAAGCAGCGGCTGGATATCGGATTTTGCAAAAACTCCGCATCTTGAAGCTATGGGATAAAGCTTTTCACTATGTAAAGAAAGCTCGTTAAGCTCGTCGGGGGAAACGCCCAAAAGTCCCGCCATCTGGTCGATAAATGCACCCGTACCGCCAGCACAGGAGCCGTTCATACGCTGTTCAACTCCTCCGGTAAGGAAGATGATTTTGGCGTCCTCTCCCCCCAGTTCCACAACGACATCAGCGTCAGGATATTGTTTATTAACAGCGATAAACGCAGAGAAAACCTCCTGAACAAAGGTTATTCCACAGGCTTCGGCAATTCCGAGACCTGCCGAACCGGTAATAGCGATCTTGAATTTATCGCCTTTATACATATCTCTGATTATTTTAAGCTGTTGAGCTACAGTTTCACGAACCTTGGAAAAATGTCTTTCATATTTATTATAAATTATATTATCTCCGTCGAGAATAACAGTTTTAACGGTGGTTGATCCTACATCGATGCCTAAGCTGTATAGTTTATTCATTTTACCATCCCTTTTCTAAATAAAACGCTATGTATATAAAGTTTACATACTTAATAAGTATAACACATTTTATTTAAAAAGTGAATAGTTTTTTATAAATAAATTTATACCAAACCGGTAAACTCTTTTAAGGAAATAATTTTTATCTTATAACACAAATTAATCATCTGTAAAAAAGTTAAGAAAAGCTCTTTTCTTTTTATAATAAATAGTGTATAATATATTCAATAGTATGTATTTTTATGTGAGGAGGAAGTAACAATGAAAAATGAATTGACAGTAAAAATCTTTAATAAGGAATATCGGCTTATTTCTGATGAATCTCAGGAGTATACTGATAAATTGGCAAAAGAGCTTAATCACAGAATGTCACAGCTTATGAATTCTAAAACGATGATGTCTCATCAGGACGCTGCTGCGCTTATTGCTCTTGAAACTTATGACGAGCTTGTTAAAGCAAGAGAAAGCATAGAAAATATCAGATCACAGATAAAAGACTATGCTGACGATGCGGTAAAGCAGAAAGCCAGAGCTGACGAGGCGGCCGCTCAGACAGAAGCCCTTAAAGAAAAAATCGCTCAGCTTGAAAAAGAAGTAAAGCTTAGAACAAAGCTTTCTTCGGACAAGGACAAAACAAGTGCAAATGATATTATCTCTCAGGATATTCAAAAAGCGCTCGGCGGCTCAAACGTTCCGTTTAATGCGATGAGCAACCGTAACAGGAATTTATAATGGCTGAAATTCTTGCGCCCTGCGGAAGCCCTGAGGCTTTGAATGCCGCTCTGAGGACGGGTGCGGACGCAGTTTATCTTGGCGGTGAAAGCTTTTCAGCAAGACAAAATGCTTCAAACTTTTCATATGAAGAACTGAAAAAAGCAGTATCTGACTGCCATGTCCGCAATGTAAGGCTGTATCTTGCAGTAAATACAATGATTACCGACGAACAGCTTGAAAAGTGTGCGGAATATGTAAAAACGGCCTGTGAACTGGGTATTGACGGACTTATAACCCAAGACCTTGCTCTTGTGGAAATTGTCAGAAGCTGCTGCCCTCAAATGGAGATTCACAGCTCAACTCAAATGACAATCCACACCCAAAGGGGGGCACTGGCTGCAAAAGAAATGGGATTTTCAAGGGTGGTGCTTTCAAGAGAACTGCCTTATGAAATAATAGCAGAAATATCAAGGCTTCCGTTGGAAACCGAAGTTTTTATTCATGGTGCATTGTGCATGTCTGTTTCGGGACAGTGCTATATGAGTGCAGTTATCGGTTCAAGAAGTGCAAACCGAGGACTTTGTGCACAGCCCTGCCGTTTGCCTATGTCGCCTGTCAAGGGCAAAGAAGATCACGTTCTTTCACTAAAGGATTTGTGCGGAATAGATTTTGCGGACAGGCTTGAGGGAGCAGGGGTAAGCTCACTGAAAATTGAAGGCAGAATGAAACGCCCGGAGTATGTAGCTTCAGCGGTAAATGCTTATAAAAATAAATCTAAACATGAGGATTATGACCTGTCACTTCTTGAAAATGTGTTTTCAAGAAGCGGTTTTACTGATGGATATCTGAAAAGAAAAATCGGGAAAGAAATGTTCGGCACTCGTACAAAAGAGGACGTAGCCGCAACTTCAAAAGCCCTGCCGAGGCTGCATGAGCTTTACAGAAAAGAGTATAAACGCAGTCAAATAAAAATTCATTGTTTCATTGAGGAGAATAAACCCATTGAAATTACCGCAGCAGATGAAAACGGCATAAAGGCTTATGTTGTGGGAGATGCTGCTCAAACAGCCATAAATCGCCCATGTGATGAGGAAATGCTGAAAAAGCACCTTTCAAAGCTGGGGGATACCATTTATTCACTTAAAGAGCTGACTGCTGACATAAGCGGCAGGCCTGCGGTTTCCGCCTCACAGCTTAATTCCGCAAGACGTGAACTGGTGCAAAAGCTGGATATAGCAAGGGCAGATTTTTTTACTCAAACAGTACCTTTTGATGAAGATAAGCTGTTTTTGGATTTCCCAAGACGGCAAGGAGTTTTAAAGCCTGAAATAAGAATTTCGGTTAATAGTCTTGGACAGCTTGACCTTGTCGATATCCAAAGTTTTGATATGATAATTATGCCGTTGAGTTTAGCTGAACAGGCGGCAGAAAAAGGTATAAACACAGATAAAATTGCCGTTTCAATGCCACGATTCACTTTTAATGAGAAGGGTGATTTTGAACGGCTGAAAAAGCTGAAGGAAGCGGGCATAAACAAGATAATGTGTACCAATATTGCACACATCTCCATGGGAAAAGATTTAAACATGGAGATTCATGCGGATTTCGGATTTAATATTGCAAATTCCCTTGCATTGAAAGGTCTTTCCCGAATAAATGTTAAGGACGCTGTGGTTTCATTTGAGCTAAAGGCATCCCAGATAAACCGGCTTTGCAGTGATATTCCTATTGGTATCATAGCTTACGGAAGACTTCCTCTTATGCTGACAGCAAATTGTCCTATAAAGCAGTCGCAGTGCTGTAATAAATGCAGGAAAAGTCTATTTGACAGAACGGGGCGGGAATTTCCTGTGAAATGCAGTAAAAATCATGGATATGTGGAGATTTTAAATTCTGAGGTACTTTATCTTGCTGATAAACTGAACGATTTTAATGCAGATTTCCTGCGTCTTGATTTTTATGACGAGACGCCTGAAAGAGTTAGGGATATTATTTCATTATATGAAAACAAAGCTTCTTCAGGACTTGAAAAGATCACAAGAGGATTGTATTACAGAGGAGTTAAATAAATGAGATTACTTATAAAAAAGTTAAATGAAAAAGCGACAATTCCACAAAGACAAACAGAATTCAGCGCAGGATATGATCTTTGCAGTGCTGAGGATATAGTAGTAAAAAGCGGAGAAACCGCAAAGGTTCACACAGGTATTTCAGCTGAAATTGAGGGAGATAAAAATGTTGTTCTGCTGATTTACGCAAGAAGCTCAATGGCAACAAAATTCGGACTTGCCCCTGCTAACTGTGTTGGGGTTGTTGACTGGGATTATCGTGGTGAGATTATAGTTGCTTTGCATAATTCAAGCAATGATGACTATGAAATAAAATGCGGTGACAGGATAGCACAGCTTGTTATTGCTCCTGTTTTCACGCCGGAAGTTAAGGAAGTAACAGAGCTTTCAGACACAACTCGTGGTGCTGGTGGATTTGGTTCGACAGGGTGTTAGCCCGCACGGGGTAAATCACGTTATCTGTTTGTGAGGTACAAGGCTTTGACCTCGCTGTGGAATGTTTGCAAAATCGGTGTAGGGGACGGCTTTACGCCGACATGACAACTCTTTAAAAGTTTATGTTAATTTTTTTCGGGACGTCGAGGACGCCGTCCCCTACATCTTATCTTTAAAGTTCAGTTCTTGCTTCTTACAGCTCACGTAAACATGTTATTAACAATTGTGAATTGTGCATTGTCAGCTGTCTACTTTCAATTGAATAAAAGGGGATTGATTTTATGACAATATATAACGTTAAAATATATACAATGAATGCTGACCGAGAGATTATTGAAAACGGGTTTGTCAGCTTTGAAAACGGTATAATTACCGAAATCGGTGTAGGCATGCCTGAATGCATAGACGATAATGATTTTGACGGTTATGGCGCAAGTCTTTATCCGGGTTTTATTGACGCTCACACTCACCTAGGACTGACAACTAACGGTGTGGGAGTTGAAAGTGAGGACTTTAACGAAGAGTCCGACCCGACAGCCTCACAGCTCAGGATAGCTGACGGAATAAATCCGATGGATACAAGCTTTAACGAGGCGGTCAGGGCAGGTATAACAACAGCAATTGTTTCCCCCGGGTCAATGAACCCTGTTGCGGGGGATATCGCCGCAGTAAAGACTGTCGGAAAGCGTATTGACAAAATGATAATTAAAACGGTCGGCATGAAGTTTTCTATGGGTGAAAACCCAAAGATGACCTATATGAACCGTGATGAATCACCATGCACAAGAATGGCAGTGGCAGGAATCATCAGAGAAGCTTTATTCAAGGCTAAAAGGTATATGGAGGACAAGACATCGGCAGAACAGAGCGGAGATGATGCTCCTGATTTTGATATTAAATCCGAATCGCTCATACCGTTACTTGAAGGTAAAGTTAAGGCACATTTTCACTGTCACAGAGCTGATGATATTTTCACAGCTATTCGCATTGCAAAAGAGTTTGGATTAAAATATACTCTTGTTCACTGCACTGACGGGCATCTTATTGCTGATGAACTGAAAGAAGAAAATGCAACAGCTATTATCGGTCCGATTATATGCGACCCATGCAAGCCGGAGCTTGCAAACATTACGCCTGAAAATGCCGGAATTCTCAACAGAGCAGGAATAAAAACTGCAATTTGCACAGATCATTCTGAAATTCCGATTCAGTATCTTCCCATAAGCGTAGGAATTGCGGTAAAAAGTGGTCTTGACAGGGATTCTGCTCTTGAAACAGTTACTGTCAATGCTGCGGAAATTGCAGGAATTGAGGACAGGGTTGGTTCTGTTGAAAAGGGCAAGGACGCAGATTTCGTTCTGTTCAAGGATTATCCTTTTGAGGTGATGAATTCACCTATAATGGTATTTATTAACGGCAGAAAGGTTTTTGAGGAATAAGAGAAAGGATCATAATTATGAGAGAAATCAATGTCATTGAAATAGAAAATGTCATAAGAGATTTATGCATTAAGGCGAATCTTTATCTTCCTAAGGATATGGAGCAATGCATAAAATGCAGTGCTAAACAAGAAAAATCTTCTGTTGGGCAAAGCGTTTTTGACGATATCATAAGAAATATTGACGTTGCAAAGGACGAGATCATTCCAATTTGTCAGGACTGTGGAATGGCTGTAATTTTCATGGAAGTGGGTCAGGATGTTCACTTTGTTGGCGGTTCAATAAACGAAGCAATAAACAAAGGTGTTTCCCGTGGATATACTGAGGGAAAACTGAGGTGTTCTGTTGTTTCAGACCCTCTTGAAAGGGTGAACAGCGGTGACAACACTCCCCCTGTGGTTCATTTAAAATATATTGACGGAGATAAGGTCAAAATTACTGTTGCACCTAAAGGCTTCGGCAGTGAAAACATGTCGCAGCTAAAAATGATGACGCCGTCGGTTACAACAGATGAAATTATTGACTGGGTTGTAAGCGTCTGTGCGGCAGCAGGGTCAAATCCTTGTCCGCCGATAGTTATTGGAGTCGGCATTGGCGGCGACTTTGAAAAGTGTGCTTATCTTGCAAAGAAGGCACTTTGCCGACCTGTTTCACAGCGTAATCCAAAGGCTCTCTATGCTGACCTTGAGCAGAAAATACTTGATAAAATAAACAAGCTTGGTATCGGTCCTCAGGGGTTTGGCGGAACACAAACCTGTCTTGCTGTAAACATTGAGGAAGCTCCGACTCATATCGCAGGTTTGCCTGTTTCGGTAAATGTCGGCTGTCATGTAACAAGGCATGCAAGCGCAGAAATCTAATTGAAAATGGTCTGTTTATCAGGAATGAATTGTTAATTAGATATGTGTGTGACTATTATTTGACATGATAATAGAATAATGATATAATGTACAGCAGGTACTGTACATACAGCGGTAAATTTAAAACTATGTTTTAAATTGGCGGTTTAAATCTTCCTCCAGAAATGGAGGTGAGCAATATGAGCGTTATAGAAGTTCTTACATTATTACTTTTGATAACAAACATAGTTGCCATAATGGTGACAATTTGCAATAATAAAAAGAAATAACCGCCCTTCTGCCAAAGGACGGTTATATTTAAATTAAACGTCATGGAGGTAAACCGCTAAGCTGTAAAAGCTGTGCAGTACCCCTTTTATATTTATATTATAACACAAAAAAATAAATTGTCAAGTTGAAATTATAGATAAATACAAGGTGGAATCAATGGAAAATCAAAATATATTAGGCTCTTTTGATGTTATTGTAGTTGGAGCAGGTCATGCAGGCTGTGAGGCTGCACTTTCTGCGGCAAGGCTGGGCATGAAAACCGCAATTTTCACGTTAACTTTAGACGGAATTGCAAATATGCCCTGCAACCCATCAATAGGCGGAACAGCGAAGGGACATCTTGTCCGTGAAATTGACGCTCTCGGCGGTGAAATGGGAAGAGCTGCGGACGCAACTTTCCTACAGAGCCGTATACTCAACAGGGGAAAAGGTCCTGCGGTACACAGCTTGAGAGTTCAGTCAGACAGAGTAAAATATCACACTTATATGAAAAAGGCTCTTGAAAGACAAGAGAATCTTAACATAAAGCAGGATGAAATCTGTGAGGTTATAGTTGACAACAACAAGATAACAGGTGTCATTACAAGGCTTGGCAACAGATATGACGCAAAGGCTGTAATTATTGCAGGGGGTACTTACCTTAACGGTACGATTCATGTGGGTGACTGTTCTTATTCAGGAGGACCTGACAATGTAATGCCTGCGGTTCACCTTTCGGATTCGCTGAAAGAAGTCGGTGTTTCTCTCCGCAGATTTAAGACGGGAACTCCTGCAAGAGTTCACAGACGTTCAATTAATTTTGATGTTCTTGAAAAGCAGGAGGGTGATGAAAAAATTACACCTTTTGCATTTGACAACAATAATGAGCTGAAAAATACAGTTTCATGTTATATTGCTTATACAAATGATGAAACTCACAGGGTGATAAGAGAAAACATTCACCGTTCCCCCATGTATTCAGGAAGAATAGAGGGAATAGGTCCGAGATATTGCCCGTCGATCGAAGACAAAATTATGCGGTTCCCTGACAAGCCAAGGCATCAGCTTTTTATTGAGCCTATGGGGTTGGATACTGATGAATATTATCTTCAGGGAATGTCGTCGTCACTGCCTGAGGATGTACAGATAAAGTTCCTGCGTACAATAAAAGGGCTTGAAAATGTAGAGATCATGCGAAACGCATATGCAATCGAATATGATTGCTGCGACCCCACAGAGCTTGCCCCGACTTTAGAATTTAAGGCAATTTCAGGACTTTACGGTGCAGGACAGTTTAACGGCACTTCAGGTTATGAGGAAGCTGCCGCACAAGGTTTAATTGCAGGAATTAACGCATCGCTGAAAATTGCAGGAAAAGAGCCTTTAATTCTTGACAGAGCGTCCTCATATATAGGAACGCTTATAGATGATTTGGTGACAAAAGGCTGTCTTGATCCATACAGAATGCTTACATCAAGAAGTGAATACCGCTTACTTTTAAGGCAGGATAATGCTGACATTAGACTTACTCCCACAGGTCATAAGATAGGACTTATTTCTGACGAGCGTTTTGAGGCTTTGCAGAATAAGCTTGCACTTATTGACAAGGAGATAACCCGGGTTTGGAATGTAAATTTAGGTCCGTCAAAAGAGCTTAACGGATATCTTGAAGAATGCGGAACAGAGCCGATATCTTCAGGAATTAAGTTGGCACAGCTAATACGCCGTCCTCAGCTTTCATACGAAGGATTGAATTTTATTGATCCTGACCGTCCGGAATTGCCTGAACAGGTAAAGGAACAGGTTGAGCTTCAGATAAAATATGAGGGATATATAAAAATTCAGCTTGAACAGGTTGAGGCTATGCGTAAATTAGAGAAGAAGTCACTTGATCCTGATACGGATTACTCACAGATTAAAGGCTTAAGACTTGAGGCAATAGAAAAGCTGAATAAAATAAAGCCTTTAAGTGTTGGACAGGCAAGCCGTATTTCAGGTGTTAACCCTGCGGACATAAACGTTTTGCTCATTTATCTTGAACAGCAGAAAAGAATGAATTAATTGGTTTTCTTATGCTCATTTATGGCTTCCCGTGAAAGCAGCAGCACAGCTATTAGGTTTGGCAGCGCCATTAATCCGTTAAATACATCGGAAATTCCCCACACGACGGATAGAGAAGATACTGAGCCTGCAAAAACGCACAGGGTGAAAATAGCCTTATAAATAATGCCGCTTTTGGGGAAAATATATTTCCAAGCGCTTTGACCGATAAAAAACCAGCCGGCAATAGTGGCGAATGCAAAGAGTATCATGGAAACCGCCATGAAAACTGCACCGAAGCTTCCGAGACCTGTGGAAAAGGCGGAACATATCATATTGGGTCCGCCCTCGCCGATTTCCACACCGCTGACTAAAATAACCAAGGCGGTTATTGTGCATAGAATCATAGTATCGGCAAAAACCTCAGCCATACCCCAGCTTCCCTGAGTTTTAGGGTCTTTAACACTACAGCTGGAATGGACGGCTACGGTTGATCCCAGACCGGCTTCATTGGAAAACGCACCTCGACGCAGTCCGATTATACACGCTTGTTTAACGGCAAAGCCTGCGCCGCCTCCTGCGGCAGATTTAAGAGAAAATGCAGAACTGAAAATTTCGCTGAAGGCATTTCCCAAAAGGCTATGATTTTTTATTATAACTATCAGAGAGCCTATTATATAAAACAGCGCCATAAAGGGCACTAATTTTTCTGTGCATTTTGCAAGACGGTCTTTTCCTGATATAATTATAAAAATAAGCAGGGTCAGGATAGCTCCAGTCACTGGCAGCGGGATAGAAAACGCATCTTTACATGATGCTGAAATGGCGTTGCTTTGGGCCATGTTGCCCATACCGAGGGATGCGAGAGTACAGAAAACTGCAAAAAGGACGGCGAGCCATTTGGATTCCAAGCCTTTTTCCATATAGGACATAGCACCTGAAATGCCGGTTTTCTTGCAGTATTTAACGCCAAGGATATTTTCAGTATAGGAAAGGGTCATTCCGAAAAAAGCAGATATCCACATCCAGAAGATTGCTCCGGCACCTCCCAGCGCCATGGCGGTACCTACTCCGACGATACTGCCTGTGCCTGCGGTTGCGGCGAGGGCTGTTGAAAACCCCTGAAACTGAGATATGCCTTTATTTTCACCGGCAGATTTGCCGTTCTTTTTAAAAAGAGCGAGAAATGTGCTTTTGAAAATCCTTATAAGATGAATTTGGGGAAAACCCATTCTTAGGGAGAGATATATTCCTCCGCCGAGCATAAGTATTAATACGGGGTAACCCCAGATAATTTCAGAAATGATTTCTAAAATATGCTCTGCATATTCCATAAAAAGCCCTCCGTAACATTGTTCTTAAAGCATTTTTATGCTGAGGATAGGCTTTTTATACTTTAAAATAAACATTCGCATACTTTGATATGAGAGGTATTTAACTATGTATACATGCAAACCTGTGAAAAGATCGGGGATATTTATATATTTTTTGGTTTTGGCTGCTGCGGTGGGAGTCACTGTTCTTGAACAAGTTTTCGATTATTTTTTAAAAGATGTGGGTTTTTATATCGTCATTGCGGTATGGATAATTGCTGCGGCTTTTTTACTTATACTGATACCCCTTTATTACAGGAAAACAAGGTTTATGGTTTCACAAGATGATATTGTTAAATATACTTTTTTATTTAATTTCAAATATCAATATATGACGATGGATTCGGTAAAGTCTATATCTACTATTATAACTCCTCTGAGCAGGGTAACGGGACTGAATTTTATTATTATTAATGCTCTTGGGGCAAAAATTATTCTACCTTTTCTTCATAAGAATGATTGCAGGGAGATATCTTTATTCTTTAACCAGATAATCAGCGGGAGACACAGACACACAAACAATTCCTCAAAGGAGTGAGTTATTTGACAATGCCGGAAATCTCAAGAGAAGCAGTCCGACAAAAAAGACAATGGCTGAAGGGCTTTTTCAAGCATCGACAGCATCCTATAAAGCTTTTAAATTACACTTCAAAAAATATCTGGCTTCTTTTAATTCCTCTTGGTAAATATCTGATTGCCAACAAGTTTGATTTTCAGAGCTGGATAAGAACCAACTGGCTGGATATTCTGACTATCGTTTGTATTTTTGCCTTTGCTGTTCTAAGGTGGATTTTTATATATTATGAAACGGAAAGTGACGGAATTGTAGCACATACAGGATTATTCGGTATGATGACGACCAAGGTTTATTACAGTGAGATAACGACCATGTCCTGTTGTCAGAGCTATATTCAGCGGCTTTTCAATGCTTGCACCATGTATATTGAAACCAATGCAAAGGCTATTTCCGATACGGAGATAAAACTGGTGCTGAGAGAGAAGAGCGTTGATGAGATATATGAATATGTTACCGAACAATGCAAAAACAAGCCGAGGATGACTGTGAAGCCGAAAAAGAAATATCTTTTGGCATTTTCATTTTTGTTTTCATCTGCACTTTCAGGCATGATTCTGTTTGCTACGTTTATGTTTGAGCTTTACAGGCTTGTGGGCAGGGAAATAGAAGAAAAGCTCATTAACCGTGTAAACGGTGAGCTTAACAAAATGAACTCGGACTTACTCAAGTTCACCAGTTCGATTCCTAAAATTATTCTGATAATAGCCGCATTGATTCTTGGGGGCTGGTTTGTATCTTTTATAGCAAACTTAATGCGTCACTGGAGCTTCAAGGCGACGAGGTGCGGTTCACAGCTTATTATAGAAAGCGGGATCATTACACGGCGCAGACACGTTATAAACCGAAGCAAGATAAACTATTTTGATTATCAGAAGTCGCTTCTTATGAAGCTTTTCAGGATATGCTCGGTTACAATTCACTGCACGGGATATGGTGTAAGGCATCGTGAAATTTCTGTGCTTATTCCTATAACTACGCTGAGTGAAGTAAGAAGCTCTTTAAAAATTCTTGAACCGGACATTCCTCACACGGTTATTGAAATAAAAACAGGTGCTAAGGATATTCCAAGATTCATGTTTATGCCTGTTGTATGGGGATTTATACCGCCTATAGTGGGGGCTGTTTTAAAATTTTTGCTTCCTATGTGGAGAGATGAAGTTGACATTCTTATGGTTTTGGCAATGATACCGTTTGCATGGAAGCTTATTGTTTCAATAGTAGCTTCGTTCAACACATCTGTTGGCTTTAAAAACGGTTACTGCACACTGAGGTACTGTCATTTTTATAAGTTCCACAAAATTATAATGCCCAAGGAAAACATCAGTAAGACGGTGGTTTCTCAGACATGGTTTCAAAAGGTCAGCCACACCTGCAATTTAAAGATTTACACCAATTCGGAGAAGGTTCGTTTTCACAGGCTGAAAAATCTTCCCCTTGAAAAAACTTTGGATTTATGTCTTAGGGAGGGATTGCAGACGTTTTTCTAAGAATAGAGCGGGACATAAATTATCAGACGAGAGTAGCAGGATGTCTGAGGACAAACTCAACGTAGTAGCGGGACGTCGAGGACGCCGTCCCCTACTGCGCCGCTACACCAATTTTGAAAATTTGCCACAGCGTGGTAACGGGACGTCGAGGACGCCGTCCCCTACAACAAAAGCAAGACATAAACCAACAAAGGCTTCCCATTGGGAAGCCTTATTTTTTTGTTACTGATTCTTCTTTATCCAAATTTTCCAATGCAAAATTAAGGCACTGGATCACTAACTGGTTAAGCGAAAGATTATTTTCATATGCTAATTTTCCAAGTTGTTCAATCATTTCATCAGGCAGTCGGAACGTTTTACTAACAGTATCATATCCTTTTTGTATTCTCCACATATCAATGCACGCTCCTTTTATTTAATTATGCAATATATTAAACAAAAAAGAAACACTTAAATTGCAATATATTTGTAATGCAATTTAAGCGTTTACTAATTTGTCGAATACTGTTAAAATAAAAAACAGAATACATTCTATTATTTATTTTAAGGAGGAATTTACTCATGCATGGAAAAACAAAGGAACAATTGAAAAAAAGACTGACCATATCAATAATTACTGGTATTATTCTTGTAATTATGCTTTTTGTAACACAATTTATTCTAGCTTCAATTGACAACAATCAAATAACTAACTTAGGATTAACTTGGGGAGAATTTATTGTCTTGCTGGCTATATGTATTCCAGCATATATTGTTTATGCTTTTGGTTTGTTAACGAATTGGAAAGTACAATTTCTTGAACCTTTTCAAAACGCCAAAGGAACAACATGGTTTTTATGGGCTTTTGTTTTCTTCTTTTGGTATATGCTAGGTGGTTTTAAAACTTATATTGTTGGTTTTAAAGCAATGATATATGTATTTTCACCAGGGTATTAAAGATATGGATGATACTGTAAAATTAACGGGATCTAATATTGCATTAATGATTGGAATATTTATAGCAGTAATTATTATAACTTTATTAATTGGCAAAATGTTAAAAAAATGTTGTGTTTATGCTTTTGTAAATGGAATTAAAATATTTAGTTTACTTAATGTGGGCGTATTTGCAATTCCTTTTGCTTTAACTGGAGCTATGGTGTGTTGTAGATTTGAATTTATAACCATTCAAATTGTTGTGATTTCTTTTATTGTTTGCCTATCTATTCCTATCATAATTAATATATGTAGAATGGGGTTTTTGTATGGATTTGCAATAAGTTGTTTTAGACTTATTGCTGCTTGTTTTGGATTTATGTTCGCTTTCGGTGTCATTGCTATGTTTGCTTTAGTAATCATGATTTGTTTTGCTGTAGCGGAAGCTATATACGAACGGACTGTAACTGTTATTACACATAATGGTGAAGTTTTAAACTTAGCAAGGACAAGTGGCGGACTTTTAGTAGACGTTGATACAGGAAACACTTATTATAGTTATGGACAGAATATGCTACACTGTAATGATACTGGTGAGAATTTGTATTTCTAAATTAAACTGAATAATTATATGTCAGGAGAATAAAAAATGTTTCGTAATATATTTAAAAGAAAGCCAAAAAACTTTGATGACATTGTTGAATTAAATAATGAGTTCGGAGAAGAAGTTAAATTTCATTTTTTGGACTTAGTAGAATATGAAGAAAAAGAATATGTTATTTTACTCCCTGTTGATTCTGATGATGAAGGAATGGTAGTAATTTTACAATTGGTTAATTCAGACGAAAACACGGGTTTAGAAGAATATGTGACATTAAACGATGATAATGTTTTAAGTCTGGTATTTGAAATATTTAAAATCCGAAATAAAGATAGATATACATTTATCTAATACCGCAATACAACAAGGGCGAACCCAAATCGGGTTCGCCCTCATCTTTTTATCTTAATGATAAATTAAAAAGATTACTTATTAAGTCTTGCTTCAAGGTTATCAAGTTCCTTAACCAATGCTTCAGGAATTCTTGCACCCTTTGCTGCAAGGTCTTCATTATAATATCTTCTCATTTCAGCGATTTCTGCTTTCCAGAGATCCTTATCAATTGCAAGAAGCTTATCAAGAATCTCAGGTGTAACCTCGTCCTCGATACCTGTCAGGTTGATATCCTCAGGCTTAGGAAGATATCCGATTGCAGTTTCATTAGCTTCAACAGTTCCTTCACATCTCTTGATGATCCAGTCAAGAACTCTCATGTTATCGCCGAAACCAGGCCACATGAAGTTGCCTTCTTCGTCTTTCTTGAACCAGTTAACATTAAAGATCTTAGGAGCTTTATCGCCGAGCTTTTCGCCCATTTCAAGCCAGTGTGCCCAATAGTCGCCTACGTTATAGCCGATGAATGGCTTCATAGCCATTGGATCGTGACGGAGAACACCTACTGCACCTGTAGCAGCAGCTGTTGTTTCAGATGAAACAGCTGAACCAATATATGTTCCGTGAGTCCAGTCAAATGCCTGATATACCAGCGGAGTTGTCTTTTCACGACGTCCGCCGAAGATCATTGCTGAAATTGGAACACCCTGTGGGTTGTTGAACTCAGATGAGATACATGGACAATTTTCAGCAGGAGCTGTAAATCTTGAGTTTGGATGAGCAAGCTTATTGCCCCCAGCGATAAACTCAGGTCCGTTTACCTTAGCGCCCTTCCACTCTGTTGCATTAACAGGAGGATTCTTATCAAGGCCTTCCCACCAAGGAGTCATATTGTCGTTATTAATAGCAACGTTTGTAAAGATAGCGTTTTTCTTTGTTGAAGCCAAAGCATTGAAGTTTGACTTAGCATTTGTTCCGGGAGCTACGCCAAAGAAGCCGTTCTCAGGGTTGATAGCATAAAGTCTGCCGTCCTCGCCCTGTTTAAGCCAAGCGATATCATCACCGACTGTCCAAACCTTATATCCTGCTTCTGTATAGCATACAGGAGGGATAAGCATAGCAAGGTTTGTTTTTCCGCAAGCTGATGGGAATGCTGCTGTGATATACTTAACGTCGCCGTCAGGCTTTTCAACGCCGAGGATAAGCATATGCTCAGCCATCCAGCCCTCATTCTTACCCTGGAATGAAGCAATTCTCAAAGCAAAGCACTTTTTGCCGAGAAGAACGTTTCCGCCGTAAGCAGAGTTAATTGACCAGATTGTATTATCCTCAGGGAAATGTACAATATATCTGTTATCAGGATTAACATCAGCTTTTGAATGCAATCCACGAACGAAGTCATTTGATTCGTCACCGAGGTTTTCAAAAGCCTTAGCGCCCATTCTTGTCATAATGTCCATATTAAGAACAACATAAATTGAGTCTGTAAGCTCAACGCCGACCTTAGCCAAAGGTGAACCGATAGGTCCCATTGAATAAGGGATAACATACATTGTTCTGCCCTTCATTACGCCGTCATACATAGGTGTAAGCTTAGCGTACATTTCCTTAGGGTCGCACCAGTTATTTGTAGGACCGGCGTCCTCTTCATTCTTTGTACAAATAAAAGTTCTATCTTCAACACGTGCTACGTCATTTGGAAGTGTTCTGTGATAAAGACAGCCCGGATATTCATCCTGATTCATCAAAGTCATTTCACCTGTTGACAATGCTTCTTCACGGAGTGACTGAAGCTGTTCGTCAGAACCATCAATCCATACCACATTATCAGGTTTAGTAAGTGCAATCATTTCATCAACCCAAGCGTTTACGTTAGGGTTTTTTGTAAGGCTTGCCATAATATTTTATACTCCTCTCATAATAAAAAAGTAATAATTTCTGAAAACTTGAAATTTTCAAATCTTCTACAAATAACATTATACCGTATCTTCTTCAATTTGTCAACTCTTATTTTGTGAATGTTTTAACATAAAACTGCAAGATTATATAAATGATTATTCAAATATAATAAACAATCAGTAAAAACAAGATATATTCTTTGCGAAAATTGAATAAAGAATGTGTTAATCCTGCAATAAAATGAATAAAATTAGTTTGTGAAAGACTGATGAAAGTTGGCTTTCTAAGGGGGATAAAATGATAAAATCTGCTATTTGCACAAATAGAGCAGCACAATGAAAATGTTATTGTGCAAAAAGACGGCAAGGCTAATTTTGCTCGAATAATATATCAAATTTCATGTAGGAATTATACAATCCTTTATTTTATTTAAGTTGCTTTATTATAAAATACAACCAAAAAAGAATAAATATTTATTGAATTTCTGCGATTTGATTTATTGAAAAAATGGTAATATCATTAGAATATCAAATCAAGTTTGGAGTGGTCAACATGACATCAAAGGGTTCATCAAGCGAAAAAATCAGGTATGTAGTGCTTACCGGATTATTTGCTGCACTTATTTATCTGTTCACATCAATTTTAAAAATACCCACGGGTAACGGTTACACACATGCAGGTGACGGAATTATTTTTCTTGCGGCGTCGATTCTTCCCATGCCTTACGCAATGGCTGCGGGAGCTATTGGCGGAGCTTTAGCCGACGGACTTACCGGATTTTACATATGGATGCCGGCAACAATAATAATAAAAGCTATAACAGCGACATTTTTCACAAGCAAGAAAGAAACTATAATCAACACCAGAAATATTATTGCGCTTATCCCTTCGCTTATTTTATGCGTAGTAGGATATGGTCTTTATGAGGGAACAATTATGGCAGGAAAGCTCTCATGGCAAGCGATAGCTGTTGCATTTGCACAGACGCCTTTTTACTGCCTGCAAATTGCGGTAAGCACAGTTTTATACATAGTTATAGGCACCTCATTCGATAAGCTGAAATTAAAAAGCAAGATATGCTGACGTCGGTTTTGACAGTAGATATTAACAATCCCCGTACGAATAAAATCGTCGGGGATTTTTTCTGCATACATACAGATAGATTCATATATTATTCTTCCACGTTAATAACAGAAACAGGGCATCCCTCAGCACAGTCACGGACGGCTTCTTCCTCGGAACTATCAGGCTGCTTCATAACATATGACTTATCGTCCTCGTTAAAGTCAAAGACATCGGGACATTCATTTACACAAAAACCGCAGCTTATGCAGCCTTCCTGATCTACAGAAACTTTCATTAAAATCAATCCTTTCATATTAAACTTGGCATAATTTCACCGATTTTATTATACCCGTTTTTACACTTAATAGTCACGATTTGCTTTTCACACATATGCAGAAACTGACATATAATAAAACGATGCGACACAAAAACAAAATAAAAAGGAGAGATTACGATGGACTTTTTTGAAAGCGGCGTTTTAGGCAAGATCTTTGACGCTGACGGGTCAGATATGTGTAAAAACAGCCGCACCTGTCCTCAGCCGGAGGGGAAATTTCCTCCTGAAACTCCTGTTGGCATGGCATATGTACCATTTCAGAGCTGGGAAAAGCCATATGACATGGAGGCAGGTCTGTCAAGGGGAACGATATTTCCATCTCTTGACAAGCCATTCTTAGGTAAGGAGGCGGTTTTCTGTGACAATGACTGACAAACAGAGGGCTATGCGAAAAGTACAGGCGGCTGCTTTTGCATTAGTTGAAGCAAACCTTTATCTTGACAGCCATCCCACATGCCCCAAGGGTTTGGAATACTTTGCAGAGCACAAAAAGGCACATGAAAAGGCAGTAAAGGAATATGAAGAAAAGTACGGTCCGCTCACTGCGAGGGCTTCTGACAATCCAAGAAAGTGGGAATGGGTTGTTACGCCGTTCCCATGGGAAAGAGGTGAAAGCTAATGTGGCAATATGAAAAGAAGCTTGAATATCCTGTAAACATTAAAAATCCCAATCCTGCTTTGGCTAAGGTGATCATTTCACAACTTGGCGGTCCGGATGGTGAGCTCGGCGCTTCTTTAAGATATTTAAATCAGCGATACACTGCGCCATGCCGTGAGATTCAGGCTATTTTGACAGATGTGGGAACGGAAGAACTGGCACATATGGAGATAGTTTCTGCTATTCTTTATCAGCTTACAAGAAATCTTTCTATAAAGGAGATAAAGGAAAGCGGCTTCGACACTTATTTCGTTGATCACACCACCGGAGTATATCCAATAGCTGCTTCCGGTGTTCCATTTACCGCAAGCATTTTCCAGAGTACAGGTGATCCGCTTGCTGATTTGCATGAAGACCTTGCGGCGGAGGGTACGATTATGTAAGTGCAACCAAGCAAATTAAAATCGCTAAAACCCGCTTAAATAGGCGTTTTTTAAAAAATTAAAGGTTGTACAAGCCTTTTCCTTGCTACGATTGTACAAGCATAACGTTACATTATTTTGAGATAAATCAACTTTTCGTATAAAGAAAAAACAAGTTTTATTTTTCTATTAAAATACAAATGGGCGAACAAAGTTCGCCCATTTGTATTTATAAAATTAGTTTGTTCTACATTTTTAGAAACGAGTATTAACAATTTTTTATTACTTAATTTTAATACTCTTAGTAGCATAACTACCGTTATAAGTTTTTCCGCTTACCGTTCTGTATGCCTTAACTGTGAAGTAATAAGTCTTGCCCTTTGTCAAGCCTGTTTTAGTGTAGCTTGTGGTCTTGTTATTGGTAGTTTTCAGGCATTTCCATGAGCCGTTTTTGCTTGTCTTGTAGTAAACTTTATAGCCTGTTGCTCCTGTGGCTTTATTCCATTTAACTGTTGCTTTTTTACTTCCTGCGGTTACCTTGAAGCTAACTGTTGAGGGAGTGGTAGAGGTGGTAAATGTTGTATATTTTGGACTAAGATAAGTTTTACCGCCTTGATTTTTATATGCTCTTACAGTAAATTTATATGTAGTTCCTGATTTTAGATTTTTGAATGTATAATTAGTATTCTTAATATTTGCAACAGCTTTCCACTTCTTTGTTGAGGTGTTGTACTGGTATACTCTATAGCCTGTTGCACCGCTAACTTTGTTCCAACTCATTTTTACTGTATTGGCTGATGAGGTGAAGTTGACTTTTGTGATGTTTGCAGGCTTTGTAACTGATGTTACTGTCGGATAGCTTGCACTTGTAATTTCTTTGCCGTTTACTGTTTTGTATGCTTTTACTGCAAATTTATATGATGTACCTGCTTTTAAATTAGAAATTGTATAAGTATTTGAGTTAGTTGTAGTCTTAGTAACTCTAACCCAAGTTTTCTTTGTGTTATCGTATCTGTAAATAATGTATCCGCTTGCCCCACTGACCTTGTTCCATGAGAGTTTAACGGAGTTTGAAGCTGTTGAAGTTGTCTTAAAGTTTGTTACTTCTTGTGGTACATTATAATGAATTGTGGCATTTTTTAATATGTTTTCCGAATCATAAATTTCAATTTGCTCCCATTCGTTTTTTGTGCCTGTATAGTAAATGTCCTTAAGTTTTTTACAGTCACTAAATGAATCATAAATTGTAGCAACGCTTTTGGGAATTGTTACGCTTGTAAGACTTGTGCAATGCACAAAGGCCCCAGCTCCAAGAGTTTTAACCCTTTTGCCAATATTCACGCTTTTAAGATTTGAACAACCTGCAAAAGCCCATTGGGCAATACTTGTAACGCTGTCTGGTATTGTTATGCTTGTTAAACTTGAACACTTACAAAATGTACTATACTCAATTGTTTCAATGCCATTAGGAATAGTTATACTTTTTAACTTTAAGCAACCGATAAAAGCATTATAATCAATTGTTTTTACACTATTTGGTATTTTAATGGTTGTTAAGTTTGAACAATCACCAAAAGCACGGTATCCAATATGTGTAACGCTATTAGGTATTATTATACTTGTTAAACTTGTGCAATTAAAAAAAGTATCAGCACCGATTTTTATAATACCGTTTGATATTGTTATATTTATCAAAGTTTTACAATACTCAAAAGCACGGTTTCCAATGCTTGTAACTTTTTTACCTACAATTTTTGAGGGAATAGTTATTGTTTTAGCTGAGCCGTTATATTTCGTTATCTCAACTGTATCATTTGATAATATTTCATATTCATAATCACCTGATGTTTTAGCACTTACCGACATTGTAGGTAAAACACTAACCAAACTTATCACCATTATAAGTGATGTAAATAAACTAAATAACCGTTTTTTCATGAAGTTTTCCTCCTTAAAATTCCTTGTAACCCGAATACCTATGTAGATATTCGGGTTACTATATATTAAAACAATCCGCTAATTATAAATTCATTTAATTTTAACACTTTTGGTAGCATAACTACCGTTATAAGTTTTTTCGTTCAGTGTTTTGAAATATAATATTTGTTTTACTTTTCAAATACTATTAAATAAGGATATCCATTATTTGCATTCGAATGCATATTCCAAATATCACCAAAATTAAAGTTTTCAAATGATGATTTATCTTTAAATTGTTCTTCAGTTAAATACATTGAATTTGTATTTTTTATTTTGGATTGAACATTTCCATTGCCAGCTAAGGCTTTTACGTTACTATAACAATAATTAACAGTACTAGTCTTAAAAGGTGATAAACCAATAATGCCACCTTTGTACCAATTGTATTTGGAGTTGTTGTTTAAAGCTCCCACATTATAACAATTCGAATAATTGCCATATCCTAAACCAGTTATTCCTCCAACCATGCCAGCATAATTTTGTGATATTGTTACCAAGCTACCTATATTGTAACAGTCCGAAACTTCTTTACTTACTCCAGATATTCCACCTATATATGCCTCTGGACAGTTTGATGCGTTTCCATTGGTTTGTATTTTTAGATTGGCATTATTATAACATTGTTTTATGATTTCACTATATCCTGCAATACCTCCCAAAAAACTTTGGTATGTAGTAGAAGCATTAAACTCACCTTCAGTTTTTGAAAAAGATACTTTATTTCCTATACCGCATATCCCTCCATAGCAACCACTAAGATAATTATTAGTCATGTTTAGTATATCAATATTTAAATTTTTTCTGAAAGTAAAATCTGAAGAACATAGAAAATTCATAATACCATTAAATGTACAATTTTCTATAACATCTGCAATACCGGCTAAACCACCACCACTATAACATTTAGAATTTATATTTCCAGTAGCTGAACAATTAATTAATGTTCCACCATAACCAACTATACTTCCAGTAAAGTCATACATATCTAATGTATTAATATTAAATTCTTCTAAATTCACATTTGTTATAATACTTTTAGCTCCATAGCCAAACAAGCCTATACTTGTATTATTTTCAGAATAATTGATAGTCAAATTAATAATTTTGTATTTCTGCCCATTATAATTACCAACAAATTGATTATCGTTAGTTCCAATCGGCTCCCAGTTGCCCCAATCAGACATATCAATATCATTTATTTGTACATAATTAGCTGACAAGTTATTTCTAACAGCGTTTAATTGCTCGGGTGTTGATACCTGATAAGGATTTGCTTCTGTACCGTCACCGCCTGCAAATTTAACATTATCATCACTACTTGTATCTTTCTTCATAAAAACAGTCACATCTGAAAATCCACCATTGACAAAGACCATATCTTTTGTTTCATTCATATAACCAGTCTTTTTGAAAACTAAATTGTAGCTTCCATTTTTATCAACTGCTATTGAATATTTACCGTTTTCATTAGTTTTGCATGTACCAACTAAATCAGAAGTGGTATTATTATATATTTCTATTGTAACATCTGATATTGGTGTATTTTTACCATTATTGATTAAATCATCATTATCATATACATAACCTGTAATACCGTTTTCACGCCTTGCAAGTATAATATCATTTAACAAAACGGTATCAGCATTAGCTTCAACATTTACTTTCATCTCAACAGTATCATAATAGTAATTGTTGTCAAAATTATCGCCGTCATTATCAATAACTAAAGTATATGTTCCAAAAGGCAAAGAAATTTTAAAACTACCATTACTATCGGTTTTAGTTTTATCAACAGAGGTATAGTTTTCATTATAAATCTTTACTTCTCGATTACTGATAGGTGAATTTGTTCCTTGTTCTTTTAATCTGCCCATTATTGAGCCGTTTTTGGGTGTTAATTGAACAGTATCTAACATAGTATAACTACTTGAATTAACGGTAATTTTTTTTAGTTGATAATTTTTATGTTCAAAAATAAATGTATGCTGACTAAGAGGTAATTTATTATAAAAAGTGAATTTACCATTTATATCTGTTATACAATTAATATTTAACTCATCACAAGATATTTTAACATTTGATATGGGTGAATTTTTATTAGCATCTAAAACTTGTCCTGTTATCTGTTCTGTGATAGGATTTGTCGCAAGTTTAAATGAGAGATTGTTGCCTGTCAAAATTAATTCAGCTGGATTAGGTTTTGGAATAATCCCTAATTTGTACCATAGTTGGTTCCAAAAGCCTGCTTTACTATCAATATATGGGTCGTAGTTGCCGTGTTTTTGTTTTGCTTTTTTTACAGCTTTTTGAATAGTGTCTCCTTTTGTTAATCTTTCAGATATAGTAGTTATCATTTCACGATTATATTCTGCAAATACAGTATTTTTGTATGTTAAAACTGCTTCTGCACCTTTTTCATTAAGAATGTTTCTAATTTCTACATTATCATCACCACCAAAACAAGTACCTAAGTAAATTAAAGTGTTTTTAAAATCATCTTGTGAATAATATTTTTCAAAAAATGCTTGTGTTATTATATAAAATGCACCGCCATCAATTATTGTATTATCCAAATCTCCACTGGCTGTGTATTTTTTGTTTTTTTCTTCAGTTGCTTTTTCTGAAAGGCAGATAATATATCCGCGACTACCCCAATTTCCGCCGTGACTATCAAGTATAACAACTCCATATTTGGACAATGACTTCATTGTTTCAACAGTAACTTGTTCATCATCTAAATTATTTAAAAAAGTATAGTTGGTATTTTTTGCAATCATAGTAGCAGCTTCATCAAATACTGAGGTTTTCAAATCAGAATAACAAGGTTGTAAAGTTATTACTTTTGATTTATATGAAGAAATACTGCTGTTAGAATTTTTAGCATTTATTGACCGCAAAGACATTACACTATTAGTATTATCCTCAATTAAATCTTGAAGTGGTACTCCAACTGTTATGCCGAATTTAAAATCTACCATAATATTAAATCCGCTAAATCCATAGTTTTCAATATCAGAACGATTACCAAGATATAAGATTATTTCGTTGTAACATTCTTCAGCTTTTGTCAATGCCAAATTTTCATTATTATCGTATTCATCTCTGCTTATAATATATTTATCTTTTATATGCAGAAACATTTGAACAGGTGGCTTTGAATCTCTGAATACTCTTAATTCAATTGGGGTTCCATTTTCTATATTTATTTTTTGAATATTACTAGGAATTGAAAATTTAATAAATATAAGATATTTATCATAACGTCTCCTAATCACTGCATTGTTAATTTGTAACTCTAATATATTATCTACTTCTTTGTCACCAGTTTGCATAAAACTAAGCCAATGTTTCTCTTGGTTTGTTAACAATTTGTTATTTATCATATAATCCTCCCTTATATTATTTTATATAATAAGTACCGATATTAATTATTTTATCTGAAACACCAAATGCGGAAAATTCAATTGTTACATCCTTAAAATTAAATTGTCTTTTACAAAACTGTCCACAATTTAATGGATTTTTAGATAGTTCTTGCGTGATAGCATTATTAACTTCATCTACTGATAACCCAGTTCCTTCAAGATGTCTGCCACCGTGACCAAAAGTGTATTTAATTTCATCAATTTTTATTATAGATGTAATCCCTCCACCACCTTTAGGAGGTTTATAATCATTTATTTCTTTTATTGTACTCTGTATATCCTTAACCCCATCCGGCATCTCAGCTATATTTATATCGTCTACATCCGTCTTACCA
>UQDR01000023.1 GCA_900539835.1 uncultured Ruminococcus sp. | reverse complement strand
ATGCGGTCATCAGTAGGAGATTGTATCTCCTGTTGATGACAATATGGAACCCGCCGCCTAAAGAGGCGGGGGACATATTTGCCTAAGTTATAATTAAATAATATTATATCATCTTTTAAATTTATTTTCAACAGAAATTTCTAACAAAAACCCTTTATTTCTTGCTTTTATTTAATATTTTTATAAGCATTCCCAAAAAACACACTATAAGCTCGGCAACAGGAAATGCAAGCCACAGCCCTGTCATTCCCCATACCCCGGACATTATAAAAGCAATCGGTATAATTATAAAAAATCCTCTCATCAAAGATATTATCCAAGCCGGCTTTGGGTTGTCTGCGGAAGTAAAATAAACAGATAATACAATGTTGATTCCGGCAAAAAAACAGCCGAGAAAATAAAGCTTCAGTCCCGTGACCGCTGTTTGCTGAAGTGCATAATTGCCCTCGCTGTTGAAAACCGCCGCAATCGGATATGCACCGTAAAATATCGCTGTATAAACAGCCGCCGAAAGTACAGAAACAGTTATAACCAAATATTTAAAAAGCTTTTTTACAGCCCTTGAATCTCCAAGACCGTAATATCTGCTGATCAAAGGCTGAGCGCCTTGAGAAACTCCGGTGTATATTGAAATAACCACAAGTGAAATGTTAGCAACTACCCCATATGCAGCAACCCCTACATTTCCCTCAAGACCTAAAATAATTATATTGAAAATTATTATGACTATTCCTGATGAAAGCTCAGTTATAAGCGACGGAATACCCGTGCCGAAAATATTCAGCAATAATTTTAAAGACAGCCTGCCGCTGACAAAACCAAAGCTTATTTTTCTTTTGAATATTAACGGCGACATTATGATCATACTTATAACAGGAGAAAACCCCGTCGCAAGCACAGCCCCTAAAATCCCCATTTTAAGAGGGAATATAAAGATATAATCCATAATAATGTTCGCAAAGCTTCCGCATATCATTGCCGTCATGGCATAGTGAGGATAACCGTCATTTCGGACAAAGCTGATAAGAATATTGTTGAAAATAAAAAACGGCGAGAATAATAACAAAACCCTGAGATATGTCCTGCACATCTCAAAAGTCTCTCCGTCTGCACCCAAAATCATAGCCAATGGTCCGGAAAAGAAAACACCTGACAATATAAAAACAACAGCAAACATCATACCTGAACTGACAGTGTGTGAAAAAAATCTGTTGCCTTTATCTTTGTTTCCCTGGCTTATATTTATAGAATAGCATGTTGCTCCGCCGATTCCAAGCATAAGACCTGTGCCGTGTATCAGACTGAAAACAGGAATTGCAATATTTAGCGCCGCAAGCCCCGACGCTCCTAATCCCCTCGCTACAAAAAACGTGTCAGCGAGAATATAGCATGAAAGTCCAATCATTCCAAGACTATTCAAAGACGCATAGCGTATAAATTCTTTTAAACAGCTGCTTTTCATCATTCATTTTCCTTTCATAACAAAATAAAAGCGAAAGATAATCATATCTTCTAAGGCCTAATGATATGATATCCAACGCTTCTCAGCTTTACCCGGCGGTAAAAATATTATTTTTCAAAGCTATTATATCAGACAAAAATAAATTAGTCAATATGTCAAGCATGATTTTCAACAAGGCAAAATCAACAATTCTAAAATAATATTTTTAATTTTTTTCGTAAAAACAACCCTTTGACTAACATATTAAAAATGTTGTATAATCAATATATAAGTTACGCGTATAACGGTTCAGCGTGAAGTCATCATGATTTCACGCTGTTTTTTTGCGTAAAATATATAAAGAAAGAGGAGATATAATGGATTTTTTTATGAAACTGCCGAGAAACAAGAAAGAGTTTGCCCTGTTTATGGCTGTAATCTCTATAATTTCGGTTAATATTATTGCACCGCTGATTACATGCTTTGAAGCAGGCTTTCACCTGTATGTGTGGGGCAATGCATTAAAGGTAATACCATTTATCTGGCTTAGCGTAATCGCTCTTGTTATCCTTACATATAAGCCTGCCGAATGGATGACCTCAAAAATAGTAAAAGAGGGCGACAGCTTTAATTCACATATCGTTGTCAATATACTTTGCACTGTATTTCTCATGTCAATTTTTCTCACTGTAATAGGCACATGGATCGGAATCAGACATATAAGCGTCGAACCAATCAGATTATTTTTTTATAAATGGCCGAGAAACTTTGCAATATCCTTTGCCGTTGAACTGCTTATTGCACAGCCTGTTGCAAGAAAGGTTATGCTTGAAATGCATAAAATTAAGGAGAAGTCTTGTCAGAATTCTTCTCTTAATGAGCAGTAAAATTGAAATTAATATAAAAAAGTGCACACTCCGATTTTTGACTTCGGAATGTGCATTTTTACTAAATTTATGCTGCCGTAATTATGCATTCCTACAAACTTGATTTCATATTTCGTTCATAGTTGCACGTTTGCGTGCAAAAAAGCCTTAAATGAGGCTATAAGTGAAAGGGGTGCTCGGCCGCACGGGGCAATACGGACCAGTTTGTGAGGACTTTAAGTTTTGTTCCCGCGAAACGGGTGAAGTATATTTCATGCTATCTCGGAAATTTGCGTTAGCAAATTTGCACGGCAACGAAACAAACTTAGTTATAGACAAACTGGGTGTTGCCGTTGCAGACGGGTGCTCGGCCGCACGGGCCATGTTACGATATCAGTTTGTGAGATACAATACTTTGACCCCGCTAAGGTGAGTTTGTAAAACTTGTGTAGGGGCTGGCGTCCTCGACGTCCCGTTTCCCCGTCAGATAATTTATGTCCTGTGCCTGTTGTAGAGGCGCAACTCAGCGCAGCTGAGTTTGTCCTCATACGTCCCGACCTAACGCATACTATGATAGGTTTGTAAAACTGACGTAGGGGAGACCTGCGGTTTCCCGTCAATATGCCCGACCACAAAGTGCTTTGCCTCTCAAAAATTAAGGACGACCATAGGCCGCCCATTCTGTATCTAATTATTTAACTGCCGCTTTTAAAATCTCCTTAACTTCATGCTCCGTAACAGCACCCAGAACCTTTTCAGCAAGCTCGTCAGCCTGCCTTTTTGTCCAGTCGGCAATAGTCTTTCTTGTGCTGAGAACAGAAGTCGCACTAACGCTGAATTCGTCCAAGCCAAAGGATATAAGAAGCGGTATCATCAGCTTGTCCGCCGCAGCCTCACCGCACATTCCTACAGGAATGCCCTGTTTTTTACCGCATTCAATTATATGCTTAACTGCACGGATAACCGCAGGATTATATGTGGAATAAAGATATGCGACATCAGCATTTCCCCTGTCTACACACATCGTATATTGAGTTAAGTCGTTCGTACCAATGCTGAAGAAATCAGCTTCCTTTGCAAGAAGATCTGCAATTAAACAGGAAGCTGAAGTTTCAATCATAACTCCGACTTTTAAATCCTTGTTATATGCGATTCCACTTGCGGAATATTCAGCCATAATATCCTTGACCATAGCTTTAACCGCCCTTATTTCATCAACACAAGTAACCAGCGGAACCATTATTCTGATATCGCCGAAGGCGCTGGCTCTTACAAGCGCTCTGAGCTGTTTCATGTATAAGTCCTTATTTTTAAGACAATATCTTATTGCCCTGAAACCGAGAAACGGATTCTCTTCTTTTTTCATTTCAAGATAAGGGATATCCTTGTCGCCGCCAACATCCAAGGTTCTTATAATAACCGGCTTGTTTTTCATAATGAGAGCAGCCTTTTTATATGCTTCAAACTGCTCCTCTTCGTTGGGGCGTGAACTTCTGTCCATAAACAGAAACTCTGTCCTGAAAAGACCTATGCCTTCACCGTCGCATTCCACAACCTTGTTGGCATCGTCAGGCTTTCCGATGTTACCCACAAGCTCCACCTTTATCCCGTCAGCAGTAACTGTATCCTTGCCGATAAAAGCAGACAAAGCCTTTCGTTCTTCTATGAAATTTACCCGCTTTTTGGTATATTCGTCTATCTGACTTTGAGTAGGCTCTGGAATTATAATGCCCTCGCTTCCGTCTGCTATAACCATACTGCCCTCTGACAGAATTTCAGTCGCATTGGGAACGCTCTGAACTGCCGGGATTTCCATTGCTCTTGCAAGGATTGCCGAGTGTGAAGTCCTTCCCCCTGTTTCGGTGATAATTCCAACAATATTCTCTTTGTTGATACAAGCAGTCATGGACGGAGTTAAATCCTTTGCTACAAGCACTGTGTTTGCAGGAGCTGCCGAAATATCCGTTTCTTCCGCACCAAGCAAAATTGATAAAACAGTATTTTTTATATCGTTTACATCCGTTGCTCTTTGCTTTGTTAGCTCGTCGTCAGCAGAAGAAAACACCATAGCAAACATGTCGCAAATTGAAATTAAAGCACTTTCCGCACACTGTCCGCCCTCAATAAGCTTTTCTATCTCACTGTTCATATATGGGTCCTTTATCATCAGAATATGTCCTGTGATAATTTCGGCTTCCTTTTCTCCAACTGTGGCTTTCATATGTTCAGCCATGTTTTCTGTTTTTATACAAAACTCATCTACGGCTTTTCTATATCTTTCAAGCTCTGTTTCAGGATCACAGTCAGTTTTCGGAGTAAACTCTAAGCTTTGCTCTTTAACAAGCAAAACTCGTCCGATTCCATAACCCTCTGAACCGCCTATTCCCTTTAGCATTATAATCATCATTCCTTTCGGGAAATTTCATGTAATCTTTAAATGCAAAAGCCATTTTTTAAAATTTCCGCCCCAAGTTTTTAGCTCAGAGCGGAAACTGATAACTTTATTCGCCGAATCCGCTTTCAATCATGGAAACTGCTTCTTTAAGTGCCTCGTTTTCATCTTCACCGCTGCATACAATTTCAACTGTGCTTCCGCATTTAATGCAGGCCGCAATAATGTTCATAAGGCTTTTTCCGTTAACTTCGTTTCCGTTAAACTTTATTGTAACATCGCTTTTATATTTTCCCATAGCTCCTGCGAAAGAACCTGCGGGACGCATATGAAATCCCTGTGCATTTACTAAAGTAACTTCTTTTGATACCATAATATCTTCTCCTTTTCTATTCTTCTGTTACGTTTTTCTTCAATAATCCGAGCATGAGCATTCCTGCTACTGCACCGATTGCCAATGAAAGAATATACAACGGCCAGTGACCGACTACTGCGAATACAAATACTCCGCCGTGAGGCGCCATAAGGGTACATTTAAACAACGCCGACAAAGCACCTGCTACTGCTGAACCGACCAAGCAGGACGGAATTACATGAAGGGGATCTGCCGCCGCATAAGGAATCGCACCCTCTGTGATAAATGAGAGTCCCATTACATAGTTGACCGGAGCATTTTTCTTTTCCTCTGAATTCCACTTGTTTTTGAAAAATGAGCTGCTGAGCGCTATTGCAATAGGAGGAACCATACCGCCGATCATAACAGCCGCCATAATCATATATGCAGATTCTGTTCCCGTTGCAAGCATTCCTGTTGCAAAAACATATGCCGCTTTATTGAACGGACCGCCCATATCTATAGCCATCATTCCTGCAAGCAATGCACAAAGAGGAATCATCAGACCTTCCTTTGCCGCCATGGCTTCAAGTCCGTTGCTCATGCCTGTATTAATAAGTCCCATAATCGGATTAACAGCGCACATAATAACTGAGATTCCGCCTAATCCCAGTAAAGGATAAATGAGTACGGGTTTGATACCCTCTAATGCATGAGGAAGCTTATTGCAGATTTTTTCAATACCAAGCATCATATAACCGCCTGCGAAGCCTGCCAAAAGCCCTCCGAGGAAGCCTGACGGAACATCGCCGCCGGGTAATGCAAAAGTAGCGCCGCTTGTTGCCAGGAATCCGCCTACCAATCCGACTAAAAGACCCGGTCTGTCAGCAATACTCATTGCAATAAAGCCAGCCAATATAGGAACCATAAGGTTGAATGCAACGCCGCCGATAGTTTTAAAGAACGCTGCAGTTGCTGTAATCGTACCAAAATCTCCTCTTCCCGAATCGCCGTATCCTGCAACTGTATCAATGAGAAATGCCAGAGCTATAAATATACCGCCTGCTACAACGAAGGGGAGCATATGTGATACGCCGTTCATCAGGTGTTTATAAAGCTTTCTTCCGACGCTTTCATTTTCTGATGATGATTTCTTAACCTCTCCGCTTTTGCTTTCATAAACATTAGCGTCGCCGTCAATAATTCTCTTAATAAGCTCTTCAGGCTTTTTAATACCATCTGAAACCTTAGTGCTGATAAGCTTTTTGCCGTTAAATCTCGCCATTTCCACTGACTTGTCTGCGGCAATTATAATTCCGTCCGCTTTTTCAATTTCCTCATCTGTAAGAACATTTTTTGCTCCGCCTGAGCCATTTGTTTCTACCTTGATCGGATAGCCAAGCTTTGCTCCTGCCTTTTCCAATGCCTCAGCCGCCATATAAGTATGTGCAATACCTGTCGGACAAGCTGTAACAGCAAGCACACGATAACCTGTTTCAGGTTGAACTATAGCTTTTGGTTCATCAGGATATTTTTCACTTTCCATAGCATCAATAATTTTAAGGAACTTTTCCTTAGAATCAGCTGAGAGAAGTCTGTTTCTGAAGTCCTCATCCATCAGCATTGTCATAAGTCTTGACAAAACCTCAAGGTGAACATCGCCGTCATTAGGTGCTGCGATCATAAACAGCAGATTTGAGGGCTTTCCGTCCATCGCTTCATAATCCACTCCGTCTGGAACTGTCATTGCTGCAAGACCGGGACGTTTAACAGCTTCGCTTTTAGCATGAGGAATAGCTATTCCGTCGCCGATAGCGGTGGTGCTCATTTTTTCTCTTGCAAAAATGCCGTTTTTATAGGCTACGGCATCGCTGATATTTCCGCCTTTAACCTGTAAATCTACAAGCTTGTCAATAGCTTCGCTTTTAGAATTTACACTTGCATTAAGTTCAATACTTTCCTTTCTCAATAAATCAGTAATACGCATAAATTCTCACCCTTTCATTTTATTTATCAGACTGCAAAATCTCAAGCAATCTGTAAATTTCGTTTTTTTGTGCAAGTCCCTCTGAAAAGGCTGTTGCACTTCCTGATGCAGTTCCCAATTCAAGAGCATACTGATAGTCATTTTTCTCTGTATACCCTGCGATAAAACCGGCAACCATTGAATCACCTGCTCCAACGGAATTAACCACTTTGCCTTTGGGCACACCCATTATGTGGACCTCACCGTTTTCGTCCACAAGGATTGACCCGTCACCTGCCATGGAAACAAGCACATTTACTGCACCTTTTTCCTGAAGCAATTTTGCATATTTCACAATATCCTCGTTTGTTTTAATCTCTGCGTTAAAGATTTCAGAAAGCTCATGGTTATTGGGCTTTATAAGAAACGGCTTATATTTAAGAACGTTGACAAGCAGATCCTTTGTGGCGTCCACCACAAATCTTATACCCTTTCCGGATAATCTTTCAAGGATTTTCTCATATATATCCTCAGGAAGCGTATTGGGTATACTTCCGGCAAGGACGAGGGTATCGCCGTTTTCTATTTTATCGAGTTTTTCAAAAAGCTGATCTATTGCACTATTGCTTATTTCAGGACCTTGTCCGTTAAGCTCTGTTTCCTTTTCGGCTTTGATTTTAACGTTAATTCTTGAACAGCCTGATTCTAATCTTACAAAATCCGTTTCTATTCCCTGAGCGCTTACTCCCTGTTCTATGGCAGTTCCCGTAAAGCCTGCTGAAAAGCCCAGCGCTTTTGTTTTTATTCCAAGCTGATTAAGAACAATGGAAACGTTAATTCCCTTTCCGCCGAAATATATTTCCTCACTTTCAGAGCGGTTTACCAAACCTGTTTTCAACTCTTTAAGTCTCATAACATAGTCAACCGCCGGGTTGAATGTTACTGTATAAATCAATTCAAATAACCTCCTTTATTACGCATTTTTCTTTATATTTGCCGTCGGGAACACTGTCAGTTATAATACATACCTTATCGGTTTCACAAAATGTCACAGAAGACACCTGATTGAATTTTGAATGGTCAGCCAGAACATAAGCCATATAGCTGTTTTTTATTGCTGTGCTTTTAACGTTAGCTTCGTCTATATCGGGGGTAGTAAGCCCTGCTGAAAGTGATATTCCGTTTGTTCCCATAAAGCACTTTGTAAAATTAAACTTTTTCAGGGCGTTCACACATTCAGTTCCGATGACCGCTTCTGTTGACGCTTTAAGCTGTCCGCCGACTATATAAACCTTAAGCTGTTTTTTCGCCAGCTTTTTTGCATGAGTGAAGCCGTTTGTCACATAGGTTGCTCCCATTTCAGTTATGAAGTCTATCATTTTTTCTGTCGTCGTACCTGCGTCAATAAAAACAAAGTCATTCTTTTTTATGGTTGAAGCTGCATATTCAGCTATTTTTGTTTTCTCTTCAGCAAACATTTTTTCTTTTGTTTCAACCGGATGCTCACTGAAATCAAAGCTGTCGTCGATTACCGTTGCTCCGCCGTGTACTTTTATTATTTTACCCTTTGAGGCGAGAGTATTCAGATCTCTTCTTATTGTTGCCTCAGAAACATTAAGCTCTTTCGTCAGGTGAGAAACCGTCACTGTTTTATATTCATTCAATAGATTTAAAATTTTTCCGAATCTTTCTTCTGTCAGCATTATAAACAGCTCCTTGTTCATTTATGATTTATTTTGATTATATTTGATTGGTATGGTTATATATTATCACACTTTATTTCACTTGTCAATACTTTTTATGCAAAATCAATCAATTTCGCTCATTTTAAATCAAATTCGTGCAAACTATACAATTCATATATTCACATATTATATATTTTGACCAACAAAAATATAATTAAAATAATATCTTTCCCTGCTTTAAAACCAATAATGCAGGCCTGTCTTGACAAAATACAAAGAAAAATTATATAATAAACAAGGTGCGGTTTCCGCAAACAATATAATATTATCCGTATTCCGGAGCAAAAGAGGAGAGTTGTTATAATGAGCAAAATCGACAATGAAAATTACGGCTTTCAGACAAGAGCCATTCATGCAGGAAACGCTGTTGACAAAGAAACGGGAGCTATTGAAAGACCGATAACCATGGCGAACAGCTATGCGCTTCCCTATGATCCGTCGGACATGAACTGGTCGGCGGCTGAGGGTGCTATTTACACCAGAAACGGCGGAGCAAATCAGAACTATCTTCAGGAAAGAATTGCTTCACTTGAGGGCGGTGAGGACTGCGTTGTTTTAGGAAGCGGTGTTGCTGCACTTTCAGGAACATTTTTTGCACTTCTTAATCATGGAGATCACGTTATTTTTTCAGATGTTACATACATTGCGGTTTATCGTTTGCTGAACGAGCTTTTCAACAACAAATACGGTGTTGAAACTACAATTATTGATACTTCTGATCTTGAGGCTGTTAAGGCTGCAATAAAGCCCAACACAAAGCTTATTCACATTGAATCACCGGGAAATCCTACTCTTAAAATTTCAGATATAAAAGCTTTGGCTGACATTGCTCATGAAAACGGAGCTATGCTTTCAGTTGACAACACATTTGCTACACCTTTCAATCAAAGACCGATTGAATTGGGCGCTGATATAGTTATCGAGAGTCTTACAAAATACATCAACGGTCATGGCGACTCAATGGGCGGTGCGGTTATTTCAAAGCCTGAAATTATCAATAAGATAAGAGAACAGTCAATGGTCAACCTCGGCGGCACTATCAGCCCGTTTAACGCATGGCTTATTATGAGAGGATCTGTTACTCTTCCATTCAGAATGAAACAGCACAATGAATCAGCTATGAAGATCGCAGAATATCTTGAAAGTCTGCCTTGTGTAAGCTTTGTTGCATATCCCGGACTGAAAAGCTTCAAGGATCATGACATTGCGGCAAAACAGATGTCAGGCTTCAGCGGAATGATGTCCTTTGGCATAAAAGCTGATCATGACACTCACAACAAATTTGTAAGCCATCTTAAGGTTGCAACATCAGCTGTTTCTCTCGGTCACGGCGGTACTCTTATTGTATTTATCGGAGAAAACGATGAAAGACAGTATCTTTATCCCGAAGAATTCCACAACGGTTTCTTCCGCCTCAGCGTAGGACTGGAGGACACTGAAGATATCATCGCTGACTTCCAGCAGGCTTTTGAAAAAGTCGGTTTACTTTAATATTCGGAGACTGATATGCTTGAATGTTTTTCACGCACCGGGTTGATTTTAGGAGAAGAAGCATTAGAAAAGCTTTCTTGTTCTCGTATTGCAGTTTTCGGAATAGGCGGTGTCGGCGGTTATGCCGTTGAAGCGCTTGTCAGAAGCGGAATCGGCGCTATTGACATAATAGATAACGACAAAGTTTCTGTTTCAAATATTAACCGTCAGATTTACGCTTTACACAGCACAGTGGGAAAATATAAGGTTGATGTTGCAGAAGAGAGAATCAGAGACATTAATCCTGACTGTATTGTTAATGCATACAGGAAATTTTATTCTCCTGAAACATCAGGTGAATTTGATTTTTCCCAATATGATTATGTCATTGACGCCATTGACACGGTAACAGGCAAAATTGAACTGGTAATGCAGGCGGCTGCAAACAATGTACCCATTATCAGCTCTATGGGTGCAGGAAACAAGCTTGACCCGACGGCATTTGAAGTTACGGACATTTATAAAACCTCTGTTTGTCCTTTGGCGAGAGTAATGAGATATGAGCTTAAACGCAGGGGAATAAAAAAGCTGAAGGTTGTTTATTCAAAGGAAAAACCAATTGTTCCGTCAATTAATGAAAGCATGGCAGAACCCCACAGAAGGCAAACCCCGGGAAGTACTGCATTTGTTCCGTCTGTTGCAGGACTTATTATCGCAGGAGAAGTTATAAAAGATTTAATTAAGGTATAAAAACAGCCGGCAGGTTATTCTCACTTGCCGGTTGAAATTTTTAAAAAACTTTTTATTGCTCTTAATGTGTTTAATAATACCTATAATTGAAAACGGTGTTAAAACAACTAATACAACTATACATACCCACACCGGCTTTGATAATAAAACTTCAAATTAATACTTAATTGAATTAAGTTTTATGCATACTAATAAATTGCTTAAAAGCGTGTAAAATAAATGAAAAAATTAGTCAAACCTATTTACAAAGCTATTAAAGAGTGTTATAATATAATTATCCGAGCAGACTGGTTTGTGAAAAAATTCACAAACCGTGTACTGTTCTCCGAACAACGAAATAAACATAGTTTTTTATAGTTTTCACATTGACCGCTTGTTCGGGATATTGAGAAAGGAATGATCTTAAAATGGCAAGAAAAATGAAAACCATGGACGGAAACAACGCTGCTGCATGGGCGTCATACCCATTTACAGAAGTCGCTGCTATCTATCCGATTACACCTTCATCCGTTATGGCTGAGGTGACTGACCAGTGGTCCGCTAAAGGTCAGACAAATATCTTCGGCACTCCGGTAAAGGTTGCTGAAATGCAGTCAGAAGCCGGCGCTTCAGGTACTGTTCACGGATCTCTTTCAGCCGGTGCACTCACAACAACTTATACCGCTTCACAAGGTTTGCTCCTTATGATTCCGAATATGTATAAAATCGCAGGTGAGCTTCTCCCTTGCGTTATCCATGTATCTGCACGTTGTGTAGCTTCACATGCTCTTAACATCTTCGGCGATCATTCAGATATTTATGCATGCCGTCAGACAGGCTTTGCAATGCTTTGTTCTTCCAACCCACAGGAAGTTATGGACTTGGGTACTGTTGCTCACCTTTCAACAATCAAGGGCAGAGTTCCATTTATCCACTTCTTCGACGGTTTCAGAACTTCACACGAAATTCAGAAGATTGAAACATGGGATAAGGCTGACGTTGCTGAAATGGTTGACTATGAGGCAATCGAAGAATTCAGAAAGAGAGCTATCAACCCTGAACATCCTGTTCTCAGAGGTACAGCTCAGAACCCTGATATCTTCTTCCAGGCTCGTGAAGCTTGCAACTCTTATTATGATGCAATTCCTGGTGTAGTTGAAGATTACATGAATCAGGTTAACGCTAAGATCGGCACAGATTATAAGCTGTTCAACTATTACGGTGCACCTGATGCAACACACGTAATTGTTGCTATGGGTTCAGTTTGCGACACAATCGAAGAAACAATCGATTATCTTAACGCTAATGAAGGCACAAAGCTCGGTCTTGTTAAGGTTAGACTTTACAGACCTTTCTGTGCTGACAAGCTTGTTGAAGCTATTCCTTCAACCTGTGAACAGATTTCTGTACTTGACAGAACTAAAGAACCTGGTTCACTGGGCGAACCGCTCTGGCTCGACGTTGTTGCTGCTCTTAAGGGCACACAGTTCCATGACATTCCTGTTGCTTCAGGAAGATACGGTCTTGGTTCTAAGGACACAACTCCTGCACAGATCAAGGCTGTTTACTGGAACGCTTCATGGAAAGACACATACAAGCCTCGTTTCACAATCGGTATCAACGACGACGTTACAAATCTCTCACTTGAAGCTGAGGAAAAGCTTGATTCAGCTCCTGCCGGAACAACAGCTTGTAAGTTCTGGGGCCTTGGCGCTGACGGTACTGTTGGTGCTAACAAGAACTCAATCAAGATCATTGGTGACCATACCGATCTGTATGCTCAGGCATACTTTGCATATGACTCAAAGAAATCAGGCGGTGTAACAGTTTCTCACTTGAGATTCGGTAAAACTCCTATTAAGTCAACTTATCTTATCAACCAGGCTGATTTCGTTGCTTGCCATAACGAATCATATATCACTAAATATGATATCGTTTCTGACATTAAGCCGGGCGGAACATTCCTCCTCAACTGTCAGTGGAACGAAAAAGAGCTTGACAAGCACCTCCCCGGTCAGGTTAAGAGATATATTGCTGAAAACAACATTAAATTCTATACAATTAACGGTGTAAAAATCGGTAAGGAAATCGGCTTGGGCAACAGAATCAACACTGTCCTTCAGTCTGCATTCTTCAAGCTTGCAAATATCATTCCTATTGATGACGCTGTTAAGTTCATGAAAGACGCTGCTACTGCTTCTTATTCAAAGAAGGGTGAAGCTATTGTTAAGATGAACCATGACGCTATCGACGCAGGCTGCCAGCAGGTTGTTGAAGTTAAGGTTCCTGAAAAGTGGAAAACTGCTAAGGATTCAAAGATGGGCATGGACAACGTTAAGTGCGCTGACAAGACCCTTCAGGACTTCGTAAACAACATTCAGATCCCTTGCAACGCTCAGCAGGGCGACAAGCTTCCTGTTTCAACATTTGTTGGCATGGCTGACGGTACTTTCCCACAAGGCTCTGCCGCATTTGAAAAGAGAGGAATCGCTATTGACGTTCCGTTCTGGAAGCCTGAAAACTGTATTCAGTGTAACTTCTGTTCATATGTATGTCCTCATGCTGTTATTCGTCCTGTTGTTATGACAGACGCTGAACTCAAGAAAGCTCCTAAGCTTGCTCAGGAAAAGGCTGTTCCTATGGTTGGAATGCCTGGATATAACTTTGTTGTTACACTTTCAGCTCTTGACTGTACAGGATGCGGCTCATGCGTAAATGTATGTCCAGGCAAGAAGGGCAACAAGGCTTTGAACATGGCTCCGCTGGAAACACAGCTTGCTGAACAGGAAGTATTCAACTATGGCCGTACACTTCCTGAAAAACCTGAAATACTTGAGAAATTTAAATCAACTACTGTTAAGGGTTCACAGTTCAAACAGCCGCTTCTCGAATTCTCGGGCGCTTGCGCAGGCTGCGGTGAAACACCTTATGCTAAGCTTGTAACACAGCTCTTCGGTGACAGAATGTACATTGCAAATGCTACAGGATGTTCATCAATCTGGGGCGGTTCTGCACCTTCAACTCCATATACAGTAAACAAGGACGGCAAGGGTCCGGCTTGGGCTAACTCACTGTTTGAAGATAACGCTGAATATGGTTATGGTATGTTCCTGGCTCAGAACACAATCAGACAGAGAACTATCGGCAAGATTCTTGAGCTTGAAAAGACAACTAAGGCTGCCGGTCTTAAGAAAGCTATTGAGGGATATCTCTCAACAATAAATGACGGCGCTGCCAACTCACCTGCTACTGACGCTTTGATCGACGCTTTGAAGAAGTCAAAGACAAAGGCAGCAGAAGAGATTCTTAAGGATGCAGATTACCTCCGCAAGAAATCAATGTGGATCTTCGGCGGCGACGGATGGGCTTATGATATTGGATTCTCAGGTCTTGACCACGTTATCGCATCAGGTGAGGACGTAAACATCTTTGTATTTGACACTGAGGTTTACTCAAACACAGGCGGACAGTCTTCTAAGTCAACTCCTACAGGTGCTATTGCACAGTTTGCTGCAGCAGGTAAGGAAGTTAAGAAGAAAGACCTTGCAGGTATCGCAATGTCATACGGTTACGTTTATGTTGCTCACATTGCAATGGGTGCTGATTATAATCAGTGTATCAAAGCAATCTCAGAGGCTGAAGCATATAATGGTCCTTCGCTGATTATTGCTTACGCTCCATGTATCAACCACGGTATCAAGGGCGGTATGTCAATTGCTCAGACAGAAGAGAAGAAGGCTGTTCAGGCTGGTTACTGGCATCTTTACAGATTCGACCCACGTCTCAAGGCTGAAGGAAAGAATCCATTCACTCTTGATTCTAAGGCTCCGACAGCTGATTATAAGGAATTCCTTATGGGTGAAGTTCGTTACAACGCACTCGCAAGACAGAATCCTGAAAGAGCTGAAAAGCTGTTTGACAAGGCTGTTAAGAACGCTGCTGACAGATATGATTATCTGCTCAGATATGCTAAGCTTTATAACAACGAAGAAAAGTAATTTTCTGAATAAAGAAACTCCGCACAATTTGTGCGGAGTTTTATTTTACATATAAGAGGCAAAAAAGCGATGATCTGTTTTTACAAATCATCGCTTATATTTTATTTAGACATTGCGTCATATGCCATTTGAGCGGCCTCTGTTGAAATATTACAGCCCATTCTCCAAATAGGTGTTTCAGTAATAACAACATCAAGCAAGCCAAGCAGCTTATCCATATAAGACTCAAAGGGAGGTCTTAATGTCTGATTCATAATCTTATAAACTGCTGTGCCTTTATCAAGAGGCTCAATAAAATTATTTTCTGATCTTTCAAGCACGCAAATACCTTGAAGCGGAACACGTACATTTGAATTCAAATCAGATTTACCGCTCCACGGAGTACCATATACATATACTTTTCCGTCCTCAATCATCAGAGCAGGCTTATCGTCATTAATAATATATGCTTTGTCGCCAAAAAGCTTTATCCACTGGCTTGTATGTGTAGACTTTCCTGTTCCGCTGTTGGCTGAAAACAAATAAGCCTTATTATCTACACAAACTGCTGAAGAATGGAGCATGAACCCATCAAAGGCCAACAGTTTTCTATAAAATACACCTGTTGTATAAATTACCTCGCATTCAGCATCACTTAAATGAGGAGCTAACCCCTTTAATCTTGCTATGTTTTCTTCAATTGCTTCGATAGTTATATCAGGATCAGCAACATCGTCAATAAGATACTTTACAGCTCTGTCTTTTATCATTGAATGTTTAAGATCCATATTAACGCTAAGTCCGCAAATCTTATAAGACTGTATCATTACATTAAAGCTCCCCAGCCCTGTTCAGCATTAGGTGCTACTGAGCCATTGCTGTCAAGCTCATCAAGATTAAGTTCTTCCTCTATCACGATTCCGCCGGTACGCTTACTGCTGTCGTCTTTTTTATCAGAATTATTAACAGCTGAATCATTATTACCGCCAGCATTATCTGCAGCAGAATTCTTTCCGTCAGTTTTTGAATCAGAAGCTTCTTTGCTGTCCTTATTCTTTTCACTTTCAGAAACTGATGAAGAGTCTTTAGCACTTTCAGCAACAGATGAAGACATTTCCTTATCCTTGCTGCTGTTATCCTTAATATCTTCAGCACATGAAGCCATCAAAAGAACGCTTGCTGCCAAGGCTGATACTACAGCCAACACTTTAATCTTATTCATTTTGTACCTCCAAAAACATCGGTTATTATTGTTTATAAATTTATTATAGCACATTAATATGAAAATTGCAAGATAAAAAAGCGGTAACCTTTTGGTTACCGCTTTAATTTCAATTAACAGATTAGAGAATATCTCCCCAACCGCCGCTTGGATCCGGATCAACCGGACTTGTTTCCATCATTACTGCGTCTTCAATTTCAAACTTTGAAATTTCTGCAGATGGTTTTAAATACTTTTTCATTATAATCCTGCCTCCTTAATTACTTAGATGTATAAGTAATTTCAGTAACTACAGCACCTGTACCCTTAAGATATATTGCCTTTGAAGCTGCAAGTGCTTCAGCCTGTGCTGCTGTAAGTTTAATCTGAAGCTTTCCGCCAACTGTATCAAAGAAATCATCGCCGGCTTCTGTTTCCATTGGAGTCCATGTCCATGCATCGCCGAGCTTGTTGATGATCTGAATCTGAGCTGCGCCGTCTGCTTCATATTTAATTGTAAGAATTCCGCCTTCTTCAGCAAGAGGAATACCTGCTACGCCGAGGTTAACGTCAGTCTTCCAAGCGTTAAGGTCTTCTTCACCTTCCCAGATTACTTCTGTTTTTCCAGCGTCTCCGCCAGGTGCTTTATATGTCAGCTTAGTAACTACTGCGCCTGTACCCTTAAGGAAGATTGCCTTTGAAGCTGCAAGTGCTTCAGCCTGTGCTGCTGTAAGCTTAATCTGAAGCTTTCCGCCTGTTGTATCAAAATACTCTGCACCGTCAGCTGTTTCCATTGGTGTCCATGTCCAATCCTCACCAAGCTTGTTGATGATCTGGATCTGAGCTGCACCTGTTGCTGTGTATTCAATTGTAAGAATACCGTTTTCTTCTGCAAGAGGAATACCTGCTACACCGAGTTCAACGTCATTCTTCCATGCGCCGAGATCCTCTTCACCTTCCCAAATTACTTCTTCAGTTGAAGGATTTTCTGATGTGCTTGAAGAATCTTCAACTACAGTACTTGAATCTTCAACTACTGCGCTTGAATCCTCAACTTCTGAGCTGCTGTCTGAAGGCTTGCTTCCGGGAGTTGTATATGTAATTTCAGTAACTACAGCGTTCTGTCCCTTAAGGTATATAGCCTTTGATGCTGCAAGTGCTGCAGCCTGTGCTGCTGTAAGTTTAATTTCAAGTTTTCCGCCTGTTGTGTCAAAGAACTCTTCGCCGGCTTCTGTTTCCATCGGAGTCCATGTCCAAGCGTCACCAAGCTTGTTGATGATCTGAATCTGAGCTGCACCGTCTGATTCATATTTAATTGTAAGAATTCCGTTTTCTTCAGCAGTAGGAATACCTGCTACGCCAAGTTCAACGTCGTTCTTCCATGCGCCGAGGTCTTCTGAACCTGTCCAGATTACTTCTGTTTCTCCAGCGTCTCCGCCAGGAGCTGTATATGTGATCTTAGTGATAACTGCGCCAGTACCCTTAACGTGCATTTCCTTACCAGCTGCAAGCTCTGCTGCCTGTTTTGCTGTAAGTTTAATCTGAAGCTTTCCGCCTGTTGTATCGAAATACTCTGCACCGTCAGCTGTCTGCATTGGTGTCCATGCCCAATCAGCACTGATCTTATTGATTACCTGAATCTGAGCTGAACCTGTTCCTGTATACTCAATTGCAAGAATTCCGCCTTCTTCAGCAAGAGGAATACCTGCTACGCCGAGGTTAACGTCAGTCTTCCAAGCGTTAAGGTCTTCTTCACCTTCCCAGATTACTTCTGTTTTTCCAGCGTCTCCGCCAGGTGCTTTATATGTCAGCTTAGTAACTACTGCGCCTGTACCCTTAAGGAAGATTGCCTTTGAAGCTGCAAGTGCTTCAGCCTGTGCTGCTGTAAGCTTAATCTGAAGCTTTCCGCCTGTTGTATCAAAATACTCTGCACCGTCAGCTGTTTCCATTGGTGTCCATGTCCAATCCTCACCAAGCTTGTTGATGATCTGGATCTGAGCTGCACCTGTTGCTGTGTATTCGATTGTAAGAATACCGTTTTCTACAGCATTAGGAATTCCAGCTACACCGAGTTCAACGTCATTTTTCCATGCGCCGAGGTCCTCTTCACCTTCCCAGATTACTTCATCACCTGAAGGATCAGCTGTGCTTGATGAATCTTCAACTTCACTGCTTGAATCTTCAACCTCTGAGCTGCTGTCAGGCTTGCTTGATGAAACATCTCCGCCAAATTTAACCTCACGGCTTAAACCTGTACCAAAATTAAGAACTTCAATATTACCTCTTACTATATCTCCTTCAGTAAAGCTTCCTACAGCTTTTGAGATAATAAGACAATATTCTGTGTCTGCAGACCAGTTCCAAATTTCTTTTGCTATATCGTTAGCATTGATCTTAACTCCGTTAGCAATTATAGATTTGTAAGCTGTAAAAGAAGCTTCCTGATAATCTATTTCCGCGAAGTCATCGGGAGCATCTGAAGTTGCTGCTTCAATAACCCATTCAGCTGCAGCTCCGTACTCTACGTCAGACTGCTTAACAACAGCAATAAAACGAATGTCTTTTCCTAAGCCTTCTGCACTGTTTCTGAGCTGATATTTAACCAAGCCGTTCAATGCAGGAAGTGTTGGAGTTTCAGGATCAACATCAGCTGATACTCCAAAAGAAGATACACTGGCCAAAGTTGAAATGGCAAGTGCTCCAGCTACTATGCCGGATAAAATCTTTTTAATTTTCATTTTTATTTTTCCTCCTTACGAAAAATATTGCATTATAATTATACCGTTTATAATATTGTTTGTCAACATTCTTTTGAATGTTTCATCAAATAATCTACTATTTGTACAAATTTCGACTTTGACTATTAGCTATTTTAACTACAACACGCTAAAATCAGCGTAATTGTTGACTTTTTAATATAAATCATTTATAATGGTATATATTATTTATTTATGAAAGGATGCCTCAATATGAAAATAAAAGACGGATTTATGCTTAGAGAAGTAGCTTCTCAAACCATGGTAGTTGCTATAGGTGAAGCAAGCAAGACATTTAACGGAATAATTCGACTTAATCCTACAGGCAAATTTCTTTGGGAAAAGCTTCAATCTGATACAACAATTGAAGAACTTACTTCTGCTATGACATCAGAATATGATATTGACGAGGCAACAGCAAATGAAGACATAATCGAATTTATCAATATCCTGAAAGGAGCAGATCTGCTTGCGTAAAGGCTTCAGGCTGTCAGATTATGATGATACTATTCGTTTAGTATTAGAAAGCGGCGGAGAGTTCCGAATATATCCAAGAGGTACAAGTATGCTTCCTCTTTTGGTACAAGAACGGGACTCGGTCGTTCTTAAAAAGCCAGATGGTTTTTTAAAAAAGAATGATATTGCTTTTTATTTGAGAGATAACGGTCAATATGTTCTGCACAGAGTTATTTCATGCGATGGCGGAAAGTATGTCATGTGCGGCGACAACCAGCTTCAGCTGGAGTCCGGGATAGAAGACAGACACATTATCGGTGTTGTCTGTTCTTTTAACCGCAACGGAAAAGATATTACAGCGGACTCCCTATCATATAAATTATACCTTTTAATATGGCAGTCCTTTTTTGTCAGACGAGTCTTTTTTAAATTGCGGAGGCTGAAAAATGTCATTAAAACCAAATTTAAAAGATAAAATAACATATAAATGGCTTTGGAAAAATTCAAAATCCCAGCATTTTAAAATCCTCAGCCTTATAATCGGCAACGGCTTATTTGCAGCCAGCGCAATTGTATTTTCACTCATGTGCAAGGGAATAGTCGACGGGGCTGTAAATCATAATAAAACCGAGCTTATAAACTATGGAATCGGGCTTTTTGCAGTAATAACAGCTCAACTGGTACTGCTGCTTTACTGCAACAGTATCGGAGAATACATACGCTGTAAAATCGCCATGAAAATGCGTGGCCAAATGCTTGATACTCTTTATAAAAAAGAATATACCAATATATCGGGCTTTCACAGCGGAGAATTGCTTAACAGAATGTTTTCAGATGTTCAGATCGTCACAGAAGGAATAACATCAATTGTTCCTAATCTTGTCAATCTTCTGACCCGCCTTATTTGTGCAGTTGCTGTTCTGATAGCTCTTGATAAAAGCTTTACTCTTGTTTTCATTGCTTCAGGATTGTTCCTGTTTTTTGTCACAAGATTTTTCAGAAAGAAAATGAAATTTCTTCATAAAGATGTCCAGGAAAAAGAGGGAAAGGTACGCTCTTTTTTGCAGGAAGCAGTGGAAAATGTGCTGATTGTCAAAGTTTTCGGTTGTGAAAAGCAAATGGAAGAAACCAATGAAATAAATCAAAACAATCACTTTAAAGCACAAATGAAAAGACGTACTTTAAGTATTTGTGCCAACGCAGGATTCGGATTTGTTTTTCACATGGGTTACCTGTTTGCAATGGTGTGGGGAGCAAGAGGAATTTATCTCAGCATAATGTCATATGGAACCCTTACCGCTATACTTCAGCTTGTAAATCAGATTCAGCAGCCATTTGCAAATCTTTCAGGTCTTTTACCCAAAATCTACGGAGTCTTAGCTTCAGCGGAACGTATTATTGATATTGAAAATTTACCTGACGAAACACCTGCGGTGAAAACGCTGGATTATAAAAGCTTCAATAAAATCACCACAAAGGACCTTTCCTTTTCCTATGGTGAAAATCATGTGCTTTCGGATGTTAATATCGAAATAAATAAAGGAGATTTTATATCTCTTACCGGACTTTCGGGCGGAGGAAAATCCACTTTGTTTTTGCTTCTTTTAGGGGCTTATCAGCCTGAAGGCGGCGAATTGACCTTTAAGTCTGATAAAGGCGATTTTCAGAGCGGAAAGGAAACAAGAGGCTTATTCTCATATGTTCCTCAGGGTAATTTTCTTTTTTCCGGAACAATTGAAGAAAACATCCGGATGCTCAACAAAAACGCATCTGAAGAGGATGTTATAGAAGCGGCAAAAACCGCCTGTGCACTTGACTTTATTGAGTCACTGCCTGATAAATTTAATACAAAAATAGGTGAAAAAGGCTCAGGCATTTCAGAGGGACAAGCACAGCGTATTGCCATTGCAAGAGCAATTTTAGGCAACGCTCCAATAATGCTTTTAGACGAAGCAACTAGCGCTCTTGACGAAACAACCGAAGCTAAGCTTCTGGAAAATATCTCCGCCTTAAAAAACAGAACCTGTCTTATCGTAACACACAGACCGGCAGCACTTGAAATTTGCAGTAAACATCTTATTATAAATGAAGGTAAAATGTATTATGGAGAAATTTAAAAACGAACACGGCTATTTAATCCATCTGGTGAAAAGTGTTCTTAACGGAACACAGCCTGAAGAAAAGCCTGATAACTTCAGCTTTGAAAGAATTCTAAATATAGCCATCCATCACGACATTGCAAATATATCCTACTATGCTGTCGAAAAGCTTAAAAATAAACCTGATTTTGAAACTAATAAAAAATGGGCTGAATATCGTGACAGGGCAATCGTCAAGGATATAACTCAAACCATGGAATTTGATGAAATAACACATGCTTTTAAAAAAGAAAACATCAGATTTCTTGCGCTGAAAGGAATTTTCCTCAAAGATATGTATCCTCAACGGGACATGCGGCTTATGGCAGACATTGATTTGCTTATAGATCAAGGAAATATGGAAAAAGCAAATGAAATCATGCTGTCTTTAGGTTATGAAACAGAATTAACTTCAGAAAAAGACCACGACGCTTATTTTAAACAGCCCATGATGAATGTAGAAGTTCATCGCCAGCTGTTCGGCCCGGAAAACGAAAGCTTCTCAGCAATGTTTTCAGATCCATGGCAAAACACCAGTGAGATTTCTGATGGTGTATTGAATTTTAATGAAAATTGGTTTTTCTTATATCTGTTTGCTCATTTAGAAAAACATTTAAACAACGGCGGAACCGGAATCCGTTCAATAATGGATATATACGTTTATTTACAGCATAAAGAAACCATTCTTGATTGGGAATTTATTTATTCTGAGCTGGCAAAATCGGGTAAGGCTCAGGTGTGCCGTGATGTTATCGCTATGTCTAAAATGTGGTTTGGCGATAATCAGCCGTCTGATAAATATATCGAGCTTGAACGCTTTATTTTAAGCAGCGGAACCTACGGCACAAGACTTAATTCTAACCTGAATAAACATAAAAAAATGGGAACCTTCAGATTCGTTCTCCATAGGCTTTTTCCTCCACTGTATATAATGCAGCTGGTTTTCCCCTTCCTGAAAAAAGTTCCTTTCCTTTTCCCGTTAATGTGGCCTGTAAGATTAATATACCGTGGCATTTTCAGAAGTAAAAAAATTGTTCGTGAGATAAAATATATAAAAAAGAATAAATAATATTTAAGTCCGATATCACATCTGATACCGGACTTTATTTTATAGAAATATCAATATAATTCATCACTGAATAACCTTCTGACTGTTTCAATTAGTTTTTCAACGTCTTTTGATGAATCCTTTTTATACAGCAATCCATATGGAATAACATAGTCCCATTCAACAGGTATCGTTACAAGCGACGGATGAACATCCCGCCAGCATTCTATGGTTAAAAGTACATTGTCCGTTTGAACACATTTGTTGAAAACACTCATATCATAAAATCTGGGCGCATCAACTATATGTATCTGCGGATGATTTTTAGTTATATCCCGTCGTATATTATCATTGACTTGAGAATCCCCCTCCTTTACCATCATAAGATTTTCACCGTAAAGATCCGACAGCTTAATCTTTTCTTTTTCTGCAAGCCTATGATTTGCATTTACTGCAACGCATTTTCGATATTCTCCCAGCTTAAAGAATTCGCATCTGCTCAACCATTGTGCCGAATCACATACCCCGGTCAGAAAATCAAACTTTTCTCCAAGAGAAGAAATCTCTGATATAATATTGTTGTGCTCGTCTTCAAAAGGAACAATATTAAGTCTATATCCGGGGAAATAGCTGCTTAAACGATACCATAGCTCCATAAACGGTTTACATGGGTTAAGTATAGACGTACCAATACAAAAACACTTCTCCGCCGCTTCGGAAATCTGTCTGGCACGGGCAACAGCCTTTTCTGAATAATCAAAAAGAAATTTAGCATCCTTATAAACCGATTCTCCCGCAGACGTCAGACTTATTCCCTGGTTATTACGTTCAATCAATTTAAGCTCTAAATGAGCTTCCAACGAATTTATCTGTTTCATAACTGCGGTAGAAGAAATATAAAGCCTTTCTGCTGCCTTTGAAAAACTGCCGCTGTCAACAGCATAAACAAAAGTTTTGAGCTGTGAATTATACACTTTAACCCCCCTCATTTCATATAAACCTTTAGTTTATATGATTATAACATTTCTGTTGTTCACAGTCAAGCAATCAGGGTGTATAATAAAAGTGAAAAATAAGATAATGAAAATGATATAAGGAGTGAGTTTTAATGGAGAATATAAATTTAGGTGTTTTCCCTAAAGGCGAAAAGAACATAGCCTTCGGCAAATATTTTGTGGGTCAAAGCTACCTGAATATGCTTTCAACTCAGGGCGTAGCAATCGGGAATGTCACATTTGAACCAAAGTGCAGAAACAACTGGCATATTCATCACAAAGGCGGTCAGATTCTTCTCTGTACCGCAGGAAGAGGCTATTATCAGGAATGGGGCAAGGAAGCAGTTGAAATGAATCCGGGAGATGTCATTAATATTCCTCCGGAGGTTAAACATTGGCACGGTGCTGCTCCGGACAGCTGGTTTGTTCACCTTGCGGTAGAAGTTCCGGCAGAGGACGCTTCAAACGAATGGCTTGAACCTGTGTCAGATGACGATTATAATAAATTGAAATGAGGAAAATGCTATGGAAAAAGTAACAGCAGGAAGAGATTCTTTAGGTGAATTTGCTCCTAAGTTTGCTCAATTAAATGACGATGTATTGTTCGGAGAAGTATGGTCAAGAGAAGATAACCTTTCTCTCCGTGACAGAAGTATAGTTACAGTGGTGAGCCTTTTGGCAAGCGGAATGCTTGACAATTCCTTTAAATTTCATTTGGAAAATGCAAAGAAAAACGGCGTAACTGCTGAAGAAATGGCTGAAATCATTACCCATGCCGCATTTTATGCCGGCTGGCCCAAGGCTTGGGCAGCTTTTAATATGGCGAAAGAAGTTTATAACAGATAATTTTTTCAGATATAAAGCAAAGCCTTTAAATGTTTATTCCATCACTCACACCATGCTTTTAAAAATCATGGTGTGATTTTTATTGTGTTTTACAGCATAAATAACACTGTTCAGGTAAAAAATATATAATACAATTAATACGCTTGAAAGGATGCTGTAAAATGAAAAAAATATTATTCTATGATGTAAAGCCCTATGATAAGGAGTTTTTTGACGCACTTAACACTAAATATCAAATCGAATATATCGAATCAAAGCTTTCAGCCAAAACCGCTGTCCTTGCCAAAGGCTTTGACGGAGTCTGTGCCTTTGTAAATGATGAAATAGACAAAGAAGCCATTGACATTCTTTATGACGGAGGCGTCAGAGTAATCGCCATGCGCTGTGCCGGCTACAGCAACATTGATTTTAAAGCTGCATATAAAAAAATCAATGTTGTAAGAGTTCCCGCATATTCTCCTCACGCTGTTGCAGAACATACCATGGCCCTTCTTTTAGGAATAAACAGAAAAATACACAAAGCATATAACCGCACCAAAGAGTTTAATTTTAGTATCGCAGGCTTGACGGGTGTTGATTTATACGGCAAAACTGTCGGGATTATCGGAACAGGCAAAATCGGCAAGGCATTTATAAGTATCTGTAAAGGCTTTGGAATGAAAGTTCTCGCCTATGACCTATATCCTGCCCAAAACGCTGATTTTGAATATGTTAAGCTGGATTATCTGCTGAAAAACAGTGACGTAATATCCCTTCACTGTCCGTTGACAGAAGAAACTAATAAAATTATCGACAGCGACGCTTTTTCTAAAATGAAAAAAGGAGTATATCTTTTGAATACTTCACGAGGTATGCTTATCGACAGTGAAGCTCTGCTTGAAGCATTAAACAACGGTACAGTAAAGGCCGCAGGTCTTGATGTTTATGAGGAAGAAAGCGATTTATTCTTTGAAGACAATTCCGATACACTTATTAAAGATGATGTATTGTCGCTTCTTGTTTCAAAACAAAATGTTCTCCTCACCTCTCACCAGGCCTTTTTAACCAAAGAAGCATTAGAGGCTATTGCAAATGTCACGCTGTCGAATCTTGACGCATTTTTTGAGGGAAAACCATTGGAAAATGAAGTGTGTTATCATTGCCATTTCAATAAGCCTGAAAACTGTGTAAAAAATGAAAAAGGAAGATGCTTTTGATTTTTTTCTATCCCTGCATAAGCAAAATTTCTGATAACTTGATTTAAGGTGAAAAAAGTGGTATACTTAAAAAAACTTCTGAAATTTCACTTGAAAGGACATTTTTTCTTATGAAAGACGGTTTTATAAAGGTCGCCGCCTGCACTCCAGAAATTAAGGTCGCAGACATTGATTTTAATGTAAAAAGTATCATAGCACAAATTCATGAATGCAAAAATAAAGAAGTAAAAATTGCCGTATTCCCCGAGCTTTGCTTAACCGGATATACCTGTCAGGATCTGTTTTTTCAGGATACCCTTCTTGACAGTGCAATGTGCGGACTCATTAATATTGCAAATGCGTCAAAGGATTATGACGCTCTTGTTGCTGTGGGACTGCCCGTAAAAGTTTTCGGTAAAATCTATAATTGTGCCGCAGTAATGCAAAACGGCGATATTCTTGCATTTATCCCGAAAACACACCTTCCCAATTACAATGAATTTTATGAAGCAAGACACTTTGCGGCATATGACGGAAAAACCACAAATATTGACTTAAATAATTACGGATATAAAAGCTGCAGCGGAACAGGCTTCGTGTATTTCGGACAGAGCGTATTTACCTGCTCTAACCTCCCGGAACTGACAGTCGGATATGAAATCTGTGAAGACTTATGGACTTCCGACCCTGTTTCCAATCACCTTGCACTCTCAGGAGCAACAATAATCTGCAATCTTTCCGCTTCTGACGAGGTTATCGGAAAGGAATCCTACCGCAGACAGCTTGTTTCAAATCAATCCGCAAGACTTGTTTCAGGCTATGTATATTGCTCTGCGGGAGATGGCGAATCTACCCAAGACATGGTTTTTTCAGGTCACAATATTATTACCGAAAACGGCGCTATACTCAATGAAAGCACCTTGTTTAAAAACGAAATTACCATTTCTGAAATTGATATAAAAAAACTGGCTTTTGAACGCAGAAAAATGTCCACTTATACAGCTATGACACCTCAGCCCGGTATTTCAGAAACAAGCTTTTCTTTTAATTCTGTAAAAACCGCAGAGCTGACAAGATATATTGAAAAAACTCCCTTTATTCCATCAATCGATAAAGAAAGATACTATCGCTGTCATCTTATTCTGCAAATGCAGTCGCAGGGGCTGAAAAAACGTATTGAACACACTAATGCTAAAAGCGTGGTAATCGGCATTTCAGGGGGACTTGATTCCTGCCTTGCTTTGTTGGTCTGTGTAGAAGCTATGGACCTGCTTGATCGTCCCCATTCTGATATTGTCGCCGTAACTATGCCCTGCTTCGGCACAACCAAAAGAACACGCTCCAATGCCGAAATAATGTGTGAAGCTTTGGATGTTACTTTTAAAGAAGTAGATATTACAGAATCTGTGCTTCAGCATTTTCAAGACATAAAGCATGATGTAAATAACCACAATGTAGTGTTTGAAAACGGCCAAGCAAGAGAACGCACAAAAGTGCTTATGAATATCGCCAATCAAACTAACGGTTTTGTCGTTGGAACAGGTGATTTATCTGAGCTTGCCCTCGGCTGGGCTACCTATAACGGCGATCATATGTCCATGTATGGCGTCAACGCTTCAATACCTAAAACTTTGGTAAGACACATTGTCAAATATTATGGCGACACCTGTACAAGCAATAAGCTTAGAGAAGTCTTATATGATATTCTTGACACACCTGTTTCCCCCGAGCTTCTTCCTACAGATGAAACCGCTACTGAAATGACACAGAAAACCGAAGATTTGGTAGGCCCATATGAGCTTCATGACTTTTTCCTTTATAACGGAATACGCTGGGGATTCAGTCCAAGAAAAGTTTACCGCCTTGCAAAAATAGCTTTTGATAGTGAATATGACAAAGAAACTATTTTAAAATGGCTTAAAACCTTTTACCGAAGATTTTTCTCACAGCAGTTTAAACGTTCATGCCTGCCCGACGGTGCAAAAATCGGTTCAGTAACATTATCCCCAAGAGGCGATTGGCGAATGCCGTCTGATGCTGTGGCAGCAATTTGGCTTAAAGAAATTGATGAGCTGTAATAAAAAGTTATCCGTATATTCTGCGGATAACTTTTTTTATAAAGCATAAAACTGCGTATTTACGCCTATGCAACTTCAAGTTTACATAAAAGTATTTAAAAGCAACACAAATTTGGTTGCAGTTTTCCATATAAAATGATAAAATTTAATCATAGGAACAGCTGTCCTGTGACTGCGCCATTCCGCCTGAATCGGCTTGGTCATAAAAATACATAGGCGGAGAAAGGATTCATATCATGAGCTTGGGTGAAAACTTACAATTTCTAAGAAAAACAAAAAATATTACTCAGGAAGATTTGGCGGAATCTCTTAACGTTTCAAGACAATCGGTTTCCAAATGGGAGTCTGATGCCACTTTTCCCGAAATGGATAAAATAATTCAGATATGCGACATGTTCTCCTGTTCAATAGACAGTCTGATTAAAGGAAATATTCAAAAGGAAACCGCTCAGGACAAAGCCGGTTATGATAAGCATATGAACAAGTTCTCTAAATGCATTTCCGTGGGTGTCGGCTTATGTCTTTTAAGCATTTCCTTTGCAGGTTTATGTGACGGACTTAAAGTCAATGATACCATGCTTGGAATAGGATTTTTCTTATTTATTTTAATTGCCGTTATGATTTTTGTAGTCAGCGGTATAAACAATTCTAATTTTGAAAAAAACAATCCATATATAGCCCCTTTTTATAAAAAGGAACAAATAACAGCCTTTGAAAACAAATATCCCCTTAGAATTGCCGTGGGTATAAGCCTTATAATAATCGGATTTATTGTTACAATAGGAATTGACGGCTTAGAAAAAAATCGCATAACCGAGGCGCTTGAAAACTCAATGTTGTTCTTCTTTGCATCAATAGGTGTTTCCGTTCTTGTATATAACGGAATGCAAAAAGACAAATATGACATTGAAAAATACAACCACAGACTGAAAAAAGAACATAAAAAGGAATCATCTGTGGAGCAAAAAATTCACGGAGTTATCATGCTCATAGCAGTGATTATTTTCCTTGTGACCGGGATTGTCTGGAACATCTGGCAATATAACTGGCTTGCATTTGTTATAGGGGGAATCCTTTGCGGAATAGTCAGCATCATCAGCGGTAAGGATGACTAACTGATCCTTATCAAATCATATAAAAAAACCGTACGCCTGAATGAATCAGGATACGGTTTTTCTCTTTTAGTCTTTTTATTTTGCATTGTTTGTTTTGCACAAATTCCGCTAACCAAATATGTGCAAATCACCAAACTTTTTTCATATTTCGTTCATAGTTGCACGTTTGCGTGCAAAAAAGCCTCAAATGAGGCTATAAGTGAAGGG
>UQDR01000022.1 GCA_900539835.1 uncultured Ruminococcus sp. | reverse complement strand
ACGGGTGCTCGGCCGCACGGGCCATGTTACGATATCAGTTTGTGAGATACAATACTTTGACCCCGCTAAGGTGAGTTCGCAAATCTTGTGTAGGGGCTGGCGTCCTCGACAGCCCGCCACTCAGCGTAGCTGAGTTTGTCCTCAGACGTCCCGGTCTTAGCGCAGACGGCGCATTTCTCGCCAATCAAATTTGATAAAACAATTAATTTGAATCGGCTCGAGTCAAGGTTCTGTGAGAACCACTTTATTACTTTTAAAAAAATTAATGTTTCGTCCTCACTGTGGTAAGCTTGCAAAATCAACGAATGGCTCTATAGCTTTATATTAATTTCTCTTCCCGTTACCTCATATTGACGGATTTTAACGCCAGCCATGGAGAACATCATTTTAGAAGCCTTAACTGAGTCAGATTCAGCATATTTGTCCTCCATATATACAACTTCCTTTATGCCGCTTTGAATAATAGCTTTCGCACATTCGTTGCAAGGAAAAAGCGAAACATAAATTCTTGCGTCCTTTAAGCTTCCTGTGATCCTGTTAAGGATAGCGTTAAGCTCTGCATGGCAGACAAAAGGATACTTGGTTTCAAGGGTATTTCCCTCTCTCTCCCAAGGCATGTCATCATCACAACAGCCGGTAGGCATTCCGTTATATCCAACAGAAAGAACCTTGTTTTCGTCTGAAACTATACAAGCCCCCACCTGTGTATTATTATCCTTGCTTCGCCCTGCTGAAAGCAGTGCTACGCCCATAAAATATTCGTCCCAAGATAAATAATCCTGTCTTTTCATGGTCTAAGACTCCTTTTTATATCCTTTTTACTGCATGAACCCTGCAAGTATCAACGCAAATTCCGCAGTTGATGCACTTTTCATAATCAATAACGGCATGGTTATTTATAACGGTAATAGCCTGTTTCGGACATTTTCTCTCACACATTTTACAGCCTATACAACCGTTAGAGCAAATTTCTCTTGTAAGCCTTCCCATATCTCCCGATGAACACATAACCTCAACCTTTTGAGATTTCCGTCTTACGGCAATAAGGTCATTAGGGCATTCCTTTGCACAAAGACCGCAGCCTATGCATTTTTCGGGGTCTATAACAGCAATTCTGTCCACAATGGATATTGCTCCCTGAGGACAAACCTTTACGCAGTCACCATATCCCATGCAACCGCTGGTACAGGTCTTACTTCCGTTGTAAAATCTGTTGCATGCTGCACAGCTTTGAATGCCGTCAAAGTCATATTTATGCCTTGTTACATTACAGTCTCCAGCACAGCGCACAAACGCTGTCATAGGTTCTGCTGCCTGAGCTTCTACGCCCATGATCTCCGCCAGTTTTGCCGCACTCTCAGCTCCGCCGGGCTTACAAAGATTACATTCCGCACCCTTTGTCACAACCGCTTCAGCATAGTCATTACAGCCTGAAAATCCACAAGCTCCGCAGTTTACCTGAGGCAAAGCCTCCTGTGCCGCTTCAATTCTATCGTCAGTTTTAACGGCAAAAGCTTTAGACACCACCGTCAGAAGCACTCCCGCTAAGATCCCAAGTCCTGCAAAAAGCCCGATAGGTATTAAATATTCCAAGTTAATCCTCCTCTTTTATGTAAAATTAAGAATCATTTGTATTCTGTTAAGCTGATTTATTTTCGCCAGTCCCGAATCAAAATCCAATGCGCTTATAACCGTATCAGGATAACGCCGACGTATTTTATTTATCACACCTCTTGCACAGGAATGACTGACAAGACAGCCAAACGGCACTGCAACGATACAGCTTTTACTGCCCCGGTTCAAAGCGTCAATAATCTCCGCCGAAATAAGCCATCCGTCGCCCATTGTTTCGCCGAAATCAGCCGCCCATGAGCAATCCTTTTTCAAAGTAACATATCTTGTAATTGGCTCAAATCCCTGCTTTGTCAATGCAAGATTCACCTGCTTCTGAAGATGATCCATATATTTTATCAGCACTCTCGCACCAATACCTGAAAAAGAAAATCTATTATAGATTCTATCATCAGCAGTGCAATTATCAATAAGATACATCATATATGGCACGAAACCGCTCATGACAATTTCACAGCTTCGGTTTTCCAGTGTTTTTTCAAGTCCGTTATTTCCCAAAGAACAAAACTTTATATAAAGCTCTCCCGCAACACAGACTTTTTTAGTCGTTATCGGCTCTTGTTCAATATCTGCAAAGCTCTTGGCAATATTCTCAAACACTATTTTCATTTCATGCGGCGACAGATATTTTTTTACGCTCAAAGCCCTTTGAAATTTTCTTTTCCCATTGCCGACAAAGCCTTTTAGTTTCACCGATATTTTTCTCATAAGGCGAAATTTTATGATAAAGATACATAAGCAAATCACTGTAAAATATCGCTGAACAGGCTGTGAGCACCATTATAGGCGTAATATTAAAACCGCTGTGCTTTTCTACTCCGCTTACATTAAGTGAAATAACCGGCACATTTTCAAGATCTGCTTTTATCAAAGCTTTTCTGAGCAAGTGAATATAGTTACAGGCACGGCATCCTCCGCCCGTCTGCGGCAGAAGAAGCGCTGTTTTATTCATATCATACTTGCCGCTTTTAAGTGCGGTAATAAATTGCCCGATTATAAGGTTAGCAGGAAAACACACATCATTATTTGAATGCTCCCAACCACATGAAATTATATCCTCGCCTTTATTATCAAGAATTTCGGCTTTATATCCTCCTGCAAGAAATGCATACACAAGCAGTGGAAAATGAAAATCAAGCATTGAGGGAATAAGTATAGTATGTGTTTTCTTCATAGCTTTTGTAAATTCAACACACGGATTACGTCTTTTGGAATTATCCATTTAACTGAACAATCCGCTGAATCCCATAAAGCTCAATGAAACGATAGATGCGGCAATCAATGTTGCAGGAACTCCCTTAAATGTTTCAGGAATATTTGAATCTGCAATTCTTGAACGCACACCCGAAAACAGCACCAATGCCAATGTAAATGCCAAACCTGTTCCCAGTGCATTTGTTATTGACTGTGCAAAAGTATATCCGTTATCTATATTTGCAATAGTTACTCCAAGAACCGCACAGTTTGTTGTAATAAGCGGAAGATAAACTCCAAGCGCTTTATAAAGCGGCGGCATAACCTTTTTCATAACGATCTCAACCAACTGTACAAACAATGCAATAACAAGAATAAACGCTACTGTTTGGAGATACTCTATTCCTGCAAGCTCCAGCAATTTATAGACAGGATATGTACAGGCTGTTGCACAAACCATTACAAAAATTACTGCTCCGCCCATGCCTATTGACGATTTAAGCTGTTTTGATACGCCCAAAAACGGACATATACCCATGAACTGCGAAAGCACAACGTTGTTTACAAAAACAGCAGACAGCATAATTATAAGAAATTCTTTCATAATTATTTTACCTCCATTTCTGAACAGCTGCTGCAATCCTGTCCGCAGGCTTCTGCATTAGGACAGTTTTTACATGAAATTTCTGCAGGCGGTTTTCTGTTGGCAATTTTATTTACTAATGCGATTACGCAGCCTAGCACAAAAAAGCCTCCTGCCGGCATTATAAATATAAGAACAGGATTAGAGCTTATAACCGGAATATCTATTCCCATCCAGCTTCCTGAACCGAATATTTCTCTCAAAGAACCCATCGTAAACAATGAAGCGGTAAATCCAAGTCCCATACCCAGACCATCCAATATTGACGGAACAAGCTTGTTTTTTGAAGCAAAGGCTTCGGCTCTGCCGAGGATTATACAGTTTACTGTTATAAGCGACAGGAATATACCCAATGACGAATAAAGCGACGGGAAATATCCCTGAAGGATAAAGCTAATAAGCGTTACAAACCCTGCAATAATTACAATAAAGCAAGGCAGGCGCACGGCTTTTGGTATTACATTTTTAAGAAGTGAAATAACTATATTTGAACAGACAAGCACGAAAGTTGTTGCAAGTCCCATTCCTATACCGTTTACTGCCATTGTTGTAACGGCAAGAGTCGGACACATTCCGAGGAGGGTCACAAGGGTAGGATTTTCTTTGATTAATCCTTTAGTAAATTCATACATACAGCTTTTCTTTTCAGACATTTGCAATCTCCTCCTTATGCTCAGAATAAAGCTTAACCGCTTTCATACAGGCAGATTTCATACCCTTTGAGGAATATGTAGCCGATGTAACGTTATCGATAGAATCAGGATTGGTTTGGGTATTAAAACCTATCAATGTATCAAGAAATGATTTTTCCTGAACCTTTGTGCCAAGTCCGGGGGTTTCGCCGATTGAAAGGAAATGTATTCCCTCAACTTTTCCGTCGGAATTTACGCCGATAAGCACATGAAGTCCGCCTTTTGAATAGCCGTCCTCCTCTAATTCTATCAGGCATTTTTCCTTAGAGCTGTCGGTAATAACCGAAACCACGCCCTCAGTATCAAAGGTTATAGGCGTTTTCGTATCAGAATTCTTATCAAGGAGCATTTCATAGTCTCCCTCGCCGAAGATTTCCTCACAGCCTGCTTTCAGCTCGTCAGTCATAACACCGGTTGTATCTACATAGGTTTTGTTATGTGCGAAAACAAGCAAGCCCGAAACCACGATACAGATTATTGTCAGGACAAGGGGCGGAAGAATATTATTTTTCATTTTCCTTTTCCTCCTTTATCTTTTTATCAACAATCAGTCCGCCTATTGGCTTTTTGCGGGTAAACATATCTATATAAGGTGTAAGAATATTCATAAGTAGGATTGAGAAGGATACGCCCTCAGGGAATGAGCACCAAAAACGGATAACACATGTTATAATTCCGCAGCCTATTCCGAAAATAATTTTTCCTTTAGCTGTTATAGGAGTTGTAACATAATCAGTAGCCATAAACACTGCGCCAAGCACAACTCCGCCGGCAAGAAGCTGATATAATCCGTCTTCTCCCACGATATAAGAAAACGCAGCTACTGTTCCCATAAAAGCCACAGGTGCAGCAGGGGAGATTACATTTACAGCAACGAGATATATACCTCCGAGAAGCAGTGCTGCTGCACAGACTTCACCGAGACATCCGCCTGTTGTCCCTAAAAACAGCTCTTTATAAGAAGCGGTTCCCGAAACGAGAGGCGTTGCAGACGTTACTGCATCGGCTTTGTTATAAAAAGGCTCAACCCAGTTACTCATTGCGGCAGGGAAGGAAAGCATAAGGACGATTCTTCCCACAATTGCGGGGTTGGCAAAGTTTTGTCCCAAGCCGCCGAAAATCTGTTTAGCTATTACAATTGCCGCAAAGGTACCGATAGCCGCCATCCAGAAAGGCAAAGTTACAGGCAGGTTAAACGCTAAGATGACACCTGTAACAACGGCTGACAAATCGCCTATTGAATTTGGTCTTTTCATTATCAGATTGCAGAGTCTTTCCCAAAGCACAGCGGTCACTGCACAAAACAGAATAAGCTCCAAGGCTCTTATTCCGAAGATTACAACTGACGCTGCTGCGGCAGGAAAAAGTGCTATAAGAACATGGCCCATGACTTTTGAGGTTGTTCTTTCACTTCTTATATGAGGAGAGGGACTTACTAACAAGTTTTCATTTTTCATCGGATCAATCACTTCCATTTCACAGAATGCTTATTATTTACTTAATGCAAAGCCTTTTGCAAGCTGATTTTTCTCAGCAAGGCTTCGTTTGGCGGGACACACAAAAGAACAGCTTCCGCAGTTCATACAGAGATTTATTTTCAGCTTATTAAGCATCTCCCTATCACGACGGTCATAGGCTTTTTCAAGCTCTGTGGGCATCAGACCCAAAGGACAGGCGGATATACACTTTCCGCATCTTATACAATTTGTCTGCCCTTCATAAAACATCGGCAACTTTGATGTTGACTTTGCTTTAAAAGCAAGAAAAGCATTATTAGTTTTTGACAGGGGAGCATTTACGTCATACATACACATACCCATCATTGGTCCGCCCGAAATTAATTTTTCCACACTGTCAAAGTCAGTTTCTGAATAATCAAGCAGGTCTTTTACGGGGGTACCGATCAGAGCTTTTATATTACAGGGCTTTCCCACTGCGTCGCCGTCTATGGTAACACGTCTTGAAATCAGAGGCTCTCCTGTTTTAAGATAGCGATTTATAAAAGCAACTGTAGAAACGTTCATCACGATAATTCCATGATCCGAGGGGAGATTTCCCTCTTTAATGATCCGTCCTGTCGCTGAATATGCGATAACCTTTTCTGCGCCCTGAGGATAAGAAGATTTAAGCTTAACCACATTTACATAATCATAGCTTTGGGTAAGCTTTTTCATTTCTTTGATTGCTTTAGGCTTATTATCTTCAATTCCAATATAAACGCTGTTTATATTCAATATATCCCGTATTATTTTTATACCCTCGATTACATCGTCAGGGTTTTCCATCATTTCACGGAAGTCGGAAGTAATATAAGGCTCGCACTCAGCGGCGTTTATTACAAGCGAATCGATTTTTACTTTATTCTCGTCATAATTAAGCTTTATATGGGTTGGAAAGCCTGCTCCGCCCAAACCGCAGCAGCCGGACTCTCTCACTGCGTCCACAAGGCTCTTTTTATCAGTGACATGGGGTGGCTTTATGCCCTCCCACATAGACTGATGTCCGTCGCACTGAATTTCTACTGCTTTACAGGTTTTCCCGTTAGCCAGCAGCATTTCACTGATGTCGACGACTTCACCGGACACGCTTGAATGCACAGGACAAGACATAAACGCTTCGCTCTCACCGATTTTTTGTCCCACCTTAACTAAGTCGCCTTTTTTCACCAATGGTACACATGGCGCACCCATATGCTGAGACATGGAGATTTTAACTTTTTCAGGCAACGGGAGATTTTTGGTTTCACAGTTTTCTGTTCCTTTTTTATGGGGAAGAAGAATTCCGTTAAGCCTCATAATAAAATCAGTCCTTTCAAATAAACTGTTGTTTTTTACATATTAAAGCTATAGCTTTCATTAAGAATTTTAATATTACTTTTTAAGCTGTCAGAGCAATAGATTTTTTTGCTGTTATCCAAAGCTATGACCTGATAATCGCTGTTATTCAGATATTTATCCAGACTTTTTGTTCCGTCTATAAAAATACAGGTTGAAAGATAATCAGTAAGCAAGCCGCTTTCGGAAGAAATCACTGTGACGGATGTCAAATCGCTTTCCGCCGGACAGCCTGTTTCCAGATCAATAATGTGGCAATATTTTTTACCGTCAGATTCAAAATATCTTTCATATCCTCCTGAAGTTGAGACAAAGCCTTCTTCAGATGAAAACGTTAACACCTGCGAGCTGCTGTCCTCCGGGTCGGCAACTGCTGTTACAAACGGTTTTCCGTCAGATTTTTTTCCGTAAAGCAAGGTAGACGAACCGAAAGATACTGAGGCGAAGCTTTCATTATTTTTTTCAAACTCATCATACAGCAGGTCCAAAGCATAGCCTTTTGCACAGCTTCCCAAATCTATTTGGGCATTATTTTTCAAAGTTATTTCTCTGCCGTTAATTTCGATATTCTCAGAATCAACTGTTTTCAAGGCTGTTTTTATTTCATTTTCCTCAGGAATTTTGGGGTTTGAGGCAGTTACATTCCAAAGCCTTGTCAAAGCTCCCGAGGCTATATCAACCTGGGGATAAGCTTTATTCAGTTTTACTGCTTTCTTTAAAAGCTCGGCAGTAATATCGGACACTGTCAGTTTTTTCTCATTATTTAATAAAGAAATTTCAGAACTGCTGTTATAAGCTGACAAGGTTTTATCAAGCTTTTTTATCAAATCTATATATGTATTAGCATTCTTCTCGCTTGCTGTTAATCTGACGGAGGTATCCATTGAAAAAAAACGGTTTGTTACAGTTTTATCCACATGCAGCAATGAAAAAACAAAAATCAGTACTGCGGCAACAGCAGCGAATATCATAATTACAGTCAGATTTTTTCTTTTCATTAAAACCTCTCTCAGATTAACTTGCACTTGAAAAGCTTATTAAAATATGGTATTATAACCTTAGTCAATATGTCCGCCGCTTCGATAGGCTGCGGAGAATATGACAAACTTTCTTGCGATTTAATGACGTAACAAAACTTACTATTAAAATATTACTTATTTAGTCAGATAACTTGAAATGTAATTTTCACAGGACTTTACAAACTCTCTGAAGTCCGCCGCTTTTTCCAGAGGCGGTTCTATTAAAGTCTTTTTAACCTTTCCTGTGGAAACATTAATAAACGCAGACAGATGGTGGGGAGTTTTTTCTATAAAATCTGTTGCTTTTTTCAAAGAGCTTTCTTTATCAAGAGAAAAAACTGCGCCGGTATTTCTCGGATTTGACTCATATATTTCACGAAGGATAATATAGACGCACATATTAATATATGCGGAAACTGCGATATTTAGGTCTTCTGAACCAGCCTGTTCACACACAGACAGCAGGAGATCTATACTTGAAAGGCTTTTTTCGGGTTTTAGAAAGGCTTCTGTTTCATTCCGGCCCAATTCCCCTAAAACCGATTCATATGACGAATTATAAAGCTCAAGCAATTTTTTTATAGAATATATTGAAATTTTTCGGACATCTGTTTCAAGCTGAGACATATTACTTTGAGATATGCCAAGATATTCGGCGGCTTGACGCTGGGTAAGATTATTTATTTTTCTAAGCTCGGAAAGACGTTTTCCGACCTCTTCACACATTTGTTTTTCTTCAATTTTGTTTTTCATAATAAAATCTCCTTTATTGATAAGAGGATTCTGTTAATTTGAACTGATTTTATGGTGCAGACTTAAATATGAAAACAAAATAAATCAACACGAAATTTCATAACTATTACTTTATTATACTATATTTTTAGTATTTTGTAAAGATATTTTGTCGAATATATACATAAAGGAGGATTTTTCATGAAAGGCTACAGGCTTCAGCTTATAAGACATGGAATTACACAGGGGAATCTTGATGGGAAATATATTGGGGTTACGGATCTTCCTCTTTGCAGCAAGGGTGTGGAGGAGCTTTATGACAAGATAGAAAAATTTGATTATCCTTCAGTTCAGAAGGTTTACACCTCGCCGCTTAAACGCTGTAAGCAGACGGCTGACATTCTTCATCCGAACAGATTCACCGCAGAGCTTCCGCAGCTTTCGGAAATGAATTTTGGAATCTTTGAGGGAAAAAAGGCAGACGAACTTATCAACGACCCTGATTACAAGAAATTTATAAAGGGAGGGCTTGACAATCCTCCGCCCAAGGGTGAATCGGCGAGAGATGTAGTAAACAGATCCTTTGAGGCATTGAATATAATCATATCAGACATGATGTATGACGGGCTTACAAACTGTGCAGTTATAACTCACGGCGGTATTATTATGAACATGCTGAGCTGTTTCGGTGTGCCTAAAATGCAGCCTAACGAATATGCCTGTGATTTTGGAGAAGGCTTTGAAATACTCATTTCAGCTTCCATGTGGCAACGCTCAAGCGCATTTGAGATTCTCGGAAGATTCCCATACAAGAGAGAGTCTGAATAAGGGCATGGCTGTTAAAATATTTATTAGTGCTGATGAACACGGAAAAAATCTCGGAGAAGTTCTGACAAAGAGGGGAGTTTCCAGACGTCTTTTAACCAGATTAAAACGCACTGAAAAGGGAATAACCCGAAAAGGAGAAACTATTCGCACCATTGATAAGGTTTTTAAAGGTGACGTTATATTTTTAAATGAACAGGATGAAACCTTGCTTGAACCTAACAGCGCTCTTAATGTGGAAATTCTTTATGAGGACGAACATCTTATTGTATTTAACAAGCCGCCCTTTATGCCGGTTCATCCGTCAATAAAGCATCAAGGGGATACTCTCGGAAACTTTTTTGCTTTTCACTGTGAAGGTTTGACATTCCGCCCTGTAAACAGGCTTGACAGGGACACTTCGGGGTGTGTTATTGCTGCAAAAAACCAATATGCTGCAAAAGCATTACAGCGAACATACGAAAAAGTATACTATGCCATTTGTCACGGGATTTTTGAGAAAAAACACGGCATTGTTGACGCTCCCATTGCAAGAGAACAGGAATCCATTATCAAACGCTGTATCAGAGATGACGGACAGTCTGCGGTAACCAGATATGAAGTTTTGGAACATTCAGAGAAATATTCGCTCTTAAGGCTTTGTCTTGAAAACGGGCGGACACATCAGATAAGGGTACACATGTCATATATAGGTCATCCTGTTGCGGGGGATGACTTATACGGCGGAAGCAGAGAGGATTATCCAAGACAGGCTCTGCACTGCGGAGAAGTGGAATTTTTGCACCCTATAAGCGGCAAAAAAATAAGGGTGGAGGCACCCTTTGAAATGGATATCAAATAAAAAAGTGTACCAACTTTTGATTGGTACACTTTTCTTTTTTACTTATCATCTTTTAAATAATTATCCACAAATACATTAAGCTTTTCATAGGTTTCATAGCTTATGACATGCTCAATTTTACATGCATCTTCATTTGTATTATTATCACTGACTCCCAGAATATCACGAAGAAACCTTGTTATAAGCAGATGACGGTCATAGACCTCTCTTGCTCTGAGATAGCCTCTTTTAGTCAAGACGATTTGTCCGTCAGGTTCAACGGTTATAAAGCCGTCATTTTTTAAAATTCCCATTGCTCTGCTTACGCTTGGTTTTGAAAATCCTAATTCTGACGCAATATCTATTGAACGGACATAGCCAGTTCTTTCCTGCAATATAAGTATTGTTTCAAGATAATCCTCTCCGGATTCTCTGATAGCCATTTAATCACCTCTAACCTTTACACTTCCTGTTTAATACAAGTATAGCATATTAAAATAAAAAGTCAAGACGGACAGCTTTCAAATTCTTCAATATATAACAATAAGGGAGGCGCCCTGTCATTCAAGCAAGACCGGGCTACTCCCTTTTGTTAATTGAAGCTTTAATATTTCGGTATTAAGAAATATCAGTTATAGCAATATCTAAGATTATATACTGTTACAGAGCTTCCTGTTGCACCAACATGGACCTGATCTAATTTTGCTGCAAAATCATTTGTGCCGAATGCAGACACACAGCTTGAATATGAATATTTAGCATAGCTGTGGCCGTTAGCGCTTCCTGTTTCATAGGCTTGAACCTTTGCCCAGTTAGCTCCGCCGGACCAGCTCTGAAGAATCAATTCAGGCTGAGCACCTGAATATTCCACATAGAAATATCCGTTAGAAGTAACGATGCTTCCATCAAAGATTCCGCCTGTATTTTTTGACGACATAACACTTACTACCTGATCCCATGAAGAAGCTGTTGCTGTTCCTTCAAACAAAGAAACATAATTGTCGACCGGTGTTTCAGAACCACCTGAAGATGATCCGCCTGGATAAACAGAACATCTTACAGAAGTATTTTTGATTCCATATGTTCCGTTTATAACATCACTGCCCCAAGTGGTAAGGCTGTTTCCATCCCAGTCATTAGACATATCCAAATATGCAACATCGCTGCTGTTGCCTTTCCATGACCAAGCAAGATATCCTACATTTTTCTGAGTACAATAACTCATAATTGTAGCCTCATCAACATCTCCGCCGGTATGCTTCCATCCGAATTCACCGATTACTACAGGTACGCCTATGCCAAGGGCATTATTAATATTAGTCTGAATAGTTGAAGCGTTTTTTCCTGCAGTTTCATACATATGGATAGAGAAAACAGTATTCTTATCAGGGTCTGCATTGAAAACAGTTTTTCCGCTTATTCTGATTGAATCAGCATACTGTCCCCAGCCTGCGGCATCAACCATAAGCATATTTTTTATTCCTGCTTCTCTTAAACTTTTAATTGCTGTTACATAGCCTGATCTCCACGAAAACGCATTTGATGAACCATACCATTCATTTGCTATGTTTACAATAACATAATCCTTGTTATCATTCAGCAATTTTTTCAGGCTAATCCAATAGTTTACTGCATTAGTCAGATATGTTTCACTATTCTCTCCGGTTCCGTCATGAACTTCAAGAACACAGATAAGTTTATTCTGTTTACACATTTCAATAACGTTAGAAACATTGTCATAGGTGTTTTTTGTATACTTATCTCCGTCTGACAATACAACTCTTACTGTGTTTGCTCCTGTTGCTGCAATTGCTGCCAATGATCTTGAGGTATACTGAGTATACCATGCATGAGGAACGTTAATTCCTCTCATTACAAACGAATTTCCGTTTGCGTCTAAAATAGTTGTTCCGCTGACATGGAAGCCTGCGGACTCTGCTTGTGCATCCAGGTTAGTAAAAAGTAATGCTGAAAAACACAATACTAACGCTGTGAAAAAGGATAGTGCTCTTGACTTAGTTTTAACCATAATAAATCCACCTTTCGTTTTTGGTTTTTATGCCAAACTTTAGTTTGGCGGTGACATTATACCATTTGCTGTTCTTTTTTGTCAATATATTTTTGGGTAATAAAAATAAATTTGTCTATTTTGGTTATATTATGTTGTATATTTTTGTGAAAATGATATAAAAAATACTCCAACACTGCTTTTTTCAAGCAATGTCAGAGTATATTTCATATATAAATATTTTACATGGTTTTAATATGAAGTTCATCAAGCTGTTTTTTTTCGACCTCGGAAGGACACGCACTCATAAGCTCGCTTGCATTCTGAACCTTCGGAAATGCAACTACATCACGAAGGCTTTCAGCTTTACACATTATCATAGCCAATCTGTCAAGACCGATTCCCATTCCACCGTGAGGCGGTGCTGCATAGCGATAGGCGTCTACTAAAAATCCGAATTTAGCTTCTATCTCCTCATCGGTCATGCCAAGTGCCTCAAACATTTTCTGCTGAAGCTCAAAGTCCGTAATTCTCATTGAACCGCTTGAAAGCTCTGTGCCGTTCAGCACCAAATCCCAAGCCTTTGCACGAACGCTGCCCTGATCGGTATCAAGATATTCCAGACATTCCTCCATAGGCATTGTAAAAGGATGATGCATTGCTATCCACTCGCCGGTTTCCTCATCCTTTTCAAAGAAAGGCATTTCAGTTATCCAAACAAAATTATATTGATTTTCCGGAATAATATCAAGCTTTTTAGCAGCTATAAGTCTCAATGCGCCAAGGGTTGAAAGCACCACATTATTTTTATCTGCACATATAAGCACCAAATCGCCTTTTCGGGCATCTGTTGCTTCACAAATTTTCTCCAAGTCTCCCTCACCGAGAAATTTCTTAAATGAACAATTAGGCTCATCTGCCCAACGGATATAAGCAAGTCCTTTTGCACCGATTCCCTTTGCATGTTCAATAAGTTTATCAATTTCTTTTCTTGTATATGTTGAAGCACCGTTCTTTACGTTGATTGCACGGACCGAACCGCCGTTTTCTATTGCTGATTTAAACACAACAAAGTCGATATCCTTGACTGTATCGGTTATATCCTGTATTTCCATACCGAAACGGGTATCAGGTTTATCAGAACCAAATCGATTCATTGAATCGGCAAATGTCATTCGCTCAATAGGAAGCACCACATCAACGTCCATGACGTCCTTAAACAGCTTTTGAATATAGCCCTCAACGCACTGCTGAATATCCTCTGCGTCAACAAAAGACATTTCCAAATCGACCTGAGTAAACTCAGGCTGTCTGTCAGCTCTCAGATCCTCATCACGGAAGCATCTTGCAAGCTGGATATATCTATCATAACCTGATATCATAAGCAACTGTTTATAAATCTGAGGAGACTGAGGAAGGGCATAAAACTTACCCTCATGAACTCTTGACGGAACGAGATAATCCCTTGCTCCCTCCGGAGTTGATTTCATCATCATAGGAGTTTCAATCTCCAAAAATCCATTGTCATAAAAATACTCTCTTGTAACCTGAGCGATTTTATGACGCATTATCATATTCTTTTGCAGCTTTGGATTTCTCAGGTCAAGATATCTGTATTTTAATTTAAGCTCATCGTTTACTTTTTCTGAATTTGTTACTTCAAACGGTGTTGTTTCAGCTTTTGAGAGAATTCTCAAATCATTAACGATAATTTCAATTTCGCCTGTTTTAAGTTTATTATTAACGCTTTCACGCTTTTGAACCTGTCCTTTTGCCATAAGGACATATTCACTTTTGACCTGCTGAGCTTTTTCAAACACAGCTCTTTCTGTATTATCGTTAAATGCAAGCTGGACAAGACCTGTTCGGTCACGAAGATTAATAAAAATAAGGTTTCCCATATCTCTCACCCTGTCGGCAAAGCCGCATACAACAACCTCCTGAGGAATATTAGGAACTTCTCCGCAATAATGTGTTCTGCGGAGGTCTTTCATTGTGTCAAGTTTCATTTTTATTACTTCCTTTTCTATATAGTAATTTAAATATCTGCAATAATCCCTGTCCTCTATGTTTTTGAAAAGCTGTCAATATAGGCTTTAAGCAATGGTTTTTTATTATCCCAAAACATAATAAATATTCCTAAGATAAAAACTCCGAGCATACATAATGATCCGATTTTTTCTTCTATGGCAAAAAGCATAAGGGACATAAACAAAGTTATTACTGTCCATAGAACAGCTATAACATATGTATAGACAGGCTTCCGGAAGCTTCCCTTTATAACGCTTCCTTTCTCGGTTTGTTCTATTTTGCCGAAAAATCCTGTTGAACCGCCGTCACGTTTTTTTGCGGTATGATGATAAACCCTAAACTCAAGCTGTCCGGTGCGGCATCCGTAAAAACAGGTTTCAAACCTATGGCTTCTCATAAATCTGCCGTTTGACATTATATTTAAAGTGGGTCTATGTTCAATTAACTCACGGTCTATTTTTCTTGCCGCTTTTTTCGGCGAAAGAGGAGATTCCACTTCATAGGTGACGGGTAATATCAAAAACATTTCCTATACTTCTCCCCCGGAAAAATCTTTCATCATTGACTTAATCGCATCGACAGACATTACATCCGCAAAATATATATCGCTAAAGGTCTTAACAAAGCTGCGGCCGATTTTAATATCTGTTTGTTCACCTGTTTTCATATTCTTCAGTTTTGCGGTTTCTGTTTCAAGCTCGTTATCACCCAAAACGATAACATAGTCTGCTTCAATTTTATCTGCATATTTCATCTGGGCTTTGAGTCCTCTTCCCACCAGGTCATACTCGACAAAAAAGCCTTCCTCACGAAGTGAATTAACAAGCTCAATAGCCTTGTGTTCACTCTTTTCTCCCATTGTAGCTATATAGACATTACATTTTTCAAATTCAATAAAATCACAGTTCTGATTCTGCATAGTCAGAATAAGTCTTTCAAGTCCCATACCAAAACCAAGGGCAGGGGTCGGCTTTCCGCCGAGCTGTTCGATCAATCCGTCATACCTTCCGCCGCCGCAGATGGTTCCCTGTGCACCGATATCAGTTGTGATAAACTCAAACACTGTTTTCGTATAATAATCAAGTCCTCTGACGATTCTAGGGTTAACTTTATATTCAATATTCATTAATTTCAAATTGTTTTTCAGCTGTGTGAAATGCTCACTGCACTCATCGCACAGATAATCAAGGATAACGGGTGCATTTTTAGCAATTTCCTGATCTTCAGCAGATTTACAGTCAAGAATTCTCATAGGATTCTTTTCAAGCCTTTGCTGACAAGTTTCACAAAGCTTGTCTTTATACTGTTCAAAATATGCATTTAAAGCCTTATGATATTCGGCACGGCACTTAGGACAGCCGATAGAATTTATATTAAGCTCAATTCCTTTAAGTCCCAGTCTGTCAAGCACGCTTTTTGCCAATGAAATTACATCAGCATCGGCACGGGCATTTGCCGCCCCAACCATTTCGCAGCCAAACTGGTGGAACTCTCTTAATCTTCCTGCCTGTGGTTTTTCGTGACGGAAACAGGAGATAATATAAAACACCTTTTGAGGAAAGCCTTCATTAAGTATACCGTTTTCCATCAAGGCACGAATTGTTCCTGCTGTTCCCTCCGGTCTGAGCGTGAAGGTACTTCCCCCGGCGGCAGAAACAGTATACATTTCTTTTTGCACCACATCGGTGGTATCACCTACTGAACGAACAAAAAGCCCTGTATCCTCAAAGGTAGGGATACGGATTTCCTTAAAACCAAATTGCTTAGCAGCTTCGCTCGCCACCTGTTCAACGGTAATCCACTTATAGGAATCCTTAGGCAAAACATCCTGAGTTCCTTTTGGTCTTTGAGTTATTAAAGCCATTTATATCATATCCTTTCATATGTCAAAATCATCTATACATCCATTCTTTATATAATAACCGAATTTCATACATTCGTCAAGAGCAGTATGCCGTCCTTTATCTGTTTTAAACCATATATCACGCCTTGTTGAACCGTCATTGGCAGGACAGGGAATTACATTTATTCGGTCAAAAATCTTCTCTGCCATTTTCATTGCTCTTCGCATATGATAAGCGGCTGTGACCAATATAATGCTCTTACAGCCGGGAAAATCCCTGCTTATTATTTTTTCAGCATTAACAAGGTTTTCATAAGTTGATATTGAATCTTCCTCAGTTAAAATACCCTCAGTTTTAACACCCATATCAACTGCGGCCTTTTTCATTGCTTGCCATTCGGGGGCTTTTTCGCTGTCAAAGCTTCTGACCTTTCCTCCGCAGACTATAATTTTACTGCTTCTTTCCTTATGATAAAGCATTGCTGCGACGGGTATTCTATATAAAGGAGCTTTTTTGCTTCCGAGAACGACAATAATATCCCCTTTATCTCCTTTATAATCCAAGCCTTCAAACAACAGCTTGTCTATTATTTCATCTGATATGTTCTGCTCTGTCAAATCACTTACAAGCATAATTCCCTCACAAAAAAATAAACGGTCTGCCCCTAAACAAGGGACGACCGTAATCGTGATACCACCCTATTTACAGAAACAAAATTCCTGCATCTCATCTTCTCTTTAACGCAGAGGTTACGCAATGTCTTTATCAACAATGTGCTCAGAGGTGTCCTTCAAAAATTCCTTTCCGAACGCTCTCACCATACCGTTCTCGCTGAATGGATTATTAAAACTTCCTACTCTCCCCATCAAAGCATCTATATTCACTTTACCACACTGACGGATTAACAATATTTCTCCAGTCAAGGTCGCCTCTTTCAAGGGCATGTATAAGCGCTTCTGCTGTTGCTATATTAGTTGCAACAGGAATATTATGAACATCGCAAAGCCTTAGAAGATTTACATCATTAGGCTCATAAGGCTTGGCGGAAATAGGGTCACGGAAGAACAATAACAGGTCGATTTCGTTACAAGAAATTCTTGCTGCGATCTGCTGATCTCCACCCTGAGAACCGCTGAGATATTTATTTATTCTTAGTCCGGTTGCTTCACTGACAAGCTTTCCTGTTGTGCCGGTTGCACAGAGGTCATGCTTACTGAAAACCCCGCAATAAGCAATACAGAACTGCACCATCAGTTCTTTTTTCTTATCATGAGCAATTAACGCTATATTCACTTAAATTCCTCCTTGCCCTAATATTATACATAACAGAGATAAAAATCAAAAGCTATATAAAACAATAATAACAAATATATCTGCCAAATCAGACTAATCAAATCCGAAAGCTGCCACTATATATATTTTACCACATATTTCAGAATTGTCAAAGCCAAATTTAAAAAAAATGAAAAATTGTTATATCACATTAAATTTGCTGTTGTTTCTTAGTTATTTTGCACAACTAAATTTAACAAAAATCATTATAACAAAAATAAATTACTCTGATTTACTCTCCAGATAGCTTTCAATAATGGTTTTCACAGTATTCTTTGCATTATTCCCGCCTTCAAGCATTACCGAAAATGCAATTTCGGGGTCATCCGCAGGATAAAATCCGATTACGGCGCTGTCATAACCTCTGGGCGACTGAGGTGTACCGGTTTTTATAGCGGCTGACTCAGGCAATGACGGAAGATAATATTCGCTGTCAGTATATTGCGTTGAAGCAACCATGCCTTCTATTACCGTATTGAAATTATTTGAATAGTCTATTATATTTTTCTCGGTTTTTACCGAAGCGGAATAGGACTTATGACCGTCGCTGTCAACAACGGATTCTACTATATAAGGCTTAAGCCTTAGTCCCTTGTTTCCTATTGTCATTGCCTGAACAGCCATTTGCAAGGGCGTAACCTGAGTTTCAGACTGACCTATTGCGGCTTGTATAAGCTGACCCTCGGTCCAAAGCATATTTAAGCTTTCAAATGTTGACGGCGACGCTAATCTTCCGGAGGGAGAAGGCAGCTCAAAATCCAAGTCTTCTCCAAGACCAAATTGACGCTGATATTTTTCCAAGGCTTCTATTCCAAGCCGCTGAGATGTTTTATAGAAAAAAATATTACAGCTTAACTCCAGTGCTTTTTTGACATTGGTTATCCTGTGCTTGCTCATACACGAAAATTCCATTCCGGACAGATTAAACTTTTCATTGCAAAAGAAATAGGTGGAGGGCTTGATCACTTTTTCAGCAAGCGCAGCGTAAGCGGTAACGGTTTTCATGCAAGAACCCGGGCGGTAGAGTCCTGATGTACATCTGTTAAGAAGGGGAGAATTCTCTTGATCTATAATTGCGTCATAGTTTTCATTAAACTCATACAATGAAAAATCAGGCGCTGATGCCATTGCCAGAACTCCGCCGGTTTTTGCATTCAATACGACTATGCTTCCTGCTGTACATGACGGATTCACAGTGTTTTCTGCATTATCATATTCATTCATTGCCTTTTTAAGTATATCCTCAGTTTTCTTTTGCAGTCCTGAATTTATGGTAAGAATACAGCTTTCACCGTCTTTGGCAGGAACAATCTGCTCATTTGTAACATTTGTTTCGCCTTTTACGGTGAGATAATCAGTGATTTTTTCTCCCGGACTTCCTGAAAGCTCCTTATTCAAAAGCAATTCCACGCCGCTTTGTGCGCTTCCTCCTGAGCTTATGCCCCCCAGCACATGGGCTGCGATATTCTGAGGATAAATTCGTTTATTATTTTTATCCGTACCTGCAAGGAGCTCTCCGTTGCAGTCATATATATTTCCACGCTTAGACGCAAGCTGTTGAATAACGCTTTCTGTTTTTGGCGTTTTCCATGCTGCATAAACTGCATAAACCTGAACATGAAACAAAAGCGTTATGCACACTGTGGCAGTAACGGTTATCAGAACTGCTATTGCTTTCATTCTTGGGTTTGAAAATGAATTCATATAAAAACTTCCCTATAAAAAATTAATCTCTTCCTATCTTTCCCCAAAACTCAGAAAATAACCTTATTTCATCATTGTTCTAAGCATGTTTGCTCGTACATATATATGTACAAAATTCAACTGAAAGAGGGAAATCCGATGTTTATTAAAACTATAAAAGTAAAAAAACCAACTGCCGCTCTGGGAGGAATATTGGTGCTTGTTATTGCCATAATAGCTGTAGCACTAATGATTGTTCACAAATTAGGAAATCCTGCGGTTTACGAACTGAAAACAGAATCCGACAGACAAAGCTTTATAAAAGAAATGGGCTGGCAGGCCTCAGAAGAATACGAAGAATGTAAAGTCGTGGTCATTCCCGAAGAATTTAACGACGTTTATGAAAAATATAACGAGCTTCAAAAAGAACAGGGCTTTGACCTGTCTAAATATAAGGGAAAAACTGTTGAAATTTATTCTTATCCGGTGTATAATTATGAAGGCTATGAGGATAAGGACTGCATCAAGTGCAATATCCTCATTTGCGACGGAATACTTATCGGCGGAGATGTTTGCTCCGTAGAATTAGGCGGATTTATGCAGGGACTGAGAAAAGGCTGATAATTCAAATACCGGCATATTTACCGCAGAAAAGGACTAAGAAATATGCTGATGAGAATTGACAAATTCATAGCTTCACAAAAGTCGGATATATCCCGAAGCAGTGTTAAGGAGCTTTGTAAAAAAGGCAAAATTACAGTCAATGGTAAGATTTGCAGAAAATCAGATTTTAAAATAGATACCGAAGGCACAGAAGTGTGCGTTGACGGAGAAAGAATTTTATATCGGAAATATATTTATATTATGCTTAACAAACCTCAGGGAGTTGTCTGCTCCACCCGTGACGGAATTTCTCCTACGGTACTCAGCCTTGTTCCTCCCGAACTTTTCAGAAAAGGACTGTTTCCGGCGGGAAGACTTGACAAGGACACTGAGGGCTTTGTTCTGATTACCGATGACGGGGAGCTGGCACATAAAATGCTGGCTCCCAAAAGTCATGTTCCTAAAAAATATGCCGTAACCCTTGAAAATCCATGGGAAAAGGATTATTATCATCGCTTTAGGGAAGGAATAATAATTGACGGGGGAGAAAAATGTCTTCCCGCAGAATTTGAAGGCTGCAATGAAATTTCAAATGAATGTACTCTTGTTCTTCATGAAGGAAAATTCCATCAGGTCAAAAGGATGTTTCAAGCTCTTGGAAACAAAGTTATTTATCTCAAAAGAATTTCCATTGGAAATCTAAATTTAAATGAAAATTTAGAGCTTGGAAAGTGTATGGAGATATTGCACAAAGATGTTGAAAAACTTTTGGCACCCAGCAAATAATATTGCCAATTAATGGGATTTATTATGCAATTTTCGTCAATGTTTATAAAGAGTAGTGACAAACTTTAGTAAAAAAAACACTTGCTATAGTTTCAGAAATTTGTTATTATATATATGTAGCTAATAAAACGTATTAGTAAAATACAATAAGGAGGTTCTTTTTAATGGCAAGTGTATCATTAAGAGAAATTTATAAGAAATACCCGGGCGGTGTTATTGCCGTTTCCGATTTCAACATTGAAATCAAAGACAAAGAGTTTATTATTCTCGTAGGTCCTTCAGGATGCGGTAAGTCAACTACTCTCCGTATGATCGCAGGACTTGAAGAAATCAGCGAAGGTGAACTTTATATCGGAGACAGACTTGTAAACGATATTGCACCTAAGGATAGAGATATCGCAATGGTTTTCCAGAACTATGCTCTTTATCCTCACATGACAGTTTTTGAAAACATGGCATTTGGTCTTAAGCTCAGAAAGGTTCCTAAGGACGAAATCGCAAGAAAGGTTGAAGAGGCTGCAAGAATTCTTGACATCTCACACCTTCTTGACAGAAAGCCTAAGGCTCTTTCAGGTGGTCAGAGACAGCGTGTTGCTCTCGGTCGTGCTATTGTTCGTGAGCCACAGGTATTCCTTCTTGACGAGCCTTTGTCAAACCTTGACGCTAAGCTCCGTGCTCAGATGAGAACTGAGATTTCAAAGCTTCACAAGAAATTGGGTACAACATTTATTTACGTAACCCATGACCAGACAGAAGCTATGACAATGGGTGATAGAATCGTTGTTATGAAAGACGGTTACATCCAGCAGATCGACACACCTACAAACCTTTACAATAACCCTGTTAACCAGTTCGTTGCAGGATTCATCGGTTCACCTCAGATGAACTTTATTGATTCTAAGCTTCTTAAGGTTGACGGAAAATATATTGTTGAATTCGGTTCAGAAGATACTAAGACAACAAGAGGAGTTAAATATACTGTAGAAGTTCCTGAATCTAAGGCTGACGCAGAAGCTCTTGAGCCATTAGTTGGCAAGGAAGTTGTTCTCGGTATTCGTCCTGAATGTATTCATGACGAGGAAATGTTCCTTTCATCTGCTAAGACAGGTGTTATCAAGACAACTGTTGAAGTAACAGAAATGATGGGTGCTGAAACATACCTCTATCTCACATGTGAAGGTATTCCTCTTACTGCAAGAGTTTCACCTCGTTCAACAGCAAGACCTCAGGATGAAATTCAGGTTGCTATTGATCCTAACAGAATCCATATCTTTGATAAGGAAACAGAGAAGTCTGTAGTAAACTGATAAACTAACTTGATATTATAAACAGCCCTTCTGAACTTTTATCAGAGGGGCTGTATTTATAAAAATGAGGAGACATATTTATGAAATTAAAGAATATTATAGCTATTGTACTTTCTGCACTTATGCTTGTGTCTGTATTAAGCGGCTGCAAAAATGATAAAAAAGATAACGAAAACGCATCTGATTCTTCAACTGAAAGCAAGATGCCTGAAACGGATGAAGAATGGCATAATGCCATGATTGAAAAGTCTATGGTAACCTATGGCAATGCGACTGCTATGCAGGAAAAAATAAAAAAAGCACAGGCAGGAGAAGAAGTCACTGTTGCCTATTTAGGCGGGTCAATAACCGAAGGACTTACCGCCGGACCAAGCCAGTGCTGGGCAAGGCTTACATATGAGCATTTCGCTGAAAAATACGGAACAGGTGAAAACGTTAAATACTGTAATGCAGGACTTAGCGGAACACCGTCAAAGCTCGGCATTTTAAGACTAAAACGTGACGTTCTTGTAAACAATCCTGACATCTGCTTTGTTGAATTTGCAGTAAATGACGCAGATGATGGTGATCACCGCAACGCATACGAGAGTATCGTAAGAGACCTTCTTGAAAAAGATGTTGCAGTTGTTTTGCTGTTCTCAGTTACAGAACAGGATTACAGCTGTCAGGATTATATGAAAGCAATAGGAAATCACTATCAGCTTCCAATGATATCTTATTGCGATGCACTCAGATATATGTTTGAAAATAATCGCATGACATGGAAAGACTTTTCGGACGACCAGTCTCATCCTAATGTTTACGGACATGAGCTTGTTGCTGAAATGGTAAACCACTATTTTGATACAGTTACAGACGTTGAAAGCGAAGTATATAATATGCCGTCACAACCGCTTAACACTCCTCGCCAGTCCGGCGCAGATATATATGAAAACACTAATCTTAAGCCTGAAAGCTCAGGCAGCTGGGAAGACGGTTCCACCATTTCAGACTTTAAAAACGGATGGTCTCATCAGGAAAACGCAGGGAACAAACCATTAGTTTTAAAGTTTAAAGCTAAATTTGCATATCTCATTTATAAAGAAGTAGGCGGCGGAGATAAATACGGAAAAGCGCATATTAAAATTACATGCAACGGGGAACCCTATAACGAGCTTGAGCTGAATTCCGTTCATTCCTCAGGCTGGGGCAATCCTGAAATTATGGTTTTGGGAATGCAGACAGAAGCTATGGAATATGAAGTCGAAATCTCGATGGCTGACGGCGATGAAAATAAACTGTTCCAGGTTCTCGGAATAGGATATACAATGTAATAAAAAAACGGACGAGTAATCGTCCGTTTTTATTTTCAAATATTATTAACATAAATATTTCTTATCTATTACCTCTTCGGTATGCTTTTTAATATAATCAGATGTTACTTTCTGTCCCTCATAACCGTTAAGAGCGTGTTTTTTTGCCAGTTCATCTGTGTATTCAGACAGAGGATATATTTTATAATTACATCTGTCCTCCTGAATATCGTCCCCCTTCAGTTCAAAATGTATAACAAGAGGAATCCATTTTACATTTTCAACAGCAATTCCGTTGTCCGACTTAACAAAATCAAATTTGACCATTCCCGAAACAATATTATTTACCTCAAGCATTCCTCCGAGGAAGTTGCCAAGTGAATAAATAACCAATGTTTTATTGCCGTCTTTTCCGTCATACCATTCTATCGGCTGAATAACGTGAGGATGAGTGCCGATTACTACATCTACCCCTAAGTCTGCGAAAATCTGTGCGTAATAGGTTTGATAATCAGTTGCATAGTCGATGTTTTCTTCACCCCAATGTGCAGAAACAATAACAACATCGCTTATTTCCTTAGCCTTTTCGATATCAGCTTTTATTTCTTCTTCATCAAAATAATGGATAGAATAAGAATTCGGCGGGCTTATGCCGTTTGTTCCATAGGTGTATGCAAGAAAGGCAAATTTTACACCTTTCTTCTCAAAAACAGTAATATTGTCATAGGTGTTCTGACTATCAGCAATACCTGCAAAAGCCATACCTTCTGTATTTCTGAAAGCGTTAAGCTCATTGTCAATACCCTCCTGACCTTTGTCAAGGGCATGATTAGTAGCCATATTTACCAAATTAAATCCAGTATCCTTTAGATTTTGAGCAATATCTGAAGGCGAATTAAAGGTCGGATAGCCTGAAAGTCCTAAATCGTATCCTCCAAGTATCGTTTCTTGATTGATAAATGCTATGTCATTGCCTTCAATAAGATTTTTCACCTCTGAATACATAGGTGTAAAATCATATTGACCGTCATTCATGTCCCCTGCATATTTGTCAGCTTCTTCATATATAGTTGTATGGATAAGGTTATCTCCTACACCAACAAAGGAAATTACATTTTCACTGGCATTCTCTTGAACAGAGTTTTCATTGTCTGAAAATATGGAGCTTTCTTCATTTCCGCCTTTTCTGATATTTTTATTCTGATTATCAACGCCGCTTCCGCAGGATGTCAGCAATGCTGTAACAATCAAAAATGACAAAACTCGGCAAACCGCTTTTTTCAAATCTGTTCATCTCCTCATGACAAAACAATTTAGATTCTTGCTGCACCTGAATCTTTAGCTGCTTTTATAACAGCCTTTGCAACTGCTTTAGAAACATTTTTGTCAAGAGCAGACGGAATAATATTTTCTGCTGTTAATTCGCTTTCAGGAATATAATCTGCAATAGCTTTTGCAGCTGCAATTTTCATTTCATCATTAATGTCCTTTGCACGGCAATCCAAAGCACCTCTGAAAATGCCGGGGAAAACAAGCACATTGTTGATCTGATTTGGGAAATCGCTTCTTCCTGTTCCTACAACAGCAGCGCCGGCTTCTCTTGCAAGCTCAGGCATGATTTCAGGAGTTGGGTTTGCCATTGCAAAAATAATCGGATCCTTAGCCATGCTTTTTACCATTTCAGGAGTTACACATCCGGGAGCGGAAACACCGATAAATACATCTGCACCTTTGATAACTTCTTCGAGAGAGCCTTTTCTCATCTGCTTGTTAGTGATCTTAGCCATCTCAATTTTCTCCTGATTAAGACCATCTCTTCCCTCATATATAGCTCCTTTTCTATCGCAAAGTATAACATCGTTAAGACCCATTGCAATAAGAAGCTTAATAATAGCAATTCCGGCTGCACCTGCACCGCTGGTTACAACTCTGATCTCATCAAGCTTCTTGCCTGTGAATTTCAGAGCGTTTATCATAGCGGCAAGTGTAACGACCGCTGTACCATGCTGGTCGTCATGGAAAATAGGAATATCACAGCATTCTTTTAGTTTCTTTTCTATTTCGAAGCATCTCGGAGCAGAAATATCTTCAAGGTTAACTCCTCCAAAGCTTCCCGAAATAAGGCTGACTGTTTTTACGATTTCATCAACGTCCTTTGATTTTACGCAAAGAGGGATAGCGTCCACGTCACCAAAAGCTTTGAAAAGTGCACATTTACCCTCCATAACAGGCATTCCTGCTTCAGGACCAATATCGCCCAAACCAAGAACGGCTGTGCCGTCTGTTATAACAGCCACAAGATTTGAACGTCTTGTCAGTTCATAGCTTTTATTTATATCCTTTTGAATTTCAAGGCATGGCTGTGCAACACCCGGAGTATATGCGAGAGATAAATCATCCCTTGTTTCAAGAGGAGAACGGCAAATAACTTCGATTTTACCTTTCCACTGGTAATGTAATTTCAATGATTCTTCAGCATAGTTCATTTTTTCAAGTCCTTTCAGATAAATATTTCCGTTTTTCACGTCTTATTTCAATAAGGGGCTTGCCCCGTCATTTAACGTGGCAAGCGCATTGCAAAGCAATGCGGTCATCAGTAGGAGATTATATCTCCTACTGATGACAAGATGGAACCCGCCGCCTAAAGAGGCGGGGGACATCCTTGTCTAAGTTATAATATCACACCTTGTCCGTTTTTGCAAGTACAAAAACAGTCTTAACAAAAATTCTATTGACAATATCGGACAGCTATTGTATAATTATTTATTAATAATATTGATTTAAAGAGGGATGTTTTATTATGTTATTGACCGGTTCAGATATAATTATCGAATGCTTGCTTGAACAGGGTGTTGATACTGTTTTTGGCTATCCTGGCGGAGCGGTTTTGAATATTTACGATTCGCTTTATATGTATTCTGATAAAATTAAACACATTATTACTGCACATGAACAGGCTGCTTGTCACGCTGCTGACGGATATTCCCGTACAACCGGCAAAACCGGAGTTGTTATTGCAACCTCAGGTCCGGGCGCAACAAACCTTGTTACTGCTATTGCAACTGCAAATATGGACTCTATTCCATTGGTTGCAATCACAGGTAACGTTACCACATCACTTTTGGGGCTTGACAGCTTCCAGGAGGTTGATATATGCGGAATCACTATGCCTGTTACAAAGCATAATTACATAGTTAAAGACGTAACAAAGCTTGCAGATACAATCAGAGAAGCATTTTATATTGCAAACGAGGGAAGAAAAGGTCCTGTTCTTATTGATATTCCCAAGGATATCACCATAGCTAAAACTGAGTATGAGAAAACAGAGCCTAAGGAAATTGTTCATCATAATCCTGACGATATAAATGAACAGATTGCAAAAGCTGCTGAAAAAATAAAAACTGCTGAAAGACCTTTTATCTATGCAGGCGGCGGAGTTGTTTCATGCGACGCTATTGACGAAATGGCTGAATTTGTAAGGAAGTGCGACGCTCCCGTTTCATTGTCACTTATGGGACAGTGTGCTTTTGATAATACAAAAGAAAATTACACAGGAATGCTGGGGATGCACGGAACAAAAACTTCGGCATTGGCACTTAACAAGTGTGATCTTATGATCGTTCTTGGCTCACGTTTTTCAGACCGTGTTCTTTGTAATCCTAACACCTTTGCTAAAGGCACTGAAATTATTCATATTGAAATTGATCCTGCTGAAATCGGCAAAAACGTTAATGTTGATCTTCATGTTACAGGCGATGTTAAGTATGTTCTTGCAAAGCTCAATGAGCTTTTGCCTGATATGAAGCATCAGGAATGGATGGAGCAGGTTGCTCAGTGGAAAAAAGATTACGCTCTTAAAATGATTCCTATTGAAAGCGATGATGAAGTGCTTCCTCAGGATGTTATTGAAGAGCTTGACAGACTTACAGACGGAAAAGCTATTGTTACAACAGAGGTTGGTCAGCATCAGATGTGGGCCGCTCAGTATTATAACTTTAAAAATCCAAGAAGCTTTGCTTCAAGCGGCGGATTGGGTACAATGGGATATGGACTGGGTGCAGCAATTGGATCAAAATGCGGAAATCCCGACAAGCCGGTTATCAATATTGCCGGTGATGGAAGCTTTTTCATGAACTGCAATGAGCTTTCATCTCTTGCAAAGCACAATATTCCTGTTATTGAGCTTGTATTTGAAAATGATGTTCTGGGAATGGTCCGTCAGTGGCAGAGGCTTTTCTATGGAAAGAGATTTTCTCAAACAAATATCCAGCGTGGAACAGATCTTATAAAGCTTGCTGATGCATTCGGCATTGAGGGAATCCTCATTGAGAAAAAATCCGATATAAAGCCAATGCTTGAAAAGGCGTTGTCTTGCGGAAGACCATGTCTGATTGACTGCAAAATAAATAAGGACATTAATGTTTTGCCTATGGTTCCTGCCGGAAAGGACATAAGCGAACCTATTATGGAAATAAATTTAGACTAATATACACCATAAGGCACAGCAAAATGACTGTGCCTTATGGTTTCTTATTATTTTTCAGTTATTAGAATTTATATCAACAACTACGGTTAAACTTATTACAGAAAACAGCGAAAGAGGATATTAAAATGAAGAATAAAAGCAAGATGAAACAATATATGACTTTAATTGCATTCGGTGTAATTCTTTTCTGGCTTTTAAATAATTACAGACTCGTATTTGGTACAGCAGAAAGTGTTTTTTCTGTGCTTTCTCCTGTTATTATCGGTTTCTGCATAGCCTTTATTCTGAATGTACCTTTGTCCTCTATTGAACGCAGGCTCTTTAAACCGTCAAAAAAATCAGGAAAGCTTTCCAAGCTGAAAGAAAAAATAAAAAGACCTGTTTCAATCTTTGCGGTAATAATCCTTTTCTTTTTTATAATATTCATGATTTTTTATCTTGTAATTCCTGCATTGATAAATACTCTTACTCAGCTTACAGAAGATATACCCGATTTTGTTAATCAGCTCAGCAAAAAAATAAACGACCAGCCGCTTATAACAAACTGGCTTAATAATTTAGACTTTAATAAGGATGCTGTTATTGAAAAGCTGACAGCGATTGTTAAAAACAGCGTACTTACGCTTAAAACTGTAGATTCTACTATAAATGTTGTTTCTTCAATTTTTTCCTCTATAGTAAACGGAGTTTTAGGATTGTTTTTTGCGATTTATATGCTTGCGCAAAAGGAAAAACTGCTGAGTCAGTGCAAAAAACTAATGAATGCCTTCATAAGAAAAGACTTTGCAGAAAAAATCACCTATGTTTGTAAGAAGTCTGCTGATACATTTTCAAAGTTTCTTACAGGTCAGTGTATGGAAGCTGTTATTCTCGGAACTCTTTGTACAATCGGCATGCTGATTATGAGAATGCCTTATGCCGTAATGATCGGTGTGCTTGTAGCAGTGACAGCATTTATTCCTATTGTCGGTGCATTTATCGGTGTAGTTGTCGGAGCATTCCTTATATCAGTTACAAGCCTGTCTCAAGCCTTTTGGTTTGTTGTGTTCATGCTTATACTCCAGCAAGTCGAGGGCAATTTTATTTATCCTCATGTAGTCGGTTCGTCAGTCGGACTTCCGTCAATATGGGTTCTATTCGCCGTAACTGTGGGTGGAAATATAGGCGGAATAATCGGTATGTTTGTGAGCGTCCCCGTTTGTGCAGTGCTTTACTGCGTTTTAAGTGATATTGTTTTCTTTATGAATCAAAGAAAGAAAACAAAACAGGAACCTGTAACCGTTCCTGTGCAAACAGAAAAAACATCTGATGATGAAATAAAAGCTTCAATTAATGTTAATGATAAAAAGAAAACGGACCAGTAAATATCCGTTAAGTCTATTAATCAAAACCACCAGTAGAACTGGTGGTTTGCACTAGCCCTATAAGGGCAATATTCTGGCGGGCGACTTAAGT
>UQDR01000021.1 GCA_900539835.1 uncultured Ruminococcus sp. | reverse complement strand
ATAAAAGAAATGTTAAGCCACGAACTTTTGATAATAGAGTATCTTCAATGAGAATACATTTTGTATATTTTTATAATACCAAATTGAAAGATATAAATGCTCCAATGATAAAAAAGTGGCAAAATATATTATCTGAAAAATATTCAAATGCTTATATACGAAATATATTCGGCTTATTTCAAATGAGTTTAGATTTAGCTGTCAAACTGGGTTTGCTCAATAAAAATGTAGCTAAACAAGTTGGTAATGTGAAAAAGTCTAAAAAGAAAATTGATTTTTGGACACAAGAGGAATTTGAAAAGGTAATGTCCACCTTTGATATATCTAATTATTACGAACACTATACGTTTATGATTATATGGCTTTTGTTTATGACAGGTTTAAGATTAGGAGAAGCACAGGCATTAGAATGGGAAGATATTGATTTTGAAAATAAAACTCTTACAGTTAATAAATCAATGTATTATAAAAGTGCTAAAGAATTTTATGTTACAGAGCCAAAAACAAGAGCGGGAAACCGGACAATAGCTTTAGATGATAATACAATAAATTATTTAAAGGATTGGAAAGCCATTCAGAGTAAAAATATTATATCTTCTAAATATATTCTTTCATATAACGGTTTACCTACTAATAAAAGCACAGCAAAACATATTATTGAGCGACATTCTAAACTGGCAGGAGTACATAAAATAAAAACTCATGCGTTAAGACATAGCCACGCTTCACTATTGATTTCTTTAGGCGAAAATGCTATAGTAGTAAGAGATAGATTAGGTCATGAAGACATAGAAACAACATTAGGAACATACGGTCATTTAACCCAAACACTAACAAAGAAGTTGCTGAAAAGCTGAATAACTTGATTACTGTCAATAAAGATGATAATATTAAAAGAGAATTTACATCTAATCAATTTGTAAAACATAAAACTAATACAGAAAAGGAGTAAAAAAATGAATTTCTACATCTCTGACTTACATTTCGGTCACAAGAATATTATTCTTTATGATAGCAGACCATTTAACAGCGTTGAAGAAATGAATGATACTATGATTAAAAACTGGAACAATGCCATTAGCTATAATGATACAGTCTATACCCTCGGTGATATGTTTTGTTGTATAAAAACTGAACAGGCAATAGGTATATTGGAACAGCTTAAAGGACATAAGGTTCTTATAAAAGGAAATCATGATGTTGATGTAATCAATGAAGAAGTCATAAAATACTTTGATGAAGTAACGGACTATTTGGAAGTCAAAGACCAAAACAAAAATATCGTTCTTTGCCACTATCCTATTCCTTGCTTTAATAATCACTTCTCAAATGACTGGTATCACTTTTATGGGCATGTTCATCAATCATTTGAAGCAGAGTGAATGGAAAATATCAAACTTGAAATGATATATAAATATAAAGTTCCTTGTAATATGTTTAATGTTGGGGCAATGCTTGATTATATGAATTATACTCCACGAACATTTGAAGAAATTATAGGAGGTCAACAATGAATCATGTAGAAGCTATGGATAAAACTATAAGAGATATAAAAAGCTTAAATCCTTATGAAGAAGCGTTTGCTTTATTAGGAAATAATTATACTTGCTGTTTGAAAAATGACTTATTAAATCCTATAGAGTTGCAGTTGCAAGCAAAATTTTATAAAGAAAAAGTCGAGGTTATGATTTTTCCTCACCCTAAAATAATACAAGAAAAAAATTTGATTTCTGTTATTAAGTTTGTAAATGAAGTCAACTGTTATTCTAACACCTATGATTTGTATGGAAAATTTATTATGTTATCTGATACCAATGACATAGCTTTTGCAACAAAACTACCCTATTCTTACATAGAAAGCTGTTCTGACTATTTCTTTTATGCTATTCAAAAGCCTATTGAAATATTAATTGAAGTATTACCAATTATAATTTATATATCCACTGGCAAAATCACATATGAAAAAGGAGTAGAACTTCTAAAAGAAATGTGGGGATAAATTATTCTAAAATAATATGGATTGGTTGCAAAAAGGTTGCAGTTACATAAAAAAAGAGCGTGAAGCCCTAATAATAGAGGGTTTTCACGCTTTTATTTTTATTCCCACTCGCCTAATTCAAACAAATACTAAACATATTTGTTTAGACTTGACTTGCTTTAATATCTATATTATTTCGTTTTTATTGTTGTATTTTTGTTTTACGAAATTTTTAGTATCAAAACAGTATCAATCTTTTAGAATAACTTGGTTTATTTTCTGTATATTATACTAACACAGTTAAAAATAAAACTCAACAGTTTAATAGGACAAGTTCACAATATTATTTTTAATTCGGTTTATTACCTCAACAAAAACATCATCATTTTGTCCTGTCGGATCAGGTATTCCCCAATCATCATCAAAGCCTTTATCAATGAAAGGGCAACCTACATCACAACCCATTGATATTGCAATATCAGGTGTAGGAATTTCATCAATAGTTTTGCTGTACTGCGTTTTTTCCATATCAATGTTATAGAGTTGTTTCATCAATCTAACAGCATCGTGATTTATCTGAGGTTTAGTTTCAGTACCTGCCGAATAAAAATCAAATTTATCTCCTAACAAATGCTTTCCGAGAGCTTCTGCTATTTGACTTCTGCACGAATTATGCACACATATAAAAGCAATTTTTTTCAATTCATTTACCTTCTTTATTTTTGCAGTTTATCGAGCAGTTTCTCAACATCCACAGTTTTTAATACCTTGCCCATTGAAACAACCTTATCATTAACAACAATGGCAGGCATACTCATAACACCATAGGCCATAACCTTTTGCAAATCTGTTATATATTCAACTTCAATATCAATACCCAAATTTTTAACAGCAGCTTTTGCATTTTCATATTGTTCATGGCAGGATTTGCACCCTGCGCCAAGCACTTTAATACAGCATATTTCGTCATTGGTATCAGAACAGCAACCATTTGAAATATCAATTACTTCTTCTGTTTCACAAGCACCACCGCATTCACAAGCACAAGCAGGTGCTCTCTTTTCTTCCTTTTTCTTACCAAAATTAAATAATGACATAATAAATACCTCCAAAAAATTTTTAAAATGCAAGCCAGAACATATAAAGTCCTATGGCAAGAATAACAATGCCCATTACAATTTTTATAACAGTTGATACTTTATTGTATTTTGGATTACTGCTGACTTTTTGAACAAAGCCGACAGAGGTCCCTGCAACCATTACAAGTGTGCTGTGACCGATTGAGTATAAAAGCATCAGCAAAATTCCCCAAATAATATTTGCCTTGTCGGCAACAATCGCAAGTAGAGCAATCAATACAGGTGTAGAACAAGGTGATGAAAAAACACCGCCTAATATCCCAGCAATAAACGCACCGATAAATCCTTTTTTCTTGCTTTTGGTTATCAGGTTTGCAGAGGGAATAATATTGATTATCCCAAATGTCTGCAAGCTCATTAAAACCATAAGTACACCAAGAATGATATACCAAATTTTAGAAGATGTGCCCATCAGTTTTCCTGCTGAAGTTGCAATAACTCCTAATATAACAAATGTTATTGCTGTTCCTAATGAAAACACAGCAGAATAACCAAATGCCTTTCTTGTATTCTTTTCACCTGTTCCGCCTACATAACCAATAATAAGGGGGATACTTGAAAGAGAACAAGGTGTAAAAGAGGTTAAAACTCCTGCAATTAAAGCGAGAATGGGAGCAAGCCACAAATTGCTGCCGATAGTTTCAGCAATTTGTGAGAGCCAATCGTTTATCATTTACTCAACTCCCATCTCTTTTAAGATTTTCCACATTTGTTCTTCAGTTAAACCGCCCTGATGCGTAGTGAAAATATGTTTTTGGTTATCATCCTGATACATTGAAAATTCTATTTGAGATGAAAGTTCATCACTTGGTACAAACGGAGTACCGTCTGCATTAAATAATACCTGTGTCGGAATAACTTGAACAGGAACATTTTTTGCAGCATCAGGATAATCCCAAACATTGATGAATTTTATAAATGCCTTACCTTCAAATTCTTTGTTTGCTTTTTCCAAAACAGGAGCCATCTCCTTACACGGAATACAGGTATCTGCACCATAATCAACAATTATAGGCAATCCGTATGATGATAACTGTTCAAAATCTACTGCATTCGTTTCACGCAGAGAAAAATCAGCATTTTTCAAATCGTCAGATAATCCTGCTGTTGGCGAAGTTTGAATTATTTCAGAATCATCCGTTTTATTAGTTGTATTCTTTACTATATAGATAGTCACTATTGCAACAACAATCAGCAACGGAACAACTATTTTTACTGCCAACGATTTTCTTTTATCCATTTACTTACCTCTTAAATAATATATGGTTGAATTACATTAAATAAATAGCCTACTATAATGATTCCGATTGTGCATACTGCAATGAAAATTGCCAACAGCTTTGGCTTAACCGCTTTTTTGAGCATAATCATTGATGGCAGGGATAAAGTTGTAACACCCATCATAAAGGAAAGTACCACACCAAGTAATGCACCCTTTGCAAGCAATGCTTCTGCAATCGGAATTGTGCCGAATATGTCTGCATACATTGGTATGCCTGCAATGGTTGCAATGATTACACCAAACGGATTGTTATCGCCGAGAATTTTTACAATGAAATCCTGTGGTATCCAGTTATGAATAATTGCACCGATACCTACACCGATTAGAATATAAGGAGCAACTTTTTTTAATGTACCGACAACCTGTTCATTAGCAAATTTAATTCTGTCTTTTGCTTTTAATTCTTCCTGAGGTGCATCAATTGTATTGGCATTTCTGATAAATTCCTCAACCTGATTTTCAAGATGTAATTTTTCGATAATTGTACCGCCTAAAACAGCAATGACAAGACCTACAACAACATAGATTACTGCAACCTTCCATCCGAATATACTCATAAGAAGAACAAGAGAGCCTAAATCCACCATAGGTGATGAAATCAGAAATGAAAAAGTAACACCAAGCGGCAAGCCTGCACTTGTAAAGCCGATGAAAAGAGGGATTGAAGAACAAGAGCAGAATGGAGTAACCGTACCTAAAAGTGCAGCAATAATATTTGCACCTATACCGTGAAATCTGCCGAGTATTCGTCTTGTTCTTTCGGGCGGAAAATAACTTTGGATGTAAGAAATAATGAAAATCAAAAAGCATAATAGTACCACTATTTTGATAGTATCATAAACAAAAAAGTTTATACTGCTGCCGATTTTACTTTCAACATCCAATCCGATTAGTCCTAATAACTTTGCAATAACTCCATTAAGCCATTGCATTCCGAGAATCTGATTCTGAATAAAGTCCCATATATTTTTAATAATTTGCATAAGCATCAACCTTTCATATAAATAAATAGAAATGTGTCGATATATAGTTTTTAAAATAAATCGTGTATGGATACACGACTTATTTACAGCAACTACAATCTTCGCCATTGACTGCAGTCAATTCATTTAAGATTTCCTTTGCCTGATTTGCACCGCTTTCGGAAATTGAATAGTACATCCATTTGCCTTCTTTTCTGCCGGAAACAATTTCACTATCGCATAATATTTTCATATGGTGCGACAATGTTGGCTGAGTAACATTCAATTCCTCAAGAATTTTACAGGCACATTTTTCACCTGTACCAAGAAGTTTGAGAATTTTAACCCTATTTTCATCGCATAGTGCTTTGAAAATAATTGCTGTTCTCTTTTCATCAATGTTCATTTTTATCACTTCCATAGATAATTATCTATATGTATTATATGCAACAAATAGATATTTGTCAATGTGTTTTTCAAAAAATAGCGATAAGATTTTCTCTTACCGCCATTTCTGCTATTTATATATTATTTCATTATTAACAATTTCTCTTGCCTGATTTGCAATATTGTTCATTTTTTGTACCCAAAGCATTTGATTTTCGGCTTTGAGTTGCTCGGTGATGCTTTGCTTTTCGACAAGTTGATTAACAAGTCTATCATACATTTCTTTTGCTCTAATATCAATATCGTGCAGATACGAATTGAGTTTGCCATTTGTCAACAAATTATAGTATATAATTTTGCGGTTTTGTTTCAGGTATTCTTTGTGTTTTTGTCCCCAAATTCCTATTTCATAATTTGTTACGATAGAGACAAGGTTAGGGAGATAAACATCTCCTACAGGTGTGTAATCAAATTCTGTTTTCATGATTAAAGATTCCTTTCAAATTTTTTATTTTTATGCCTTGCTTGATTTAGCAAGTTATCTACTTGCTCAGGTCCTAAAATCTTACGCAGTAATTTGTAGTCTTTCAGACTTTTTATTTGTTTAAAATTATCTGTAAGAAGTCTATCATTTTGCTCTCTCAGTTCGACATTTGAAAAATACAATTTAGAGTTTTCTTTTTGACATTCTGTTAGTTTATTTTTCAGTTTGAAGTAGGCAACCACTACTGTTTTCAAAGTTGCTTTTAGCTTGTCAACAAAAGGCTCAACAATTTTTGTTTTATAACTCTTTGCAGACATTAAAGGTTGTGGCTCAGGCAACTGAAACTGCTCATCTGTTTCAAAATCTTGAGATACTTTTTTGAAAGTGTCTTCACATTTTACGAGATTCGTCATTTGCTTATTAAGAATTTTAATTTTACTTTCAAGCTCATTGACTTCTTGGCTACGAATTTTCTTTTCGTAATCAAGAACAGACAAATGCTTTTCGTGGGTATCGAGATGTTCCCATTCAACATCATATTTTTCCATAACCTTTGCAAGTTGTTCTTTTTCGGACTGTACCCAAACTGCCCACTCGGTTTCACTTTTGCCATTGCCTATATAGCCTTGACTTTTTAGTGCTTGTTTAAGAGATACTCTTGTATCAAGTCCACGCTTGCTACCTGTTGTAAATGGTACAAAATCAATGTGCAAATGCGGTGTAGCCTCATCCATATGAAGATGAGCAGAGAACACACGCAAGTTTGGATTGCGTTGTTGAAAAGATTTCATATATTCATCAAGTATCTTTTCGGCAGGTTCTCCGTTTTCACTATCTGATTTCATATTGTCACAGTTACCGATTTGGACAATAATTTCATGAAAAGGTTTTTCCTGCTTTCCTGAACAAATCTTTTCATAATAATCATCTATTTTTCTATCCGACCTTATTTGTTTTGCATTGTATCTTTCAAGTGCAGCATCAAATAATTCGTGATACACTTTTTGAATATCATCGTTTATATATTCCTTGTTTAAATGTGTTCTTTCAGGATCGGTATTTTTGGCATTAAACACCCTGCTGTTATGATTAACAGAGCCTTTACCAACCATAACACTTATACTTCGTTTCATTTTTATCTCCCTTCGTTAAATTTTCTTTCAAATATACCTTTGAGGTTCTGTTACTCTTGGCAAGAGTAACGCAAAAGCACTTTTGACACTTCGCATCAAAAGTGCCCTTGCGACCTGCGGTGCTGATGCTATCTTCAAGACGGTTTTGTGACGATAGTGACGATATTTTGATAGCGGTGTTTTTATCGTTGCAATCGTCACGCTTTGTCACCCATAAGACTTAATTTAATCTGCCTGCCATCGTGCGTGCGACTGCTTTCATAACGAATGCCATATTCATTAAAGAGTCTTGAAACGCTTACATTTAATTTTCTTGACACCATATTGGGCTTTAAATCAAGTTTTAATTCTTCAATCATTGATGTTGCGGTTCCTATCCATTCAGGCTTACTTGCCGAAAGAAGAGTTGATATTTTTTCAAGCAATTTGTCTTTAGGCTCTGAATATAACTCAGTTTCTTCCTCGACTAATTCCCATATACAATTATCAGGATTAAATTCTAAATGTAAGCATTGGTCTTGCTGATCTCTGCCTGTAATATTTAGTGTTGCTTTGTTACTTATACGCTTTTCTTTTTGAAGAATGAACGCACCATCAGCAGCACCAAGCAATCCATTAGTACCTGAAATTGTATCAAAACTGTCATCTGCAACCTGCTTTCTTGTGTGGTGAACAAGTAAAATACAAAGGTTAAACCTATCGGCAAATCGTTTCAGGTTAGTAACAATTTGATAATCGTTTGCATAACTGAATTTATCACTGCCAACTTCACGCACTTTTTGCAAAGTATCTATAATTATCAACTTAACATTGTTATGTTCATTAACAAATCTTTCTAACTGATTTTCTAATCCTGTTCCGATATTGTGAGCAATGGTTGCAAAGTGAAAATTATCATTACCATTAACACCAAACATTTTATACAATCTGTTTTGCAATCTTTGATAATTGTCCTCAAGAGCAAGGTACAAAACTGTACCCTGCCTTACCTTTTTATTCCACAAATCTTTTCCACAGCTGATATGGTAACCGATTTGAGCCATTGCAAATGATTTACCGACTTTTGGAGCACCTACAAATAAATAAGTTCCGCCATAGAGCAAGCCGTCAATGAGCGGCGCTTTTGGAGAATAAACCGTATCATACAATTTATTCATTGTTATTGTGTTTAGGAAATCAGGGGAATCAATCTTCTTAAAATAATCAAGGTAATTTTCATCATCAATATTGAAATCATTCTCATTTTCGGTTATACTGTTATTGCTATTACATAGTGACTGCTTGTCATCTGTTGCCGCAGATGAATCCCAAGCGGTCTTTTCTTTTTGTTCAGTCATTTTCATCACCTCGCATTCCGTAAAGAATTGTTGAAACTAAATGAAGAACTGATAAAAATTCATCGTCTGCATCAGAGCATTTTTTCATTCTGATAAGTTCAGAATAAATATCATCAAGTTTATTTCTTAAACCCTTATATACTCTTGGATTACCTTGAACAATTACATTTCGTTGCAACACTCTGCTGATTAAATAATCTTGTTTATTTAAGCCTGATACGCTAACAAAATCATCAAGCAGTCGTGATTCCTCAGGTGACATTCTGAAGGCTACTATTTTACTTCTCAAACGATTGTGATTATCAAGATTTTTCTTTGACATTTTAAGCACTCCTTTCAATATCAAGCATGCGAGCAATTTCATTTTGTTTCGTAGGAAACATATGAGCATATCTGAAAGTTATATCAATACTTTCGTGTCCTACTCTATTTGCAATATCTACTGCTGTGAAACCCTTGTCAATTAGCAAAGAAACATGAGAATGTCTTAAATCGTGTATTCTTATTCTCTTTACACCGGTTGCCTTACAACCCCTATTCATTTCGTGATGCATATAGCTTTTGGTTATAGGAAAGATACGCATATCATCTTTTAAACCATAAATAGAATTGATATAATCTCGTATCTCATCACTCAAAAATAAGGGCATTTGAACTGTTCTTTTACTCTTTGGTGTTTTCGGCTCTGTAATTACATCTTTGCCTTTAATTCGCTGATATGATTTGTTAATGCGTATTGTTTGCTTTTCAAAATTAAAATCATCAGGAGTTAGTGATAATAATTCACCTATACGAAGTCCGCACCAATAAAGTATTTCAAAAGCATAATAAGATATGGGCTTATCCATCATTGCATCGGCAAATTTGAGATATTCCTCTTTAGTCCAGAAAAGCATTTCTTTTTCACTTTCCTTTTTGCCCATATTTCCTGCCTTAGCGGCAGGATTGTTTTTTAGTTCATAATACTTAACAGCGTGATTGAAAATTGCGCTCAACTGATTATGAAGTGATTTTAAATAGGTTTGTGAATAACCCTCTCCGTTCTTATTACGATAAGACATCATTTCATTCTGCCACGAACGAACATCAGTTGGTTTAATTTCATTCATTTTCTTTTCCTTGAAATAGGGCATAATCTTTTGTTCAATTATGCTAATTTTTCCAGTCCAAGTGTTGAGTTTTAACCGCTCTTTCATATCGTTTTTATAAATTTCAACAAAGTTTTCAAAACTCATATCAAGATTATCTGAATGTTGTGATAAGAAGTTTCGCTCCCATTCCAAAGCATCATGCTTAGTACTAAAACCACGCTTGACCTTTCGAGTCTGTTCTCCTTTCCAATTCTTGTAATATGCCGAAACATACCAAGAACCGTTTTCTTTATTTTTATATGCTGGCATTTTTTACGCTCCTTTCTTTTCATCTAACTGCATACCATAAAACTTTTCTTCAAAAAACTTACGACTAACTCTGCCTGAAATGGTCATATAACCTTTTGACTTTAATTCATCGTTAAGCATTTGCACCAACTTATATGCGTAAGCCTTTGAAACACCTAATTCTTCAGCTATTTCATCTGCACGAATGAATACTTGATTTGACATTTGATTACCTCCTTTTAAACTTATCGTTTCTAAACATAATTGTTTAGTTTATTTGAATTATACTAAACATTCTTGTTTATGTCAAGTATAATTTATAAACTTTTTTGTTTAGTCTATTGCTTTTTTATTTTAAATCTATTATAATACACCTATAAACAATTTTGTTTAGGAGGAATATTATGACTGTTGGACAAAGATTAAAACGATTTCGTACAAGAAAAGGCTTAACACAAAAGCAATTAGGCTTAGCTGTCGGCTTTGATAACAGAACAGCGGATATAAGAATTGCACAATATGAAACAGGCACTCGCAAGCCAAAAGATAAATACATAGAAAAGTTAGCGGCAATAGTCAATGTGCAACCGTCAGCATTGGAAGTTCCTGAAATAAAAAACTATGAGCATCTTTTTCAGCTTTTATTTGCTTTAGAAGATGAGTATGGCTTAAAAATCAGTAAAGACGAACACGGCACACCCTGTTTAGTTCCTGACATATACAGCAGTTCTTCTCATTGTGACACATTCAGAGCTTGGTACAAGAAAGCAGAGCAGTTGAAAAATGGAGAAATTACCCAAGAAGAATATGATGATTGGCGTTACCAATATCCTGCAAGCTCTGCAAGAGAAACGCACGAAGCATTAAAGGCTCTGCGTCAAAAAGAAAAAGAAGAAGGCAAAATATAAAAATAACCCCTAATGTATGAATTAAACGTTCATACATTAGGGGTTTACCTATGTATTAAATTATGGTAACAGTATCAAAACAGTATCAATTTGTTTTTCAAAATCTCAAATTTCCTTTATTTATGCGGTGTTTGAGAGTTCTGTTTACTATTCCCACTCCACAGTTCCCGGTGGTTTTGAGGTAATGTCATATACTACTCTGTTAACGTGGTCAACTTCGTTTGTAAGCCTGTTTGAAATGCGGGCAAGAATGTCATAAGGAATCTTTGCCCAGTCGGCAGTCATAAAATCATCAGTTGTGATCGCTCTTATGGCAATCAAATGATCGTATGTCCTGTGGTCGCCCATAACTCCTACAGTTTGTACATCAGGTAGTACAGCAAAGAACTGGCTAAGCTGATCTTCAATTCCGCTCTTGGATATTTCATCACGGAATACTGCGTCAGCTTCCTGCAAAACTTTTATCTTATCCTCTGTAATCTCACCGATTATTCTTACCCCAAGTCCGGGCCCCGGGAACGGCTGACGCCAAACAAGTTCGTGAGGTATGCCCAGCTTTTCACCAACAGCTCTTACCTCGTCCTTGAACAAATCGCAAAGCGGTTCAATTACATCGTCAAATTTAATATCGTCCGGCATTTTAACCTTATTGTGATGAGTTTTAATTGTGTCTGCGTCACCTTTTCCGCTTTCAATGCAATCAGGATAAATAGTACCCTGTGCAAAGAAGCCGCCGTCGGATTCTTCTCTGATTTTATCCCAGAAAACTTTATAAAACTCTGTTCCGATAGTTTTTCTCTTTTCTTCAGGATCGGTTATGCCTTTCAGCTTTGCAATAAACTGCTTCTGACAGTTTACTCTTACAAAATTCATGTCAAAAAGACGTGTGAAAGTATCTTCAACAAAATCTCCCTCGTCTTTTCTCATAAGACCTTGGTCAACGAAAACACAGGTAAGCTGTTTTCCTACCGCACGGCTCAAAAGACCTGCCGCAACAGAAGAGTCAACTCCTCCTGAAAGTCCGAGAATAACCTTTTTATCACCAATTTTTTCTCTCAGCTTTTCAACGGTGCTTTCAATAAAGTTGTCCATTACCCAGTCGCCCTTGCAGTGACAAATTTCATAAAGAAAGTTATGTAAGATTTGCTTTCCGTATTCGCTGTGTGTAACCTCCGGGTGGAATTGAACGGCATAGATATTTCTGCTCTCATTTTCCATGGAAGCACAAGGGCAGTCCTCAGAATGGGATGTGATTTCAAATCCCTCAGGAGGGCAGCTTATATAATCGGTATGGCTCATCCATACAATGTTGTTTTCGGGAACGTTTTTAAAAAGCTTACTGTCTTTTTTAGTAATGTCTATTTCAATTTTTCCGTATTCGCTTTTAGCGCAGGATTCGACCTTTCCGTCGCACATCCATGAAATAAGCTGACATCCATAGCAAATTCCCAGAACGGGAATTCCTAAGTCCAGGATATCTTTGGTGTAGTGCGGAGATGACATATCATATACGGAGTTTGGTCCGCCCGTAAAAATAATACCTTTGTAATTCTTTGCTTTTATTTCTTCCAAAGGGGTGTCAAAGGGCTTGATTTCAGCATAAACGTGATGGTCACGAACACGTCTTGCGATAAGCTGGTTATACTGTCCGCCGAAGTCAAGAACCAAAACAGATTCATGTGTCATATGGCTACCTCATTTCTTTAAATTTCTCAGTGAATATACAAAATTATTATATCATAAGCAAAATAATATTGCAATAGCTGATAAGCCAATATCACGTTTTTTAAGTTTTGACTTTGGTTAGGAGGTGTAGTATAATTGTCATGTGAGTAAACATAATTTAATAGGTGAGAAAATGAAAGCAATTTTGTTTGATGTATATGGCACACTGATTTCCACGGGCAACGGATCTGTAAATGCTGCCGCTGAGATTTTGAAGAAAGCAATTCTCAGAAAGATTCTAAAAAGTTTTATGCAGACTGGAAAATCATTCACAAAGGAAACATGCAGAGTTCGATTTTCAAAAATGAACGTGAGATTTTTTACAATGACTTGACGGAACTGTATAGTAAATATAGCATTGCCGGAGATGTAAAAACTGACGTTCAAATAATGCTGTCAAGTCTGTATGATAGGCACGCTTTTGCCGAAACTGCTGAGGTTATCTCTAAGTTAAAAAAACGATGTCGGCTTATTATTGCCTCGAATACGGATACACAGCCGCTTTTTCAGAATTTAAAATTTAACGGACTGGCATTTGACGAGATATTCACCTCGCAAATGCTTGGCTGCTACAAGCCGAATTCGATGGTTTATCTTTCTGTTCTGGAAAGGTGTGGACTTGCTCCTGATGATACTGTTTTTGTAGGGGATTCTCCACAGTAGGATGTTATTGCGCCCACAAAACTGGGAATAAAATCTGTGTTTGTTGACAGAAAAAATATTGGTGGAAACTACGGGCAAGTTTCCACAGTTACCGATTTATGCGGATTATTGAACATTATTTAGAACAGCAAAATACAAATGTGAGATAAACAGGATTTATGGAGGGGATTATGAAAAATACTTTGACTCACATGTAACAATGTAAATTTCAATTTATCTTACAACCAACTGAAAACAGCCGAGCGTCATTATTTCGCCCGGCTGTTTTTTATAGCTATTTTACTTTAATCGGATGTCTGATCACTGTCTTTAATTTGCTGACATCACATCTTCTTGGATCGCTTAAATAAATCTCATGATGAAATCTTTTGTCGGTGATATCAGTTTCATATCCGTTTTCTTGAGCATAGTTATTCATAAGCTCAATGGTAGCCGGCTCGTTGTCATAAGAGCCGATATGCATACACTGAACGCATAATCCCTCGTTATAAGTTAAAAATTCAACCTTGGAAAAATCCTGATTTTTCTTTTTGGTGGCTTCTTCAACTGCCCATTTAAATTCGTCCTCGGTTACAAATTCAGGCAGTCTTATTAAAGAGATAAAATTCATCTCTTCTTTTTTGTTGTAATCTATTCCTGTTATTCCGTCCTGCCACCAAAATCCCTCAAGCGGAGGTACAACATATTCAAAATATCCGTCAATTTTATGAGTTCCCTTATAACTCATTTTAATAGTGAATGCAATAGCATATAATAAACCTATAGATTGTTTATATTCTCCCGCTTCGTCATTAGGATTTCCTTTTCCTCTTACGGCAATATAATTCATTTGAGGTATTTCAATTATACCGGGTTTATTTTTAGGCATATAAAATTCCTTGTATTCTTTTTTATAATCAAAAGCCATTATTTTGTATCTCCTATATATTTTCTTTCCTCATTATATCATCTATTAAAAGGTATTGCAACTGTATTTTTTCATATTGTTGTTAAAATAACCTAAAGAAAAGGTTTTTACTTAATCGTTTTCGTAAATATCGTAAAAGTTTGGGAAATGCCCTTGACAGTGTGGAAGATGTGTGCTAAATTTAAAGTGCAATTTAAGAACGGAAAAAGAAGTTTTAAGATGAACTTCAATAAAATGAAAAGGAGTAAAGTTATGCAGTACGGTTATTTTGATTTGAAAAACAAAGAGTATGTTATTACTCGTCCCGACACCCCGGCGCCTTGGGCTAACTATCTCGGTTCACCGGAATACGGCGCAATTATCTCTAACAATGCAGGAGGCTACAGCTTTGAAAAAAGCGGAGCAAACGGCAGACATCTGAGATATCGTTTTAACACAAATATTTCTGTTCCGGGTAGATATATCTATATCCGTGATAACGATACAGCAGATTATTGGTCGGCTTCATGGCAGCCTGTCGGTAAGCCAATGGATAAGTATAAGAGCGAATGTCATCACGGTACAGCTTATACTACAATGAAAGCTGACTATGCTGATATTCATTCAGAGGTGACATATTATGTTCCTCTCAACAAAGCTTATGAAGTTTGGAGAGCTAAAATCACAAATAATTCTGACGCAGACAGAAAGCTTTCACTTTATGGTTTTGCTGAATTTACAAATGAGAATAACTATGAACAGGATCAGATCAATCTTCAGTATACATTGTTCATATGCAGAACATCTTTTGAGGGCGATAAAATCGTTCAGCATATAAATGAAAATCAGTGCAAGGACGAAACAGGTTCAAACCACAGAGAAAGATTTTTCGGCGTTGTTGGCGCTCCTGTAAGTGCATATAACGGAAATCTCGATAACTTTATCGGAGCTTACAGAACTTATGGAAATCCTGTTGCTGTTGAATCCGGCAAGTGCGATAATGTTCTCAGCTATAACGGAAACAGCTGCGGAGCACTTCAGAGCGATGTTGAACTCAAAGCAGGAGAAACTATAGAAGTTGTATATCTCCTCGGTCAGAGAAATAACGCAGAAGCTTCTGCAATTATGAAAGAATATGAACAGGCAGGAAAGTGCGACGCTGAAATCAAGGAACTTGTTGATTATTGGCACAGCCAGCTTGATAACTTTCAGGTTGAAACTCCTTCTGACGAATTTAACAACATGGTAAACGTTTGGAACGCTTATCAGTGCTTTATTACATTTATCTGGTCAAGAGCCGCTTCATTTGTATACTGCGGACTTAGAAACGGCTATGGTTATCGTGATACCGTACAGGATATTCAGGGTATCATTCATATTAATCCGGAGCTTGCAGCAGAAAAAATTCGTTTCATGATTTCTGCACAGGTTGACAACGGCGGCGGTCTGCCATTGGTTAAATTCGACCACAATGCCGGTCATGAAAATTGTCCTGATGAAAACAATCCTAACTCGGATTATGCTAAGGAAACAGGACATCCGTCTTATCGTGCAGACGATGCTCTCTGGCTGTTCCCGACTATAGTAAAATATATTGGTGAAAGCGGAAACAAAGCGTTCCTCGATGAGGTTATCGTATATGCTAACGGCGGTGAGGATACTGTTTATAATCACTTGAAGAATGCAATCAGATTCTCAATGGAAAGACTGGGCGCAAACTCTATGCCGGCAGGACTTCATGCTGACTGGAACGACTGTCTGAGAATGGGCGCTAAGGGCGAATCAACATTCGTTGCTTTCCAGCTTTATTATGCTATGACTATAATCAAGGAAATGGCTGAAGAAAAGAACGATACCGAGTATGTAAAATATATTGAAAAGGTACAGGCTGAGCTTGGCGAGTCACTTGAAAAGTGCTGGAACAAGGACAGATTTATTCGTGGAATCCGTGAGGACGGCGTGGTTGTCGGCGCAAGAGATGACAAGGAAGCAAGCATGTGGCTTAACCCTCAGACTTGGGCTGTTATTTCAGGCTTTGCAAGCAAAGAACAGGCTGAAACCTCAATGGAAAAGGTACACGAGATCCTCAATACACCGTATGGTGTAAAGATTCTTGAGCCGCCTTATGTTGACCATCACTTTGACGGTGCGCTTATGCATATATTCAATCCTGATACTAAGGAAAACGGAGGCATCTTCTCACAGACACAGGGCTGGGCGATCCTTGCTGAATCACTTCTCGGACACGGCGACAGAGCCTTTGAATACTTTATGGAATCATCACCTGCTTCACTTAACGATAAGGCAGAGATCAGAGTGCTTGAGCCATACGTTCACGGACAGTTCACTGAGTCAACACGTTCACCGTTTGCAGGGCGTTCACATGTTCACTGGCTGACAGGAACAGGCTCAACAGTAATGGTAGGCTGTGTTGAGGGTATCTGCGGAATGCGTCCAAATGCTGAAGGACTTGTAATTGACCCTGCAATTCCTGCAAGCTGGGATGGCTTTAAGATTGAAAAGAATTTCCGTGGCAAGCATCTGTCAATCGACATTCAGAACCCTGACCATGTTCAGAGCGGTGTTAAGTCTGTAACAGTAAACGGCGAAGCAATAGACGGCAATTTTGTCTGCGAATGCAAGATGACAGAACAGACTGACATTACGGTTGTTCTCGGATAAAATAAATATTATATAACTTAGGCAAGGATGTCCCCCGCCTCTTTAGGCGGCGGGTTCCATCTTGTCATCAGTAGGAGATTGTATCTCCTACTGATGACCGCATTGCTTTGCAATGCGCTTGCCACGTTAAATGACGGGGCAAGCCCCTTATTGAAAAATTAACCGCACAGTGAAGATTTTCACGGTGCGGTTTTGTATTTATTCAATTTCAAGGCGTTTTGATTTTGGCCGAGAGATTTCCTTTTTCGGCAGCGTAAGCTGTAAAACTCCGTTGTCGTATTTAGCTTTAATGCTTTCTGCATCCACCTCAGAAATATTAAAGCTTCTGGAATATGAACCATATGAACGCTCACAGTGTACATATTTTCCTTGTTTGTCCTTTTCCTCATGTTCTGAATGACGTTCGGCGGAAATTGTGAGCATTTCTCCGTTTATATCAATGTTGATGTCTTTTTTGTCAAAGCCCGGCAAATCAGCTTCAAGCAAATAATTGCTTCCCTCATCTTTAATATCTGTTTTGAATTCAGAAAAAGAGCTGTTTCCGAAGAAACCCAACGGATTTCTGAAAAAGCTTCTCTCAAATTCCTCCATATCCCTGAAAGGATTATATGCTGTTAGTTGATTGTGATTTCTTTTCATTGGTCTTGGTTCTAACATAAAATTACCTCCCAAAAGTTTTTTACAAAATATTATATTCGTTTGTTCTGCATTTGGTTTTATTTGCTCTAAGTGAATGTCTTTTTTAATTGTATATACATTATATTATTGGTTTGATTTATAATAATTATGCGAATAATTAGCTGATATAATAAAATTCAGCACTCTCATCATGAGCGTGCTGAATTCGACAATCTTAAAGATAAAAAATGTCCCTTTTATTAGACTTTTGGATATTTTTGTTCAATAAGGGGCTTGCCCCGTCATTCAACGTGGCAAGTGCATTGCTTTGCAATGCGGTTATCAGCAGGAGATTGTATCTCCTACTGATAACAATATGGAACCCGCCGCCTAAAGAGGCGGGTGACATCCTTGCTTAAGTTATATCGTTTGTTCTAACAAAAGGGGTGCATTTCTTTTTAGGTTTTTTGGTATACTTTATATTATACCACATTATCTAATAAAGGGGATTATTAGTGAATAGCAACGTAATATTTCCTGTAACATTTTGTATTATAGCATTTAAACGAATGCAAATCAAGTGCATTCATATGAATTCATGATAAAATCTACATAATGTACAAATGATCGGAGGAATTTTTATGTATTTTTATCAGAGAATTCGAGATATGAGAGAGGATAATGATCTTTCTCAGGAGAAAGTGGCAGAGGTATTGGGAATAACCCGACAGCAATATCAGCTCTATGAAAGCGGGAAGAGGGAAATGCCAATGCACCTGTTCATTACACTGGCACAGCATTATGCTGTTTCGCTGGATTATCTTGCAGGATTAAAAAAACAGAAAACTTAGTCGTATGTTGTCGGTAAATTATGAAATATAAACAAAAGTTATTGTTTATTTTTATTAAAAAGTTGCTTGATTTTTGGATAAAAATGTGATATAATGACTAAAGTAAATAATAACAGATGTTCTAATATAGGAGGTATAGTTAATGGAAGGAAGAATTCATACAATAGATTCACGTAAAAACAGAAAAATAAAAATCGGCGTTATTCCCGGACATTTTGCAACAAACCATTCTCATATTAATTATTATGTAGATATGACTTCAATTAAAACAAGCCATAAAATGGCGAAAGCCGCCGCAGATGAAATCGCCGGTACATACAGCAGTACCCATATTGATACAATTATCTGCCTTGAGGGAACTGAAATGCTGGGAGCATTTCTTGCTGAAAGCCTGTCAAGCAGCGGTATAAACAGCGGCTCAGATATTTCTGTAATTACACCTGAGCTTAATACGAATAATCAGATGATTTTCAGAGATAATACCCAGAACAAAATATGGGGAAAGCAGGTTTTGCTTCTTATTTCATCAGTGTCTACAGGTAAAACTATAAATCGTGCAATCGACTGCCTCCAATATTATAACGGACACCTCGTGGCAATCGGTGCAATATTCTCAGCTATTGAGGAATCAAACGGAATTGATGTCCATGCTATATTTACAAGAGATGATATCGTGGGGTATAATACATATTCCGCAAGCAGCTGTCCGATGTGTCAGAACGGACAAAAGGTCGACGCACTTGTAAATAGCTTTGGATATTCAAAAATCTAATCTGAAAATATAAAAACCGGTATCAGTTTTTCTGATACCGGTTTTTTGCAGTGTTTGGAAGTTATTCTGCTGCCTTTTCTGATGTTCCGTCAAGATCAAGAGAAACAAGAGGGTTTGCAGATGAAGCAACCTTTGGCATAACGCCATCCCATTTTTCAATAGCTTGATAATTAATGAGGTTTTCATTAAGTGACTGTGAAAGCTGTTTGTTTGCCTTAGCCTGTGCGTCAGCTTTTGTCTTGATAGCTTCAGCTTCTGCGTCAGCGGCAATAACTTTTTTCTTAGCTTCTGCCTCGGCAATTACAATAGCCTGTTCCTGTTCAGTCTTTGTTTTGAGCAGATTTTGCTCTGCAACCTGTTTTGCTTCGATTGCATTGTTAAATTCCTGTGAGAAATCAAAGTTTACGATGTTGAATTTTTCAATCTGAATTCCGTAATCTGATACCTTTGATTCTAGCTGTTCCTTAATTTCATTACCAACCTTGTTACGTTCAGTGATAAGCTGTTCTGCCGTATATTTTGCACTTACCGCTTTCATTGATTCCTGAACCGCCGGCATAAGAATTACTGTCTGATAATCAGGTCCGATGTTTTTGTAAATTGATGAGGAGGAATCGGTTCTTACTCTGAAGTTTACTGCAATTTTTGAGCTTACAGTCTGTAGATCCTTTGAAACTGCACTTGCGTCAGCCTCATATACCTGAATCTTGTTTGAAATCACTACAAGCTCCTGTGCAAAAGGCACTTTAAGGTGAAGCCCCTCATTAAGAGCAGTATCTGATACCTTACCGAATGTAACTATAACACCGGTCGAACCGGCAGGCACAATTGCAAGTGCAGAAATAATACCTACCAGTATTATTATCAAAGCTGCAATTATTGCAACAATTTTGCCTGTCTTTTTTGATGGCTTAAAATCAACTACATTTGAATTGTTCATAATCTTTTCTCCTTGTTTGTATTTTTAATTGTCTGAAACTCCGTTTCAATTTGTCTCATGAGATAAGAAGACCGATAGCCCATTATCATGATGAAAAGCACCTTTTTTAATCGCTTCCGTGCTTCACCGTCATATTCCGCCCCAAGATTTCTGTCAATTTCCATAGTTATTACACTGGGATCATAAGCATTATCCCTGTCAAGAATGCAAATCAGCCTGCAAAGCAGATTATAAAGCTCCTTGTCGTGAAGAATATCATCTGATAAATCATCAACTCTTCCGTTTATGTATGCCATCAGATTTGCAATATCTTCAAGCTTCATTGAATTTCTCAGAATGTTGATAAGAAGTATTCGGATAACTTGACGTTCGGTGTATTTCTTGCCTTCTGTTGCTGAAACCCATCCACGTTTTATCCAGTTCTGAATTGTCGAGCCTTGCAATCCTGTAATTGCCGTAAGCTGCGAAAGCGTGATCCCTCCCGTAGCCGTTAGAATCGGCTCAATTAGTGAGAACGCATTTCCTTCAGCCTGCTCGCTGAAGTTTAATACAGTTCCCGGCAGTTTGTCAAGCATTTTTTACATTCCTTTCTGTCAGAAAATTAATAAGAATAATTTGGGTTTAAATGAGCTTTTCTTATCATGTCTTGATTATATCATAAGTTCATATGAACCGTAAATCTTGTTAAGTGATCTTTCTGCTTAATATAATACAGTTTCTCATAATAATTTTAAATATCTCTCTGAATCGCATTATATCTTTGATTATCTCATGATTTCACGTTTTTATGAAAAAGAGTACAGTTTAATTTTATTCAAAATAATGATGACGAAATATATCTAAATAAGTTTAAAGTTTTTGGTGCTTTACAATAAGAATAAAATGTGATATACTTATCTTAACTTTATCGAAAGGGCTGATTTACTATTATTAAAGGCATTTTTGACTCTCATTCTCATTATGATGATAAAGCTTTCGATAATGACAGAGAAGAACTTCTTGATTCTTTGTTAATTGACGAGAATTCGCCTGTTGAACGTATCATGCATGCCTGTACCGATGAAAAATCCGCACAGTTTGGTCTGAAAATGGCTGAGAGATATGAAAACTTTTATACTTCTGCGGGCTTTCATCCTGAATGTGTGGACAGGCTTCCGGAAAATTATATGGATATCCTTAAAGAGCTTGTTGAAAATAACCCTCAGATTAAAGCAATCGGTGAAATCGGCCTTGACTATCATTATGAGGGATATGACAGGGAAGTGCAAATTGAATTGCTGTCAAATCAGCTTGAATATGCATTAAAAAAGGACCTGCCGGTGATTCTTCATTGCCGTGATGCCTTAACTGATTTTATGGAGCTTCTAAAAAATTATAAACCTAAAGGTGTTGTCCATTGTTTTTCAGGTTCTGCTGAAACAGCGAAGGAAATTTTGAAGCTTGATATGTATATCGGTTTTACAGGAGTTCTTACCTTTAAGAATGCCAAAAAAGCAAAAAAAGCTCTTGAGGTCGTGCCTGTTGATAAGCTTTTGCTGGAAACAGATTGCCCCTATATGGCTCCCGAGCCGTTCAGAGGAAAACGCTGCAGCAGCGAAATGATAGAAAAAACTGCCGCATGCGCCGCTGAAATAAAAGGCATTGAGCTTCAGGATTTAATAAACCAAACAAATGAAAATGCAAGACGTTTGTTTAATATAAATTAAATATGAAAGGAAAAGCTATGGAAACTCTATATTTGGTCATACCCTGTTATAATGAGGAGGAAATGCTCCCCATCACAGCAAAAGCATTAGTGGAAAAAATGAATCGTCTTATGAACGAGGGAAAGATATCTCAGGAAAGTAAAGTTATGCTTGTGGATGACGGTTCTAAGGACAAAACATGGGAAATTATCGAAAAACTCCATGATGCAATACCTCTTTTTACCGGTCTTAAATTGTCCCGTAATAAAGGACATCAGAACGCCCTGTTAGCTGGGCTTATGACAGCAAAAAATTATGCTGACATTATAGTATCTATGGATGCAGATTTGCAGGACGATATAAATGCAATAGACGGCTTCCTTGAAAAACGAGCAGAGGGCTGCGATATAGTCTATGGTGTGCGATCATCCCGTGAAAAGGATACCGCATTTAAAAGAGGCACAGCCCAAGGCTATTATAAGCTGCTTAAAAAGCTGGGAGTAGAAATTACTTATAACCATGCAGATTATAGACTTATGAGTAAAAGAGCAGTAGAAGCTCTTGAAAAATTTAAGGAAGTAAATCTGTTTCTCAGAGGGCTTGTGCCAATGGTCGGCTTCAAAAGCGATATCGTGACATATGAAAGAGCTGAACGACAAGCCGGCGAGTCAAAATATCCGCTTAAAAAGATGATTGCTTTTGCCGTTGAGGGAATTACATCGCTTTCTGTTAAGCCAATAAGAATTATTACAACCTTGGGTCTTGTGGTATTTTTGATTTCAATTGCAATGCTCTTGTATTTCTTTGTCACCTATTGTCTCGGAAAAGCGGTTGCAGGATGGTCAACTATCGTTATCTCCGTCTGGGCAATAGGCGGACTTCAGCTTCTGGCAATTGGAGTTATAGGAGAATATATCGGAAAAATTTATCTTGAAACAAAAGAACGTCCTAAATTTATACTTGAAAGAAATTTAGAGGAAGAATAAAAATATAAGTCTGAATTGACTTTAAAAACTGTGTTCATTAGATAATTTAAAAACAGGCTGATAAAACAACGCAGTATATGTTCAGAAAGGAATTGAAAGAAAAATGAATATTGAAAAGGCAGACAGCAAAATAACAAATCTTGAACTGGTAGATGCTATAAATGAGATGAGAAAGAACTTTAACCCGGAAACACAAAATAATGTTCTTAATCTCGTCTTAAGAAGCACATTTCTTGTTCCGTGTGTCGTGAGTAAGGATACACAGCTTATTGCTGATGAAAATAACCATGTTCACTTTGATGAAAAGCCACAGCTTAAGTTTCTGATGGTTACACATAAAGAAAAAGGAACATTCTTTCCGGTTTTTACTGACAGTCAGGAACTCAGTAAGTTTAAGTCGGAGGAGAATTATCAGGGCTTTGCCATGAAGTTCCCTGACCTTGCAATGCTTACAGAACAAACACCTTCGGTAAACGGCTTTGTAATTAATCCGATGGGGCAAAACCTTCCGATAACAAAGGCCCTGCTGGCTAAAATCAAGGAAGCGCTTATGAAAGCAAGACAAGAGAGGGAAGCAAATCAAAGCAAACCCGATATTACAATGACAACTAATCCGGATAAATAAAAACAAAGGGCGGTCAAAAGACGCCCGTTGTTTTTATAGTGCCTGAAAGACTACTTTTCCGTCTTATCATTGTACATTATTGTTGCCCATAATCCGTTTAAAAATCCGGCTATAATACCTGAAACTATATAGAAAATCCTTTCCGGGATTCCCGTAAGTATGCATATCAAACCGAAAATCAATACAAATCCTGCAACTCCGCCTATTTGTATAGCAAATTTGTGATTGATGAGTGCAGGGAATTTTGCCGAGAGCTTGCCGGCGATTTTGCCCTTGCGGTCAATAGCCCTGTAAAGAAAATATGCAAAACACATGGGTATGCCAATGAAAATAAGAGCTTGTGCTATGTCCTTCATTAATATCTCCTCCTAAAAATATAGCTGCCCCGCATTATTTGTGCAGGACAGCTTCTTTGTTGTAATATTTTTAATTGTTATTAGAGCACACGAACTCTTACAACGCCGTCAACAGCCTTGATAGCGTCAGCATCAACATCTCCTGTAACATCAAGCATAGTATAAGACCAGTCTTTCTTTGACTTGTTTACAAGATTCTCAATGTTAGCACCCTTTGCAGATACAACGCTTGTGATCTGTGAAATAATCGCAGGAGTGTTCTTGTGAAGTATGCAAACCAAAGCGTCACCTGTTTTAGCAAGCTCAGCGTCAGGATAGTTTACTGAGTTTTTGATAGTACCTCTTTCGATGTAATCCATAAGCTCATCAGCAGCCATAACTGCACAGTTGTCTTCAGATTCACCTGTCGAAGCACCAAGGTGAGGGAGAACGATTACGTTTTCTTCGCCGAGTACAACATCATCAGCAAAGTCAGTAACATATTTTGCAACCTTGCCTGCCTTAATTGCAGCAATAACAGCCTCGCTGTTAATAAGCTCTCCTCTTGCAAGGTTGATAAGACGAACACCGTCTTTCATCATTTCGATTTGCTCAGCGTCAATTGTGTTCTTGGTATCAGGTGTATATGGCATATGAATTGTGATATAATCACTGTTCTTGTAAATCTCGTTGATATCAGATGTAACATTTACAGCTGGTTCAAGATGTAAAGCAGCGTTGATTGAAAGATATGGGTCATAACCGATAACCTTCATTCCAAGCGCAACAGCAGCGTTAGCAATCTTTCCGCCGATTGCGCCCATGCCGATGATACCAAGTGTCTTTCCTAAAATCTCAGGGCCCGCAAATTTAGACTTGCCGCCCTCAACTGTTTTAGGTGCATCAGGAGTGCCCTTGAGTGAAGCAGCCCATGCAGCAGCTTCTGTGATCTTTCTTGATGAAAGAAGAAGTGCACATATAGCAAGCTCCTTAACAGCATTTGAGTTAGCGCCCGGTGTGTTGAATACAACAATACCCTCTTCAGCACATCTGTCAACAGGAATGTTGTTTACGCCTGCGCCGGCTCTCGCAATAGCAAGAAGATTGTCCTTGAATTCCATATCATGCATCTTAGCTGAACGAACCATGATAGCTTCAGGTGCGTCACAAGCGTCAGCAACAGCATACTTATTCTTATCAAATTTATCAGTGCCGATAGCGGCAATTTTATTCAAAGTCTGAATATTTATCATTGGTAATTACCCCTCTCACTTATTGAAATTATGCGTTTTCAGCTTCAAATTTCTTCATGAATTCTACAAGCTTTTCTACACCCTCAATAGGCATAGCGTTGTAGATTGAAGCTCTCATACCGCCAACAGATCTGTGACCTTTAAGGTTTTCAAAGCCTGCGGCCTTTGCCTCAGCAACAAACTTAGCGTCAAGCTCAGCGTCGCCTGTAACAAAAGGAACATTCATAAGAGATCTGTCCTCAGGAGCAACAGTGCCCTTAAAGAGCTTGCTCTCATCAAGGAAATCATAAAGAATCTTAGCTTTCTTTTCATTGTGAGCCTTCATTGCTTCAAGTCCGCCCATTTTCTTTATCCACTTAAATACCTTGCCGCAGATATAAATGCCATAGCAAGGAGGTGTGTTGTAAAGTGAGTCAGCGTCAGCCTGTGTCTTCCACTTGAGCATTGTAGGTGTGCCTTCAAGCACATCATCAGTAATAAGGTCTTCACGGATAATTGCGATTACAACACCGGCAGGACCAATGTTTTTCTGAACACCGCCATAGATTACACCGTATTTTGTAACGTCAACAGGCTCAGAAAGGAAGCATGATGAAACGTCGGCAACAAGTGTCTTGCCCTTAGTGTTCGGCAAGGTCTTGAATTTTGTACCGTAAATTGTGTTGTTTTCGCAGATATAAACATAATCAGCGTCCTCAGGAATGTCAAGGTCTGAACAGTCCGGAATATATGAGAATGTCTTGTCAGCTGATGAAGCAACAGCAACAGCGTCGCCGTATTTCTGAGCTTCCTGATAAGCCTTCTTAGCCCACTGACCTGTAACTATGTAAGCAGCCTTCTTGTTCTTCATAAGGTTCATAGGAACCGCAGAGAACTGCTGAGAAGCTCCGCCCTGAAGGAACATTACCTTATAGTTGTCAGGAATATTCATAAGATCACGGATATCCTGTTCAGCTTCCTTGATTATGTTGTCGAAAGCCTTTGAACGGTGGGACATTTCCATTACGGACATTCCTGTACCCTTATAATCCATCATTTCGTCTGCGGCCTCTTTAAGCACTTCCTCAGGAAGAACAGCAGGGCCTGCACTAAAATTATATACTCTACCCATTTTATAAAACCTCCATAAAAATTATTTAGATTAACATAAATTATTATATAACTTTTTCATATTAAAGTCAATAACATTCACAAAAAAACATGGCAATATAAATATATTTATAATATTTTGGAATAAAAAAATATCCGAATTAATAAATTCAGATATTTTTTACACTGATTATTTATTTGTTATCTTGTCGTTTTCTTCAATTTCCTGTCTGTGAGTTTCAAGAACCTGCGAGTTTTCAACACCTTCAGTAGCCTCAGGAACAAAACATGTCTTTATGGTCATGAGAATTATCTTCAAATCAAGCCATAAGGACTGATGTTCAATATACATCAAATCAAGCTTCAGCTTGTCATAAGGCGTTGTGTTGTATTTGCCCATAACCTGTGCATATCCGGTCAGCCCTGCCTTGACCTTGAGCCTGTATTGGAATTCAGGCATTGTCTCACAGTAACGCTGAGTGAGCTCAGGTCTTTCAGGGCGAGGTCCTACGAATGACATATCTCCCTTAAGAATGTTGATAAGCTGTGGAAGCTCGTCAAATCTTATCTTTCTGATAAACTTGCCAACCGGTGTAATTCTGTCATCCTTCTGGCTTGCAAGTCTCGCAACACCGTCTTTTTCAGCGTTGACGATCATGCTGCGGAATTTGTGAACCTTAAATTTCCTGCCTCCGGTGGTCAGTCTTTCCTGTGAATAGAATACAGGTCCGCCGTCATAGCACTTGATAGCAATAGCTGTGATAAGCAAAAACGGCGAAGCAACTGCAAGAGCAATGAACGAAAACAGTATGTCAACAAATCTCTTCATAACAGCCTGTTCAAAAGAAAGTCCGTCATTTCGGCTTAATAGCAGAGGCGTGTCAAAAAGATGAAAGTCCTCCGCACCTCTTATGATAATATCTGAAAGCTTTGGATTTATGTATGTTCTGATTGATTTTTCAAGTGCGAATTTTATAAGCTTGTTTCTTAATTCGTTAGGAATGTCAGAAATAATAACAGCTTCATATTTTGAGATCTGCTCCTTGATATATTCAATATCTTCGTTGCAGCTTATTGAAGCGCATATTCTGTATTTGTCCGGTCTGTTGCTCATCTTGCGGACAAGCTCACGGGCGTTTACATTGCCGTAAACAATGATCATTCTTCTCGGCGGATAAATTTTTTTGAAAATATGACTGAAAACCAAACTCCAAACCAATGCGAAAATAACTTCGCCTAAAGTAAGCGCCAGTATCGGAAGAGCACTTAAACGTCCTCTTCCGATAAGGCTTATCTGAATATAAGCAATAACATTTGTTGCAAGAATACTTAAAGCCTGTGAACCCAGAAGTCCGCTCCACCTGAAATATCCTATGCGGAATCCGCTGAAGCTTTTGGTGAATGCAATATATACAAAAGCATAAATCAAAATCATCAGGATATTACCATTGTGCCAGAACGGGTCAAGCATATCATTGTTGTAATAATTGTGCCAAACAAAGCTGTAAGACTCAGAAAAAACGAAAACGATAATCAATGCAGCAATAAACATCAGAATACGTTTGAATCTTTCTTTATTATTCATATCATGATTATGCTCCGTAAGGAACATATCCTCCTTTCGATGATTTTGGCTTTTTTTGTGAATCAGAGTTATAAGCATTAACCGAAAAACACAAAATTGCCTTTAATTTATAGTTTTACATTTTACCGATAGGCCCCCGCCGTCTGTCTTAATTCCGGCATAGCCTCCGTGATGTTTAAAGTATATCATGCTTTTGTCGATTAATCAAGTATAAACGCATAATTTCATTTATTTTGACCTTATTTATCACAATTTGAAAACAAAAAGAATGATTTTGAAAAATTGATTACATCTTTTAAAAAATAAAGTCAAAACTGCTTTTTATTAATTAGTTTTTTTGTTATCTGTTCCGTATTTTTCAAAAACCATAACAATATTATTTTTTAGTTATATAAATCTAAATTAACATATTTAAAATTTTATTTCAAATCCAAGACTTTGACCGGATAAGGGGGTACGGCTTAAAAATTTTGAAAAAATCTGAATTCACTTCGCCCTCTTTTTTGACTTTTCAGTTAAACGAAAGCTTTCTAAGGTCATGCTTTTTATTTCCTCATCAGGAACATCCGAGTCAAGATAAACAGTGTTCCAGTGCACTTTATTCATGTGATAAGCGGGAATTATTCCCTTATAAACACTTCTGAAAAAATCTGCCTGCATAGGCTCGCATTTCAGATTTACTATGTCTTTTCCGTCAAGCTCCATGACAACGGCAAACCATTTTCTGCTTAGGGTGTGTCTTGCCGCATAAGAGGTGAAATCGTCATTAAAAGGACGGTCAACAGAAGCCCCTGATATGCTTCTGCAAAAATCAAGATATTCTTCTTTCGTCATAAAAATCTTCCTTTTTCAATAACCTTTTTTATTAATCTGCATATTATAATTTAGTTGGCTTTATCTAAATATTTGAAAGCAGGTGTTTTAAAATGAGATTAAATCAGCGAATCTTACTGGGGGTTCCCCAAGCGTCAGCACAGATAAAGGGATCACCTGAATATCCCCAAATTAAAGGGCTTGTGTCATTATATGCCGCAGGAGGCGGAACTGTTGCAGTGATAGAAATAAACGGCTTGCCGAGAAATAATAACTTCTTCGCAGTTCATATACATAACGGCAATTCCTGCACAGGAAATGAAGAAGACCCCTTTGCAAACGCAGGTACACATTTGAATCTTACCGATAATGAGCATCCGTTTCATACAGGTGATCTGCCTGTAATTTTAAGTAACGGAGGATATGCATGGAGTGCCGTGTTTACCGACCGATTCCGTCCCTGTCAGGTAAAAGGCTGCGCCGTGGTGATTCATTCAAATGCCGATGACTTCCGAACTCAGCCGTCAGGAAACTCCGGTGAAAAAATAGCCTGCGGAATAATCAGATAAAACAATTTTTTATTAATTATATCACATGACTGAAATCTCTGTCAATAAATAAAAAAATGCACATTCCAATTTAAAGCTTGAAATGTGCATTATTAAAGTTGACAGTATTAATTCACTATGGTTGGTTCGCCCATTACTTCAATTGAAGCATCTTTGGTTACTCTGCTTAAAATATCAGGAGCAACCTCAGTTATATAATTGCATATATCAGCAGCAATCTGAGGAGCTTTATTTGTCGCCTGAACTTTAAGAACCTCCGTTTTGTTATCTGCTGTTATTGACATACAGCTTTGTATGTAGGACGGTGAAACTCTGCGATTTCCTTTTTCGTCAGTTTCAAGAGGAATATCGGACTTCTCCAGCTCTTCTGCTTCATATTCGTCCATGAATTTATCGGATATTTTTTCATAAGTAGAAAGATCATCTAAAATAATCTCATAGGTTTCAGCAAGAGTTCTTTTACTATTTTCTGTTGTTACATAAGAAAAATTATTTGAATGGGTTACGTTAAATTTAACTTCCATGGTTGTGAGTTGTTCATCGTCAACGGAATTGTTACAAGAACAAAACATCATTGAAGTTGTAATGAATGTTGTCATAAAAGCAATCAATATAGATTTTTTCATAAATTTCTCCTCCTTGTTATTTCAGGAATAAAATTCATATTTATATTTTACCATATTTTTCGACAATGGTCAACAAAAAGAGAGAAAATACTTTGTGTTTATAGTTTGAGTAATTATAAAAAATAAATCGGTTTTGCATAAAAAGCGAAACCGATTTTTGCTGTGCATCATTGTTTATTTTGCATAAATTTCACCAGTCAAATATGTGCAAATCTCCAAACTTTTTTCATATTTCGTTCATAGTTGCACGTTTGCGTGCAAAAAAGCCTCAAATGAGGCTATAAGTGAAGGGTCTTAGCGCAGACGGCGCTTGTCACGATATATGTTTGTGATAATTTATAGTGCGCACCCGCTGTGGTGGGTTTGTAAAACTGACGTAGTGGAGACCTGCGGTCTCCCATCAATATGCTCGGCCGCACGGGCCATGTTACGATATCAGTTTGTGAGATACAATACTTTGACCTCGCTGTGGTAGGTTTGTAAAACTTGTGTAGGGGCTGGCGTCCTCGACAGCCCGCCTGTGTACGGACGCAACTCAGCACAGTAGGGCTGCAACTCAGCACGGCTGAGTTTGTCCTCGACGTCCCGACCTAACGCATACTGTGATAGGTTTGTAAAACTTGTGTAGGGGCTGGCGTCCTCGACAGCCCGCCACTCAGCGTAGCTGAGTTTGCCCTCGACATCCCGGTCTATAGTAAGCTTGCAAAAATCAACGTATGGTCGGCTTTACGTCGACCTGTTGCTGGATAATTTATTCCTTGTCTCAAAAAGCAAGGAACTGCTTTGTAATTTTATATATTGAAAATTTATTGACAGGATTTACGGAAAAAAGGGTCGGCATAAACAGAGCCGACCCCTGACCACCACAGTTCGCCGTAAATGTGCAACCTAAATTTTCATAGAAGGCGATAAAATTACGTTTTATCCATAAGACAAAAATGTTAACTGTGCTATTCTTCATCAGGTATAGTAAAATCAATTTTACCCGAATTGACATTTGCGTCAAGAACTTTTATCTTGATGGCGTCGCCAACCTTGTAAATACTTCCTGTATTAAGGTTTTTAAGGCTCATTGAACCGTCATAATAATATTCTCCGTCCTCAAGATTATCCACGTGGAGTAATCCCTCACAGGTGTTAGGAAGAAGTATGAACATTCCGAAATCGGTAACCGAGGAGATAATTCCCTCAAACAATTCACCGATATGAGTCTTCATATATTCTGCTTTATAGCAATCCTCACAGCTTCTTTCCACTGTCATTGCTTTAATTTCAGTGTTCGTGGACTGCTCGGCTGATGCATATACAAATTTCTGATATTTTGTATTGCATTTTTCTGCTGTAGTTCCTGATAAGAAATCTGACATAATTCTGTGAATCGTTAGGTCAGGATAACGTCTTATCGGCGATGTGAAATGAGCATAATCATCAAGCACAAGCCCGAAATGTCCCACAGGTTCAGTGGAATATTTGGCTTTTGACATTGACCTCAATACCAGATTATTGACAATGGCGAAAGTCGATTCGCCTTTGGTTTTTTCAAGAATATCCGATAAATCCTTCGGCTTGACAGCGCCGTTAAAATTAAAGGGAATATTCAGCTTGACCAGTCCGTCCTTCAGTCCCTCAAGCTTTTCATCCGACGGATTTTCGTGAATTCGATAAACAAAAGGCAGATTATTTTCCATGCCGAATCTTGCTGCGCATTCATTCGCTGTCAGCATGAAATCCTCAATTATTTCTTCGCTTCTGCCTCTTGTTCGGGGAATAACGTCAACGCAAATGTCCTTTTCATCTATAACAAGTTTGCTTTCAACGCTTTCAATCTGAGGAGCGCCACGTTGTTTTTTGTTTTTTGCAAGAATATCAGAAAGCTCGGTCATTACAGGAAATATATCCATTACCTCAGCGTATTTTTTACAAAGATTCTTGGAGTTATACCCCTCTAAAAGCTCGTTTATTTCCGAATAAACGCCTTTGACCCTTGAGCGTATAACTGTTTTGGCAAATTTATAGCTTTTTATTTTTCCGTTCACGTCAAGGTCAATAAGTACGGAAAAAGCCAGTCTGTCTTCCTGAGGATTAAGCGAACAAATACCGTTGGAAAGCTCTTTAGGAAGCATTGGTATAACACGATTTGCATAATAAACGCTTGTGCCTCTTTTAAATGCTTCATTATCAAGCGGCGATTTCGGCTTTACATAGTGGGAAACATCTGCAATGTGGACGCCAAGCTCAAAGCCTGAATCGGTTTTCTCCACGGAAATTGCATCGTCAATGTCCTTTGTATCAGCACCGTCTATGGTAAATATGATCTTATCTCTCAAATCAAGACGATTTGGAATTTCATTTTTTAGAAGCTTATAATCCGACACCTGCTTTGCTTCAAAGATAACTTCAGGAGGAAAAACAGGGGTAAGGTCGTTTACTTCCAGCACAGAAAGTGCACAAGCGGCTGCATTAAGCGAGCTTCCGAAGCTCGAAAGAATTTTACAGAAATGCTGAGAATGCTTTTCTCCTCGTTTTATGACTTGCGCCATTACCTTATCGCCCTCGTGAAGCTTGATACCCAAGGGATTTTCAAAATTCATTGCATATTTTGAAAGGGTATCGGGAATGATTTTCAGAGTGCCGAATTCGCTGACGAGTTCTCCTGTGAAACGGCTGAAATTTTTCTCGGTTATAGATATAACTTCGCCCTCGGTGCAATCGCCGTTACCTTTAAATGTTCTGACAAGGACGATATCTCCCGGCATTGCGCCTTTAAGATATTTTCCTGCGATAAAGATTTCTTCGTCAGTATCGCAGTTTCTGACAAAGCCGTAAGTTTTGTTAAGCTTAGAAACTGTACATTTAGTAAGCTTCTTTTTATTTACGAGAGTGAAGCCCAGTTTATTTTCTATGATTTCGCCTTTGTCTTTCATTTTCTCCACTGTTTTGACAAACTTATCAAAATCAAATTTCTTTGTTCGGCAGCTTTTAAGCAATTCTTTGAACTTTACAGGCTTTTTGCCCGATTTCTTTAATTTGTCATATATTAATTTACGATAATCGTATTTCATTTTGTTTTCCTTTCATAAATGTCTTTGTGTTAAAATTTTTCATAAGCAATATATTCTCCGTCGGGGATATATCCAAGCTTTTGGGCTATTTTTAAAGAAAATTCATTTGCTGCGTCCCAATGAGGAATTTTATTTGTTTCTATGCAATGTAAAATAAACGCAGCTGAACAAATCTTGGCAAGTCCTTTTTTTCTGTATTTCGGATTGGTTGCCACCTGAATTTCAACGCCTTTGCTGTAATATCCGAAGGTTGATGTACAAGAAGCAATTTCTTCATTTATATAAATAATATACCCGAAACCGTGGCGGCTATAGTCGTCATAATCTTTGAAATTACTGACAAAGGCATTTTCCCAAGTACATTCTTTGAGCAAATAATAATCTGTTTCGTTAATTTTTCTCATCTTTGCACCAGAAATTTCAATGATTTTCTCTTTTATGAGGTTCAGATTATCCGATGAAAAGTCATTATTGGGAATTGCGGTATGGAAACGCACTGTTTTTTTCAATTCAAGTCCTGCATTTTCAAGAGGCTCATACCAATTATCTGATTGAGGAACTATTACCAGATGATTATTCTTGCTTTTCAAAATGCTTATCAGCTCTTTATCGTCACAAGGCTTTCCGCTCAGATAGGCAAAATCACCTGTAAAAATTGCGGCTGATTCAGGAGAGTCATAGTTATTGCACCAAAAATCACCTATTATACCTTCGAGAAAGCTATTGATCATGGAGTCATGACACCATGAATACATATTCTGAATTTTATTTTTAAGCTTGGGGTTGTTTTTCAGCATGACTAATCACCTATTTCTTTTTATAAAACAAATACATTCGCCTTAGTATTCTTTTGTATAAAACAAAAGCCCTGCATAATAATGCAGGGCGATGAAATTATTTTTGTACAGCAACTATTATGTTAACCACAAGAGTTACAATAAAGAATACAACTGCGGCAACCTTTGTAAATCTTGAAAGCTTTGCATCACGGGTTCTGCTGGAATTCTTTCCGTAGAAAGAGTCGTTTGAACCGCCGCCGATTGCTGAAGTAAGGCCTTGCTCCTTACTTTCCTGAACCAAAACAATTAAAACAATTACTAAACTTGCGAGAATCAGCAGGATTCCTGCTGTAATTTCAATTCCACTCATTATTATCTTTTCCTTTCCGACAATATATATGACCTTTTAAAAACAATTTAAGCTCAAAAAAGAACACAATTTTTATTAGTATAACACATTCAATTCCAAATTGCAAGCGTCTTAACAATTTTTTTAAAATATTTTTCTTAATATTGATAAATACTATTGAAATTAATACAAAAATGGTCTATACTATAAATATAACTTTGGCAAGTATGTCCCCCGCCTCTTTAGGCGGCGGGTTCCATATTGTCATCAACAGGAGATACAATCTCCTACTGATGACCGCATTGCTTTGCAATGCGCTTGCCACGTTAAATGACGGGGCAAGCCCCTTATTGAACAAACGGTCTGTGTTCCTGTTTTTAGGCGATGGGAAACATTCAGGCTTCAGAGATGAAAATAAAAACGAAGTGAAAACAAAGATAATATTTGGAGGCGTTGACATGAGCAAGGGTGCAAAGTTTTTAATGGTTATATCTATTATAATAGGAGTATTTGCGGTTGCGGAAATTTTAAGCGAAATTTTTTCAACAAGGATGAACAGATATTATAAGGTTGACAGCGAATAAGGTCATTAGTGCATATTTTCAGGCGATATGTAGCAGGATCTTTGATCCTGCTGTTTTTATTTACAGAAGCGGTGGCTTCCTATTACCATAATAGTGGGCTTGGAATGCATAAAAGCATTTGAAGTTTTTGCGGGATTATAATAGTATATACAGCCGCCTGTAGGATCCCAGCCGTTGAGGGCATCCTTTGCTGCTTTATAAGCAGAATCTGAGACGGGCTGGTTAAACTGTCCGTCAACGATGGCGGTAAAGGCTCCGTTTTGATAGATTACGCCGGAAAGGGTATCTGGGAATGAGGGGTGCTGTATTCTATTTAAAATAACAGCTCCTACGGCTACCTGACCTGTATAGGGTTCGCCTCGTGCTTCTGCGGAAATAATTCTTGCCAACAGATTTACATTAGCTGATGTTGCGGCGGGGGCGGAGCCGATTGAGATTCCCAAAGCTTTTAAGGTTGCGGGGCCTGCAACTCCTGTTTGCTGGATTCCCTGCTGTTTCTGGAATTTAAGAACTGCTTGCCTTGTTTGTTCTCCGTAATATCCGGTTACGCCTACGGTAAACAGTCCTCGCTCTTTTAATTTTTCCTGAATTGCTCTTACTTCTGCGCCGCTTGAACCCACCTGTGAAATTGCAGGCTGAGATTCATCGCTGAAGATCAAAGATGTGACTATCAGCAGGGTAAGTGCGGTAAGAACAATTATTGCAGTCTTTAAAAAGTTATATACGCTTGCAGAATTGTTCAAGGTTATTCCTCCTTAATGTAGAATGTAAGATTATTTTGTTCAAACAAAAACTGATTATGCACGTTTTTCCTAAATAAAAAACAATAAAATTCTATAATTAATTTATATATTGTCATAATGCATAATAAGTTTAGACAAAATGACCTGTAATAAGATTTTTTCAACAAACTTAACATTCAAGTGTTGACAAACCCGCAAAAAGGTGATAGAATAAACAAGTCGCCGAAAAGAGCGGCGGCAAGAGAAGCAAGCCTCAGGA
>UQDR01000020.1 GCA_900539835.1 uncultured Ruminococcus sp. | reverse complement strand
CTCATTTAAGGCTTTTTTGCACGCAAACGTGCAACTATGAACGAAATATGAAATCAAGTTTGTATCAATGCACAAAATTGGCGCCTTATATCTATAGATATTGCACAAATTATTTTGTAACTAAGCTGATTTTCTTACTAAATACAGAAAACCCACAGAAGTCAAGCTTCTGTGGGTTTTCCTATATAATTTATAAGTGGGATGGGGGCAATATTAGTGGGAATATGCGTCATCACTTAAAATCATAATAAAATCTTTTATATTTAATCATCCTGAAGAGCATCATAGCCTTCTTCACCTGTTCGGATCTTAACGACATTTTCGATATCATAGATGAACAGCTTTCCGTCTCCGATATGTCCTGTATAAAGGGCTGCCTTAGCGGCTTCTACTACCTTATCAACCGGAACCTTGCATACGACGATTTCAGCTTTTACCTTTGGAAGCAGGTTTGTCTGAATTTCAGCTCCACGATAATATTCGGGACGTCCTTTCTGCATTCCGCAGCCAAGAACGTTTGTGACTGTTACACCTGTAACGTCGATTGCTTCCATTGCTGAGATAAAGTCGCCCAATTTTGTTTGCTTAAACACTGCTACAACCTTTGTGATCTTAGGAGTTCCATCAGGTGACGGAGCAACATAAGATTCAACCGGCACTGCTTTTTCAACAGGAACTACAGGCTTTTCAACCTTAACTACGCTCTTAGCATCATCAGCAACATAAGAAAGCGCTGCCTGTGACATTGCAGGTGCAAAGTCTGCATAAGATGATACAAGTCCGTGCTCTGTAGCGTCAAGTCCGATGATTTCTTCCTGAGCTGAAGCTCTAAGACCGATAGTATGCTTGATCACCTGGAAAGTGATTATCATTGTTACGGTTGTCCAAAGAGCTACTGCTCCTACACCGAGAAGCTGTTTTCCGAGAAGCTCAAAGCCACCGCCATAGAACAAACCTTTTCCAGCAATACCGCTTGCTCCTCCATTCTGAGCGATAGCAAATCCCGGGGCTTTATCCGTTGCGAAAAGTCCAACAGCAATCGTACCCCAAATACCGTTACACATATGTACAGCAACAGCACCAACAGGGTCGTCAACGTGGAGTACATAATCGAGGAACCATACACCGAAACATACCAGGAGTCCTGAAACGATACCTACCATAATAGCACCAAAAGCATCCAGTACGTCGCATCCTGCTGTGATACCAACAAGACCTGCAAGCGAAGCGTTCAAACACATCGAAACGTCAGGCTTACCGTATTTCACCCAAGTGAATATCATACATACTACTGTTGCAATTGCAGGAGCAATAGTTGTTGTGAGGAAGATAGAACCAAACATTTCAACTGATTGTGCAGCAGCAGGGTTAAAACCATACCAGCCGAACCAAAGGATAAACACACCCAAAGCACCGATTGTAAGGTTATGTCCCGGAATAGCATTTACCTTTATTTTACCGTCACTGCCCTTAACAAATTTACCAATACGAGGTCCGAGTATAGTTGCTCCGACGAGTGCCGAGATACCACCAACCATGTGGATAGCACATGAACCTGAAAGGTCATGGAAACCTAATTTATAAAGCCAACCGTCAGAATTCCAGATCCAGTGTGCTTCGATAGGATATATAAACGCACTGATAATACCAGAATAAATACAATATGAGATGAATTTTGTTCGTTCTGCCATAGCACCCGAAACGATAGTTGCCGTTGTTGCACAGAACACTAAGTTAAAGACAAAATTTGAAAAATCGAAATTGTCATATGCCGTAAAGATGTCAAAACCAGGTTTACCGATAATACCGATCGCATCCTCTCCTAAAAGGAGTCCGAATCCGATAACAATGAACATTATTGTACCGATACAGAAGTCCATAAGGTTTTTCATAATGATGTTTCCTGCATTCTTTGCTCGAGTAAATCCGGTTTCCACCATTGCAAAGCCTGCCTGCATAAAGAATATCAAAGCAACTGCTATTAAAAACCAGATGCCAAATCCGACTTCATTAGCTGCTTCCTTTACAGCATCCAATAATTCTTGTGCCATAAAATTTCCTCCTCTAATATCAAAATGTTTTGTAAAACAATTAAGGTGCATGATTTAATACGGATAGATTTCACCCGTATAAATCATACACCTCATTGTGCATTAAATTAAGTAGTAGGTTCGTAGTAAGTAATAATAGTAATTATATATAAGTCAATTATTATGTTTATATTAAATTATAATATTAAGATTATCTGATTATACATAAAACAGCAATTTGCCGTATGTTGGATATGGCCAATATTTTTCGCCGACCAAAGTTTCGATTTCATCAGCTGCGGCTCTCAGCTCGCCCATTGCTGTAAATACAACGTCATGATAATAAGTTGCAAGCTCTTGGATATCATCAATTTCGTGAGCCTTAACTGTAACGTCTTCAAGCTCAGCAAGCTTTTTATATGTCTGTGATGACAATAAAGACAATCTCTTAACCAAGTCAGTTTCAAAATCTGTTTCTGCTCCGCAGGCTTTAGCAAGCTCAGCGGTTTTTGCAAGCTCTTTAATATATGAAGATGCTGCCGGAAGGATATCCTTTTTAGCCATATCGATCATTGTAAGAGCTTCAATATTGATAGTTTTGCAATACTCATCAAGAAGAATTTCAACACGAGAATGGATTTCAGCTTCTGTATAAACACCGTGTCTTACGAAGAGGTCGATGTTCTTCTTATCTGCAAAGTGAGGAATTGCTTCAGGAGTTGATTTAAGGTTGAGAAGTCCTCTCTTTTCAGCTTCAATTGGCCATTCAGCAGAATATCCGTTTCCGTTAAAGATAATATTCTGATTTTCAGCAATTGTTCTCTTAATCAAATCATCAAGAGCATCCTGGAAATTATCAGCCTTTTCAAGTTCATCGGCAAATTCATCGAGCACTTCAGCAACGATTGTATTAAGAACTGTATTAGGACCTGCAACTGAAAGCTTAGAACCAGGCATTCTGAACTCAAACTTATTGCCTGTGAATGCAAATGGTGAAGTTCTGTTTCTATCTGTTGTATCTTTCGGGAAGTTAGGAAGAACGTCAACGCCGATTTCCATATCAACCTTTTTGCTTCCCTTATAAGTTTCACCTTCAACGATAGCTTTAAGGATTTCTGTCAGCTCATCTCCGAGGAAGATTGAAATGATTGCCGGAGGTGCTTCGTTAGCGCCCAGTCTATGGTCGTTTCCGGCAGAAGCTACTGAAACTCTGAGAAGATCCTGATAATCGTTAACAGCTTTGATTACTGCTGCGAGGAATGTAAGGAACTGAGCGTTTTCAGCAGGTGTTTTTCCCGGATCAAGGAGGTTTATGCCTGTATTAGTTGAAATTGACCAGTTATTATGCTTACCTGAACCATTTACACCTGCAAACGGCTTTTCATGGAGAAGGCACTTAAAGCCATGCTTTCTTGCTGTTCTCTTCATGATTTCCATTGTAAGCTGGTTATGATCTGTTGCAATATTTGTTGTTCCATAGATCGGAGCGAGCTCATGCTGTGAAGGAGCAACCTCGTTATGCTTTGTTTTTGCATAAATACCAAGCTTCCAGAGCTGTTCATCGAGGTCTTTCATATAAGCGGCAACTCTTGTTTTGATTGTACCGAAATAATGATCCTCAAGCTCCTGACCTTTTGGTGCGGGTGCGCCGAAAAGTGTACGTCCTGTGAAGATAAGGTCTTTTCTCTTTGAATACATTTCTCTGTCGATAAGGAAATACTCCTGTTCAGGACCGACATTTGCTATAACTCTTGTAGCATTTGAGCCGAACATTTTCAAAATTCTCAATGCTGATTTATTTATTGCTTCCATAGAACGGAGCAAAGGAGTTTTCTTATCCAAAGCCTCTCCGCCGTATGAACAGAAAGCTGTAGGAATACACAATGTATCAGCTTTAACGAAGGCATATGAAGTTGGGTCCCAAGCTGTATAACCCCTTGCTTCAAAGGTTGCTCTCAGACCGCCTGACGGGAAAGAAGATGCATCAGGTTCGCCCTTAACAAGCTCTTTACCTGAGAACTCCATAATTACATGACCGTCATCGGTAGGTGAAATAAAGCTGTCAAGCTTTTCAGCAGTAAGACCGGTCATTGGCTGGAACCAATGGGTATAATGTGTACAGCCTTTTTCACAAGCCCAATCCTTCATAGCGTTAGCTACGATATTTGCAAGTTCGATATCAAGGTGTTTACCTTCTGCGATAGTTTTTTTCAAAGCCTTATAGGTTTCCTTAGGAAGCCTTTCTTTCATTACCGCCTCATTAAACACGTCGCTTCCAAAGATTTCAGGAACATTCATAGTTTAATCCTCCTTATAAATTATAAAAAAAGGCACTGTGAACCTAATCGATTCACAGCGCCTTTGCTGTTTACAATACATAGTATATACCACAGTTCAAAATTTGTCAAGCATTTTACGCTGATTTTTTTATTTTTGTCATTTTAAATAATTACTTTTCGACAAGGGTTGTACTTTTTAGTTATTTTTCTGCAATTGCAATTTTTGAAACCTAAACAATAATAATTTTCAATAGCGAAGACAATTCCAATGCTTGCAGTTGATTAACCTTTATTCCCTTTAATTCTGAAAAATCATCTGATACTCTTATGGCTTCCAAAACACAATCTGAAAAATCTAATCCGTCTAACATAGTTCTGAAAAAGGAAGTTCCGGAAAACCGGCAATTTGACAAAGTAATAGCTTTGAACTTACAATTGGTGATTTCTGCGTTGACAAAATCGGTATCTTTAAAATTAACATTATTTAAAGATGATTCATTAAAAACTGAAAATGAACACAAGCAATTATTAAAAGAAGTATATTTTATTATAGAATCAGGGAACGCCGAGCCGACAAGTTTTGAGGACAATATATAGATTTTTCCAAGATAAGATTCAGTAAAAACCGAATTTGAAAGATCGCAGTTTTTAAACATGACATTTATGAACGATGTTTTTTCAAAATCACAATTTATAAGCTTACAGTTATCAAAAACGACTGTATTGAAGCTTAGGTATGACAAATCTTCATTTTCCAAATCCACGTTTTTAACACAGATTTCTGAAATATCCTCATCAAGGCGCCGGCAATTTTTGATATTTCCTGTTATATCATATGCAGTTTTTAAACTCTGATTTTCCAAAGGAAAAAATGAATTCATTTATTGCTCCTCCCAATTCTGAGAGAAATCAAAATCTTTAGGGAAGTTTTCACATATAACCGATTTTGAAAATTGCAGAGCTGTTTCAATAAGTTCCTTTGAATCAGCTGTCCATGTAATAAAATCGGCATTAGAATCAACCGCCTGAAAGGCTGTTTCCAAAGACACGCTTCTTAAATCACAGGCTATAAATTCAGGTTTGGAAATCAATTTCCAAACTATTGGCATTGCACATATAAGTCGAAGAAGATATTTAAATGTATTTTTCTTTTTAAACTTAGAGATAAGCTGTCCTCTTGTTACTTTAGGTGCAAACAGTCTGAACCACAGCAATGACAAGGGATTAAAGCTTTGAACAGCGTATTCACCCTTATACTTTTCAAGCAATTTATATGTACGCTTTTCCAATATTCCCAAGCCATGTCCGTCTTTTATTTCAATAAGCAAGGGTACCTTGCCATTGACAAGCTTCAAGACCTGTGAAAGCAGGGGGATTTTTTCATTTGTATTTTGAAGCGAAAACGCACAAAGCTGGTCATATGTAAAATCAGATACATTTGCATCTATACCACAGGATCTATATAACGACATATCATGCAGCACCACTACTCTGCCGTCTTTTGTAAGTCTTACATCAAGCTCGATCGCAAGCCCTTTATCACAAGCTGCTTTAAATGCAGGCAGAGAGTTTTCAGGTATGCCATCTTCTATATTATGAAGTCCTCTATGGGCGATATATTTACCGAAATTCAAATTAAGTTCCTGCCTTTCAATTAGAATCAATTAAAATTATACTATTGGGACAAACGTTTGTCAACTTCATTTATTTTTGCTAAGAAAACGGTCAGTCAGAAAATTTATATTATTATCATAAAATCATCACATAATCGTTATATAATTAAATGTATGTTTAATAAGAAAGGAAAAATCACCATGATAAAAAAAATATCAGCATTTTTAATTGCTATGACAATAACCATTGGCTGCTTTGCATCATGTTCAGATAAAGATGAGAATAATGACAGTTCTTCAAAAGCTTCATCGTCAGCATCAGAATCGTCATCTTCTGCGGCTTCTGATTCAAAGGCTGAAGCGAAAGTGCCTGAAGCTTCTCTTACCATTGATGGCAAAAAGGTTGACACAAAGGATTTAATTATCTGCACAGTTGACGGTCATGACATTGACTTTGACACATTCAGATATTATTATTTCTATACTCTTATGAACTACACCAATACTTATGGTGTAACGTTAGAAACACTTTCACAAATTGATGACGGTTTCAATATTTTCATGAAAGATGTTGTAAACAGCATCAAGCAGGAATATGTTGCACAACAGTTAGCAGATGAAAATGGCATCAAGCTTACTGAAGATGATAAAAAGACAATTGACGCAACCATCAAGTCAGCGCAGTCTAATTATGAATCCGAGGAAGATTATCTTACTGCACTTAAATCAAGCTATCTGACTGAAGATGTATACAAGAAAATGCTTGAATTCTCAACGATTTATAAAAAGGTAGATGAAAAGCTATTCACTGTTGGCGGCAAATATGCTACCTCAGAAAAGGATTTTAAGAAAATTGTACAGGATAATGATAAATACTCAAGAGTAATTCACATTTTGATACCGTATGAATGTCAGGTTGAAATCACTGATTCTGCTGCAAAGGAGACATATGAAAGCGGTACATTGTCCGCCAAGCTTTCCGCAAAACAGTCTGCATTCAAGGCGCTTTCTGAAGATGAACAGGCTAAGGCAAAAGAAAAAGCCAAGAAGCTTGCTGAAGAAGTTTTGCAAAAGGCAAAAGACGGTGAGGACTTTAAAAAGCTTATAGAAAAATACGGCTGGGATCCGGGAATGGAAAGCTCACCTGACGGTTACTATATCAACAAAAACACCAGCTTTGTTCAAGAGTTCAAAGACGCATCATTCAAACTTAAAGAAAATCAAATTAGCGGGCTTGTTGAGAACGACAGCTATGGCTGGTTCATTATCAAGCGTTTACCGGTTGACATGGATTATGTTAACGAACATCTTAAAGACATGATAAAAGAATATGATAATCCGAAGATCAATGAATTATACAACGAACGGACAGAAAAAATGAAGGTTGTTTATGACGAAATCTTTGATAAGATCACTGCTGAAAGCATAACCTAAATAAAAATTAACACGCATTTGCAATATTGCAGATGCGTGTTTTTTATTCTGTATTATAGCAGCCAAGCTGTTTGAGCATTTTTTTGCGTTTTCTGCTTTCTTTAAAATCTTTATACAAGGTTTTCAGTGAATTTTCTCTTTTAAATATAAGTTTAATGTATCTGAAAATCTGATAAAGCCATGCAAAGCATTTAAGCGAAGGGTGTTTTTTAAGGCTTTCCCAATTATTTATGCCATTTGTTTGGAGGCTTTTTATAAACGAAGCGGCACTTCCGGTACGGGATATAACGTTCACACCATGCTGTGACTCACCTTTTTTTACCCCGAAATTTCCTTGTTCCAAAATATAATCAAGTAATTGACTGCATAGTTTTTCATCGGCATTTTTACACCAAGTGATATTATCATCTCTCAATCCGAGATAAAGCTGGCACAATCTTGTTACAGTCACAGCGAGGACATCAAGTCCGCTTTTTTCAAGGACATCTTTAAATTCAGCGTCCCAGATATCATCAGTCAATTCCGTGTTGACAAACATCATCCAGTCAATAATTTGCCTAAGCCCCAAGCCTTCTTTTAAATGTTTTTCAATATGAAGCAAAAGAACCAAGCCATTTTGGAGGCGAGGCAGCGATGGAAAAATATGCTCATTTATTTGTTTATAGACAATGTCATCCATCCCGAAGAATATCAGCTCTTTAAGATACTTGCCTATTTCAGACTCTGTAATGCCCGCAGGGTATTTATGAAGCTCGAAATGGACATCATTTTTAACAAAAGAAATATGATAGCTTAACAGCTTTTCATAGGGAGCATATTCAAATCCTGATTTAAGCATCACACTATGGCACTTATCAAAATCCTCCGGTTTAACAATAAAATCTATATCACCCATGGCTCTGAATTCAGGTTCCGGGTAATAGACAGCTGCGGATGAACCTTTCATAATTGCAGCATCAATATTAAAGGATCTGAGCAGCTTTATAAGCTCATTCTGTTCCTCCAAAATTTTCATACATCGAAAGGCTTGAATATAGACCTTTTCTAACCATAAACTCTTTATCTTTTCATCTATAATAATATTTTTTGCTGCCCAGCTATATGGAATTGCAAGCACTGATTGAAGCTTAAGCTCATTAATCACGCTGTTCCAATCGACAGACTGGGTAATCGTACATTTTTTATTAAACAATGACTGATTTAAAAGCTTAAGCATTATTTTATTTGTGTTGTTCATATTTTCACCAGATAATTTAGTTATCCTTCTTAACATTCTTCTTTTGTTTATTAAATATTTTTGAAATCATAGGTTTAATAATTTCTAACATATAATTCAATGAATCATTTTTAAAAAGCAATGATAACAGAAAATAAACTATAATTCCTAAAATTATTTGAATAAACAAAATTACAAACCTGTTTAAATCAAGCAAAGCTACAAGACTGACCGATATACCCATTAAAACAGAAATAACTATATTAGGAAGGATATCCTTCAGCTGTTCTATATAGCTGTAATTCAATAATTTATAATTAGGCCATGAGTTAATTATTTGATTTATGACACTGCTTAATAATAAACTGTATGCCATAACAAGCACACCTAAATGCATTGTTGATATCAACAGGATCAATCCAACAATTTTTTTTGATATTTCTAATTTTAAAAAAAGATCGCTTCTTCCCATTGCTTTAATTGCATTCAGATTGGCAGTATGAAGTGGATAAAACATAAAGGTTATACAGAAAATTCTGAGGTAAGGAACACATGATATCCACTTATCTGTTAAAACTAACGAAACTACCGTTGGTGCAATAAAAGCTAATCCAATCATTAATGGAGCCATAATAAAAGTACTGATTTTCATAGACCGGCGCATCATATTTTTTAATTGCTCTTTATTGTCCTGCTGCAGTGACATAACAGGAAACAACACGCTGTCCATTGAAGTATTAATATTTGTGATGATAACCTGAGGAAATTGCTGTCCCTGATTATAATATGCCAGATCAGATTCAGTATATAATTTTCCTATAATTATTTGACGAAGGTTACCATAAACAGTGTCTAAAAGTGAGGAAACGAGCAATTTCCAACCATAGGACAACAGTCCTTTAAGCCTTTGAAATGAAAACATTAATTTAGGACGCCATTTAACTGTAATCCACAAAACTACTGTATCAACCAATAGATTTATAAGCTTTTGAGCCACCAAAGCCCACACGCCAAAACCTGCTATAGCCAATGTTATTCCCATAACTGCTGACATTATTGTACCAAACAGTGTTGCAAAAAAGAATTTTTTAAACTGCATTGTTCGTGACACATAGGCTTGCTGGACGTTTTTCATCCCAGAGATAACTACGGTTAAGCACAAGACACGTACTATTGCTGTTAATGACTGATCATCATAAAAATTTGCAATCAACGGTGCACAAAAATAAATGATAGCATAAAGAGCTAAACACCAACAGATATTAAAATAAAAAACAGAAGAAAAATCCAAATCGTCGGCGTCTTTCTTTTGAATAAGTGCATTGCCTAATCCACTGTCAACGAAAACTTGAAGGATATTTGCAAAAACAAGAACCAGAGCTATTGTACCGTATGCTTCCGGCGCTAAGATTCGAGCCAAAACTATTGATACAATGAACTGGACAACCTGAGCTCCGCAGCGCTCTGCGAATCTCCATAGAAAATTTGACAACACCGTTTGCTTATTAGCCTTCATTAATTACTCTTCCTCTTTATAGTAAAATTAATACACAATTAAATAACGATTTATCTGTTTCCATACATTTTATCATAATAATTCTGATACTCGCCGGAGATGATAGTTTCCCACCATTCTTTATTATCAAGATACCATTTTATAGTCATCTGAATTCCGTCCTTAAACATGGTTTCAGGAAGCCAGCCAAGTTCATTGTGAATCTTTGTCGGATCTATGGCATATCTCATATCGTGGCCTTTTCTGTCGGTGACATATGTAATAAGGCTTTCGGGCTTATCAAGAGTTTTGCATATTATTTTTACAATATCAATATTCTTCATTTCGTTATGTCCGCCGATATTATAGACTTCTCCGACTTTACCCTTATGTATTATTAAATCAATAGCTTTGCAATGATCTTCAACATAAAGCCAGTCACGGACGTTTAGTCCCTCGCCATATACAGGAAGCGGCTTATCATTAAGTGCATTAGCTATCATGAGCGGAATAAGCTTTTCGGGGAAATGATAAGGTCCATAATTATTTGAGCATCTTGATATTGTTACAGGAAGCCCATAGGTTCTGTGATATGCCAAAACCAAAAGATCAGCGGCAGCTTTAGAGCTGCTATAGGGCGAGCTTGTATGAATTGGTGTTTCTTCTGTAAAGAACAAGTCGGGTCTATCCAAAGGGAGATCTCCGTAGACCTCATCAGTAGATACCTGATGGTATCTCTCAATACCAAATTCCCTGCAGGCATCCATGAGAGTAGCTGTACCCATAATATTCGTTTGCAGGAATATACCCGGATCTTCAATTGATCTGTCGACATGACTTTCTGCGGCAAAATTGACAACGATATCAGGCTTTTCCTCTTCAAACAGATTATAAACTGCTTTTCTGTCACATATATCTGCTTTAACAAATCTGAAATTCGGATTATCCATTACAGGAGCGAGAGTAGACAGGTTTCCTGCATATGTAAGCTTATCCAAACAAATTATTCTATAGTCGGGATATTTTTTCAGCATATGAAATACAAAGTTGCTTCCTATAAATCCTGCTCCGCCGGTTACGATTATTGTCATAAATTATTCCTCCGCTATTGATAAAATATACTGACCATATTCGGTCATTTTTAATTCTTCTCCAAGGCTACGAAGCTGTTCAGTTGAGATGAAACCTCTGCGCCAAGCAATTTCTTCAATACATGAAATATAGAAGCCCTGCATTTCCTGAACGGTTTTTACGAAATCTCCGGCCTTATGCATTCCGCTCGGAGTTCCTGTATCAAGCCAAGAAATTCCTCTTCTCATTAAAGTAACCTGAAGCTGTCCTCTTTCAAGGTAATGATTATTAATTGATGTTATCTCAATTTCTCCTCTTGCAGAGGGTTTTACATTCTTTGCAATCTCAACTACCTCATTATTATAGAAATAAAGACCGGGAACTGCGTAATTAGATTTTGGTTTATTGGGTTTTTCCTCAATAGAAATCACCTTATTATTTTCATCAAACTCAACCACGCCGAATGCGGTAGGGTTTTTAACGGGGAATCCGAAAATGGCGGCACCTGACTGTTCAGCCTGGTTCATAGCGCTTTTAAGGATACGGGTAAAGTCCTTTCCATAGAAAACGTTATCTCCGAGGACAAGGCACACGCTGTCATTGCCGATAAAATCTGCACCGAGGATAAATGCGTCAGCCAATCCTCTCGGTTTATCCTGAACCTTATATTCAATATGTATTCCCAGCTTTGAACCGTCGCCCAGAAGTTTTTCATAATTCGGAGTATCCTCCGGTGTAGAAATAATCAAAATATCTTTAATACTTGCAAGCAGCAGCACTGACAGAGGATAATAAATCAATGGTTTATCATAAATTGGAAGCAACTGCTTGCTTACAGCTATAGTATTGGGATAAAGGCGAGTTCCCTTACCGCCTGCTAATATAATTCCTTTCATTTTTACATCCTTTCCGACCGTTTTCAATTATTAAAATTAAATTGCATAAATAATTATACCAATTAAAATCAAACACAAGGCCAAAATCTTTTGTTTTGTTATTCTTTCTTTAAAGAATACTGCCCCGAAAATCAGCACATATATATACGAAGTAGTTTCTAATATAGGTCCATAGTTAAGAGGAACACCTCTATAGGCAAACATTGTTATAAAAGTACAACCCACAAATAAGAGATAACCTGATATAACCAATGGATCGGTATATTCCTGTATCCAGCTTTTATGGGGTTTTAATGCCGCTTTCTTAAGCATAACCTGCGAAATCGAGGCAACAAACGGACTAAGAAGAAACAGAAGCAAATATGGAATTTGTATCTCAGTCATTACTTACCTCCTTATCCGCTTTCACAAAAAGGACAATGCCTATTATGATTATAACTGCACCGATTATTTGCTTGACTGTTATTGTTTCATCAAAAAACAGTTTTCCGAAAACAATTCCCCAAATAACGGTTACTGCTTTATTGGTGTATGCAGTTGTCAGAGGAAGACGTTTTATCACCTGCTGCCATCCTATTGCATATATACCGAGAACTAAAATCATAAAACAGTATAAAACAATAAATTTGAAAGATAAAAACTTTTGCTGTGATGCAAGCTTTGAAATAATGCCTGTTATTGATGAAACCAACAGCATAATATGCAGAAAAATTAAATATTTAACTTGATTATTTGTTTTCATCACAGCAATCCTCAACTTTTTCATTTATAACTTCTCTTACACTATATTGCGGCATATTACTTAAAACTATATAAATTCTTCCTATATACTCTCCCAAAAGTCCGAGCATCATCATCAGAAGTCCGCCGATTAACAGAATTGCCGCCATAAGCGAAGTATATCCGATGGCTATATTAGGGGTAACAATTTTTCTAATTACCAATACTATTCCGGCAAGTATGCCGACGGCGGAAGATATCATTCCAATAAAGGAAGCTAATCTTAATGGCGCTATAGAGAAATTAGTTAAGCCCTGAATCCAGAGTTTCATCAGCTTCTTAAAATTATAGTTGCTTACTCCCTCAATTCTTGCCCTGTGCTCAACTTCAACATTTGCAATCTTACGTGTCGTTTGAAGCAAATAACCTCCTATAGATGGGAATGGACTGTGATATTTTTTTAAAGACTCAACAGAAAAACAACTTAGGGCAAAATAGCTGGATATAAGAATATCCTTTGGTTTTCTGTTTGTCATCTCAAGTATTTTGGAATTTATCGCACTTGTTATTTTTTTAAATCCTGAATGCTTTTTTTGTGAAAAATGGGCATATACTAAATCATAGCCTTCCTCTATTTTATTAATCAACTTAAAAATTTCATTCGCAGGATGTTGTCCGTCATCATCCATAAATACTACTATATCACCTTTAACATATTTAATTGCTGCCATTTGTGCTGAAGCCTGACCATAGTTTTTAGATAAATCAACCCCTATAACATTAGGATTTTCTTTGCAAATTTGACATATCACTTCATATGTATTATCTGGTGAATTGTCATTTACCAAAACAATTTCATAATCATAGCCCGGTTTATCGGAAAATGTTTTCTTAATTTCATCAACAACGAAAGGCAATGTCTTAGATGAATTATAACAAGGAATAGCTACTGAAATTAACATATTAAACAGACTCCCATTTTATTTAATTGATTTTTTCAAATCACATATTTTTTTTGCAATTTCCACGTTTGGAAAACTATTAAACAATTCAAAATTCTCTTTTATAATATTGGTTGGTAACTCCCACCACTTACTTTTTAACAACAATTGAATTACTTCATCAGAAAACCGCTTTTTGATTGGTTTAGCAGGAACTCCTCCAACAATGGTATAGGGTTCAACATCATGTGTTACCACTGCACCGGCAGCTATAACTGCACCATCTCCCACTGTCACACCTCGACAAATACAAGCATTTGCCGCTATCCACACATCATTACCAATAATACACTCATCCGTAAAACGATCATATCCTGGTTCATCATCAAAAAAACCGTAATCCTTTGAATAGAGAAATGAATGAGTAGTAACCCTGTTATAATCATGGTTCGCTCCGCCAATGCTGACATTCCATGAAATTGAACAAAATGTCCCTATTTTACTATGCCATGAAGTGAAATTTTTACCGGTATATGTATACCTCCCTATATCGGTAGAATATACCATAGCATTTCTTTGCAGAGCAACATTTTCGCCAAACTTACTGTTAAAAACTCGTGAATAATCTCCAATGGTAACGTTACTGTCCAAACTGCAATTAACAACTTTACATTCCTTATATATCTTAGCTGTATCTGAGGCTTGAACGTTTTCTGCTTGTGATGTTTCATGAACAAAAAAGTTTTTCCCCATCTTATTACTCCAATTCAAAAGAAATATTTGAAATTACATCATCTATTAAAGTTTCACAATCCTTAAGAGTTTCACCCTTAACTACTACTTGACCGATACAGTGCTTTGAATTTGTAAATTTATAAACTTCATCGCCTTCATTTACAAAAAATGTGATTTCTGTAATATCAGGATTATCATTATTGTTATTAACAATACGCTTTATTTTTCCGCTTTTGTCCGAAATAAGCATCTTTGCATAACAAGTAGTTGGTTCTTTCTTATTATCTTCAAAATACTTCTTGGGGTTAATTCCAACAGCGGTATCAAGAATAAGCTTATATACATCAATACCATAATAAATTGATGTTAACTGAGACAAACAATTAGCACCAATTCTTCCTGTTAATTCTATAACATATATTTGGTTATCCTTTAAAATCATATCAATGTTAACGGCACAGTTATTAAGTCCAATTGCTTTTATAGCCAATTTTACTTGTTCATCTACTTGTAACATTACTGATTCATCTAACTCCAAAGGAGCATAATGACCAACAGGAACCTTTGTGTTTCCTGAGAATGTTATATCGCCGCAAGGCAAAACATATAGTATTTCATTATCTTTAACAAAAGCCTGAGCTCCGAATTCATATCCGTCAATAAATTCTTCAATAATACAAAAATCTTTATTTGTTTCGCTCATTGTATTGGCAAAGCCTGAATGAAGCTCTTTTTCATCATGAACGATATTGATTCCACGGCTTCCCTGCAAATCCACAGCTTTTACTATAAGAGGAAAGTTTAATTCCGCAGAAACCTTTGACAGTTCATATTCAGAAGATACCCTCATATATCTTGCCGTGCTTACACCGTTAGCCATAAAGGCAGATTTCATTAAAAGCTTATCGCCTGACAGCTTAGCCGCTTTTTCTGACAATCCCGGCAATCCGTTATGCTCACAGGTATATCCCAACGCTGCTATTCCTGTGTCCAGACAAGCGGTTGCAATTCCATCCACCTTGTATTTTTTAGCAGCTTCAGAAATTTCAACAGGATTAGAAATATCAGCATAACATATCTCATCGGCAAGCTCAAAACCGGGATAATTACCTTTTATACTTGTAACTACAGTTTTATAGCCATATTTTCTTGCAGCTTTAATCAAGTCGGTTTGTCCTCGTCCGGCTCCTAAAATCATAATCTTCTTTGACATTTCTATAAATTCCTCTCTGTTACAATATAATACCCTATTCTTGAAGAGCTGTCAATTGCCCTTCCGGAATTTTCGAGTTCAAATTCACTTGTTCTATATATTATTTCAGGATGTTCTTTCTTAAATCTATAATATTCATCCAAATTATCTTGATTAAACAAAAATTTTATTTCTGTCTTATTATTTTTAGGTTCTGACAAAATCTCCGGTTCATTACCACAGGCAACGTCGATAACCATTTTAATAAAATCATTACCTGTTGAAAGGTAAACTAAATCTGAGCCTATACAATCTCCGCCCATTCTGGCACCAATTTCAATTATTTTTATATTACCGTTCTCATCGACTTTAAATTCTGAATGCCCTGCACTGTTTTCAACATGAAGTGCATTCAAAGCTTTAAAAATGATATCAACAGCTTTTTCTATAATTCCTTCAGATAAATCTGAAGGCTGCATATGTCCAGTTTCAATAAAATGTGGAGCTCCTGTAGTATACTTCTTAGTTACGGCAAGAAAATTATGTTTCCCTTTATATGAAATAGTTTCCATACTATATTCATTTCCGGTAATATACTCTTCCACAATAGCCTTATGCTCAAAAGAGGTTTCACAAGCTTCCTGCACCGCTTTATCAATACCTTCAGCACTGTTAAGCTTCATAATATTTCTACTGCCTGAACGGTCTGTAGGCTTTACGATAACAGGATAACAAAAATCATTCAGTTCAGACAAATTAAATCTTTCATCAGCGAGGACAAACTTAGGGCAATCGATTCCGGCATCAGACATTGCTTTTCTCATCTGATACTTATTTGTTTGGATTGGAGTATACTCAGTTTTATTACAGGGCAATCCCAATTTTTCTGCAACATAGTTTACTGTTATCGCTGCAAGATCTGAAGCAATTGAACAAACTCCGTCAGGCTTAATTTCTTTACACTTTTCAAGTATTTGTTCCTTTTCAACGATACTAATTGGATAGAAATAATCCGCCGTTGATTCGCCCACATCTCCGCACTGCCATGCAAAAACATGAGTTTCATAGCCTAAGGATTTAGCTTTAAGAATTAACTGATTTTGAAAATCATTGGCTCCGATTATGACAAGTTTTTTCACAAATGAATCCTCCCGGAAATATCAAGAATAAAAATCCAAAACCTTTTCACAGATATATTCTGTCTGTTTACTTTCAAGTCCATAAAACATCGGCAGTCTGACCAGTCTTTCGCTCTCAGTCGTTGTATATTCATCTTTGCCGTCAAATCTTCCGAATTTTAGTCCTGCCGGAGCAGAATGAAGTGGTATATAATGAAATACTGAAGCCACTCCGTTTTCCTTCATATACCTTATAAACTCAGTTCTTTCAGACAAGTCTTTACACTTCAAATAAAACATATGGGCATTATGCACGCAATCGTCAGGAATAAAAGGAAGTTCGATTTTTCCGGCGTCTGCAAGCGGCTGAAGTTTTTTCTTATATATATTCCATGTATTAAGTCTATCATTATTAATATCGTCAGCACGAAGAAGCTGTGCCCACAGGTAAGCGGCATTCAGCTCACTTGGAAGATAGCTGTCACCAAAATCCACCCAAGTATATTTATCTACCTGTCCTCTGAAAAACTTAGCTCGATTCGTACCCTTTTCACGAAGGATTTCAGCTCGTTCATTATATTCAGGATTGTTAATAACCAATGCTCCGCCTTCGCCCATAGAATAATTCTTAGTTTCATGAAATGAATAACATCCAAAGTCGCCGATAGTACCAAGGGCTTGTCCTTTATATGTACTCATAACACCCTGAGCTGCGTCTTCAACCACTTTAAGATTATGACGCTTTGCAATATTCATTATTTTATCCATTTCACATGATACGCCTGCATAATGAACAGCAACTATAACCTTGGTTTTGTCAGTTATAGCAGCTTCAATCTTATTTTCATCAATATTCATAGTGTCAGGTCTGATATCCACAAAAACCAACTTTGCCCCTGCCAAAACTGCTGAAGTTGCAGTACTTGAAAATGTATAGCTTGGGAGTATTACCTCATCGCCAGGTTTCAAATCACAAAGCAGCATTGCCATATCAAGTGCCGTTGTTCCGCTTGTTGTAAGCAATACTTTTTGTGCATTAAACCGATTTTCCATCCACTCATTACACTTTTTTGTAAACTGTCCATCACCACAAATTTTATGTGCATCTATGGCTTGTTTTACATACTCAAGCTCTTCTCCGACAACAGGAGGTAAATTAAAGTTAATCATTTGTTAACACTCCTAATCATTTCTTCAAACTTAAAATAGTATTGCATATCCTATCCACATCATTAAGACTCAAATCTGCATACAATGGCAGAGTGAGAATTCTATTGCTTATATCCAATGCAACAGGTGTAAGGCTTGCATTATACTTCCCGTTAAAGCATTCAAAAGTATTTGTCAACGGATAAAAATATTTTCTTGCCCCTATTCCGTTTTCTGCAAGCCTATCAAATATTTCATTTCTATCTGCACCAAATATGCTTTTATCAAACACAACAGGGAAATAAGCATAATTTGGTGTGACATCCGGTTGAACATGGTTTAGCGTTAAGCCGTCAATTTCGTCTAAATGACTTTGATATCTTTCTACAACCGCTTTTCTCTTTGCAATCTCTTCGTCAACGTGTTTCAGGTTACACAATCCCATTGCTGCACAGAATTCATTCATTTTTGCGTTAGCTCCGATACCTTGCACAGTTTCAGGACCGCTTATTCCGAAATTTTTAAGCCAGTACAGCTTCTTTCCAAACTCAGGATCTTTAAAGCAGACTGCTCCGCCCTCAATTGTATTAAACACTTTAGTGGCATGAAAGCTAAAGCAAGAAACATCACCAAAAGAACCTATACCCTTACCTTTATATGTTTCGCCGAAAGTATGAGCGGCGTCATATATAACTTTAAGATTATGCTTTTTTGCAATTCGGTCAATTTCCTCAACGTTGCATATATTTCCGTAAACATGTACGGGAACTATTGCACAGGTGTTCTCTGTTATAAGATCTTCTATCTTACTTGTATCAATAGTATAATCATAAGGATTAACATCACAGAAAACCGGAGTAAGTCCATTTCTCACAATTGCATGAGTTGTAGAGGCAAAGGTAAATGGGGTTGTTATGACCTCGCCCTTAAGTCCTAATGCCTGCATAGAAAGCTCAAGCGCCATGTGACCGTTTGTCAGCAGGTCAATATTGTCAACATCAAGATACTGTTTAAGCTCAGACTGAAGCCGTTTATGCTTTGAGCCCATATTTGTAAGCCAGTGAGTATCCCATATATCCTTTATCTCATCTATGTATTCATCCATTTCAGGCATAGATGAACGGGTGACTAAAATTGATTCCATCATTCATTTTCCTTTTTTAATCTATTATGTATTTCATAAAGCTTATTGCAATCATCTAATTGTAATTCGCTTTTAAATAAACTGATATTCTTTTTTATAATTTCCTCAGGCCAGTTCCACCATTTTATATCATTAAGACACTTAATTATTTTTTCATCAAATCTATATTTTAAGATTTTACCCGGATTGCCAACTACTATTGCATAATCAGGAACATCTTTTGTTACCACTGCGCCTGAACCGATTATTGCTCCATTCCCTATTTTTACCCCCCCTGCCGGTAAAATACAGGCGTTCATTCCGATCCAAACATCATTACCAATTTCAATTTTGGAAAATGATACATTCTCATTTTCATCAACAAAACCAAACTGTTTAAGCTGGTAAAAGGGAGATGTGGAAACATGGGTGTAATCATGGGAAGCACCGCCGCAGGAAACATTCCATGAAACAGAACAAAATCTGCCGATATTAGTATGCTTTATAACTGTATTCATTCCTGTATAAGTACAACATCCGATTTTAGTATCAACAATAAAATTACGTCTGTTTATCTGAACTTTATTCTCAAAAGAGCAATCTTTAACAAATGAGTCTTCTCCAATCACAACTCCTAAACCCATATTACAGTCAATCACTTTTGCTCCGTCATAAACCATATAATTTTTAGTGCCTTCATCCATATCATACAATCTCCTAAATTATTTTGCTTCTGTATATAGTTTTTCTTTAATATCTACAAGAGTATATAACGTTTTTATTATTGGCAAATCTATTCCAATATTTTCTGCATGCCTTAATAGCTCGCCTGCAAGATATTCATTCTCCGTTCTTCTATGATTCAAAACATCCTCAAGCATTGATGTTTTCTTATTACCTTTATATGTGACATAATAATCTATTATATCGTCAATATCACTGTTAGTCAAACCAATATTCTCTGCTTCAGCAATCTGAAGAAATTCTAACATACTTTTTCTGCAAAGCACTTGAAGTTCTTTGACATCCTTAAACATACTGTAATCAGCACTTGTCAACGCAGTAACCGAATTCCCAGCTACGTTAAGCATCCACTTTTTCCAAACCATCTTTCTAATATCTTGTTCAAGGCTTATATTCACTCCCGCAAAGCTAAGCAAATCATGAACATTTTTTACACATGATTCAGATGATCTATCAGATTTACCAATATGCATAGCACCGGGATTATCGTATTCAATAATATTATTCATTCTATGAGTATTGGGCCCCTGTACATACCCCTGCACAATCTGATTGTTAGGAAAATGCTCACAAAAAAATTTATACGAATAAATCCCATTTTGCAAAGGCAAAATAACTGTATTTTCCGTAACAACTTTTTTTATATCATTAATAGCAAATGCCAAGTCATAATTTTTTACACAGACAATAAGAAGCTCTATTTCATTAACAGCCTCAGATTTATCCGAAATTATTTTAGGTGAAAATGTTTGTCCGTTTACGATAAGATTTGAATTTTCCAATTCATTTCTAAACATTCCACTGGCAACCAAAGTAAAGTTTTCGCCATAAGCATTATACAGTTTATGAGCAATAGGTGTACCGATTGCCCCCAATCCTATTAGTGCAATAGTATTCTGCAACTTATTTTCCTCCTGAAACAAATAACTATGATTGATTTAATACAGATCATCAACTATTTGAGTATCAAATTTTCCAATTAACATATCATTGCCCTCAATATCATTAACATGAAGCATGCTATATATTTTGTTTATAGTATCTATTAATTTTTGTTTATTCTCAGATACAATAAAGAAACGACAGATAATTTGCTTTAATGTTCCTTCGCCTGTAACCGTATCTCCCTCACAATAGCTTGGATTAACAGAAACCACATCATCCAGTTGTTTAATTTCTTCAAGCCCGCTTAACTCTTGGATCTTCCCCAATTTTACCAATGGGGATAATTTGCATGCAATCTGTTCATGTTTAGGGTTACTAATCAACGACAAATCCTTTTCAGAAGCTTTTCCGGTTAATGCAACATTAATATAAACTTCCTTAGCATCGATACCCGAAATTTGAGATACAATTAAATGTTCCTGAGCACCGTTCAATCTATAACCTGGCTCATAAATTCTTACCAATCCGTCATCCTCAAATGCTTGAAAGAAAATAGAACCATTTTTTAAGCCTAATCCTTTTATCATTTTTTTAACCACAGGATCAGTAGATTTTAAATATGAATCTATGTGCCTTGACGGGAAAATATATGATGTTGGTAATTGAACCAAAGAATCGTTTGCTTTAAAAGTATATCTATCGCACATACCGACAAATATTGGTTTCCCGTCTTGTATGACATAATAAGAAATTACCTCATCGCCTGTCATATAACGTTCAATAAGATACTTTCCATTTTTTGAAAAAGAGAGGGCAAACTCAATAGCCTTATTCAATTCAATTCTATTATGGCACACTGTAATTCCTTTGGAACTACAGCTATCAATAGGCTTAACTATTACCGGATACTGAATATCATCTAAATCATTCGGTTCATACTCATCAATAGTTGGTACGCCATATTCTCTGCACTTATCCTTAAAATAATCTTTTCTAACCATTACTGAAAATTGATCCTGAGTAGCAAAGCAAGGCTTGTTCAATCTTCTGCAAACTTCGCAGTAAGCAGGAAGAAGAGCCTCAGCCACACCGACTAACACTCCGTCAATTTTTTCTTTTTCAGCTATTTCTACAAGCTTGTCAACATCGGATGCATCAACATTATAAGATTTTGACGCAAATTTTTTGGCATACGCTTTAGGATCATAGTCTGTAACAATAGTATAATATCCCATTGAATTAGCCTTTTCTACGAGGCTTACAGTTTCAGGGTTAGCGCCCAGAATCAACAATTTCTTTTTTTCGTACATTTCTTCACCTTATCTTATTAATGTTAATTTCATATCATTATCTTCTTGCAAGTAAAACTTTTTGCAACTTTATAAATCTACAATGCCGCTTTTAACAAAACTATAAATTTATAATATCTTATTAAACTTCTGACGGGATATAAATTGTAAAATATTCATCATCTAAATAAGTATCATAATCATTTAATTCAAGCATATAATTAAGAACTGCCATTTTTGCGTCAGATGTAAAATGGTCGTCACCACGCTGAAGCTGATTAACGTAAGATATCACAATTACAGGTTTTATCCCTTGTTCCTGTTTTTCTTGTATGACTCCCAATAATGATTCAACGCTTACAGCGGGGTAATCAATACACGGTTGGACGCTTTCAAAATAATCTTTATTGTCGGTAATTGAAAAACCTAAAGGAAAATATCCAAAAACAGCAACTTCATTATCCTTTAACTTATCATTATTCAGGCAATCATAATATTCATTAATCTGCTCTTCACGAACCTTTGAAGTTTTCATTCCCTTTAGTGCTTTAATCTCACTATTCACAGAATATTTTAATTCAGAATAATCAGCATCAAAATAGGAACTGAGAATTGTACTGAATCCTGCTGAAATGTATATTCCAGTGATCAATAATATCATACCTGATGCAATTAAATGATGACATATTTCAAGTTTGAACGTATTTTTTTCTTTTTTATTTAATAAATCTAAAATGTGTTTTACTCCTAAAACTAAAGTAAGAATTAAAAAAGTATTAGAAATACGTAATCTACTCAAGCCTAAATCTGAACCAATGATTTCGGTAAAGCTTGTCACTATATTTAAAACAAATATTAAGCTATATTCAGGATTGCTTCGCTTCATTCTGAACAACAAAACTATACTTATAAGAATTGAAAACAATTCAAAAACGATCATAATATTATAGGAAACATCTTTTCTATATAAGATCACAGCAGCTATTATAATAACAAAAGTTAATATATTACCGATCTTTTTTAGGCTCTTCTTGCATTTAATTCCGAGCTTTGTTATGAAGATATAAATACCCAACTCCAAAACAACAGTAGGAATCAAGTATAGTATTATAGTTTTTAAAGCTTGAATACCTTGCCAAATAATCGTTTTTAATTCGGCAATAAGCGAATGCCCGCTTTTTTCTTGAATCCCCAAAATATTTTCAACTTTTTTGGTTGTTTTTCCTAACGCCAAATTGACAAAACCCATAAAGGATTCAAAAATCGTGTCAATTCCCATAATTGCTATCATAACAGGCAATACACTTAAAACACCTAAAACTGCCCCTCCAATATATAAAAACACGGTTTTGGCTATATTTTTTCCAGTTTCTTTTTTTAGTTTCAAATATACTATTATACCAACAAACATTAAACAGAAAAGTACATTCGGAAGCCTAAAGAATATATTTATTGCTGAAACAAATCCGGATAAAACAATATATACCTTTTTATTATCAGTCAATCCGTTACGCAGCAAAAGCAATGATAAAAGCAATAAGCAAGTCGTTGTTACATAATAATTGAAAAGTGCCTCTCCGTTTTTTGAACTGAGAAATATACCTAACAATATAAACAATATCAGATTTTTGTCCAGATATTTTTTAAACAGACAATAAGCCAAATATATGCTTAAAAGACCTATCATCCAATGAAGAACTCTCATCACAAGTAATTGATAAGCAGGAAGCCATTTATAAATTGCTCCGCCAATAACATTAGTAATAAAAGTACCAATACCACGAATTCCTTCACTGCCGAAAGCATTTTTATAATTCTCCAAACTGTAACCCGTATCAGTATAATCAATACCTTTGTTTATAAACGGAATTCTCCATAAACAAATCACAATCCACAGCATTATTGTTATCCATTTGCTGTATTTATTATAAAACTCTTTAATTGTTTGCTTTGACATTATTTTTAGCTCCAATCAAAATTAAAAAATAATATAATTTCTTGTTTTAAATTAAACAAATATTTTATTTTCTCAATCGGTTCATTAATTTCGGGCAAATACATCCAATTAAAATATATATTTTTCTTTTAAATGAACTTTTCTTGTAAGCTTGTTTTTTAACAGCATCTTTGTATCTGTTTTCAAGCAAGGCTATTTCAAATTCTCTTCTATCTATACTTTTTAAAATATCCTTTTCATATTTGCCATTCGTATATAAATTTAATTCCTTTAAAAAAGGAATATATTGTTTTAAGTGATTTACGAATTTATCATGGCTATTACCCACATTTACAGTCCATGAGCTTTCAGTAAAACGTCTATAGCAAGACATATTCTTATTTATATAATGTATATCCCCTTGCAAAGCACACATTATCCGTATTATCATATCATTACACTCTGCACCCAAAAACTGACCATCGAAGTTTTTAAAACAATCCTTTCTTGCAAACAACGTTGCAAAATGGGGCAATGTGAGCTGATTACCTATAAGGCGTGTCATTGGAACAGAACAATCTTCAGAAAAATCATATCTTTCTTCAATCAATTCCCTATCCCTATTCACCATGTTATAAGCATGACAACAAATTGAACATTCGTTGTATGTTTCCATATAATCATACTGAATTTGAAGCTTATCAGGGTCAGTCCAATAATCATCGCCCTCGCAAAAAGCAATATACTTTCCTTTAGCTCTTGGTATTTGAATTGACGCTGTTACGCTTACATCTAAATTCCACTGATTCTGTGTTTGATAAATAGGTTTAATTATGTCAGGATATTTTTTTTCATATTTACGAATGACATCTGCTGTTCCATCAGTTGACGCATCGTCGTGAACAAGTATTTCAAACGGAACATTAACCCTCTGCATCAAAAAGCTTTCTAAAGCCTCGGCAATATATTTTTCTTGATTATATGTATTGCATATTATACTGATCTGAGGTTCATCCATCCCAATAATCCTCCATTTTATTTTAAATAAATTTCTGTATGCAGATTTCCTTTTCGTATATCTTTTCTATGCAAATCGCAAAACCACTGCGCTTTCAAAACATCCAAACAATTATCACGCATTAACAATCGTTGAACGAATAACCCAAAATTAGACCATCGTGTTAAAATTCTTGATTTAAAGCCTAACTCCCATTTATAAGTTAAATATTCTCTGTTAATTACCTGCATGTAAGTAACCTTCCATGAAGTTTCACGCCACTCTTTTGAAACCATATGATAAACTTTGATCTTAGGATCAACTATACATTTCAAACCGTTTCTTTTTGATTCAATATAATAGCGATGACTAAAATCCAGATCCTCAGGATATCCATAACTAATAAATTGTTCTTCCCATTTCAAATTCCACTTATCTACTAAACTCTTTCTTACAACAAAGAAAAAGCCCATTGCCCATTCTGTTTCAACTCTTTTATCAGTATTCTGGGGTAACCTGCCGTATAAGCCAAAAGCCACATGGCCGATCTTTCTGCGCTTATAGGACTTTTTCCCAAATAAATAACCCATTTTAGATTTTTCAATACCTGCGTTTAAATCCAAGCCTGCAATCATACTAATTGTATTATCCTGCATTATTTTATGAATATTAATCATGGTATCTTGAAGAATATTTACGTCATCATCCATAAAAACAACAATATCATTTTTAACTTTTTCTATGCCAAAATTTCTCGCCTTTGTCAGTGAAGGCACTCTATGATAATAGCATATATTTAATGAAAATGATGCAGCAGTATTTTTTATTTCTTCACAAATTTTATCATCTGTACTTTGGTCAACAATAATTATTTCTTCTGGATAAAAAGAAGACGCTTCAATATTTTGAAGTGTTTCTTTTAATGTATTGACACGATTCATAGTAGGAATAACTACGCTTATAGGAAGTATACCCATTTTTTCACTCTTTCCATTAACATATATTTCAATATTTCCCCAACATTTTAACATGTTTCTTTAGTAATATTATCAGAGATTCCATAGAAAATCCACAACAAAAAAACAGATGTACCTGGACCCAAAGGAGGATAACCTTCCATTAAAGATATTACAAAGAAATAAATAGTGAAACATCTCACTATATACATTACATCTATAACATTATTATCAAAATCCTCTTTTGAGTTTATTATTTTATTAGACTTTTTAAATTCTTTGAACATTTTTCCATAAACAAAAGGAAGTAGGAAAATAGCCATAAGTATTCCACCTGTACGCAGGGTACAAATGAAAAAGCTATCTATATATGCATAAGCGCCAATGCCTATTATCGGACTGCTTAAAAAATCTTGAAAAGCTAACTTATACCAATCAAGTCGTCCTGATGTTATATTATTTAAGCTTTCCGATGTAGTCATTTCACTATCACTTTCTAAATCAAATAATTCGACTAAGAAATCAGTTCCGCCCATATACAAAATTAATAATGATATCGCTATTATTACTAAAAAAGCTAAGCCATAATCTTTTCTTGTTTTATTTTCTTTTTGAACAAATATAATAACTGCAATAACTACTAAAGCTATTATTGGGGTACGAGAACAAATATTCATAAGTGCAATCAATGATATTAAACCACTAAAATAAAGGAATATTTTAATTAACGTATTCTTTATTTTACGAGGAATAATTAACACCTCAAATATCATAGCGCCGCCCAGCATTTGACCTAATTGGTTTTTATTCCATATGACCGAATTATGTATTTCATTGGACATTGTGAATGATGTGTACGTAATAATCAGGTAAGCAACTGTACAAACAATTAATATTAAGTTTATTGAGATATCTTCCTTCCAAGAATAGTTATAACCTATTAAATAAAATATAGCACAAAACCCAAGTTTCCCTGCTCCTCCGGATTCCGGAGAAGGATAAAAGTCCATAAAATAAAAGAAATAACACAATACAAAGAATAAAGCATATGTAAAAAACATGTATTTGACTGTTTGATTAAGCTGCATTTTGGACTGAAAAAATTTCAAAATTAATGTTATGCCCCAAAATACATACATTAATTTTCCGCATATTCCCGAAATACTGGTATTAGGTGAAAAAGATAGTATTGAAGTAAATATCGCAAAACTTACTAAATATTTTTCTAATTCTATCTTAAGTATTTTATCCATATTGGTCTCCACTTTGAATTATTTTAGCAAAGTTTTTTCTATTGTTTCAACATGACTCCGTGCTATTTCTTCTATAGTATAATTTTTTATCTTTTTAAGGTTATTTATTGATATTGTTTCGCACAATGTTGAATTTAAAAGCAGATATGAGATTTTTTCTCCCAATTTTTTTGCGTCGTCAACTGGAACTATGTATCCATTTTCGCCGTTCTCTATAAGTTCAAGACCCGCATTGCAATTATCTGTAGTAATAACCGGCAATCCAACTGCCATTGCTTCATTTATAACCAACCCCCACACATCTTCACGTGTAGGAAGTACAAATATATCTGAAGCACAATAATATTTAAACAGTTCTTCTTTCTGCATAAATCCAATTATATTGACATTTTTCAATAAATTTTGTTTTATATAATCCTCATAAGAATTCTGCAAGTCACCGCCGCCTATTATAAGCAGCTGTGCCTTATCATCTATTTGTTCCCATGCTTTTAACAGCACGTCAAAACCTTTTCTATATATAAATTGTCCGACAGTTATTATTGTTTTAATATTTTTTAAGCCTAACTGCTGACGGTAAGCTGCTTTTTGTTCCTCAGAAACAGGATCAGATAAAATATCCTTCTGAATCAATGAAGAAAAATTATGTTCAACTATCCTTTCAGTGGGAACACCATAGTATTTAAAATACTTTGTCGCTGAACGACCGCTCGAGAAGCATGCCCTTGCTCCCCTGAATAAGAAACGCTTTATCATATCCCTAAATATATTCGGACGAATAATAGCTCCATCATTATTTACATAATAGGAGACCTTATGCAAACGACATTTAATTATTGCTTTAATTGCCGGTTTTCTTGCCGGATCATAAGCCAAGACAAAATCATATTTTTTTATATTTTTCAAAGCTTTTTTAAATTTGTTCTTGGCATAATCATTATCTAAAATATCAAAAGAAAAATCTCCGCTTTTACAGAACCATTCAGAACTTCTGTTTTCATTGGTACAGGTATCAAAATATATTTCCAAATCATAGTGTTCTGACAATTCCTTAAACACACCCACACGATAAGGCGCCGGATATGAAGCAATCACCAATACTTTATTTTTCTTCATTTAACGCTTTCCTTTCAATATTAAAAAATGACGAAACATTATTGAATTTATCTGCATTTTCTCTTATTTTATCATCATCCCAATTCCACCACTCACTATTCAAAAGCTTTGAAATTGTTTCGTCGTCAAATCTTTTTCTGATAATTCGTGCAGGATTACCAGCCCATATCTCATATGGACCTACATCTTTAGTAACCACTGAACCCATTCCGATAATTGCGCCATCGGCAATTTTCACGCCCGATTTTATCAGGCAATGTGCTCCAATCCAGACATCATTTCCAATTTCGACAGTTTTATAAGGATTAAAATCATGCTTGTAAAAGTTAAAACGTAGAATACTTCTATGGGATGTAAATACCGGAGAAGTTGATACCCAATCCATCGGATGAGCTCCGCCGCCTATTGCACAATTTGAAGATATTGAAGTAAAGTTACCTATATTAGTATAGGATGCAACAGTATTATCACCGATATAGCTATATTTACCCATTGAACTATTGGTAATTGAACTAAAAGAACCAATTTTCGCAGTTTTATGAACATTACAGTGGTTTATTGATGGCATACCAAATACCTTTTTAAACAATTTACTAAAATAATATTTAATCATCACAAGCCTCATCAAACAATTTTATTACTTTAGCAGGGTTTCCGGCTGCAACACAGTTAGCCGGAATTTTACCTGTTACTACACTTCCTGCTCCAATGGTAGTATTGTCGCCAATTTCAGCACCCTTAAGTATCAAACAATTACATCCGATAAATACATTTTCACCGATAACGATTGGTTTAACTTTCATATTTTTATTTGATGATTGTAAGCGCATTTCAGGATCTACAGGATGAAAATCGTTGTCTAAAATCTTACTGTTACCGCCGATTCGAGTATTGCTCCCTATTTTTATGCTATCTCTTGCATAAATTGTTACACCGGAAGCTCCAACATTATCACCTATTTCAATTACGGATTCGGGTGTCCTTGCCACTATTACAGACCTTTGATATAACCCTATCAGATTTGAAAGAAATGATGACTTAATAGTTACATTTTTTCCGAAAGTAATTTTAGATTTTTTCTTTTTTACTATTATAGGGAATCCTTGAAGTCTTACATTTTTATCAAATTCAACTCCCATAAATTTATATAAAAAATTATATAATCTCATTTTACCTCCTAACTGATTAACGGTTACAATCAGACACACACTTTTCTAAAATATCAACATACTTTTTTGCATTACTTTTTGAGCAAAGCTTTTTAAATATCTCACGTGAGTTAACAGAATCTTGTATAATATTATTTTTATAATTAAACAATATCGCCTCTGCGAATCCCTTAGAATCGTTAACATCAACAACTGTACATTTATCTACCTGTTCAAGCAATTTTGCGAGAGAAGATTCTTTCTCCATAGAAACTATCATTGGACGTGCACAATTCAAGCACGTTGCTGTTTTACTTGGCATACAAGTATATACAATACCTTCCGGAAGTGCATTAATATTTATATGTGCCATAGCATAATTGTGTGGAGCAAATTCAACTGGTTGATAAGGATAAAAAGATACATTTGTTAATCCTTTTTCATTTATTAGTGACTTCAAAACAGGCATATTATTTCCGTCACCAATTATATAAAAATGAATATTTTTTTCAGCGCTAACTATTTCAGCAGAATCAGCAATTAGCTTAGCATTTACCATAGCACCCAAATTACCGGAAAAAACAACTCTAAATTTATTTTTATCAACGTTATGTGTTTTGAGAAATAAATTATCCTCGTCTTTTATTATAAAAGGCTCGTCAGAATAACTCCAGTTATATACTACATCAAGTTTATCAGGAGAAACCTTTTCATTGATCAGAGTATTCTTCATATCCTCGCATATAGTAACAATTCTATCGGCTTTGCGATAAGCAATCTGCTGCATTTTTCTAAAAGTTTTAAATATTATTCCTTTAATGCCGTGCTTGCTTAGTTTACCTAAAGCTAAAGCATCAATAGGAAAAATATTTTGTACATTAAATAATAATGGCTTATTAAGTGTTTTCTTTAATAAAGTCACAGAAAATAATGGAGAAGTATGAGACTGTAAAAATACCGCATCAATATCTTTAAGTTGTTTATAAATTTTTCTGCACTTAAAAGCATACTTTACATCTTCAAAATAACGTTTTACCAAGGCATTCTTCTCAAGCTTCACATCTTTTATAACATGACAGGTTAGATTTCTATATTTTTGCAGCTTTAAAGGAACATCAGGATCTTGTCCTCCTCTGTTACGAACAATCATTTCAACATCATGTCCACTAATCAAAGTCTGCTCTATAATATCAGTCAATAAATGTACTGATGGCCCATGTTTATCAAATCCTATGTATAATACAAATAAAAATTTCATTTTTCTCTCCGCTCACCCATCTATATGACTGATAATAAAATTCATACATTCCTTAGTGGCATTACCTGATACGTCAACATATTTGCGTTTGATTTGACGTGTTTTTTTGCATTCAGTTGAATAATCCATATTTTTAATATGCTTGATTAAGGATTCTTCGTCTTTAAATACGCTGTTAGGAAGTACGTCTTTTTCAAGATCCTCATAAAAACCACGATTAAAAGCATATGAATCTAAATCATATGCAAAAGAAAATATAGGTCTTTCTAAAATAGAATAGTCGAAAATAGTAGCAGAATAATCTGACAACAGAATATCAGAAATAATCATAAGCTCATTAATTTCAGGCGCATTAGAAACATTTCTTACAAAATCATTAAACTCAATTCCCAATAACTCAGTTGTCAAATGATGCATTCTGAATAACAAAATATATTCATCACCTAATTGTTCCTTCCAATAATCTATGTTAATGGGAGGTGCAATTTGGTAACTATTCCCCCCGTCTGTACTATCTCTCCACGTAGGAGCATATAAGATAACCTTTTTATTTTCAGGTATATTATATTTTTTTCTGATATTCTTTTTCATTTCATCAGTAACAAAATATAATGCATCATTTCTGGGCATACCGCATTTTATAATTGCATTGTTTTTGATTTTAAAATCTCTTATAAAAATTTCACGTTCAAAATCACTTGAACAACACATATAATCTACATCAGAATAATCATAATCATTTCTGGTTTTCTGTGCATTTCCTATCACCTTGATCGGAATTCCGTGCCACGTATTTAAATATACAACTGATTTAGGTTTATATTTTAGTCCTCTTTCAATGCTGACATTACTGATCCATATGCCAGACTTTAATGATTCAATATAATATTTTAAGCTATTTAATTTAACCTTGCGTCCATTTTCCACATCAAACTTATCAGGATCATCAAAAGCCCAAACATATTTAAAAGATTTAAATCGCTCATCCGAACGCATTGCATCATATAACACTTTGGGACTATCACCAAAGGTTTTTCCGATCATTGACTGAAAAAGCACCTGTTTTCTATCTTGTTTTATAAATATACCTAAAACACGAAAAAACAAACTAAACACTATTACATAAACACGCTGAATAAATTTATTATGTTTCAAAATATACTCTATACGATGCATAAAATACTTTTCCCCTTATAAACCGTAATTACTAAAAAAGACCTTGCTTTTCACAATCATCATACCAATCTTTGATAGACTCTTCAAAAGTATAATAAAATTTGTAGCCGCAGGCCGCAAGTTTCTTTCCACAGATATTAGTTGATATCATCAGTTTCTTGACTCTTGCAGGATGAATACCAATTTTTTTACCGCCAATCGGGCCCAAGATTCTTGCTGCTGTCATCAAAAGACAACTTGGTATAAGCATAATATGTCGTTTAATATCTGTTGCCTTCATGATAGTTTCACATATTTCATCAATTCTGTATGCAGGCTCAAATGTACAGTTAAATACATCAACCCCCGGATAACTGTTGTCTATCATTCTATACTTTATGAAACGCACAAGTTCCTTTACATAGATACAAGCCTTTATTGTATCACGGCGTCCTGTATAGAAAAAGTAACGTTTTCTTATTCCCCAATAAAGTCTTGTAAAGTTTCCGTGCTCGCCTTTTCCGTAAACAACTCCCGGACGCACTATAGTCAACTCTCTCTCAGAATCAACCGCTTGCCATTTTTCATGAATTTTTTCAGCCACAAGCTTACTGATTCCATATGGAGTATTTGGAGTTGGCAATGTAGTTTCTTCTTTAAGTTCTTCTGCTGCACCATAAGGAGCAATTGAACTTGTAAAAAGAATTTTTTTAATGCCGTATCTTTCAGCAAACTCAACTACATTTTCAGCACCCTTGATATTAGTCTCAAAGTACTCATAATCTTCATGACCGGGAGTTCTATGTACAGCAGCAAGGTTAAAAATAATATCGTCCTTAGTTGGGTCAAAATCAAAATCAATCGGATTTCTTACATCAAGACGAATATATTCCACTCCATCATTCTTCTCAACTATACCGGGAACTACTCCCTCTTCTCCAGGCATTACTATATCCAAAACATAAATCTTATCTTTATCTGTTACAACCTCATTTTTAAGTAAATGTATCAAATGAGTGCCTATAAATCCGGAACCACCAAAAATAATATAATTCATTCTTGCTCTCCTTATTTTTTATTCAAATCATTTTTTATTTGTGTTGTGCTGATTTCCGGAGTTCTGGAAAGGTAAACTACTTCAACTCCCTCATCTTTTAGAAAATCAAATTTTCCTTTCCAATCATCACCCATTACAAATGTATCAATATGATATTCATGCATATCGTTTCGTTTCTGTTCCCAATTCATTTCAGGAATAACAAGGTCAACATATCGAATTGATTCCAATAAAGCTTTTCGTTGTTCATAACTGAAGTAACATTTTTTGTGTTTCTCATTCCAGTTAAACTCGTCTGAAGAAAGCACTACCACAAGATAATCGCCTAAGGCTTTTGCACGACGCAACAGGTTTATATGACCATAATGCAATAAATCAAAAGTGCCATAAGTAATTACTCTTTTCATGTCTATACACCTCAAAAATCTATCTTATCAATATTTGTTTTAAAGTATTTATTCGTACTTTATCTTATCTTTAACATCAATATCAGAACCGATTTGAACCTCAATTATTTTAAGCTCAGTTTCTGCTCTAACCGTATGTTTACATCCGGCTTTAAGCGTAATAATATCTCCGGACTTAACTATTTTCTCCTCGCCGTCAATAACTACTCTGCCGATTCCCTCAATCACATTCCAGATCTCATCACGATACTGATGGCTGTGATAATGAAGCCCATGCCCGGGCATTAATGTAATACGAATTGTCATACTTGTTTCCTGAATATCAAGCACAGTAAAGCTGCCCCATGATTTCTCAGCATACATTACCTGCTGATTAAACTCTTTTACATAAGGCTTCATATAGCTTGACTGTTCTTTGTCAGAAACTAATATACCATCACTGCTTGCAGCGATTATCATATTCTTGCATCCCATACAAAGAACAGGAATATCCAGCTCGTTTACCACATTTGTGTTTTCGCAATTTTCATTAAGAACAGCTTTTCCTATTACACTGTCATGCATTTCCTCAGCAAAAGTATTCCAAGAACCAATGTCTTTCCAATGCCCTGAAAAACGCATAACCTTAATTGATTTTTCCTTTTCTACTACTTCATAATCGAAGGAAATCTTATCAAGATTTTCATAATTGTCAAATACATCTTTATAGCTTTTAAAATCCAAATGACTTCTTGCGATATCAAGTATATATCCCAGTTTAAAAGCAAATATACCGCCGTTCCAAAGAGCACCACGCTCAATATATTCTTTAGCTTCTTCTGCAGTGGGCTTTTCTATAAAACAAGAAACATCCGATTTTATATCTTTTGTTTCAGGCAAAATATATCCATACTTTTCAGACGGATATGTCGGCTCAATTCCCATAAGAGTAAGTTTATGTTCACCGTTCACTGCCATATCATAAAGCTCAAGAAACGACTCAAAGTAATCTGCACTTACATAAGGATCAACAGGGCATACAATGACGCCCTCATTCTCACCTACATTTTTTTCACTATTTAAAAATACAGAAGCTAAAACGATTGCGGGAAAGGTATCACGTCTTGTAGGTTCAACACATACAGAAACATTTTCGCCTAACTGATTATGTATTGAACTTACCTGTTTTTTGCTAGTAGCAATTGTTATATTTGCGTCAGGGTCGACATTTTTAATCTGACGATATACCCTTTGAACCATAGATTCATATTCGCCGTTTGGGTTCTTAAACATTTTTATGAACTGTTTAGAGCGAATATCATTTGACAATGGCCATAAACGCTTACCGCTGCCGCCGGACAGTAAAATTATATTCATTAAATCACCTTTCAGCTCTCATAGGATTATTTAAAAAGTCCTCATATGCAAGCTTTATACCCTCAGGAAGCTCAGTTTTATACTTCCAGCCCAGTGATTCAAGCTTGCTTACATCTAAAAGCTTTCTTGGAGTTCCGTTAGGTTTGCTTGTATCCCAAAGGATTTCTCCTTCATATCCTACAACTTTTGCAACAAGCTCTGTCAGTTCTTTTATTGTCAGCTCTTTTCCTGTTCCTAAATTTACAGTTTCGTTTCCGCTGTATGTATTCATCAAATAGACGCAAGCGTCTGCAAGGTCATCAACATATAAAAATTCACGAAGCGGTGTTCCATCACCCCAACAAGTAACGCTCTCAGCACCTGATATCTTAGCTTCATGAAAACGTCTTATAAGAGCTGGCAATACGTGACTATGAGTCGGATGATAGTTATCGTTTGGTCCGTATAAATTTGTCGGCATTACTGAAATATAATCCGTACCATACTGACGATTAAGAAATTCACAATATTTCAGACCGCTGATTTTAGCCAGCGCATAAGCTTCGTTTGTCTTTTCAAGCTCGCTTGTAAGAAGGCAGCTTTCAGACATAGGCTGTGGCGCCATTCTCGGATAAATACAGCTTGATCCCAAGAACATCAGCTTTTTACAACCATTTTTCCACGCAGAATTGATTGCATTCATTTCAAGGATCATATTATCATACATAAAATCAGCGAGTGCTTCACTATTTGCCACAATTCCGCCTACCTTAGCAGCTGCAAGAAAAACATACTCAGGTTTTTCCTCAGCAAAGAACTTTTCGACCTGATCCTGTCTTGTCAAATCAAGTTCTTTATGTGTGCGTGTAACAATATTTGTATAGCCCTGTTTTTCCAATGCACGAACTATAGCAGAACCAACCATTCCTCGGTGTCCTGCAACATATATTTTAGCGTTTTTCTCCATAACAACAACCTCTATTCACTCAAATCTTTGCTTTTTCAGAAGCAGCTATTTTCATATCGTTTTCAACCATTATTTTAACAAGCTGCTCAAAGGTTGTTTTTGTAGGATTCCATCCAAGAGTTGTCTTAGCCTTTGTAGGATCTCCCCAAAGATTAACAACGTCTGTCGGACGATAAAAATCAGGAGAAACCTCAATCAAAGTTTTTCCGGTAGCCTTATCTACACCAATTTCGTTCATACCTTCGCCTTTAAATTCAAGCTCAATACCTGCATAATGAAAAGCAAGCTGACAAAATTCACGGACACTGTGCTGCTCGCCGGTTGCAATAACAAAATCCTCAGGCTTGTCCTGTTGAAGAATAAGCCACATGCACTCAACATAATCCTTTGCATATCCCCAGTCACGAAGCGAAGAAAGGTTACCCAAATAGAGCTTATCCTGAATTCCCTGAGCAATTCTTGCTGCGGCAAGGCTTATTTTTCTTGTTACAAAAGTTTCCCCTCTGCGTTCCGATTCGTGATTAAATAAAATACCGGAACAGCAATACATATTATACGCTTCACGATATTCCTTCACTATCCAAAAGCCGTATTGTTTTGCAACAGCATATGGACTGTAAGGATGAAAAGGCGTTGTTTCCTTCTGAGGCACCTCTTCCACTTTTCCGTAAAGCTCTGACGTTGACGCCTGATAAATTCGGCATGTATCAGACAGACCGCAAAGCCGAACAGCTTCCAACACACGAAGAACACCTGTAGCCACTACATCTGCGGTATATTCCGGAACCTCAAAGCTCACCTGAACATGACTCTGTGCTGCAAGATTATATATTTCGTCAGGACGCACAGACCCAATGATTGACATTAGACTCATTGAATCAGACAAATCCCCATAGTGAAGATAAAAATTAGGATTATCCTCAATATGGGCTATTCTCTCACGATATTCGGTTGATGATCTTCTAATCATTCCGTGAACTTCATAGCCCTTTTCCAAAAGCAACTCAGAAAGATAAGAACCGTCTTGACCTGTTACACCTGTAATTAATGCTTTCTTCAATTAAAACCAATCCCCTTTAACCACAATGATTCAGATTATAAAAACCAAATATACAAAGTCTTGACAAACAAATAGTTATTCACACTATATACATTATTATTATACAATATATATCATCAAAAGTCAAGGTAAACACATTAAACAGCGCCTATACTACAAAAAATGATATTTATAGTCAAAAATAGATATTAAACCATTTATTTAAGTATAGCATAAAAACAAACTAATGTCAACGGTTTACCGACAATATTTTTCACTGAACTATGATATTATTTTATTAAGGGTTTTGAACAGAATATAATAATCCTAACATTATAATAGGAGGATATGCTTCCCTGCGAAGCATTGTCATAAACATGAATGTTTCAGACGCTGTAGCTAAACGTATTCTTGAGCTTTGCGCCCATTACGGAATAACTGTAAATAAATTATGCACTTTATCGGGGGTCACTCAATCTACAGTAAATGATATAGTAAATGGTAAAGCAAAAAACATTGGCATTATCACAATAAAAAAGCTATGTGACGGATTATCAATAACTATACCTGAATTTTTTAATACATCCTATTTTTTTGAGCTTGAACAGTAGTTATATTAATCTATAACTCCTAATTAATTTTTTGTCTATTTTAGAATTAAATTATTGCAGCATGTTTTATATAATTTCTCTTGACAAAATAATTCATATGATGTATAATATTTGTCGTGGCACGCTGCTATGGCTCAGTAGGCAGAGCACGTCCTTGGTAAGGACGAGGTCACCGGTTCGATCCCGGTTAGCAGCTCCAACAGAAAAGTCCGATAAATCCCGTATATTTG
>UQDR01000019.1 GCA_900539835.1 uncultured Ruminococcus sp. | reverse complement strand
GGGACTTAAGTCGCCCGCCAGAATATTGCCCTTATAGGGCTAGTGCAAACCACCAGTTCTACTGGTGGTTTTGATTAATAAAAAAATTTTTTTATAGAGGTAGCCTTTTTTTAATATTAAAACATTTTATGATAATTAAAAAATTAAATGACAAAAAGTCCGACAAACCCCAAATATACGGGATTTATCGGACTTTTCTGTTGGAGCTGCTAACCGGGATCGAACCGGTGACCTCGTCCTTACCAAGTAAATTTGAAATTGTGAAAATAGGCGGTTTACAGACGCTATGGTCACATATTAGTCACAATGATTCACTTTTTTAATAAAGAAATTGCAGCTTGAAGTTTGCCGGTATTTTCATGTACATAGATATCAGCTGTGGTTTCAAATTTTGCGTGACCAATTATTTTTTGCAAATCTTCAGGATTCATTCCTGATTCTACACACAAAGTCGCAAACGTGTGGCGAGTGCAATGGGGTGTTAATCTTGGGTTCTTGTATTCAAGCTTTTTAGTCTTTTCGTTTTTGGTCGGAGGATCTATCAAATTAAGGTCAGCTAATGCAGCATAAAAAACATTATTTCTAAACGTTTTAACATCCATGTTAATTAGACGCTCAGATGTACATAAATTATAGATGTGCTGTATAAAAGGGAAAATATCGTCTTGTATTGGAACATAACGATCAATACCTGCTTCTGTTTTTTCTCCGGCAATTATATAGCGTTCCGAAAGATTGACATTAGATTTGAGTATATTGCAAAATTCACCTATTCTGAAACCGGTGTAGCACATTATTAAAATTTGTTGTATACGGATATCGTCAGAATGCTTCCAAAGTAATTTCAGCTCATCATGTGTGAAAATCTCTTTTTCTTTTTTCTCGGCTTTGGGAAGTTTAATAAACTCAGCATAGTTTTTATCTATGATATCATTTTGCATGGCGTATTTGCATAATTGCGAGCAAAGCTGTTTAACCTTTTCGCATTGAGGGCGGCTGTTTTTGTTAGCACAATCATTTATACACTGCTGGTAATCAGCTGTTTTTAATTCTCTTATTTTAGCGGATGATATTTTAGATAAATACTTCCATGCTGTTTTATACCCTTGTATACCGCTCTTTGAAAGTGCTTCAAAATGGTTTTTGCTCCACTTGTCATACACTTTAGAAAGAGTAGCATTGTATAAATCAGTAAAGTTTTCAGATTTATATTTATCCAATGCTGTTTGTGCTAATTCATGGGTTTTAAAGCTGCCTAAGTAAATGCGGTTACTGCCATGTTTAGAAGCAGGCGCAAAAGCAACATAAGGATTATTTGTATAGCCTTTTCGACAATAAATTGTCCCAGTGCCTTGCGCACGTTTTGCTTTCTTTCTCTTTGTAGTTTCTTGCTTTTTGCCGCAATGATTGCAAAACAGTGATCCGTCAGGTATTTCCTTGTGGCATTTTTTACAGTTCATTTCTCCTCCTATTTCTTGACACTTAAATAAAAGTGTGTTACAATAAAAAGCGGCAATAATATATTGCCACAGCAGAATTCGCCCTTATTTGGTAGTTTGGTCGAGTTCGTTTGCCCTTGTTGAGTTGCAGCTCAGCAGGGGCGTTATTATTTTTTCTTAACTTAAATTTCCCGGATTAAGTTTAAAGGATAGTTTGTCTGCATTATCTGTGATACCTTCTCTATATGTAATTTCAAAATCAGTCCAAGATGGTTTTACTTCATAGGCTAAGTAACCTTTAGTCTTCTTTCCGGGAGCAACGTTTCCTCCTAAGTTCTCTTCTCCATTAGGTTTATTAATCAATAGCTTCATATCAGAAGAATATTCATTGGTGTATGCTGAAAAATACAGTGGATTAAAATAATCTTCTTTATCTGAAATGTTTTCTGCTTCAAAGAATAAAACTAAATAAACTTTACCTTCGCTTGGTTTGTCAGTGTATAATCCATCATCAGATTTTATTTCTTTGTATTGCTTAGCAAAACGCAGGGTAACTTTCCAATTATCGCTTGATACAGTTTCTCCTACTCCAGCAATTTTACTTTCTGAATCATTTTTAACTGCTGTAGAGCTTTTATTTCCGGAAAAGAAATCTTTAATTTCATTTCCTGACGTGTATGTTATTATTATTGCCGCAGTAAGTATAATTACAATTGTAAATAACATGCCCAGAAAGAAACCTATTAGTACTGGAATAGAATCAGATTGTTGTTTCTTTTGCGGTTTGTTTTGATTAAAAGATTCTTCATTATCCAAATTAGATTTTATGTTTTCAATGATTTGTTCTTCTCTGCTATATTGGTTGTTGCTTACTTTATATTTCATAAACAGTGATACGATTAAGAGCACAGCAAATATAAAAGAAACTACTGTCCATATTATTAAGTCACCAAAGATTTCGCTTTGATTAAATACAGCAATTATTCCACCCAATAAGTAAACAACAATAGATGTTATTGTTCCACCTTTAGTCTTTCGTGCAGCAATTGTTACTATTCCTGCTGCTAACATAAAAAAGCCAAGTATGAATCCTGCTGCTCCGCCATTAGAATCAGATTTAGTTAACGCTTCACCTAATCCTGCAAATATGGACTGCAATCCTATTATAACCGATAAGATTATTGAAAAAATACCTATTATTAGCCTCATAGTAAGTGCTCCATGAGTATAGGTTTGTTTAATGTTGGACATAAACTTTCCTCCTGTCCACCATTCGACATTATTTAATAAATCTTGAACATTATCTTAGAAATGTTTACATTGTCGAATTATGGTGATATAATAATATTTGGAAGCACAGGAGTAATCCTGTAATCCTATAACACTAAATCATCCTCATCAGTATTTCCGGTACTGGTGGGGATTTTTTATTTTCATTTTTTATCCATAATTATAGATTGCCTATATTGGTCAGCTTCTGGTATGTCATTCCACTCCACTGTTTTATCAAAATTATTTCTTACAACCTGTTTAATTTCTTCGAGAGAAACTTTGAAAAACTCTCTTCTTTGATTTATTTTATTTATCTTATTGTTTTCAAAAGCACTGTGTAGAGCTGATTCAAGTTTTGGAGCATCCTCTGTAAATATAAGTGCGTGTACATCAAAATTAAACGGAACGGAAGCATCACCAAGTTCATTTACTCTATCCATTGGATCAAGACGGCGTGTCATACCTATTTTATATACATTCTCGCCAAAAGCACCAATGTTGCTTATTATGTAAACATATCCTGCACGTTTGTTGGCTTCTCTGTAATCAACATCTTTTATAGCTTTTTGGGTGTCCTCAATGTTAAGTTCAAGTTCTCGCTTTTTTAACAAAAGGTTGCTATCTTCAGGCGACTTCTCAAGCTGCTCTTGCAATGCAAGAAGAGCGTTCTTATAATGTGCTTGTTCTTTTTCAAGCTTTTTCCTTGCAGCTTCAATTTCTTTTTGGGCTTTTGCCTCTTCACGTTGTCTTTCACGTTCTTCTTTAATGCGTTCTTTTTCTTCTTGCTTTTTTTGCTCAAAATCAAGAGCAAGGCACAATTCTTCAATTTTAAGATTTATATATTGTGTATTAATACTTATATTCATGACACTGCCGAGTTTTGAAATTTGGTCGCTTGTTTTATATATTCTTTCTTTAGATTTATCAAAATTGGAGATTCTAACGTTATTTATGATATCATCACATTCAACATTAAAAGCACGCAAAAGAAGTTTTTGAGTGTCCTTTACCATTTTTCTTCCTTGTGCTTTATTTCCGTTTACAGTCCAGTCTGTATTTCCAGTGCATGCTTCGTTTTGTCGTATCAGCAACTTCTCTTTGTCACGTACATTTTTTAAACTTTCCTTATATAAATCGGAGTTTGCAAACTTATAAGTTGGCTTATATATACCAAAGTCCTGCATTGTTAAATCATTTGATAGGTCATATATTTGTTTTCTGATATTATCTGCGTTAAGTTTTAAATCTTCTATTTCTTTCTTTTTGGAAGATAAATCGTTTTCAACTTTATCTATTGCTTCCTGCTTCATTTGTCCAAGCATAGATTCTTTGTTGTTCAAAATTTCATCATATTCAGTTTGACACTGTTGCCTTAGCTGTTTTAATTCCTCAATCTTTTGCGAAGTGTAATTAATTTCATTTTCTTTTTCTTTATCAATCTTAATATTTCTAATGTACAAGAGAATTCCTGCTACAGCCGGCACAATAAAAATCCATAAAGCAAATAATATACACAAAATAATTGTCGGGCATTTTTTCTGATCCATTGTATGTCACTCTCCCAATAATAAGTTAGTGACTACATTTTACCACAAAAACGTCTAAAAGGCAACAGTATTTTGTAAAATATCACATACTTTCTACTTCTTCTAAAGAATCACAACTAAAAAAGTCCCCTCTGGCTATATGCTTTATTTCATGAGCTATAGTCCTTTTTTGTTCTTCAATTGATAGTCTTGCATTTATGTAAATATTATAAAAACCATTATCGTCCATAGCCGTCACGCCTTTAATGGTGATAGGCAAGTCAATATATCTTATAATATAGTCCATTAATCTCCACTTTCTTTCTTAAATCGCTTAAGAATTTCTACAGTTGCTTCAATATCTTCCTTTGTAACGTTTTTAGAAACAGAAAAGAGGATTTTCATTTCAGGGCGGGTTCTTAACTCGTCAATAATTTCTCTTGTTTCATCATCAATATAAATAGGCTCATTATGGGCTTCTACCTGAATATTATCATTTCCTGTTAAATAATCTAATGGCACTTTGAAATAATCAGCTATTTTTTGTAGCTTGTCTAATTTCGGAGTGCTTTTCCCTTTTTTCCAGTCACTAAGGGTTTGTTGTGATACTCCTGTTTCCTTTGATACTTTATAAGCTGTTACTCCGTAATTTTGTAGTAATTCACTAAACCTTTCATACATAATATGTACACCTTTCACAAAAATAAAAATACTAAAGAAAATTTGATTATTTTCTATTGACAAACAAGGAAACATGATGTATACTGATAATATAATCAAGAAATCAAGAGCATATTGGTTGATAATTCTTGATTTATGGAGGTACGGTTTCCTTTATCTTTGACAATTTAAGTATACCGTATTTCCGAAGTACATTAAATAACATTTTATTAAGGGGGTGTAAATAATATATGTATGAAGTTTTTGAGAAGCTGCTTAAAGAAAAGGGAATAACATCATATCGAGTTTCAATGGATACGGGTATATCTCAGGCAACTCTCAGTGACTGGAAGAACGGAAAATCAAAGCCTAAAGCTGACAAGCTAAAGATTCTTGCTGATTATTTTGGTGTATCAATAGAAGATTTTCTTTAGTATACACCTTAATTACAACAATGTCAACAGCTAACAGTACAGATTTTAGGACTGTAAAAATTAACAGCGAAGTGAGGTGAGGGAAGTGGTAAAAGTCAAAGACCAAAAAGGTGAACTTGTTTTTACAATTGAAAAGCCTGACATAGTTAAGAATCGTTCAGGAATTGTACAGGTTTCACCTGAAGCAATGTATGTACTGGAAGAAATCAAGGCAAAAACGGGTCTGCCGACAACAAGGATAGCTACTGAGCTGATTTTGTTTGCAAATGACCATTATTCAGTACGACTCGAAACAGAGCTATAAGGAATAAAATTAGGCGGGAAAGGTGGTGATAAAATGATTAAAGTTATTAAAGCTGAAAAAGCCGCTGAAATCCTTAAAGCTAATGGCTATACAAGCGCAAATGCAGAAAAAATCAAAATGGGATTAGAACAAAGGGTTTATCCATTTGGCGATGCTATTCAGATGTCTAAAAGAATGGTCTATGATATCTACGAAAAAAAGTTAATGAAATGGATTCAAGAACGTGACAGTGATAATACCGCATAAGGAGGGTGGCTAACCATGACTGACACAACAAAAATAATATTGTTAGCAATGCTTTGGGTTGGAGTGATGTATGGCTGTGCAAAAATCGGCGGAGGCTTTGGATTTGCAATATTGCTGTTAGTGACAGCAGTGCTTGCGGCACTGATTTACGCTGAGGATTGCAAAGAGCGAGCCATTAACTCAAGGCAACGTAAATTGCTAAATGAGAGATTTAAAAAAGAGCTGCGAGAAGCAGAAAAGTATTAAGGAGGTCACAGACCGTGAAAATCGCATTACTGATAGCGGCAACGATTATGCTTGCACCAACATTAACAGCGATAGTGCTGTGCCTGATAAGTAAAAATGATAAGGAGGATCACAATGGATAACAAAATAAAAGAGCCTGCACAGTCGGCCAACTGTACAAGCTCAAGCGCAGAAAATAATTTACCTAAGTATGATGATACATCATGTTGCAGGATTTGTCAAGAGAAACTACTTAAAAAGTTAGAAGCGATAGAACATACATTAAGCCCGGAAATATTTGAGGACGTTGATATGTTAAACATTGCATTGTTAAGTGGGGTTATAGGCGAGGCGTATGGGATGATACGAATGTTGATAATACACATGTTAGAGGCAGGTGACACCGATGTGTAAATGTAACGAGTGTGACCGCCACATATATGACGGTGAGGATTGTTATCACTTTAACGGCGATATATATTGCTCAGATTGTATTGATAAGGTGCTAAACGATGAGTTTGATAACCTCACTTTAAAAGAAAAAATGGATATTATGAGCGTTAACAGAACGCTTGCGGAGGTGTAATTATGTCAGAAATTAATCAAAATGAAGTTGCAGTAGTTGAGGAAAAGCAACGAGCTGTAAGTTCAGTTGTTAAAGCAACAGGCGATTTTATCAGTGAGTTTAGAGAGTGTTTTAAAGTAGCACAAATACTTTGCAAAGCGGATATTATTCCGGATTCCTACCGTGGAAAAGTAGAAGATACAGCTATAGCTATTGATATGGCTAATAGAATGAACGTAAATCCAATGATGGTAATGCAGAATCTTTATGTTGTAAAAGGTAAGCCTTCGTGGAGTGGGCAAGCTTGTAAAGCTTTCCTTAAGAACAGATTTGATAACGTAAAAACCATTTTTGTCGGTGAAAAGGGTACAGACGAGCGAGGCTGTTACATAAAAGCTACCGATGCAGACGGTGATACTTTAGAGGGTACAACGGTAACAATAAAAATGGCTAAAAATGAGGGCTGGTATAACAAAACAGGGTCCAAATGGCAAACTATGCCCGAACAAATGCTTGCCTATCGTGCAGCAGCTTTCTTTGCAAGAGTGCATTGCCCTGAAATCCTTATGGGTTGTCAGGTAGAGGGAGAATCAGGGGATATAACAGATTCTGCAAGAATTGTCCCTGATGTGCTGTGAGGTGACAAGTATGGAGATAAACAAGGATACATATTTTTCTGCCGAAGCTAACAAAGAATTTATGAGTAATTCTCAGTTTAAGGATTTTGCGAAATGTGAAGCCTGTGCAATGGCAACGCTAAACGGAGATTATGAGAATCCTGTTACCACTGCATTGCTTGTAGGGGCTTATGTGGATGCATATTTCGAAGGTACTTTTGATACGTTTAAAGAAAATCATCTTGAAATTCTTAAACGTGACGGCAGCCTTAAAGCTGATTATATAAAGGCTGAATATATTATTGAACGTGTTAAGCGTGATGAGCTGTTTATGAAGTATCTTTCAGGTGAAAAACAGGTCATCATGACTGGCAAAATTGGTGATGTGCCAGTTAAGATTAAAATAGACAGCTATCATAAAGGCAGGGCTATCGTTGATTTGAAAGTCATTAAGGACTTTCAGCCCATTTGGGACGATAATATAAAAGGGAAAGTACCATTTGTGGAATATTGGGGATATGATATTCAGGGTGCAATTTATCAGGAAATTGTGTATCAGAATACAGGCTTTAAATTGCCGTTCTTTGTTGCAGCTGTAACAAAAGAATCAGAGCCTGATATCTGCATTATGAATGTTCCTCAGGAACGCCTTGATTTATGTATGGATATTGTCAAAGCTATGATACCAAGATTCCAGGCAGTCAAGCAGGGGACAGAAAATCCCTCACGCTGTGAAAAGTGCGATTATTGTAAACAAACAAAGGTATTAGACAGAATCATTGATTACAGAGATTTGGAGGTAAAATCATGATTGAATTAAACAAGCAGGAAGAGAGAAAAGATCAGTCAAGTATTTTGGAAATGGCGCAGGGTGCAATTATGGAAGCGTGTAATGTGGAAGTTACTAAGGTGATGGAAAATATCATGGATCCAAATACAGCGCCTACTAAGAAGCGTGAAGTTAATATTAAGCTTATCTTTGAGCCATCAGCTGACAGAAGTCAGGTCAATATATCGGCTCAGTCTATTGCTAAGCTTCAGCCAAGCAATGCAGTGCAGACTGCACTTTATTGTGGTAAAGATTCAGTATCCGGCAAGATTCAGGCAGTGGAGCTTGTACCTAATATTCCGGGTCAGCTTGATATTGACGGTAAAGAACAGGAACAGCCAAAAGAGCTTAAAATTTGCGTAGGTTAAAATATAGGAGGTATAGAACATGGACAGAACAGCTATTGAAAAAATTGTTGAGATTGCAGAACCACATATTATTGAGGAAAACGGATTTACATATACGGATAAGGATTTGGATGTAGTAAGAGAACCAAAGGTAAGAACTATTGATTTAAAGACACTTTCAAGTCTTGTAAAGCTGATAAAGCTCGAAGAAAATACATATAACAGCCCTGTCATAATTCGAGTAACTACCCCGACCGTAGTTGATGTATTTTCGGGAATCAGCATATCGGACAGAAGCCGTGAAGAGCCTTATTCGGTAAAAGCAGAGGTTGCAGAGTTTAATTTTGGTCAATGGTATTCTTATGAAAGAATGATGATTGCATTGAGGTCTAAATTTGTTGAAACGCCTGAACTTTTGGAACTTGTTCAGCTTCTCGGAACTATTACAGAAGAAAATAACATGCAGATTGCAGATGACGGATTTACCCAGACTGTTACGGTTCGCAAAGGTGTTGTACTTAAAGACAATAAAGTTGTAAAACCTCGTGTAAAATTGATTCCGTTTAGCACATTTTCTGAAGTCAAACAGCCCGAAAGAGAGTTGCTTTTAAGGCTTGACGGAAGCGGAAGTGTTGCTTTGTTTGAAGCAGACGGCGGAGCTTGGAAGCTTGAAGCAAGGAAAAATATTGCTGACTATCTTAAATCAGAACTTGAAGATGTCAAGAGTGTAACGATAGTAGAATAGGAGTAATTATGCAGACCAGACTTCCGGATGGTTCTGTAATGGTGTGCGGCGTTCTTCCAAAGGACGCCGAATATCGCACCGTAGGGCAGAACAATTCATCGTTAACGAAATTTTCAGTAAAGTGCGGAGAAAGAAAAGTCGAAGGGCAGGAAAAACCACAGGCTATATGGTGTAACTGTACTTGTTGGCACTCGGTGGCAAGAGCAGCTCAAAATCTTAAAAAAGGCGATTGTGTCTTTTGCATTGGTAAGATTGAAAGTCATGAACACGAGGGCAAGGAGTATAAAGAATTGGTGTGTGAATTTGTTTCACCAATGAGCAAAGAAATTCAAAAAGTGGATACAAACTTGCCTGATGAATTTGAAGAAATATCAGATGACGGAGTACCGTTTTGATGAACACACTGGCAGAGCAAATAAAGGCGGCTGTAAGTATGCCTCAGCTTATTGCCGGATATGGATTTTCATTCGGTCAGCGTGATAGATCTATGTGCTGTCCGTTTCATAACGAAAAAACGGCAAGTTTTAAAATTTATGAAGATCATTATCATTGTTATGGCTGTGGTGCCCATGGGGATATTTTTGCTTTCGTCAGGAATTATTTTAATCTGACTTTTCCGCAGGCTGTTTTAAAAATCTGTTCCGATTTTGGGATTAACGCTGATTTCCAACAAAGCAGATTACCAAAAGGAGAAGCAGAAAAAATACGCAAAAAAAGAGAACAGGAAAAGGCAGAAAAGAAAAGGAAGAATACAGAATACTTTAGTAAAGCGGAAGAGTTCAGACAGGTGCAAAGGGATATAATTGAATTCTGTCCTAAAAGTGAATTTGATTTTGTGCATGAGAGATATATTAATGCTCTGCACAGATATGAATATTTAAAATATTGGCTTGAAGGAAATTTATCTGAAAGGGAGTGAGAATATTAGCAATGGAAATATAGAAGTTGTAGAAGCCGAAGAAATAAAAGGTTATTCCCTTGAGGATTTTCTCGAAACAACAAAGCCGTTTGAGGATGTATATAAGCACCACAATAACCCGTTTGAACATCAAAGAGCCATTGAAAAGATGTCAGGCGAAGCTAAAAAGGTAGGCTTCACATCATTCAAAGGTATGTACAAGAATTACATTCAGTCCCTTAATCAGGCTCAGCGAGGAGCATTGCAGGTGTTGTCAAATCCCACAGAGTTTTCAGGACAGCCTATTCAGCTTGAGGCAGGAAAGTGGAAATGTGATGATTCTGGAGTACATTTTCTCAGTGGATTCGAGGAGATTTATGCTTGTCATCATCCGATATTGCCGATTGAGTGCCTTGAAAATATTGATACAGGAGAAGAAAAGTTGAAAATAGCATATAAAAAGCGAAATATATGGCGTGAAATTATCGTAAGTAAAGAAATTTTGTTTAACTCCTCAAAAATCATTCAGCTTTCTACCGCAGGTGTTGACGTAACCAGTGAAACAGCAAAACACCTTGTAAGCTATTTGCAGGATATTGAAAACATTAATATGAATGAAATCCCGGTCAGAAAGTCAGTAAGCAGATTGGGGTATATAGGGGATTCGGGATTTTCCCCTTATGTGAACGGACTTATCTTTGATGGGGATAATAATTATTCCCACATTTTCAATGCTATTGCCGAACATGGGGATGTAACAAAGTGGTTTGAAACGGCAAAGCAATGCAGAAAGATGAGCATAACGGCGAGAATATTACTGTCTGCTTCTTTTGCAAGCGTTTTGATTTCACATGTAGGAGGCTTGCCGTTCTTTGTTCATCTGTGGGGCGTTGACAGCGGCACTGGTAAAACAGTAGCTTTAATGCTTGCGGCTTCTGTTTGGGGAAATCCTGAAATGGGAAAATACATTCAGACCTTTAATGCAACGCAGGTGGGTCACGAGAGAACGGCGGCTTTTTTGAATAGCTTACCCTTTTTTATTGACGAATTGCAGTTGTCTAAAGACAGTCACGGAAAATCCAAATTTGACGTTTATCAGCTTGCACAGGGTGTAGGACGTTCGAGGGGAACTAAGACAGGGGGTATTGACCGCACACCTACATGGTCCAACTGTATTTTGACAACGGGGGAATCACCTATTACAAGTCTGTCAAGCGGAGCAGGAGCGGTCAACCGTGTTATTGACATTGAATGCACATCGGGCAATGCTGTTATTAAAAACGGTGCAAATGTGTCGGCTGTGCTAAAACGAAATTACGGTTTTGCCGGAAAGCTGTTTATGGAGCTATTAAAGAAAATATCAGATAAAGACTTACAGAAAATCTATTCCGAGCTGTTTCATGAGTTGTCAGAAACGGACACTACCGAAAAGCAAGCTATGGCAGCAGCGATCATATTAACAGCTGATAAGCTTGTGACCGAAAACATATTTCATGACGGACTTCCACTGACAGTAAGCCAAATGTCAGCTTTTCTTCAAACTAAAACTAATGTTTCGGCAGGGGAAAGAGGATATAAGTTTATGTGTGACTGGGTTGCACTGAACTCAAACAAGTTTCGCACCGATCTTGAAATCGGAGATACATACGGAATTATTCAGAATGGTTGGGCGTATATAATATCTTCAATATTCAGGCAGACTGCTGAAAAAGAAGGCTTTTCGAGTACAGCATTATTAAGTTGGCTGAAATCTAATGGATTGATCTTAATAAGGGGCAGACGAAATACAAGGGGAAAGCGCATTAACGGTGTGAACGCAGAGTGTGTTGTAATGAAGCTTCCTGATGAAAGTAATGAAGATTATACAAACGATATAATGGAAGATGACGGCGGTGTGCCATTTTAATAGAAAATGTGGCTCTTATGTGCCACGCAGAAATTCCCTTGTTTAGGGAGTTTGCATTACTCTGTGGCACTGTGGCACATTTTCCCCCTATACAATGGTATATAGATTTATGTATATACATAAAAGGGTATTTAACATATATGTATTTTCTGTATAAAATAAGATGTGCGATTTTGTGCCACAGTGCCACAACACACATTAAACCACGCATTTACGGGCTTTGCAATGTGGCTCTTATGTGCCACGCAGTTCCACAAATGCCACAGTAAGGAGAAACTATGACTTTAAAAGATGAAATAAAGATTGCAGAAGAAAAAGGATATAAATATATTCCTCCATACAAATTGGCGGAGATGATGAAGCTGTCAAGTAAGATCGTCAAATTACTTACCGATAATGTTTCCGCTGTTACTCTTAGTTACGAGGATATGAAAACTGTAATGAGAATAGTAGATAATGCTTTAGAACAAGGCATACAAGAAGGAAACAGTGAGGTGAAAAAGAAAAGTTGAACATTCAATTAAGAGATTATCAGCAAGAGTGCATTAATAAAATACAAGCTGCCGATAAAGGAAGATATTTAATACAAATGGCAACAGGTTTAGGGAAAACCGTTACATTTGCAAACATACCAAGACAAGGACGTATGCTTATCTTATCGCACAGGGAGGAACTTGTCAGGCAGCCTCTAAAATACTTTGAATGCAGTACAGGGGTTGAGATGTCAAAGGACACATCGCACAGTGAAGATGTGGTGTCTGCCAGTGTTCAAAGCATGATACACAGGCTTGACAGATTTTCTCCGAATGCCTTTGATATTATTGTTGTTGACGAAGCTCATCATGCAGCTGCAAAAAGCTATAAAAAAGTTATTGAACATTTTGACCCTCGTTTGCTGTTAGGTTTTACGGCAACCCCAAACAGGGCAGATAAAGCAAGACTTAATGATGTGTTTGATGAAATCATATTCAAACGTGATTTAAAGTGGGGAATAAAGCATGGCTATCTATGCGACATACTTTGCAAGCGTTGTGATATCGGTTACGACTTATCGGCGGTACATACAAGACTTGGAGATTATGCACCGGGAGAATTGAAAAAAGCTATGGATGGGACGGCAGACGCTATTGCAGAGGCTTACAGAGTACATGCCAAAGGGGCAACGCTCATATTTGCGGTATCTGTTGAGCAATGTCACGAGATAGCCAAGAGAATACCGGGTGCTGAAGTTGTAACAGGAGATACTAAAAACAGGGCTGATATTATCAAACGTTTTACAGACAGAGAAATACCTTGTCTTGTTAATTGCATGGTATTTACTGAGGGGACAGATATTCCGCTTGTAGAAACTGTGATTATAGCTCGTCCTACTCAATCAAACAGTCTTTACACACAGATGGTCGGCAGAGGATTAAGATTACATCCCCAAAAAGACAAGCTCACTCTTGTTGATTGTGTTGGTGTAACCGGAAAAGCAAGTCTTTGTACAGCTCCATCCCTTTTGGGGATTGATATATCCGAAGTTCCTGCAAGCCGACAAGACGCATTAGAGGGTATGCTTTTTGATTTGCCCGAAAAGATTGAAGCAGCTTCTGACTGTCCTCAGTCTTGGATCAAGAACACACAGATCGTTGACCTTTGGGCGAGAGAACAAAAATACAATACACATGATATAAATTGGTTTATGAAGCCTAACGGCGACATGGTTTGCAGTTTGCCTGACCGTAAAAAGATTATTATTCCGTGCAGAGATGAACTGGGTATGACAATATTCGAGGGGAAACGAGTTGATATGCAGACGGCTTTTGATATTGCGTTCACTGTTCTTAATACATATCACAAGGACAGCGAGTATATATGGGATTTAAACTCCGCAAGACGTTGGGGAAAACAGCCTGCTACTGAAAGTCAGATTAAACTTATACAACGCAGAGGGAAAAAGATACTTGCACAGTCGGGCTTTAAACTCAATGGGTTGACAAAAATGCAAGCAAGTCAGATACTTAACAGATTGGTGGGATGATTATGAGAGATGAAGATAGAATTCAAAAGGCTTTAATTAAATGGACACAGCAACCAAAAGTCAGAAATGTTTATCCGTGCTTAAAGCTGTTATATCATATCCCAAATGAGAGGTATTGTGATCCGATTCAAGGGAAGCAGCTTAAACTTATGGGAGTAAAAAGCGGAGTGCCGGATTTATGCTTGCCTGTTTCAAACAAAGGATATCACGGATTATACATTGAGCTTAAAGCCGAGAATGGTAAGGTATCAGATAATCAGGATTGGTGGCTAAGTGAGTTACATAATCAAGGTTACATGTGTGCTATATGCTATGGCTTAGAACAGGCAATTAATACAATTCTCTTTTATTTGGAGGGTTGGCAATGTTAATTAAAAGCGAAATACAGAAAAGGGCTGATGAATTAAACATTCTTGCTGCTAATGGCAAGCCGCTTCCGGATGGGCTGACTTCTCCTGAACAGCTTTACTTTCTTTCACTGAGAACTTTATACTCAGAATATCATCGAAAGGTAATCACATTAGAACAGGCTAAGGCTGAAAAAAACAAGCTATCTGAATCGTTTGTTGATAACATGTACAATTATGAGCTGTATAACCATCAGGCTAAGATACAAGCTATTTTTGCAAGAAACTATCAAGATATCCGGAACAACGGTTGTGAGGTTTGTCAACGGCTTGATAAGATACTTTGTGGATTGGAGGGCTAACAATGGTAAAGAAATTACACTTTTCTTATAATTCGCCTGAAAATTTTGTAAAGTTGCTAGTAACAATTCGAATTGAAAATCGTTGTGATAATCGTACTATTTTTGTGTATCAAAAAATTTTTAATGGTATTAATGGAGATAGACTGTTTTTAAACTTCATGGAAGAAGAATTTCCAACTGGAGCTACTATTGGTGAGAATGAGCTTAAAGTATTATTTGATAAAGTAGTAAAATATCTAAATACTGATAAGCAATGTAGAAAATTATTTACTGAATATGATAAATCGCACTGTAGTTCGTATATCTATTCCAAAGCATTAGACAAGTTATATCCAGCTGATTTTGGAGAACATATAAAAAAGGCTGTTGAAGCTTGTCAAGATTTTTTTGCAGGTGTTAATGATATCACTGTCGAAGATGTTAGATTATTTATAAGAAATAATTTAGAAGTTAAGAGTGATAACACATCAATTAACACGATTTTAAACGATGCTGATTATATTACAAGATGTTGTGTTTTTTAATTTATACAAGGAGGGCTGACAATGGCTAAAAAATACATAAACGCAGAATTATTAAAAGATAACCTAAGAGCGGCATGCTTGCCGGTTGATGACAAAGGAATATCGGGGATGTTAGGCGATGAAAAGTCAATAGCAGATTACATTGACGATGAGCCTGCCGCAGATGTGCAGGAGGTTAAACACGGAGCATGGGAAAAAGAAAATAATATTTTTACCTGTTTAGAGTGTGGTAATCAATTTGAATGTGAAGGATATACACAGTTTTTTAATTATTGCCCTTACTGCGGTGCGAGAATGGATGGCGAGGAAAAATGACAGAAACTAAAACTATATGCGACCGTTGTGGTGTGGAAATTAAAACATTTAAATTTTTCTCCTTGAAATACAATTGCAAAAGAAAAAAATTTAACTTGCAGTCGAATGACCGCGAAATAGGAAACATAGAACTTTGCAAGAATTGTAAAGAATCATTTTTTGAATGGTTAAACCGTGAGGAGGATTGAAAATGCGTGAGATTTTATTTAGAGGAAAACGAGCAGACAACGAAATGTGGATTTATGGGGACTTGTTACAGTCAACTGACATTGTCAACTGTGCAGAAATTTCCGAACATACAGGGATGGGTGTCAGATACGACATTATCCCTGAAACAGTCGGACAATACACAGGCTTGACCGATAAAAACGGTGATAAGATTTTTGAGGGGGATATTGTTGGGTATCAGACAAACACTGGCTTTGACTGTCAGTCAATTGTTAAGTTTGGCATTTATAATCAGGACGGCAGTGGCGGAGAGTATAATTGCATAAAAGTTTTAGGTTTTTATGTTGAGGTTGATAATTTTACTTGTCCTGACTGGTGTGACAACTCGCCCGACAAATTTCCGGAGTATTTACATCAACAAAATATAAATGAGGTGTGCCAAACATGCGAAGTCATCGGCAATATCCATGACAATCCCGATTTGATTGGAGGCAATGACAATGGCTAAACAAGATAACGTACCAGTAATACACTTGCTTGGCTATATCCTCCGTAAACGGCGTATCAAGCATCCATGACGGGGCATAATGTAATCGGAGGCGATATGCATGGATATAATTTTATTAAACGGCAAAACGATTGAAATAACAAGCAAAGAGGAACTTTACGAACACTTTGACAACTGCCGATATCCTTACAGTGACGTGGCAAATGCGTTGAGCGAGGGGTTAATCGACAATAAGGAGTTTTATGAGTTGATGAAAAGGGCTTATGCGAAAGGAAATAAAGATGACGGTTAGAGAATTGAGAAAATACAGAGAAAATCTTGAACTGTTAGAGTGTGTAGAACGACAGTTAGTAGATAAAAACGTGATTACTTGTGTTCAGGCTTCAACAGGACCACCAAGCTATGAAAAAATTAATCGTGTTGATGATGGTTTTATTCATGGTAAGGGTACAGTATCTTTATTGGCTGAGCAAAGTAGATTAAAGTCTGAAAATGATATTATTAAAAACTACATAAATGCAATACCAAAGAAAAGAATTTATAAAGCGCTTGCTCTATATTGTCTTGATGAAGATTTAAAAGATCCAAGTTGGCAGGACGTGGCTGATAGATTGGGTGAATTAGATGGAAGGACTTTATCCCGTGCGGTAGAAAGATATTTAAAAAAATATTGATTCTGTCACACAATGTCACATGATGTCCTTGAGTGTTCTTTTTTTCTATGTTAAAATTATAATGGAGATAGTATAAAAGCTATCCCAGTGTTGTTTTTATTTTGTTGTCTCCTCTTATTTGTTCAACTTTACTCAACGGAGCTTTTGCTCCGTATTGCAGAATAGAGCAGTGGTCAGCTCGCCTGCCTCATAAGCAGGAGGTCACAGGTTCAAGTCCTGTTTCTGCACCCACTAAACTCCCCAATAATATTTTTGGCAGTTCAGCAGTCGTAAGGCTGCTGTTTTGCTACTCACAAAATTTTACTTGTGATTTTGTGCAATACTACAAAAATTGTCATAACATGTTGATTTGTCCCTGTAAATGTGGTATTATGAGGGAAATATTATTGCGAGGAGAGATAGGCAACCATGGAATCAAATTCACATAAAGAAACAACTAAAGTGTCGGATTTTAAATACAATTTAGAAAGCCAAAAAGTATTTTTAGATATTTGTAAACTGGAATATGAATCAGGACGGAACAGAGCAACAAAATTAGAAGGACGTTCTTCAATTTTGGCTACGATATTATCTGCAGTTATAGCTTTAATACCAGCATATTTTAATATTAAGGACATAATTAATTATAGACTCGTTAGTGGTTTAGACTTGTTAAAGTTATCACTTATATTATTGCCGTTGTTAATAGGAATTGTGTTAATTCTGTGGGCTATTTATAAATTATATACGATAATACGTCCACATGATTATAGAATAGCTAATCTTTCAGAGTTGTACTTAAAATATAAAGATAAACAGAATGAAAACGTTACTTATTGTTTGATAATAGCGGAACTTATAGAATGCCTTACTTATAATAATAAATTACTTAATAAAGAGTATAGAAAATATAATGAAGTGTATATAATAATTGCTGTTTCAGCAATATTTATTATAGTTTCATGCTTTGGAAGCAAATTCTTATTGTGAGGGAGGGAGAATGAATGCCAGATTATGATTCAATTGTTGATGCTGTAATTAACAATAAACCAATCCCTGATGATGCAGTAAATCTTACTCATCCAGTTGAAGATGCATCCTTTATTACGCATAGTGATCATTCTTTTGAAGTTTTTTCAGAAGACAAGAAAAAGGATAAATAATGCTTTTCAAGAAGCTCTGCTCCGCAGGGCTTTTCTTATATCCAATCAGAAAGGACGGTGAGGTAATGCCGAAATTAACTGAAAAACAAAAGCGGTTCTGTGAGGAATACCTCATTGACCTTAACGCTACCCAAGCAGCTATAAGGGCAGGGTATTCAAAAATAAGTGCAAGGAGAATAGCAGCAGAAAACATGTCAAAACATGACATCAAAACCTATATAGATGAACAACTGGAAAAACTGCATAACGAGAAAACGGCAGATGCACAAGAAGTCTTAGAATACCTCACTTCCGTAATGCGTGGAGAGCACAAAGAAGAAACCTTATGTTTAGTAGGTGATGGATGTCAGAGTATTAAAGCAATAGATGTTTCGGCAAAGGAACGTCTAAAGGCCGCCGAGCTTCTTGGTAAGCGCTATGGTATATTTACTGACAGGGTTGATGTTAACGCTGATATGGATCTGAACATTATGATAGATTATGGTGAGGATAATGAACATAAAGATACAGGCTAATTCGTGTTTTAAAGAGGTCGATCGTTCCCAGAAGCGATATATTGTAATGAAAGGCTCAGCAGGGTCAGGAAAATCCGTTGATACCGCACAGAATTACATATTACGGCTTATGCAAGACAAAGGACGCAATCTTCTGTGCGTGCGCAAGTCGGATATAACAAACCGTGACAGCACTTATGCGGAGCTTTCAGGTGCTTTGTTTCGAATGTTCGGCGATAATTATAAACGCTATTGGGATATAAAATCAAGTCCGTTAAGCCTTGAGTGCAAGGTTAATGGCAATATGATTATTTTCCGTGGAGTCAACGATGAAAAACAGCGTGAAAAGCTTAAATCTATCACTTTCAAGCGTGGGAAGTTAACTGATGTTTGGATAGAAGAAGCCACAGAAATAACACAGTCAGATTTTGAAATTATAGACGACCGTCTGAGAGGAGAACTCCCGGACGGTCAATTTTATCAGATAAGAATGACCTTTAATCCCGTGAATAAAAACCACTGGATTAAAAAGGTCTTTTTTGATATTCCCGATTCAAATGTACTTACTCATCATAGTATATATCTTACTAATCGCTTCATTGATGAGGCATATCGTCAGCGTATGGAGCGCCGCAAAATAGTTGATCCGGACGGATACAGAATTTACGGCTTAGGCGAGTGGGGAGAAACCGCAGGTCTTATTTTTCACAATTGGACTGTAGAAGATATTTCACAGGATATGCAGAATTATGATGCTATTGCACTGGGTCAGGACTTTGGGTATAACCATGCTAATGCTGTTCTTTTGCTTGGGACAAAAGACGATGATATTTATGTTTTGCGTGAGCTTTACTGCTTTGAAAAAGACACAAGCGAAATTATCCCATTAGCTTTAGACTTTCCTAAGAATCGAACAATGTGGTGTGATTCCGCAGAACCCGATAGGATAAAGATGTGGAAAAGGGCAGGCTACAGAGCAAAGGCAGTTTCAAAAGAAAAGAGTTCCGTAAATGCACAGATTGACTGGCTGAAAGGACGGAAAATATATATACATCCTTCTTGCGTAAATCTGCAAAAAGAATTGGCACAATGGAAGTGGAAAAAAGACGAAAGGACAGGCGAATTTCTTGACGAACCTGTTCCTTTTTTTGATGACGCTATAGCTGCACTAAGGTATGGCGTTGAGGGCTGGCGTAAAAAATCACAATGGCTATATTAGATTTGGAGGTTAATATGCTTACGATTTCGGAAATACAAAATATAATACAAACAGATAAAGCCTCCGAGCGTAAGAGGCATGCTGAAGTCGGTCACAGGTATTATAACGGCGATCACGATATCAAACATTATCGGCTCTTTTACTATAAAACTGACGGAATTTTAACTGAGGATAAAACAAGAGCAAATTTTAGGATACCACATCCTTTCTTCACTGAGTTGGTTGACCAGTGTGTACAGTATATGCTATCAGGTGATAGTTTTGTTTTTGCAAAAAATAACGATGAACAACTGCAAAAAGAACTTGATAAATACTTTGACGATGAATTTACGTCTGAATTGTCTGATACGCTTACCGATGTTTGCATCGGCGGTTTTGGATATATGTATGCATATATGTCCATTGCCGAAAGAACAAAATTTATGTATGCTGACGGAATGGGCGTATGCGAAGTTATGGCTAAGGACACGGATGATAAATGTGAGTATGTAGTTTATTGGTATATTGACCGCATTGATAAAGGCAAAAAGAAAATAAAGCGTATTCAGGTGTGGAATAAAGAAAAAGTTGAGTATTTTACAGAGGTTGACGGAGATATAGTTCCTGATGATAACAGACCTCAGAATCCACGACCTCATATTTTATCTAAGAATACAGAAACAGAAGACAGATTCGGAAGCAGTTTTGGATACATACCCTTTTTCAGATTAGATTCAGACCGCAGACAAACAGGACATTTAAAGCCTGTTAAATCGCTTATAGATGATTACGATTTGATTTCTTGCGGACTGACAAATAACATTCAGGACGTTGCGGATGCTGTTTATGTGGTTAAAGGTTTTGAGGGTGATAACCTTGACGAGCTTCAGCAAAACATTAAAACTAAAAAGCTTCTCGGAGTTACTGATGAGGGCGGTGTTGATATTGTCACAACACAAATTCCCACAGATGCACGAAAGATAAAGCTTGAGCTTGACGAAAAAAATATTTATCGGTTCGGCATGGGATTTAACTCTTCTCAAATCGGAGATGGCAACATCACAAATATTGTAATAAAATCTCGCTACAGCTTGCTTGACCTTAAGTGCAATAAGCTTGAAAAACGGCTTAAAGCTTTTGTAAAGAAACTTTGCGGAGTTGTTATTGCTGAAATAAATCGTAATAATGACACAGCTTATACAGTTGACGATATTGAAATAAAATTCACTCGTGAAATCATGTCAAATGCGGTTGACAATGCTCAGATTGAAAATACAGAAGCTCAGACAATACAAGTGAAAGTCAATACTTTGCTTAATGCCGCTGCTCAACTGGGCGAAGAAAGTGTTATAGACAGTCTTTGTACGCTGCTTGAATTGGACGCTGATGAGGTAAAGAAGAATCTTGAGGATGATACAGCAAATGCACTTAACGCTCTGGATAGCATTATTCCGGAGGGCGAATCAAGTGAATAAACGTCAGAAAGAGGTTGCAGAGGTTAATCTAAAAGCCGAACAGCAAGTGCTGAGAAATCTTAAGGCTGTATATAGAAAAGCAGCTGAGGATTGTGCGGAAAAGGCAAAGTCACTGTTAGGCGAGGGTGAGGTTACTCAATCAAAAATATATCAGGCGAAATATCAACAGGCACTTGAAAAACAGCTAAATGTGATTCTCGGAAAGATTAACAAAAACAGCTATAGTACAATATCAGAGTACCTTGAAGATTGTTATAATAATGGTTTCATAGGAGCAATGTATGATATTGCAGGACAAGGAATTCCTGTGATTTCTCCTATAAATCAGAGTCAGATTGTACAGTCTGTACAGCTTAACAGTAAGATTTCAGAGGGTTTATACAAACGCATGGGCAAGGATACCGTTAAGCTGAAAAAGCAAATAAAAGCACAGATTTCAAGAGGGATTTCCAATGGTTCTTCATATACTGAAATTGCTCGTAATATCAACTTAAAGGCTGATATTGGCTATAACAATTCTGTGAGAATTGCAAGAACAGAGGGACACCGCATTCAAATTGACAGCGCATTGGATGCTCAATATGCTGCAAAGGAAAAGGGCGCTGATATTGTAAAGCAGTGGGACAGTACGTTAGACGGAGATACTCGTTCTCATCACAGACTGCTTGACGGACAGATTCGTGAAATAGATGATGATTTTGAGATTGACGGACGAAAGGTATCTGCTCCCGGACACTTTAATGATCCGGCAGAGGATTGTAATTGTCGTTGTGCTTTGCTACAGCGTGCAAGGTGGGCGTTGGACGATGACGAGCTTGAAGAACTGAAAAAGCGTGCTGAATATTTTGGTTTGGATAAAACAAAAGATTTTGCGGATTTTAAGAGCAAATACCTGAAAGCGGCGGAAACGCTTGACAATTCTGTCGAAAGTGGTATAATAAACATAGAGGAAGTGAACTCTATGGCTGAGATTATAAAGCTGGGGAAAATAAAAACTCAGCCACTTGAAAATGAATTTGGAAAACTAAAAACGGATGAGATTATTATCACTAATGAGAGAATTGAACATATAAAAATAAGACATCCGGAAGATTTTGATTTGTTTGAACAGTATGGAGTGCAGACCGTAGAGTCACCAGATGTGATAATAAAGGATTGTAAAAATCAAGACACTATTTTTATGATTAAAAAGTTGAAAGATACTAATCTTAATATTGTTGCAAAATTGATTCTGGATATTGAAGATAATAAACTTATAAATTCTGTTATGACGTTTTATAGAATAAGAAATAAAAATCTTATTAAACTGGAGAAAAAGAATAAAATCCTTTACAAAAAAGAATAAATATGATATAATATGAGTAGGATAAGAATAGGTTATTTGAAGTAGAGAATGTGCTGCTACACACCCTTTGGGTCAAAAGAAATGTGGGAAAGGGCACACCCACCAAATAACCATTCCTTTGAAAGCCGTTTTGATTCGTCAATGCGGCTTTCTTCTATAAGTTAATTTAAGCACGTTGATTAATTTCGGCGTGCTATTTTTATACCTAAAATTAGACTGGAGGTGGAATAAATGAAATGTCCGTACACGATAACTCGTAAAGAAACAACACAAACGAAAATGGAATATGATGACGAGGGACATCAGACATTTTATTGTGAAATAAAAAATAATGAGGCACTATTTATAGAATGCCAAAAAGAAAATTGCGGTGCATGGCAGAACGGTAAATGCTGTTATGCTGGCAATTAATTTAATATCGGAACTAAGCACTTTGCTTCGGCGGGGTGCTTTTTTCATGCCTGAATTTCGGGCTTTTGACCGTAACGAAGTCGTAAAACTACGTTGAATATGGGAGCGACCCCGTAAAAAGCGTAACTGAATTTTTGAAAGGAGCATTTAATTATGCAAAGAAAATTTCTTGAGGACTTAGGTCTTGAAAAGGATGTAATCGACAGAATCATGGGCGAAAACGGTAAGGATATTGAAGCTGCAAAGAATGCAAACTCCGGAGATTTGCAGACAAAAACATCTGAGCTTTCACAAGCAAATGAAAGAATAAGGGTGCTTGAAGAAGCCGCAAAAGCATTTGAAGGGGTTGATGTTGCGGCGCTTCAAAAGGAGGCTAAACAAGCAAAGATTGACGCTGCTGTTCAGATCGCTCTTGCTGAAAACAAAGCCATTGATGTTGATTATCTGGTATATAAGGCTAAATTGTCAGACAAGAAAGTGGATATTGATGAAAACGGTAATGTTACAGGTGTGGATGAGCTTGTTGCTGCACTAAAAACATCATGTCCTGCACAGTTTGCCAAGGAAGGCAAAAACAAAATTGAGGAACTGAAGCTTGAAAACGGAGATGGTCAAGAGGGTATGACTAAATCCGATATCCTCAAAAAGCCTTACAATGAAAGGCTTGAAATTTACAACAATGACCCTGAAAAATTTAATGAAATAATGAAAGGATAAGTGAAAAGTATGTCAGTAACAATGATGACAGATATGATTAACCCTCAGGTTATGGGGGCAATGATTGACGCAAAAATAACAGCGCTTGCAAAATTAACACCTTATGCAAAGGTTGACAGTACTCTTGTAGGAGTACCGGGTGACACGAAAACTGTTCCAAGTTGGAACTATATTGGTGACGCTGAAGATGTTGCAGAGGGTGCAGAGGTTTCAGCTTCCAAGCTTACAGCCGCAAGCACAACATTCTCAATCAAAAAGGCGATGAAAAGCGTGTCTATTACACAGGAGGCAGTTAACAGTGGCCTGGGTAATCCGATCGGACAGGCAGAAACACAGCTTGCAAAATCTATTGTGGGCAAGGTTGACAGCGATCTTGTAGCAACAGCTTATACGTCAAAGAATACTTATGACGGTTCATCCGATGTAATCAACTATGGCGGTATTGTTGGGGCAGTAACACAGTTTGACGATGAAGAAGACAGTGTGGAAAAAGTAATGTTTATCAATCCGGCACAGGAAAAGGATTTGCTTACAAACCCTGATTTTCTCTCAGCTGATAAGTTTGAGGGTGGTGTTGCTGTTAGAGGTTCAATCGGTAAAATCGCAGGCTGTTGGATCAAGAAGTCCAAGAAGGTTAAGCTTAGCGGTTCAAATTATCTTTGCCCGATTATTAAGCTTGAGCCTGACAGTCCCGAAACTGAGTATACCGAAGATGAACTTCCGGCGCTTACTATTTTCCTCAAAAAAGATACCTCTATTGATACAGAATGGTTCCCTAAAAAGCAGACAACAGATGTTACCGCTTGTAAATATTACGGTGTAGCTCTTACAAATGAGGCTAAGGTGATCATTGCTAAGTTTGCAAAGGTTAAGCCTGTACAGGAGGGCTAAAAATGATTATCAGCGTAGCAGCGTTGAAATCAATGCAAGCCTTTTTAAATATTCCCGATTCGGAGCTTGAACGTAAGGTGCGCAGCCTTGAAGCAAAAATAAGAAAAGTGACACATAACAATTTTCAGAATAAGGCTTTCCGTTTTGTAACCTCAGTTACAGACGGGAAGCTTTTATGCGATAATCCTTATGTTTCAGAGGGTGACACCCTGCAAATATCGGAAACTGATATAAATGACGGATTAATAAACGTAAAGGGTATTGAAAATGGCTTTATTATCTCTGACGAACAGCTTTATGATTGTGAGCATGCTCTTGTTACAAAGATTGTCTATCCTGATGATATAGTCGAGGGGTGTATAGGACTGCTTAAATACGACATAGAGCGTGGCGATAAGGCAGGGATTCAGTCAGAAACTATCAGCCGCCATTCTGTGACGTATTTTGATGTATCGGCAAGTAATCAGTTTGCCGGCTATCCTGTGTCACTGACAGCATTTTTAAAGCCTTACATGAAAGCGAGGTTTTAACCATGATTGGCGGTAATATAACACTGACGTTGCAAAAAGAAAATTCTGCTGAAAAGAATGAAATTGGCGAGGATATTGTTAAGCAGTCAAATGCTTTAAATCTGTGGGGATTTCTTGATTTATCAAGCGGTGATAGTAAGCATACCGTTTATTCCGCTAAGGTCCAGGAGAGCACACACGTTTTTATATGCGATTTTGTTGATATAGGCGATATTACCGCTGAAAATTCAAAAGCGATTTGTAAAGGCAAAGAATATGAGGTGCTTTTGATTGACAATCCGATGGAACTTAACATGCAGCTTGAAATCTATCTAAAGTTTGTAGGTGGTCAGAATGGATAACTTTGAGTTTACGGACAATTCAGTTGCAATTAAAGGACTTATAAATAATGCTTTAAACGCTTTTTTAACCGGGACTGCTAAAGAAATAGTGTCACAAACCAAAAGGAACAGCCGTGTTGGCACAAGTCAGACCAAGAATTCTTATGATTATGTAATTTCTCGTGAAGAGCTTACGGCTACGATTGGTTCGCAACTTGAAAATGCAATTTGGGAAGAATTCGGGACAGGTGAATATGCGTTAGACGGTGACGGAAGAAAAACAGCATGGTATATTCCTTGTGAAAAATATAAAGGTAAAAAGAAACCAACGTATCAAGGCAAGGTTACTATCGTTTATGGAAAGGATGGAAAAACTTTTTATAAAACTGATGGTAAAAAACCAAACCGACCTTTATATAATGCTGTTGAAAAGGTCAAACCAAATCTCCAAAAGGCACTTGAAACTAAACTGAAAGGAGTGGGTGGCAGTGGTTAATGTACTTAAAGCAGTGAAACAAGAATTAAATAAGCTTGGTGTAAATTATAGCTTTATCGAAAACAAGCAAAAGCCGCCTAAATATCCTTACTGGGTAGGCTCTTACACATGCCCTGAGGGCATGTCAGAGGACGGCGAGCTTAACCCGACTTTTATCCTTACAGGCTTTTTCAGAGGAATCACATCTTTTGAGATAGAAATTGAAAAAGCAAAAATATCCGAATATTTCAACAACGGCAGGATCGTTAATATAGACGGTTCTGTCGTTGTTATTTACACATCAAACGTATTAGATATACCGCAGGATTTTAATGATCTAAAAAAATCTGAAATTTACCTGTCGATTAAATATTGGAAAGGAAAGTGAATTATATGAATGACGTATTCACAGGTACCGGAGTATCTGAAAACACGCCTAAAAATCTTCTTTTGGGGGCAGGAACTATACACAGAGGGTTAAAGCACGAAAATGGTAAATGGAATTTTAAAGAGTCGCTTGTTGGCGCAACAAGCGGCGGCAGTAAGTTGTCAATTAAGCCTGAAATGTTTACACCTGAACTTGATAATGTGCTTGTAAAAGTACAAGGCATGGATTTCAAGTTGGGCGAAACTGCGAATATTGAAATTAATTTTGCCGAATTATCCACAGATATCATAAAAACAGCGGTGATTGGCGTAATTTCAGATAAAAATGAACTGGCTGATTTTGATTTAATTGAATCAAGTCCTAATATTCAGAAGGATGACTATTGGGAGAATGTTGCCTTTGTCGGTCAGAAAACTGATGGCACGAACATTATCGTCATTCTTGATAATGCAATATGTACAAGTGGATTTGAAATTGACGCTAAGAACAAGGATACAGCAAAACCAAAAATCACATTTGAATGTACACAGAAAGCTGACGGCGATACAAGAATCTTACCGTATCATATCTATTATCCTAAAGCTAAACAGGTCGAAGAACCACAGGTAAATGAAGCAGAAAACAAAGAAGAACAGCAGGAGGGTTAATCCATGAACGAAACAACTAATAACATTGAAGTAAAAACAACTGAAAAACCATATTCATTCAGACGATTGAATTCTACTGACATTTTTGCTATGTCAAAGCTTGTAGCTAAAATAGGCATAAGAGATTTTGGTAAGGCTTTTGAGGGTTCAGAAATTGCTAATTTGATTTCATCTATTGATATTAAGTCCACTGACGATAAGTCAAAAATGCCTGACGAAGTTTTAAAAGCAGTGGGTATTAATTCAGTACTTAATATTGCGGATATCATTTTTGACAAGCTTTACAAGTGTGAAAATGAGGTTTACAACATACTTAGCCGTGTTAGCGGACTAAGCATTGCAGAAATTCAGAATTTTGAGCCTGCTGTGTTTGCGGAAATGATTATAGATTTCTGCAAAAAGGAAGAACTTAAGGATTTTATTTCGGCTGTTTCAAAATTAACCAAATAGGAGTAAACGAATTTATGGACTTGCTGTTTCACCGATATGCAAGTCCATTTATTTTACTTGATTGTATCATTGAAAACTGTGGATTTTTAGATTTTATCGGAGATTTCATGAAATCGTTAGACAAAGCTGAGTGCTGGGAGTTCTTCTTGCATAAAGTGCATGATATGTCGTTTAACGATTTTTATGAGAGCTTAACTCCGCAACAACCAATGACAAAACATGATTTTGAAACAGTTGTTAAGACTTCACAAGATATTTTAAACTGCGAATTTAAGGAGGTGAGCTTGAATGGAGCTTTTTAAGCTGTTTGGAACTATTGCAATAAAAAACTCAGATGCGAATAAGGCTATTGATGAAACTATCTCAAAGGCCGATAATAGCCGTTCTTTAATGGATGGAACCTTAAAGGGTAATGCAATAGAAGTCGATAGTTCTAAGGCGGTTAAAGATTTATCTGAAATAGTTGTTAAGGCAGATAAGACAGGTAAAGACATTGATAAGAAACTTGATACTGATGTTGATATTGATGTCAAATCTGCAAAGGAGAGCCTTAGAGATATTGGTGATAAAGCTAAAGAATCGGAAGATGCTTTCAAGAGGACGAAAACATCATATGAAGAAACGTTTAAAGATAAGGAATCTGTTAAGGAAGCTAAAAAGGGTCTTAAAGAGCTTACTGAAACTATAGATAAGCAAGAATCTGAATTATCGGTGCTTAAAAATAGATATAAGGATTTATATTTAGGACAAGGGCGTAGTTCAGATGAAGCTAAAAAGTGTGCTAAGGAAATTAATGATTTATCGGAATCATTAAGGGAAAATCAAAAAAAGCTTTCTAACGCTGAAACTTCGGTAGGTAAATTTGATAAATCTTTAGGGAATGCAGCGAACTCAGCGGAAAAAACTGAAAATAGAATGTCGGGAGCGTTCAAGAAAATTGGCGGTGCTGTAGCCGCTGCTTTTGCAGTAGATAAAATTAAGGATTTCGGGCAGGAATGCGTAGAATCTGCGGCGGCGGTAAAAGCAGAAAATTCACAGTTTGAGCAAACCTTTGGAGGTTTGCAAACAAAAGCGGATTCTGTTATTGGCTCAGTTTCTAAAAATAGTGGAATACTTCAGACAAGATTGAACACTGTTGGCACATCCATATATGCGTTTGCAAAAACAACGGGAATGGAATCCACAGAGGCTCTTGACATGATGGAACGTGCCTTACAGGCAACTGCTGACAGTGCGGCATATTATGACCGTTCTCTTGAAGATACTTCTGAAAGTTTGAAATCATTTCTGAAAGGAAATTTTGAAAATGATGCGGCTTTGGGGCTTTCCTGTACGGAAACCACAAGAAATGCGGCTGCAAATGAATTATACGGAAAATCATTTGTTGATTTGTCAGAATCGCAAAAACAATTAACTTTGTTAAAAATGGTTGAGGACGCAAACAAACTTTCAGGAGCTATGGGGCAAGCTTCAAGAGAAGCTGATGGCTGGGAGAACGTAACCGGAAACCTAAAAGAATCTTGGCGGCAGTTTCAGGCTCAAGTTGGTGCTCCCGTTTTGCAAAAGCTTGTTCCCATTGTTCAGAAAGTCACCAAAGGCTTATCTGGTATGGGTGAAAAGCTGAAAGCCGCAAAGGAATGGGCATCAGAGCATAAAACCGCAATAAAAGTACTTGCCGGAATTTTTGGTACTTTAACTACTGCAATTTTAGCATACAATATCGCTCAGCATGCAGCAGCAATAGCGACAGGAATAACAACGGCTGCAACAACTGCTTTCGGGGCTGTAATGTCATTTGTTACGTCACCAATAACTTTAATTATTGCGGCTATAGCTGCACTTGTTGCGGTGGGCGTCCTGTTATATAAAAATTGGGACAAAGTAAAAGAAGTTGCTAAAAAAGTATGGGATAAGATAACAGGATTCGTGTCTAATGCTTGGCAAAAGATTAAAGATGTATTTGGCGGTATAGGCGACTGGTTCTCTGAAAAGTTCCATGCGGCATGGGAGGGCATAAAGAACGCTTTTTCTTCAGTAGGAGAGTTTTTCGGTGGTATTTGGGATACCATTAAAAGCAAATTTACAAGTATAGGTACAAAAATCGGTGATGCCGTTGGCGGAGCTTTTAAATCAGTTATCAACGGTATATTAAATTTTATTGAAGATAAAATAAATGGCTTTTTTGGTTTTATTAATGGTGCTTTAGACTTAATAAATAAAATACCCGGTGTTAATATTCCTCATATTCCTGATATTGACCTTCCTGAACTTGAAGAGGGCGGTATTTTACCTAAAGGAAAGACAGGATTTCTTGAAGGTAACGGCGCCGAAGCTGTTATTCCTCTTGATCAGAACAGGGCTTGGACTACACAGGTTGCTAAACAGCTTGCTGAGATGCTCCCCGAAAGAAAAAGTACAGCGCTCGAAAACTATAGTATTTCTAACAGCAGCATTAAAGCAGAAGAACAACAGAAAATTGTTGTTTCAAAGCTTGATAAGATTATCTCCATCATTTCAGTTTTCTTTCCGCAGCTGCTTGAGGCGCTTGACATACAAATTATTATGGATGGTGACAAACTCGCAATAAAGCTTGTACCAAAAATCAATAAAAAATTAGGTGAAACAGTAACGTTAAGCGAAAGGGGGCTCGCATAATGACCAGTATAACATGGAACGGAAAAAACAGTTACTTAGATTTTGAAGCGACTGTAAAAACCTATACACATGGTTATCCCACCAAAAACAATTATATAGTGCAAGTGCCTTATAGCTCAGCCGTCATTGACTTCACACCAATGCAGAAGGAAAGCTATTCAACAAGGGAATTAAAATATACCTTTAATATTATTGACCTTGATATTCAACACCTGCACAATAAGGTAGTAGCTTTTACTAATTGGATATTAGAGGGTAACTCCTTTGAGCCTTTATTTGATATATCTAACCGTTATCATTTTATGGCTAAGTCTTTAACATGTGTACCGACATTTAATCATTTTGTATGCGAGCTGGAAGTCACCTTTATTGCGCTGCCCTATAGAATCTCCGAAAACTATGCTAACGCCACATGGGATAACTTTTGTTTTGATACGGATTATCTTAATCCGGCAGAGTATATCTGCAAGAAAAGCGGTTCAAATACTTTCTATTTTTACAATTATGGGCTGAATGATATTTGCCCGGAAGCGGAATATATAAAAAGCGGCAGTGATACATTAACCCTGTATAAAACTGATATGGGCAAACCAATCACAATTGCTGGCAATGTAAAAAAATTAGACGGGTTTATCTTAAAGCCCGGAATTAACGAATTTTATCTGTCCGGAAATATAAATGCAGGAATTAGATTAATAGCCTGTGAGGAGGTAATTTAATGTATAAAGTAATGCTTAACGGCACAGTATGCATAAACGAGGATGACATAAACAGCAAAAACCGTGTTGTCGGACAAGTAAAAAAGCAAGTCAACAGCATTGACAGCCTTAACTTTACTGTCTATCCCGGCAATGCAGGGCGGGATAGCGTAAACCCACTTACAACAACCGTTGAGGTTTTTGACAAAAATAATAAAACCGTCTTTAGAGGTAGGGTGCTTGACGTAACCCCTGCAATGGATGAGAGCGGTATCATCTCAAAGGCTGTTGTCTGTGAGGGGGCGCTCGGTTATCTCTGTGATAGTATATGGACTGTCAGCTCAATGCGTAATGTGGGAGTCCGTACATATTTGGACGCTGTTTTAACACAGCATAATGCCAATGTAACCGATAGTCAAAAAATATATCTTGGCAGTGTGGAGAGCAGTGGCACATACACCTTTAGCACTCAGTATGATAACTCACTTAATGAGATTAATCGCAGTCTTATCAATAACGAGGATATTGGAGGCGAGATACGTATCAGATACGCTGATGACGGCAAAAACTATCTTGATTACACAGATACAGTATTTAATCAAGGCTCAGACACCAAAATTGAGCTGGCTGTTAATATGCGCTCCGTCAGCCAAGCAATAGACCCAAAAGAGGTAGTTACAAGAGTATATCCTCTTGGAGCAAAGACAGACAAAAACAGTGACGCTCGTCTTATGATAAGAGAGCAGTACATTGATAATGATGTACTAATCAGCAAATACGGTATACATGCAGGTACAGTTATTTTTGACGACGTCACAACATTATCAGATTTGTACAGCAAAGGCCATAAGTATGTGGATAACCTAAAGACTGCAAAAGTACAGTATACGGTGAGTGCCGTTGATTTATCAGCAATTAATAAGTCTTATGACGAGTTTACAGTCGGCACAACATATCACATTGTTAATCCTCTTATAGAGCTTGACGATGATATACGCTGTCTGAGTACAACTATTGACCTTAACGACCCGACAGCAACAACGCTGACCTTTGGTGACAAATTTGAAACACTGACATCGATCACAACAAATAAAATATCTCAGATACAAGACCAAATTACAGATATGGGAAGCCATGAAAACGGTCTGATTAAAAATATCGTTGCCAATCAAACAGCATTGCTCTGCGGTGTTGACGGAGGTAGCTTATATTACAGGACAGACGCTAATGGCAAGCCTTATGAGCTGTTTTTTATTGATACTGATAACCTTGATACTGCTACACAGGCATTAAGATTTAATAAAAACGGCTTGGGCTTTTGGAGCAAGAAAAAAGATGGCGGCAGTGCTCTTAACGGACCATACTCAGCGGCATGGACGATAGACGGCACTTTGCATACTGAGTACATTGTTGCAAATGTGCTTAGCGGCTTAAAAATTAATAACGGCAATGGTACTTTTACAGTCGATGAAAATGGCAAGGTAACCTGTAAAAACATCGAAATAAGCATGAATGCGTCAAGTAGCTCTGTTGGTGTGGTAAAACTGTCATATAGTAATAATACCAACAGTTGGGACGTTGCATTAGCGTCAAATGCCTTAAGACTAAATGCAACTAATCCGTATGGGTCGGATATGACAGGAGTAGCAGCAGGGGTGATACAGTCAGCAGGTCAAATTAACGGAGTATCATATAAAACCAATATACAGGGTGGCAATATAAGCACATCAGGAAATATAAAGGCAACAAGCGCAAATATTGAGGGAAATATAAAGGCAACAAGCGCAAATATCGAGGGAAGTATAAAGGCGGATGATATAACCGTAAAAGATAAATCAGGCAATGAATTATCGCTGCGTGTCCAGTTAGCAATAATAAAAGATTACATATCAGATCACCCATAAGGAGGTACATAAAATTATGAATATTACAGAAATATTAAATAAAATCCGCACTGCGGTGTACGGACGTGATGTCAGGGATGAGATAGCAAAAGGAATAGAAGCTATATATTATCATGTAATCAGCGAAAATGACCAGCTTAAGGAAGCTGCCAAAAACGCCGAAACAATGCTTGACCAAAGAACAGCGGAAGTGCAGGAAATGATAGATACAGCAGCTGAGTACTCCGCTAATGTCAACACTGCTATCTCTGAGGTAAAAGACACAGTAAACCAAGTCCAGCAAAACGCAACCGACATAGCAACCAAACTTGACAAACCATCTACAGGCGGCACAGCAGGACAAGTGCTCGCTCTCGGAGATGATAATAATCCTCAATGGCAGGACGCATTAACCGACATCGAGGACGGCACAATAACTCCTCTAAAGACCACATTTTTTACAAAGTCAGATATTGAATATGAAATTGTCGAGGGCAAAAGATTAAACGCAAACAATATTGTCGCAGATGATAATGCTTTTACTGTATTTATTAAAATACCAGACAAGCCTTTTGCATGGATATCCGTTACACCGTCTAATACTACATATCCCTTTGGCAGTGGCACACGCACCGCAGGGTCTTTAATTTGCGATATTAGCAAACAGTCATTAGGCTCTTATGGATTTACGGATAATAACCGTAATCTATGTGTTTTGAGTGGCGGTAAGGTCAAAAATCATGACGGTGCGGCATATTTTGCAGTGTCATATACTTTGGGTACTGAGTTTGATATCAAAATCGCCGGTATAGATACTCATAATGACAGTGAGATACCAGTATCACAAACAGAGTTAAGCAATGACTTTTTTATTGGCGGCAAAAACCTTATACACGAATTGTGCAACGTGCAGTATGCACCTACCAATGACCGTTGGGGATATAACAAACTTAAAAGCACAAACTTTTTTGAGGTATCAAACGGCAAGACATATTATCACAACGGCAAATATATATACTTGTATCTTTTTGATGAGGACTATAATTATATTAGCGGCGTTGATAATATTGCAAGCGGCAAAGCCTTGGATATTGCGGATAATGTTAAGTATGCTTATGCTTACTCTACCGTAGACGGTAATATTAACGATAGTTTGTGGTTTGCAGATACGGACTTGTCAAGAGATACATATACACCAGATAAGATTGTAAATCCCAAATATGTAAATTTAAACAATATAAAACGTAAGGAAATCAAAAACTGGTATAACGGCAAAAGAGTATCTTTTTTAGGAGATAGTCTTACAGATAGCGGCACAGGCGGTTTTTACATTAATAACCTTAATGACTATTTTGGTTTTAGTGTCATTACCAAATCAGCAAAAGGCGGTACGTTTGTATCGGGAGAAACAACAGCCTATGGAGCTGCCTTTTGGCAGGATGAGCGAGTTAATCAGCTTGACCTTGACAGTGATATTGTATTTGTTATGGGCGGTACTAATGACGCTAATAATAATGTAAGTCTTGGCAGTCCTGATATATCAAACTGTGATACCAAAACATTTTACGGTGCTTATCATGTGTTAATCAGCAAATTAATCTACAAGTATTACAAACTTGATACAGGTTATTATGCAGAGCAAGGTATTGACTACAGCGGGGTAACTCAGACTGATACTGCAAAGCCAATACAGATATTTTTGATTGCTCCTCCGTATATGCTTAACAGCGAGAGCCAGTACAACAAAACCCCTGCATACGCAGAGGCGGTAATTGAGATAGGCAAGTTGTTAGGCTGTCCTGTATGCGACACACGAGCTAACAGCGGAGTAAATCTATATGCGAGAGAGTATTACAAGGGATATCGCAACGGCAATTATGATTATACTCATGTATCGCCTGAGGCGCACAAGCAGTGGGCAAAGGTTATCATTGGTAAAATGTTAGAGGTAGAACCAATTGCAGAAAGCGAGGAAAATTAAATGAAATTTGAAAAGGAATACGGTGATTAAAATGAAAGAAAATGTTTTTAAGGCTATATTTGCAACCATTATCGGTGGCTTATCAGCATATATGAGGATATTAACTATACCTCTGATTATGCTCATTGGTGTTATGGTAATCGATTATATAAGCGGTATGCTTAAAGCAGGACTTACGTCAACGTTATCAAGCCGTATAGGCATAAAAGGTATTGTAAAAAAGGTGTGTTATCTCTTGATTGTGGCTGTTGCGGCAGTGGTTGATTGGCTTATACAATGTGTACTGTCGCAGATAGGCATACATATAGACGTTAATATGTATATCGGTCTTATAGTAACGGTATGGCTTATCATTAACGAGCTGATATCAATCCTTGAAAATCTTGCAGTTATAGGTGTACCATTGCCTAACTTGCTTACAAAGATAATCAAAAAATTAAAGATTGCTGTAGAGAATACAGCAGAAAGTGAGGAATAACCATGGCTAATATTACATACGCAGAATTTGTGAAAAAGTACAACGGCAAAGCAAAGGATTATGACGGAGTTGCAGGGGTGCAGTGCGTTGACCTGATAAAATATTATCTTAAAGAGGTATTTGGTCTTAACCCCGGTGCATGGGGTGACGCACACTGCTATTATGATAACTTTAACAACATATCAGCGCTCAAAAACAATTTTACACGCATTGCAAATACACCGTCATTTGTACCTCAAAAGGGTGATATCGTTGTATGGGCACCGTCACTAAACGGCGGTTGGGGTCACATAGCCATTGCCACAGGTGAGGGCAACACCACATATTTTTACTCATACGACCAAAACTGGACGGGCAGACACGATGCTTGTGCTAAGATTAAGCACAATTACAATCATGTATACGGTGTGTTACGTCCTAAGGATCAGACTAAGGTGACAGGGGTTAAAAAGTCCTCAAGTACCAAAACGGTAGCCGAGTTGGCGAAAGAAGTCATTAACGGAAAATGGGGAGTTGGTGAAACCCGTAAGAAGAAGCTGACGGAAGCAGGGTACAATTACAATGCTGTACAAACTGAGGTTAATAAGCAGCTTGCAAGTGCAAAAAAGGCTGTTACATACATAGTAAAAAAAGGTGATACTCTTGCAAGTATTGCGAAGAAGTACAAAACAACAGTTGCTAAAATTGCAAAGGATAACAACATTAAAAATGTTAATTTGATTTATCCTGGGCAGAAACTGAACATTAAGTAGATATGATTTCAGCCCCCTCACCACTAAAGTGAGAGGGCTGTTTTTGTTTATGCTGATTTTATATTATTTAATCTCAATTTCGACCTAAAGTGCTTTATTTATAAATATTCTTAGCTTATTATATGTGAAAACACCATAAAATATATTAAAATTTAACATTTTTAGTCGTACCGACACTTTCTGTGTTATCATTAAAATATGATTTTTTACAGGTAAGGAATGATAAAAATGGAATGTAAAAGAAGATATGATGTATATCGTCCGTCAGTACATGGTCGCAAATGGATCGGTGCCTCTAACAATTTAATGAATGCTATGGCAATCGGTGAAAAGGACGGTTGCAGAGAGTTAGGTTGTCCTTGTGGCAAGTACGAGATTTATGATAATAAACTAAAAACCAATAATGTTACGGAGATGATTAAGGATGACATGAAACGGAAGTACAGTAGGTAAAGCTTAGTACAAAAAAAGGTCAGGGGCTGTAATGGTTCTTGACCTTTTTTGTTTTCTATACAATATGCAGGTGATAATTGTGGTTATAAAATGACTTTTTTGTGTCATATTTCGTGTCATATATGTTGCTAAAAGTATGACACAAGCACTATTTTTATGACATGAGCAACAAAATATTGGCTTTGAGAATATAAAGAAAGCCGCCTATCTACGTTATTTCACGTAAACAGGCGGTTTTTGTTTTGGCGGAGAAGGAGGGATTCGAACCCTCGATGAGCTATCAACCCATACACGAGTTCCAGTCGTGCGCCATAAACCGGGCTAGGCGACTTCTCCATACAACGGTTAACATTATATCACATTCTTAAAAACTTGTCAACGTTTTTAAGAAAACTTTTTTAGTGATTAAAAATCCTTGCATTAACATGGAAACCCAAGAACATTTATTGACTTTTTAAAGAGTTTGTGATATCATTCTATTATGGACAATTGTAAATTCTGTTTTAATATTCGGAGGGGATTTTTTTGAAGAATAGAATTATTGCATTGGTCTCAGCTGTTGTATTATCGCTAAGCGCTTTCGGAATGTCAAATTCATTTTGGGATGAAGCTGTTATTGAAGCAAATGCAGCAACTGATGCCTGGGGACGTGACTATGAGACATACGGATCTCTTAAATATTGGGAGAAAAGCGACGGAACAATAGGAATACTTGGATTTGATGTCAATCAGTCAGAGGTGAATATTCCTGACAAAATAAACGGAAAGATAGTTTCTGCAATAGAAAACTATGCTTTCAGAGATGCGGTTTACATAAAAGAGATCAAGATTCCTGACACTGTAACTTATATCGGCAACAAGGCATTCTATAACTGCAAATTGTTAGAATCTATTAACATTCCGGTGGGAATGGAATCAATTGGTGAATATGCGTTTAATTTATGCTATAACCTGAAGTCAATTGATATTCCCGACACAGTTACATCTATCGGTCAATATGGTTTTGCTGATGCCGGCTTGATAAGCATTACATTGCCGGACAGTGTTAAAGATATCGGATATCGAGCATTTTTCAACAACGCAAACTTAACATCTGCAATTTTACCAAGCTCTGTTGATTTTATTGGTAAATATATGTTTGCATATTGCAAGAAATTGAAATCTGTTACTTTGCCTAACAATATAACTTCAATTCCTGAAAACTTTTTTGACAGATGCTGTTCTCTTGTTGAGATAAAAATACCTGACAGCGTAGTTTCTATTGATAAAAAAGCATTTTACTGTTGTGAAAGTCTTCAGAGCATAGTTATTCCAGAAAACACTGAAACTATCGGTGAGTCAGCATTTGATATGTGCAACGGACTGAAAAATGTTACTCTTTATGATAACATTACTAAAATCGGTAAATATGCTTTTATGAATTGTAAGCTTCTTGAGAGCATTCATATTCCCAAAGGCATTTCCAAGCTTGAAACAAGAACATTTTATGGATGTACCAGCTTAAAAGAAATCGTTATACCGGGAAATGTTACGATAGTTGATAATAATAATTTTTATGGCTGTACAGGACTTGAAAAAGTGGTTATAGAAGACGGTGTAAAACAGATTTTGATGAACACTTTTAAAGGCTGCACCGGCTTAAAAGAAATGGTTGTACCAAAATCAGTAACTACTTTCGGCACAGATACTTTTAAAGATTGCAGTCAGCTTACATTAAAGATATATAGAAAATCAGTATCTGAGACATATGCTAAGATTAATAACATTAATTTTGAGTATATCGACAACGGCGAACTAAAATATCAGTTGGCTGATTTGAAGGACGGAACCTTCGGTATCAGATTTATTTTGGTCGTTGACGAAGAAGACGTTATCAATGCAGACAGTGCAAGTGTATATATATCAGTTCCCGGACAGGGCAACAGCGGTACGATAACTGTTACCAAAGCATATAGAAGCGTTATTGCTTCAGGAAAAACTGTTTTTGCAGAAGAAGGAAAGGTATTTTTGTTAGGCAAATTTATGGACATTCCTGAAGATTTGCTTGACGGCTTGACAGCTTATTTTAAATTAGGCGATATAACCTATGAACGAACAGTGTCATATTCGATGTAGTTTATGATTTTTATTGACGCAGAGCCTGAAAAGGTTCTGCGTTTTCTGTTTCGTTGACCTTTTCTTTCTAAAGTGTTATAATATATAATAAAAATTGCTGTAAATAAGATGTTGGAAGGAGCCTGTTATGGCAGTATCTTGGAATAAGGAACAGTCAGAAGCTATAAAAACCACTGATAAAGGCGTTGTTGTATCTGCTGCTGCGGGAAGCGGAAAAACCGCTGTTTTAATTGAAAGAACAATTCGTATTTTGACAGATGAAGAAAAAAAGGTTCCTGCTGATAAACTTCTTGCTGTAACATTTACGAAGGATGCAACCAATCAAATGAAGGATAAACTGTCAGCAGCTCTTGAAAAGAAACTGAATGAGAATCCTGCGAATGAATGGATTCAAAAACAGCAGGATAATCTTAGTATGGCGAAAATAAACACAATTAATGCTTTTTGTCTTGATCTTGTAAAAAATAATATACATCAATTTGATTTGCAGAGCGGCATAAAAATAATAGATGAAACAGAAGCGAATATAATTTTGAATCAAGCTGTTAAATCTGCTTTTGATTTCTATTTTCAGAACGAACCTGAATTAATGGATATGTTAATTGATAAATTAACCGATAACAGCCAAAAAGCCCTTGAAAATATTATAAAAGATATGTATTTCTTTCTTCGCTCTCTGCCTTTTCCAACAAGCTGGGCGAAAGAAATTAGCGATAAGCTTAAAAGCTGTGAAAGTATTGATTTATATACTAATATTGTGTTCAGCGATTATCTTGACAGAATAAATAAAGCATGTAAAAAATCAGATCACGCAATGTATCTGTTAGAACGCTTCAATAATACGGATGATAAAAACAAAAACCTGTTTATATCAGACAGGAACCTTATTTATGATCTTCATGACGTCCTTAAAAGCGGTAAATGGAACGAAGTTTATGAAAGTTTTACTTCATTAAAATTCAGTTCTTCAAGAATTACACTTAAATTATCTAAAAATGAGTCAGAAGATAAAGTATATCTTCAATCTGCTATCATTGACAGCTTGAGGACATTAAGAAAAGATTATATGTCTATAGTCAAGGATATAGCTTCCGACATGAAAAAAACAGGACGAAGCCTATCAGAAAGTTTGTTGATATCTGCTGATATTTTTAATGGATTATATAAGCTTTGCACCAAAACCGAAGAACTTTGTTGGGAAGCAAAAAAAGAAAAGAACTTCCTTGAATTCTCGGATGTTGAGATGATGGCGATAAAATTACTTGTCAGCAAAACAGACCAAGGCATTGAAAGGACTGAGCTTGCAGAAGAAATAGTCAGAAACCGAGAATATCAAGTTATTCTTATTGATGAGTTCCAGGATGTCAATAATCTTCAGGAACTGATTTTCAAAGCGATATCTGATACAGATGATTTATCTGTAATGGGAAAGAATGTTTTTGTCGTCGGAGATGTCAAGCAGTCAATATACCGTTTCAGACAGTCTAATCCGCTGCTTTTCTTGCAGGCAAAACAGACCGCAGGAGATGAAAAGCTTACTCAGCTCAAATCAGTTCAGTTAAAAAGAAATTACAGAAGCAGAAAAAATATTATTGATTATGTAAATTTCACTTTTTCATTACTTATGAGCGTTTCTGTTGGAGAAATAGAATATAATGATGACGAAAAATTACAGTTGGGTGCTGATTATAAAAATCAGGATTTTGACACGGAAATAATGTTGATTAAAGACGATGATATACAGTCAGATGAAAAGTCTGAAAATGAAAATATATCTTCAGATCATTTAACCTTTGAACGTGAACATTTGGCTGTAGCAAAGCGAATAAAAGAAATATATGACAGTAAATGTACTGTTGAAGATAATGGTCTTTTTAGACAGTGCCGTCCATCTGATTTTTGCGTGCTATCAAGAGGAAAAAAGGATGGATTGCAGATTGCAAAGGCTTTAGAGTCAGTTGGTTTGAAGGCTTATTCTGAAGAGTCAAGCGGTTATCTTCGCTCAAGAGAAATTGCCGTAATGATTAACCTTCTAAAAGTAATCGACAATCCTATGCAGGATATTCCTATGGTATCAGTTATGATGTCGCCAGTTTTCGGATTTTCGGCAGATGAAACAGCAGCTGTGAGATTGTTATGCAGAGATAAAACGGGAAATTATTTAAAGAGAATATATCAAGTTATTAATGGAATCAGCAAAGATGTAGAAAATTCAGAAAAGGTTAGCTCCTTATCTTTGAATGGAGATTTAAAAAACAAGTGCATTTATGCTGTTACTATGATAAAGAAGCTTAGATTTTATTCGTCTTCCATGACTTTAGAGCGCTTGATAAGAAAAATATATGATGAAACTGACTTTTTTGCAGTTGCGTCGGCATTTGAAAACAGTAAGCAAAAAAGAGCAAATTTACGGCTTTTGCTGGAGTATGCTTCTTCATATGAAAGCAACTCTGAAGGTGGAATATCAGGTTTCTTAAGATATTTAGATTCAGCTTCAAAAAACGGAGGCGATTTCAAACAGGCAGTTACAGTAATTGAAAGCAAGGATTCGGTTGTTGTAAAAACCATTCATAAGTCCAAAGGACTTGAATATCCCTTCGTATTTCTATGCGGGCTTTCAAAAAAGTTCAATTTAAAAGATGTTTCTAAACGTGTTTTATTTAATGAAAAGTTTGGAGCAGCAATGAAAATTTCTGATCATAAGGAACTTTCATTGACTGAGCCGATTAATTATAAGGCACAGAAAATTATAGGCTTAAACGAAACGCTAAGCGAAGAATTACGGTTGCTTTATGTTGCGATGACAAGAGCAAAAGAAAAGCTGTTTATTGCCTTGAATCTTCGCCACGGATCACGAAGTGATTTAGATGATTATGCAATGATAAGAAAAAAAGCTCATGATATATCTGAAGCAGGTGGAATCAACCCCTCATTAGTTAAAGAATGCAAGAATTTCTCACAGTGGATTTATATGACCTTGTTATGTGCAGAAGATAATGAAATTTTACTGAATGAGGCGGAGGTAGACTGTGAACTTCCTCAGATATCGTCAGAATCTGAAATAAAATTCAGAATATATGAAGATCTGGATAAGTGTCAGCCGACTGGAAATATGTTTATCAGAGAAAAACCGAATCCGGGACAGGTTGAGCAGCTTGTGGATAAATATAATTTTAAATATGTTTCAGATGAGTTGAATGCACCAGCTAAAATGACAGTTACTGAAATTGTAAGTGACGAAAAAGAGAAAGAGTTCGGAGAGAGGAATCCGGAGTTTTATCCTCAGCTTCCAAAGCTCGCAGATGAAATTACAAAACTTTCTGCTTCTGAGAGAGGTACATTTACTCACTTGTTTATGGAGCTGGCGGATTATGATAAAGCAGCTGCAAGTGTTCAGGATGAACTGGAACGATTGTATAGCAAAGGTTTTCTCACTGAAAGAGAAAAACAAGGTGTTTATATTGATGCACTTAAAAAATTCTTTTCAGGCGAATTTTTTGACCGGATAAAGCAAAGCAAAAACGTAATAAGGGAAAAGAGTTTTCTTGTTAACTTTAAAGACATTAAAGTAGGGGATAAATACCAAAAATATATTGATGGAAACGGTATGCTTCAAGGTATAGCCGACTGTATATTTGAAGAGGACGGCGGTTATGTTCTTGTTGATTACAAAACAGATAATTTTAGAGAGTTATCTGAATTAATGAAATATCAAACTCAGATAGAGCTTTATAAGGCTGCGCTGGATTTAATTTTAGATGCACCCGTTAAAAGCTGTTATATATATTCTTTTAAACTTGCAAAAGGTGTCGAAATACCAATGGCTTAAATAAGGCGTATTTGTGCAGTTTGTTAAATTTTCTTGATTTTATGGTGTAGGTATGATATAATTAATAATATTTAATATTATGGTATAAGTTTAATCCCGTGATATATGAAAGGAGTTTCGTTATGTGCGGAATAGTTGGTTATATCGGAAAAAAGGATTGTACAAAAATTTTGCTTGACTCGTTGTCAAAGCTGGAATACAGAGGTTATGATTCTGCGGGTATTGCTGTTTTTGAAAATGATGAAATTAAAGTTGAAAAAACTAAAGGCAGAATTGCTCAGCTTGAAGAAAAAATTCATAGAAACGGCTGGATCAATGGCAGCTGTGGTATCGGGCATACACGTTGGGCAACCCATGGTGAACCGTCGGATGTAAATTCACATCCTCACGGAAATGCTAATATTTCTATAGTTCATAATGGAATTATAGAAAATTACAGTAAAATCAAAGCATTTCTTGAAACAAAAGGATATGTTTTTGAAAGTCAGACTGATACTGAAACTGTGGCAAAGCTGTTGGATTATTATTATAACGGAGATCCAATTGACACGATCAGAAATGTTATCAGCGATATTGAGGGTTCTTATGCTTTGGGTATTCTTTTCAGAGATTTTCCAAACAAGATTTATGCTGTAAGAAAGGATTCTCCGCTTATTGTCGGTGTTGGAGATGATGAAGCATTTATTGCTTCAGATATTCCTGCATTCTTGAAGTTTACTAACAAGTATTATCTTTTGGAAACAAATGAAATTGTTGTTTTAGATGACGGAAAAGCGGAGATTTTCGATAAACATGGTTTTCCGATAAGCAAGGAGCTTTTGGTTGCCGACTGGGATATGGAAGCTGCCGAAAAAGGGGGTTATGAGCATTTCATGCTCAAGGAAATAAATGAACAGCCGTCAGCTGTATCATCTACTATATCTCCGAGAATTACTGACGGAATGCCAAATCTTAGTGAGTGTGGTTTAACACAAGAAAAACTTGCGTCATATTCAAATATATTTGTCGTAGCCTGCGGTACTGCTATGCATGCCGGATTGGTTGGGAAATATGTTATAGAACAAATAGGCAGAATTCCTGCTACTGTCGATGTTGCGTCTGAGTTCAGATATAGAAATCCTATATTGTCTGATAAAGACCTGGTTATAGTTGTTTCACAGTCAGGTGAAACTGCTGACACTCTTGAGGCTTTGAGATTATCTAAGAAAATGGGTGCAGACACTTTGGCAATTGTAAATGTTGTTGGTTCATCTATTTCAAGAGAAGCCGATATGGTTATTTATACTCATGCAGGGTTGGAGATTTCAGTTGCATCTACAAAAGCTTACAGTGTACAAATTGCTGTATTTTATCTGATTGCATTTGAGCTGGCGTATGCCAAAGGAGCAATTTCTAAAGAAGAATGTATGCGTCTGACTAAGGAGCTGGAAAGTGTTCCCGCAATGCTTGAAATAGTTTTAAAACAGGACGTTATATGCAAATATGTTGCGTCAACTTTAGTAAATGCTGAAAATCTTCTCTATATAGGAAGAGGTCTTGACTATGCAATGTCAATGGAAGGCTCTCTTAAATTAAAGGAAATCTCATATATCCATTCTGAATCATATGCAGCAGGAGAACTAAAGCATGGTACAATATCTCTTGTAACTGATGCTATGCCTGTAATTGCTGTTGCAACACAGCGCAATTTGTTTGACAAAACAGTAAGTAATGCAAAAGAAGTTAAGGCAAGAGGCGGAAAGGTTATTTTCGTAACTCATAATTATATTAATGTTGACGATGATGTTGCAGATTATAAAATCGGACTTCCGACTATTGATGATTTGCTTATGCCAATGCTGACGGTGGTACCGTTGCAGCTTATTGCGTATTATACCTCAGTGCTTAGAGGCAATGACGTTGATAAACCAAGAAATTTAGCAAAATCGGTTACGGTTGAATAGAGGTTTTAATGGGAAAATATAAAGCTTATATATTCGATTTTGATTTGACTCTTGCAGATTCCTCAAAAGGTATTTTGATATGTTTTAAGCATACCTTGTCTGAGTTTGGATATCCCATACCAAGTGATAAGGAAATTTATAATACTATTGGAATGACGTTAGTAGATGCTTTTGATGTGCTGACAGGAATTCCTAATAATTCTCAAAGAGAAGAAATGCGCTTGGTTTATGTAAAAAAAGCCGACGAAGAGATGGTCAGGAATACCTTTTTTTATGATAACACCTTAGCTATTCTGCAAACATTGCAGAATGCAGGAGTGAAGGTCGGAATAGTATCAACTAAATTCAGATATAGAATTGAGGATACATTTAAATATCAGGGCGGTTCTTTTCCTGTGGATGAAATAGTAGGCGGAGAAGATGTATTTAATGCAAAGCCGTCACCTGACGGTCTTAACTTAATTATCGAGCGACTCAAGGTGGATAGATGTGATGTTTTGTATATAGGTGACAGCTATATTGATGCTGAAACAGCGCAAAATGCCGGTGTTGATTTTGCAGGAGTTACTACAGGATCAACAAGTAAAATTGATTTTGAAAGGTATCCTCATATCTATATCGGTAAGGATTTGTTGGACATATTTACTTCTATTTGATAATGGTAAAAATACTGTTACGGTAATATTAATAATCAGTGTATTTCACTTGATAAACTTGATTAAAAATGTTATAATTAAAGATAATCTTTTTAGGAAGGGAAAATATAAATGATAAAAAGTATGACAGGATTCGGGAGAGAACGATGTGTTCTTGACAGCCGTGAAATATTAGTTGAGATACGTTCGGTAAATCACCGGTATTATGAGTTTTCGGCACGTACTCCTAAAGCCTATGGTTATCTTGATGAAAAACTGAAAGCATTCCTAAAAAACGATATTTCGAGAGGAAAGGTTGAAGTATCAGTTTTGATTTATAATCAAGAGGGAGCAAATGCTCAGATCGAAGTCAATAAGGAAATTGCTCTTGGTTATGTGGAAGCGCTGAGAAATTCAGCGGATGATCTTGATCTCGACGATGATTTGGCTTTGTCCAATATTATGCGTCTTCCTGACATTTTCACCGTTGTTAAAGTTACTGAAGATGAAGAGGTAATTTGGAATCAGGTAAAATCAGTTGCGGAAAAGGCGTTAGAACGTTTTGTTGATATGCGTATCACCGAGGGTATGAAGATGTATGACGATATCGTTTCAAGATTGAGTTTTCTTGAAGATGCTGTAACTAAAATTGAAGCTCAATCACCTAATACCTCTAAGGCTTATGAAGAAAGATTGTATGCAAAAATTAAGGAAACGCTTGCTGACAGAAATATTGATGAGCAGAGAATTATAACTGAGGTTGCTATTTTTTCAGAAAAAACAGCTATTGATGAAGAAACTGTTAGACTTAGAAGTCACATAGCTCAGTTCCGTGATTTAATAAGCAGCAGTGAACCGGTTGGCAGAAAGCTTGACTTTTTAGTTCAGGAACTTAATCGTGAAGTTAATACCATTGGTTCAAAAGCTCAAGATTTATATATCACCAAGCTTGTGGTAGATATGAAATCCGAAATTGAAAAAATCAGAGAGCAAATTCAGAATATAGAATAATTCGGAGGTCGTTTATGCAGCTTTTGAATATTGGATTTGGAAATATGGTTTCATCTGATCGTATAATAGCGATAGTTTCGCCTGATTCGGCGCCAATAAAGCGCTTGATACAGGAATCAAAAGATAAAGGAACTATAATTGACGCTACTTATGGCAGACGTACAAGAGCGGTCATCATTATGGACAGCGATCACGTTATCCTTTCAGCTGTTTTACCTGAAACGGTAGCCGGACGACTGGATACTGACGAGGAGGATGATAAAAATGAGCAGTAATGCAAAATTGCTGGTTGTTTCAGCTCCGTCAGGATGCGGTAAAGGCACCATGCTGGCTGAAGTTTTTAAAAATAAAAAGGTTTATTATTCAGTGTCATGCACCACAAGAAAACCCCGTGAAGGTGAACAGGATGGTATACATTATTCCTTTATTGATGATAAAACCTTTGAAGAAATGATAGGAAGAAATGAATTTTTAGAACATGCGGGTTTTGTTGGACATTATTACGGTACACCTTTAAAACCGGTTCTTGAAAATCTGGAGAACGGTGTTGATGTAGTTCTTGAAATTGAGACGCAGGGAGCATTGCAGGTAAAAAAATCAATGCCGGAAGCGGTTTTAGTTTTTATTCTTCCGCCGTCAATTTCGGAAATCGAAAGACGTCTTAAAAAACGTGGCACAGAAAAAGATGACGTTATTGCAAAGCGTGTTGCGGAAGCTTATGGTGAGATTGAAAAATCATATGGTTATGATTATGTAATTATGAATGATGAGCTTGAAGAGGCAGTTAACGACTTTAATACGGTTTTGGAATCTGTTAAAAATGAAAATAATAATGCGGATAAATTTAAATCAGATAATAAAGAAACAATAAAAATAATAGATGAGGTGTTGAAAAATGCTTAGACCGGCAGTAGTTCAAATTTTAAAAAACAATGAAAGTTATTATTCTCTTGTAATAGCTGTTGCTAAAAGAGCGAGAGATATTACTGATAACGCTTATGAAAACAAGGTAATATTGAATGAGAAGCCTGTGAAAACAGCAGTCGAAGAGTTTGCAGAGGGTGACTATAGATTTATTGAAGACGCAAGTCTTAGAAGCTGATTTATAACTTAGGCAAGGATGTCCCCCGCCTCTTTAGGCGGCGGGTTCCATCTTGTC
>UQDR01000018.1 GCA_900539835.1 uncultured Ruminococcus sp. | reverse complement strand
GGAGATATCCTCTAATCTGATTGTTTAACTGACTGCAAAACTAAAGCGGTAACCCTATAAGGGTTACCGCTTTTTTTATGCTTATAATCTGTCTATATAACTCAAAAGCGAATATATAAATTGTCGGCCTTCAATGCTCTGTTTCATCTTTTCTATATCGCAGTTGCACACAACAACTTGTCCTTCGTAACAGGAATACTCATATAAAAGCCCTAAACGGTGATTACGTTCAAAATTGTCAATGGTCTGTATTATTATATTTTTGCCTTCGTAATCTTCATCTAAAATTTCTGAACAGGAATTAGTTACTATTTCCCACCATTGAGGAGTGGTAAATTTCTCACATATAAATTGTGCCAGTGCCGAATGATTATTTTGTATAACCAATCCCATTGTGCCAATAGGTTCAGGCATTCCCATGCTTTGAGATATGCTTTTAAACATGGGATAGCACCAAAAATCTGTGCAGTAACAGCCTTTTATTGCATTTTCAACTTGTTTAGGATTGCGAATCAGAAGTATGCGTCTGCCCTTTTCTAATGCCTTTTTTGCTTCGTCATTAAGTGTTTCAAAAATATAAAATTTATCGAGGTCCGGTAGCTTTAGCTTAGGAAATACATAAATATTGTAGCAATTTTCAGTTTTTAAATCCTCAGATTTAAGTATTAGCTTTAGTGTTTGAGGTTTTTGACAAGAAGGCAGTTGAATGTTGATTTTAAATATATCAAAATAATTTTGTCCATTTGAAATATATATTTTTTCATGTCCACAGTAGAGGTTATTCCCCTGTTCATCAGATAATCTCCATAATAAGTCACTGCATTCATTTTTGCTTGCTCCAAAGTATGTAAGGGTAATATCTGCGGAAAAAGCTTGATTTTCTTCATAGACAAACGAATCAAATTTTGCAGTTAAAACAGCGTCGGAGCAAAAGCCACGCCATGCTTCGGCAGAAATTATGCCCTTATCTTCCATAAATGAATCTAAAATTCCTACAAGTGCCATGCCTTGCCCACTGAAATCCTGTAGATCCAACAACTGAAATCCCGCTATGCTTTTTGAACGAAAAGCTGCTTCAAGCTCTTGTTTATAGCACTGCGCAGCAAGCTGACCGGAACAGTAGAAAAAGTCCTCAGATTGATTTAGCATTCCTCTTTCGGTTAAACGTTCATGAAAAATCTCAAGATTTCTTGCTTTAATTGAACCTGTGTATTTTTCTATTTCGTTAAAATCCGGATAAGTTTCATACTGACCGACTTCATGAGTTATAATGGGTATTTGAGGATAAAATTCTTCGTCACTATTTTGGGCTTTTACTGTTTTGACTCCCGTTCCGTATTGTATCTGAATTTCACCGTTTTCAGTGCTGTTTTGACTTTTGCTCAATACGGCATTATCATAGCTGTGAGTTGTGGATGGCTTTTGTGTTTGAATATGACCTTGCGGAGCGTCACACATAGCATAAGAGCCTCTTAAAAGCCTTTCCTTTGAAAGTCTTACACCAACAAAAAAGTCGTCGTTTTCCAAAACGCAAGGACACCATTGAAAATTGTTTGAGCCTTGAGTATAAAGGTGACGGTTGTCAAATTTCTTGTATTTGCCTAAAATTTCGTTTAGCTTTTCTTTTGAGCCCCAAAGCTCATTACCCAGCGACATCATGCAAAATGACGGGTGATTTCCATATGCTTTGAGCATTCGGAATCCTTCATCAATTAAAAACTGTTGCTCCTCGGGATTGTGATTTTCCTCACCCTCGGAAGTAATCGTTCCCCAAAATGGAAGCTCAGGCTGCAAATAAATTCCCAGTATATCAGCGGCTTCAAAGGCAGCCTCCGGCGGACAGCAAGTGTGAAAACGATAATGGTTTATTCCATAGTTCTTGGCAATTCTCATTACTTTAAGCCATGAGTTTACATCAGTTGGAGCAAAGCCTGTTTTAGGAAAAATCATACCGTCGTGCTTTCCTCGGAGGAAAACCTTTTTACCATTGACAGAAAACTTGTTTCCATCGGTTTGAAATTGCCGCAATCCAACGGTAATTTCAGTTTTATCTTCTCCGATACTAATGAAAACTTTATAGAGATTAGGCTCATGCTCATCCCAAAGCAGGGCATTTTCGCCCATTTGGTATACCACATCCAAACGGTTTTGAGTATATTCAAAAATTTCAGGCTGAACGCACTGTTTTATTTTTGTATTATAGCTTTGTGCTGAAACGGTAACTTGTCCGCTGGAACTGCCCGTGGTATTGGCAGTAATCCTGATTGATTTGCTTTTAACATCGGGGAATACCATGATATCTCGTAAATGATTTTCAGAATAAGCTCTAAGCTCAATTTTCCCCGTAATACCGTTCCAGTTTGTCTGAGTGTCCGGAGATGTTAAGTGTCCCCCGGCAGTTTTATATCCAGTGTTTGAAACGCATATATCAAATCTGTGACTTCCGTTAGAAACAAAAGATGTGATATCATAAATGTGGGGAGCGCAAAGACTTTCACAGCTTCCGATTTTATTTCCGTCTATATAAAGCTGAGTTATTCTTGTGCGTTCAAGGAAAAGAAAAGTCTTGCAGTTTTCAAGTTCCTTAATTTCTATAATTTTTGAAAACCATGCGTTCCCCTCAAATAAATAAGTGTCAGTAAGAAAACCGGTTTCACGTCTCGGGTTATATTCCCCCTTTTGAGCGTGAGATGTGGTGTCTGGCAGTGTTATAGTATCATTGGGATCAGGCATCATTTCAGTACAATACTTGTCAAGGAAAAGTCCCCATTCTCCGCTTAAATCTATAACCTTTTTCATTTTAACATCCCCTTTGAGGTTTTATTTTGTTCGTCCTTTTATCTCAATGAAAATAGCTTCGGCAATTTCATTTATCTTTTCAAAATCCATAGCGTCTATATAATACTTTTCAATTTCATCGTGAATAACTTTCGCATTGTCCAAAGTATCTGCGGTTTCCTTGCATAAATTTGCACAGGTGGTTTTGTTAAGCTTAAGACGTACCTTTTTCTGTGCAATGGCTTTCTTGTCATAAAACCTGGCAGCGTTTATAATTTTGCCGTTTTCTGGGGAAATATTTGTCATTGGATTTGACCCAACTATTGCAATTCCCATTTCGGGGATGAGAAGATGTTCATAGCTTTCACAGTTAAAAAGCTGACAAGGACAACAAATAATGTCAAAGCTTCTTGCTGAGGCTTCCGCCGCAACAGATTTAAGTATAAAATCCGATGCTGCAAAATAATCATCTTTTAAATAGTATATATCAAAATAATCTTCTAAAGTCTCAGTAAAAGTCATATATCCATATCGTGTGAGAGCTGAAAGCTGAAGTAAATCAGTTTTTCCTGTTCCACTGCCTCTTTTATTTAGGATCTTCTTTTTAAAGCGTCCGATAAATGATTCTGCTTTTTTATAAAGCATACTGTCTGAACCTATGTGATAAGTGTCAGAAAATATATTAGAAAGAGCCGCAGTAAATCTTTTTGCCCTGTCAAGCGCCGATCTGTTTGCATTTACTGCACTGACGATCTGTTCTTTGTTTTTCATTAATTTTTGGCTGTCCCAATGGTCTCCGAGATTAACGATTTTCTGGCTAACTCCGGGAATTATCGGATCAAAAACATGCGGCGATGTACCGTCGACAATAGCAACACCCGATTCGGTTAGAACAACAGCATCAAGGGAATCAGGGTCTGATGAACAGTGATATCTGACAACATGCTCATAGTTTTCAAATTCATCGGCAGCTTTTTTCATAAGCGATGATTTTCCCGTCCCTGCTCCGCCTTTTAAGATATAGGTAAAAATGCCCTCATCTTTAATAACATTGTCAAAGGTCGTGCGAAAGCCCTGTGCAGTGGACGAGCCTAAGAAATAAGTTTCTGACATAATAATCACTCCTAATCAATAGGGGTATCTCCCCTCGTTTGATATATTATTATGCAAAATTCTTATTATCTGTTAAAAATACTCCGCTTGTATGAAAAAATACAAAGCGGAGTAATTTTTTTATCGTGAAGCGTTGTCCGAATTGTCGGTTTTAGAGCTGTCAAATTTTGATGAATCGGATTTTTTTGATGAGTCAGACTGTGAAGACTTATTTTCTGTTAAAGCAGCTTTGCTTTCATCATTTTTAGAGGACTCAGCCTTAGATTCAAGCTTGCTGTCCTGAATTTTGTCCTCGGATTTAGAACTGTCATCAGCAGAGCTTGAATCAGCTTGAAGTAATTTAGAATTATCCTCAGTTACGACCCAGATAATATATCCGTCCTTGTTGTTTCCTGAATATTCATATGGATATTCTATATCGTTTTCCTTGAGCGGTATAGGCAGATTTGTTGTTTTTTCTTTGTCTGCCACTACATAATAAACAGCATAGGTCAATTTTTCATCACTTTCAAAAATCAGCGGCTTTTCAAAGGTGTAGCCCTTGATGAAGTCAATATATTCTTCAAGGCAAAGATTATTTTTCACCATAATCTCAGCATTAGGTTTTCCTACATATCTGAAATGATTAGTTTGAGCTTTAACGCCTGTTATATCAGCCTTGTCTTTTGTGTATCTCTGAATAATACCGTATTTGTGGCAGTTTTCAAGAATCCATTTGTATTTTCCCTCTCCCGTAAAATCAGGATAAGAGCCTGTGTCAGCAGTGTAAGTGTTAAGATCAAATGCATACCCTGTTTCGTGCTCTTTGCTGTCTTGCTTATTATTAGTATTATTTTCGTCAGTCTTTTCACTATCTGCATCAGAGCTGTAGTATATAGTGTTTACGATTACGTTAGAAAGCTTTGTTTTGCTGTAGAAATCACTCATCATTGAGTTGAGTGATTCAAGCAAAGCCTCCTCACCCTTAACATCAGTGCTGCTTGCAGACATTATTTGTTCTTCAGACTTGTTGAACAAATAATTATATACCCCTACAAGATTTGCGGGAGTTCCACCCGTGTATTTGTTTTTAGAATCAATAAGTGTTAAAACGCCTTTTCCTAAAGCATCCTCATTTTTAATGCTTATATATCTGAAATTGCTTGTAAGTTGATTTTTCTCTGTTGTGCTTGAACTTTCATTTTCAGCAACAGAAGAAGACGATTCCTTTGCCTTGGAGTCATTACGGTTAGAACAGGCTGTGGAAATTGATAGAATAATGAGAAGTATTATTGCCATAGCAATAGCTATATTTTTATACTTATATCGTCGAACAGTTATAACAGCCACTGTTTTTCATCCTTTCTTTTTATTACATATAATTTATTATAACATATATTTTCACTTATGTGAACAGCAGTTGTCAGTTCTTGAACCATATTCGTCCAATTGCACAAATAACAATGTTAAGTTTTAAGCATTCCTACAAATTTTAATCAATCATAGCCTGGTATAAAATGTATATTGTTAGATTTAGCGTATTAGTGTTCTGCAAGATTGTTTAAAATATCCTTTGAAGAATATACAGGAATAGCTCCGTCACGAAGCAACCCGATGCTGCCCTTATATCCATCATCAAATATGTCATGAGGAGTAAGCACAAAAATGTCTTTCCCTTGGGATAATCCGTGGGAAGCCGTGTTGAGAGTTCCGCTTCGTTCACCAGCCTGTATTACAAGTATCCCGTCGGACAGTCCTGAAACTATACGGTTTCTAATCTTAAAATTTTCCGGCTTGGGATCAGATGATGGAAAATATTCTGATATAACTATCCCGTTTTGAGCAATCCTTTCTTTCAAGCCTCTGCTGTTGCGTGGATAATCATAACTAATTCCGCAGCCTAAAACAGCTATCGTCTGACCGCCGGAGTCTAATGCTGCCCTATGTGCAGCGGAGTCAATGCCCCTTGCAAATCCACTTATTATTGTTATTCCCTTTGCTGAAAGCTCAGCGGATATTCTTTCTGCTGCTGAAACCGCATAATCGTCAGCATCTCTTGCTCCGATAATTGCAATAGACGGATTGATATGTATTTCTTCCAAATTTCCATAGCAGAATATAAGATTAGGCGGATCGTCTATCTCTGAAAGTGAAATAGGAAATGCTTCGTCATCAGGCGAATAAATCTGAATCCCTTTTTCAATACAGCTTTTATATAGATGTTCTATTTGACGATGAGTAACATTCTTGAGACTGTTCAATTCATTTAAGGAAAGCCCCTGTAAGCTGCCCTCCTGAAAAGCTTCAAAAATAGCTTCAGGAAAAATATATTTGTCTAAAAGCCATCTAATACGTCTGTTGACAGGCCCTAAACCTATTGCCAGCCATAAACGATAAAATAAGTGTGCCTCCATTAGTTCACCGCTTTTCAAAATATCCTTTTCTGATTATATCATAAACCTTTGCTTAAATCAACCAATTATATATGACAACTGATGTCCTGTTTATTAAGGATGCAAACACTCAAGTTCCAATTATTGCCAAAAAGCTACGACTTCGACATAAAATGGCAAAAATCTCTCTTTATAGAATATAATAGTTGCTGTGTTATTAAAAGTGCAAATAAATTTGTGTGTTTTTTGCACAAAAATAAGTCGGAAAATTTGTTACATATTTACCGTGCTATTTGCGGATTTTTTCATAAAAAGTATTGCAATTCAGCTTTTTATCTGTTATAATATAGAAAGAATTGAAGGACAATTCAAAAAAATACATATTAGATTAAATGGAGGAGATTGAAATGAAAATTTCAAAAATTTTAGCTGGCATTTCAGCTATGGCAATGGCTGCTGCAATGGCAATTTCTGCTTCCGCAGCAACAACAATTACTATCAGCAACCCTGTTACTGAAGACTGGAAGAACCCATTCCCACAGTTTGATCCGGGCGATGGAAAAATGACTGATGACTGCATCGACGCTAAATCTTTCACAAAGGATACAGCACTTGATGTAACAATCAATTATGAGTGGGCAGAAAAAGGCACATCTCAGGGCTACGTTTTGGTTAAGCCTGCATCACAGGCAGAAAGCTGGGAGTCATTGTACAAATTAGGTTATTTGAATGACACTTTTGCTAAGGAAGCTGATACAGCTGGCGATATTGGTTATAAGACAGCTGACGGTCAGACTGTTGGTTATGCTATTAAAGATGACGGATTCTTTGTTTCAAACGATCCTGCTTGCAATCAGATCAAATTTACAATCACTGCTGAAGGTGTAAATAAGATGATTGCTGCTGCAACAGCTTCAGATACAGCTTATGAAGGAATCATTTTCCAGCACACAGGTATGAAAGTTAACTCAATTGAGCTTTCACAGGATGGCGTTAAGCTTTCTTCAGAAATGAAGGGTGTTAGCACTGACAATAATACAACAAGCACAAACAGCACAGATTCTAAGACAACTACAGATTCAAAGGCATCTACAAACAACGGTGGCTCAACATCAACAAACAACAGCGGTTCAACAACTACAAACAATGGTGGTTCAACAACTACTGCTAACAAGACAGACAGCACAGCTAACACAGGTGCAACAGCAGGTCTTGCTTTGGCAGGAATCGCTCTCGCAGGTGCTGCATTCGTAGTTTCTAAGAAGAAATAATCAATAATGATTTTAGAAAGACTTCGCTTTATGCGAAGTCTTTTTTTGTCTTGTTTTGTAAGTGTTAAATTAATTTGTGAAAAGTAACCAATAATTCTTGTACAAATTGTGCAAATAATATATTGCGAAAAGCGATTGGTTGTGATATAATCATAATATAAATTTAATGGTTTCATTTAGATTTGAAACGACAAAACGGAGGTAATTTTAATGAAGAAGATACTTGCAGCTACTTTAGCTCTTATGATGACTGCAGCAGTTATGACTTCTTGCGGAAGCGACGATTCAAGCTCTAAGGAAGAGTCAAAAGCTGATGCTTCATCTGCAGTAACAGAAAGCAAAGCAGAAAGCGCAGCAGAAAGTAAAGCTGACGCAGCATCAGGCGATGAATCAAATGCTACACCTAAGGATGTTTCTGAGATTCCAAGCGCTTTGAACAATCAGGAAACAGCATCATTCAAGTTCTCAACTGATATGAACGTTGATGATTTTGTTAAGCCAATGAATAACAACAATTATGAAGATGATGAGTCTTCAGTTAAATTAACTATCGAAGAACTTGAAGGCGTTCCAATGCTCAGAGTTCAGACACTTGATAAGGATGACGCAGGAAACTATAAGGTTCCTAAGATCCAGATCGATATGTCTAAGCTCTTTAAGGGACAGGAATCTGAGCTTCCTAAAATCTTCACAATTAAGGCTGATATCATCTATAAAGCAGTAGGTGCTTTCCATGATGAAGATACAGGCGAAGATAAGATGAACCCTGGTAACTTCCTTGGTAAATTTGTTACACAGCCTGATGACGGAAAGGGTAGCAACTCATGGAACGAATTACAAGAATTCAGCTTTGCTGAATGGGTAAGTGAATGGGGCTATGCTGAACTTCAGATCCGTCCGGGAATCAAGGAACAGGCTGTATTTAAGGATTCAACTAAGGAACAGTATCTCTCACTTATGAGATGGTCAATTCCTAACCAGGCCGATTATTATATCGCAAACCTTACATTCCTTGACGAAGAGGGAAATGTTATTGCATGTAACTACGGTAAATAATTTATTTACATAATAAAAGCTGCGGGTTTTGGCTCGCAGCTTTTGCATTATTCGGTATAATATACAAAAAAGTGGATTTTTAATTGTATAAATTATTCATTGATTAAGCATTTATATTATGTTATAATCAATGCATAAATAATGTAAATAACGGAGGTATAACAATGAAAAAAATACTTGCAGCAACTCTGGCTGTTTTAATGACAGCAGCAGTTATGACTTCATGCGGAAGCGATGATTCAAGTTCAACAGCTGCAGAATCAAAAGAAGAAGCTTCATCAGTTGCAGAAGAATCAAAAGTAGAAGAAAGCAAAGCCGAACAAAGTGGAAATACCAGCATCGCTAAGTCTCTTGCTAATCAAGAAACAGCTTCTCTGAAGTTTACCGCTGATATGGATACTGCTGATTTCTGTTCAAGAATGAACAGCGACGACGGCGAAGCTCAGGTTGAGTTTTCTATTGAAGAACTTGACGGAGTGCAGATGCTTAAAATCAAGGTGCTTGATAAAACTGATGAAGGCAATTGGAAAACACCGAAGATTCAGCTTAATATGGCTAAATTATTTGCAGGACAGGAATCTGAATTGCCAAAGATATTTACAATTAAAGCTGATGTAATTTATAAAGCAGCAGGTGCTTTCCATGATGAAGAAACAGGCGAAGATAAAATGGTTCCCGGTAACTTCCTTGGTAAAATGGTAACTCAGCCGTCCGACGGAAACGGAAGCAATTCATGGAATGAGCTTCTTGAATATAGCTTTGCTGAATGGGAAAATGAATGGGCTTATGCAGAGCTTCAAATCCGTCCGGGAATCAAGGAACAGGCAAGATATAAGGATGTAACAACTAATCAGTATCTGTCTTTGATGAGATGGGAACAGCCAAATGAAGCAGATATCTATATCGCTAATATTACATTCCTTGACGAAGAAGGAAACGTAATTCCTTGTAATTATGGTAAATAATTTGTTTATAATAATTAAAACTGCGAACTAAAAAGTTCGCAGTTTTTTTGTCAGGAGAATTCTACTTTCAGTTGGTCAGGAATCTCAAGTGATATCGGCTTGTTTTCTTTGAATTCTGCTTGAAACTCCAGTCCTCTTATCTCACCCTTTTGTGTAACAGTGTCACCCTCTTTTACACATTCCATGCCTTGGCGTTTGGCACATTGATCTAAAGCCGAGGTGACTAAATCCAATATGCCGAATTGAGGAAGCTCTTCTCTTGACGAAGTGTAGCTTAATTCCTTGAAGTTCAATGTGCAGCTGTCATTAAAAAGCGATATCTCCATTCCCTCGATTGTTTCAGGAGCAGTAAAAACAGCTTTCCAACCCGCCCCGTCTGCACGTTCTAAATCTGCTGAATAGGTCGTTTCGCCTTGCGTCATTTCTGCATGACACCTATAGCTTCCTTCTAGTTCAATTGGTTTGCATTCTGATTTACCGCAGGAAGAAAAGATAAAAATAAAAGAGCTGACTGCGGCTGAAAATGCCGTGATTTTTTTTAGCTTCATATGTATCCCTCCAAAAAAATACTGCCTCTCTACGTCTGAAAACGAAGAAAGACAGCTTAATTACAGAGATTATTCCGTTTCCCAGCTTTTTAATTCCTGCGGTATGCAGGAAATTATATCGCTGGCAATAATACCTCGCTCCGATTGATCCTCTGCAAGACGTTCAGCAGTGCTTCCCAATAAACAGCTTGCTAAAAGACATGCGCTTTCAGAAAGAACACCCTGTGCCCGAAATGATCCTATCAGTCCGCAAAGCATATCACCCGAACCGCCCTTTGATAAAGCAGTGTTGCCGAAATCTGTAATAAAACAGTTTCCGTCAGCTCCGGCCGTTATCGTCTGAGTCCCCTTTGCATGTACGGTTACTTTGTATTTTTTTGCAAGCGTCAGTGCATATTTTATCCTGTCAGACAGCACTTCATCGGTGGATATACCGCAAAGCCTTGCAAGCTCAGCAGGGTGAGGTGTGAGAATAACTTCCGCCTGTTTTTCTTCTAATATATCTATATGCTCAGACAGGCAGTTTATTCCGTCAGCGTCAACGATAATCGGACATTTAGCCTTCTTGATTACTTCATAAACTAATGTCTTTGTTCCTTTAGTAACACCTAATCCACAACCAATCACTATAGCCGAGCAATCCTTTGAGCGTTCGATAATCATTGATACGTTCTCAGCAGTGCTGAATCCGTTTTCATCAGCTTTTAAAGCCGTAAATGTGCATTCAGGCATGGCAGAAACAAGGGACTGTGCAACCGTCGTAGGCGTGCATAAATTAACAATTCCCACACCGCTTCTTAAAGCCGACTTTGCACATAAAGCCGCCGCCCCCATATATTGCTCACATCCGCAAATAACCATTAGCTTTCCGTATGTGCCCTTGTGGCTGTTTCGGTTTCGTAACGGAAGGAATTTTTTAATTTCCGGTTTACTAACCTGACTTATGGAAAAAGTCAGACCGTTATCCCATCCATTGGGGATCCCGATAGAAGATACAGCGATTTCACCGCAATAGTCTTTAGCAGGATGAAATTGCAATCCTGTCTTTGAACAGTGAAAAGTGATAGTTTTATGGCATTTGACAGTGCCGGCTGATATCTGTCCGTTTAAACAATTTATTCCCGAAGGGCAATCACATGCTATTTTATAAGCCTGTGCCTTTTGAATATCATCAAAATAGGGTAAAAGCTCGGATTTGATTTCGCCATGAAATCCTGTGCCGAAAACACAGTCTGCTATAATATCCGCACGGTTTATTATATCATTAAATTCACAGGAGCTTTTGTCAATTACATTTATTTTTTTATCAAGCCTTTCAAAAGCTGCTTTTGAAAGCTCTGTCTTGGGTTTTCCGCACATTAAAATAACAGTGGAAATAACTCCTGCTTCTGCAAGAAATTCAGCACAGACAAAACCGTCGCCGCCGTTGTTTCCATTACCGCTAAGAATAACAACCTTATCCAGCATTTTTGAGTGTGCTAAAGATAATATTTCTTTAGCAAGCGCCTCCCCTGCATTGCCCATCAGTTCCTCTAAGGATACTCCGAGTTTAACCGATGCCTGTTCAGCTTCTGCCATTTGCTTAGGAGTAACTATCCTGTCCATATGTCATTCTCCTTTCCTGTAAGCTATAACAACAGCTTGAGCGAGATCGTCAGTGTGAGTAATGCTGACTGAAAATTCATAACCTTCTGCTAACCTCAAAGCCTTTCCCGTTAGTTCAATGAAAGGAGCACCTTTTTCATCCCGCAAAATAGAAACTTCGTTAAGAGAAAATCCTGATACTCCCGTTCCTAACGATTTTGAAAAAGCTTCCTTTGCGGCCCAGTTTCCCGCCATTGATTGAAATGCAGAACCTTTTGCTGAAAAAAGGGCGATCTCTTTTTTAGAGAAAACCCTTTCTATAAATCTTTGATTTTCAACGCTTTTTTTGATTCTCGTGATTTCAACCAAATCAATTCCTACTTTGAACATGCCTATCTCCCGTTTCTGAGGTTTCTTGGCAGACAGTTTTTAACAAGCTCAAGCATTTCTTCGCTGGGAGTAAAAATCAAAATTGTATTTCCCAAAGACGGATGATTAAGGCGAATGAAATAATCATCCTGATTTGCATCATTTCCTGATGCCTGAATAAGAGTTTCATTCGGAGAAACTCTGAGATTTCCATCAGCAGTGCCGAATTCAACAGCAGAAGCCAACTTCAGTGTGGCAAGTCTTTTTCTTGAACGCTGAGCTACAATTTTATCAATATCAAGTTCTCCGTTAGTAAGAATATATTCATATTCCACAATAAGATTTGTAATAAGATAATATCCGCCGTAAATAACTCCTCCGGCAAGAACTACTCCAAAAATAGATAAGCTTGAACCCATAAAAAACAGAAAACAAAAAACAGCAAGCAGACAAGAAGCAAAAATAATAAGAAGCTTTTTTATCTGATCGTTTTTTTCAGGCAGTTTTCTCACAAGTTGTTCCTTAAAAGTATCCATAATTAATCCTTTCTTTCAATGTCCCGAATTTTTTTGATTTAATTCATACCTCAATTTACGTAAATAATTTGTTTACAGTTATTATACCATGTTTTTCAGCGACTTTCAAGAGGTGATGCTATTGAAAAGAAATAAAAAAAGTGGTATAATTAAATGAAGAATGACTTAATGTGAAAGGAGTACGTTCCGGAGGAGCGGAATTTAAAATATGACAATAGATTTTCATGTGCATGCTTTTAATCCTAAAATTGCGGAAAAAGCTGTAAGCAAGCTGGCTGAAACCGCAAAAATAAAACCATATACTTATGGGCTTATAGATGAAACAATCAATTGCTTTGACCGATGGGGCGTTGATAAAGGAGTGCTCTTGCCGATAGCAACCAAGCCTTCTCAGCATAAAATAATAAATGATTGGGCAGCTCAGCAGGACGGAGACAGAATTATATCCTTCGGAAGCGTTCACCCTGAAGGAGAGGACGCTTTGGATGAGCTTGAAAAGATTAAAGATAGAGGACTGCATGGAGTAAAGCTTCATCCTGATTATCAGGGCTTTATGGTTGATGAGGAAAAGCTTGAGCCTGTCTATGAAGAAATTGAAAGACTGGGGCTTCCTGTGGTGTTCCATGCCGGTTTTGATTGTATATCTCCTGACTTGATCCATTGCCCTCCTGAAAGATCAGTAAATGTATGTAAACGCCATAAACATATGAAGATGGTGTTGGCTCACCTCGGAGGAAATCAGCAATGGCAGCAGGTGTATGATATTCTTGCAGGCCTTGACGGAGAGCTTTATTTCGATACGGCATTCTCTATGGAATGTGACAGCAGGCTTATGGAAAAAATCATAAACAAGCACGGTGCTGAGAGAATTCTTTTTGCAAGCGATTGTCCTTGGGAAAGCTCAGCAAAGCTAAAAGAAAAGATTTTGTCTCTTAATATATCAGATGATAAAAAGGAAAAGATATTGGGCGGAAATGCTCTTAGATTGCTTGGAATGAAAGCTTAGAGGGTGATAAGAATGAAAGAGTTTTTAAAAAACAGTCTTATTTTGTCAGCGGTGTTTATTTTTTCTGCCATATCTTCAGGCTGCAATATGCTTGAAGCTGACAGCTCGACTGAATCATCAGAGCCTGTTTCAAAGGGCGACAGATATATTGAAACAACGCAAACAGGAAGATATGCTATTGACGCTGACGGAGCAGATGAAGAATTAAACGGCTTTACTACCACCCGTGAGGAATCGGCAGGCAGATTGGAAAACCCTGTCCCCGATGAACCGGATCCGGATATTATTGCCACGACTACAACCACTTGGTTTACTACAACAAAAGAAACTACAACTAAAAAAAGTGCGGCCAAATCATCTAAAACTACAAAAACAACAAAAGAAACTTCTTTCGCTGCTGATAAACTTCATGCTCCCACTATCAGTGAAAAGTTTAAAAGCAAGAAAAAATATAAAGTCACATCTGATACAACATATCTTAATTTAAGATACGGACCGAGTAAAAAATATGAGGTTCAGCTGAAAATACCGGACGGAACAACTGTTTATGGTACTGCAAAAACCAAAACAGACAAGGACGGGTGGATTTATGTTACATATAAGGGCACTTCAGGATGGGTTATGGAAGAGCTGCTTAAGGCGGAGTAAGAAGTGTCAATTTCGACTTTATTTAGAGTCTTTTTATGGATTAAAATCACTTGAAAATTATGTTGACAATTTAATAAAAATGTATTATAATTAATTCGTTATATTGTGTTGAAATTTCGGAATGTAAATATAATAGTTAGGAGATAAATCATGACAATTCAGGACTTGATTGCAATAATACTTGCAAAAATAAAATTTATTATAATCATGGCGATTATCGGCGGTGTGGCAGCATTTTGCGTTGCTGACTTTCTTATGCCCATAAAATACGCTACATCCGTTAAGATTTATGTAAAAAGTTCGGCAAATACAGGCACGGGAACTACTACGACAACTGAACTTACAACAGCAAGAACTCTTGCGGAAACTTACATAATTATTCTTGGCGATAATTCTGTTTATGAGAGAGTTGCCGATAAATTTATGGAAGAATATGAAGCAGAAGAACTGGAAAAGGCCAATATTCCTCTTGAACCTGATGAAAAAGGAAATCTCAGAGTTTCTCCTTCTTATATTAAAGGCTGCGTGTCAATTGCGTCAGTAAATGAATCGGAAGTTCTTCAGATTAGTGCGACAACTCAAATTCCTCAGATTGCTGCTGATATATGTAACTATATGGTTGAGGTTGCACCTGACGTTTTGAGAAGAGTAACTAAAGCCGGTTCTGTTGAGGAGATCAGCGCACCTAAGGTTCCGACTGCACCGTCTTCACCAAACGTGAAGAAAATTACAGTAATGGGTATTTTGGTGGGAATTATCGGTTCAATGGCGCTTGTTATAATCCTTATATATTTCAATAACAAGGTTATGTCTTCTTCAGATATCAGAGAGAAATTTGATGTTCCGATATTAGCTGAAATTCCAAACTTTGATATTAAAAATAAGAAAGGAGTGTATAAATCATGAGAAAAAAGAAAAAAACATTACATAGTCATACACTCACTTTGTTGGATAAAAATGTGCCTTTTCAGGTGACTGAAGCATTTAAAACGCTTAGAACTAATTTGATATTTTCACTTTCACAGAAGCCAAATAAAATTTTTGCAGTATCAAGCTCTCTTGCCAGTGAAGGAAAATCTACAACAGCAGCTAACACAGCGATAACTTTAGCTCAGGCTGACGCAAAGGTTCTTCTTATTGACGCAGACCTCAGAAAGCCTGTTCAGCATAAAATCTTCAAGCTTAAAAACAAGTTCGGTCTTTCAACGCTTTTAGGTGGACTTCATTCATTTAAGGAAGTACTTAATGAAGATATTATTCCGGGGCTGGATATTGTTACCTGTGGCCCGATTCCTCCAAATCCATCAGAAATGCTGGGTTCAGAGAATATGAGAGTTCTTCTTGAGGAGCTTTCAAAATATTATGATTATATCATAATTGACACACCGCCGATTAACATTGTAACAGATACATTGACTCTGTTAAAATATATAGCCGGAATAGTATTGGTTGCAATGCAGGGTTCAACTCCTCTTGACGCATTGGAGCATGCTATTGAAGCTGTTAATGTTGCAGAAGACGCAGTTCTCGGAGTTGTGTTAACAAGTGTTGATATGAGCACCGGCAAGTATAATTCTAAATATAAATATAAGTATAAATATAGTTATAGTGCTGATTATTCTTACGGTGAAAAGGCTCAAGGCGATTCTTGGGAGTAATAAAAATATATGACAGCTAAGCGGTACAAGGATTTGATTGTACCGCTTTTTTATGTAGTATAATCAGATTAACGGCTTTTGACACTTTTCTGAATGCCTGAAGTTAAGATTATAACCACGACTTATGTCCCCGCCTTCCTAAGAAGGCGGTCGCCTCCTTAGGCGGCGGACAACTTAGTTTTTCAGTGGGGGATTGTCCCCCACTGAAAAACTAAGGGGCTAACACTTATGCCAAATTAAAGGTTTGGCATTGTCGTTATGTTGAATGACGGGGCGATGCCCCTTGTTGAAGAAATATTATCCGCTTATATATTTAAGCCAGTTTTTTACGCAGTAATAATATTTTCCGTTCAGCAGGATTTTATACCATATATGGCCTTCTGTTGTCCAACCCCAGCCTTTTACGACTTTAACTTCAGTGCCGTACTTCAAAGTTCCGGCAAGGGTGGAGGGTGAGATTCGGCAGGAAGTACGATAATTTAAGCCGTCCTTTGCTGTGACTTTCATTAAAAGATAGTTTTCTTTATTTTCTGCTTGGGATGATTGAAGGCATATACAGCTCTGATAGCCTTTGCGTTTTATAAAGGAGCTTAGATCTTGTTTTTTCAGAATTCCGTCATCGGCAGATAATTTATTATCATTATCTGCATTTGCTTCTGTGTAGAAAACAGTATTATCCGAGACATTTTCAATAAAAATGACATGTCCGTACTCACCGTTGCTGAAACAGGCTATTGAGTTAGATATGGGAATTGGTGATAGCTTCAGCTTTTTTGACTTAGCTTGATTATACCATGTGTTGGCGTTTCCTGTAATTCCAGTATTTATACCGCACTTTTCCAAGGCTCGGCATCGGACATACCAGACGCACTGGGCGATGATGCCGTTATTGCTGTTATAAATTTTTGTGTTTTTGAAATCAGCAAGACGTTTTCCTAAATATTTATTATAATTCACTTTTACTGCTCCGTTCTTTTGATTTGGTTTCATGTAATGCTTCGGATTCGTCACAGTTTTTCTGATGCTGTGTTCCGAAATAGAAGGCTATGACGGTGGCAAAGACAGTCATAAACTGTTCGGAGGTAATTTCTCCATATAAAGATAGCATACAAAAAACAATGGACATCATTATTGTAACTATACTTTTTACGTTAAGTAATTTTATCAGCTTTTGTTTCATAATCATTATCATTCCTTTCAAAAATATGATGTTTTGGCGGCTTGTGATTCACTTGAAAAATAGAGTGTTCAAAGCTATTGCCCATTTTTAGTAAAATGCTCAAGGTCGTCGATTCGATGGTCTTGTATTTTTATTGTATTCTCTATTACAGCGGTGCGTTCAATCAGATTGTTATGTTTATCTACTTTCTTTTCAAGCTGTTCAATGCGATAGTTGGTCAGCTTGATTCCTCCGAATGTGCCCATAGCTGTGCCTATTAACGAGAACAAGGCGACAAGAATTTCGTTTGACATTTTATCCCTCCTTTCAGAGTGATTCAGACCGTATTCATACAGTCATAAAAAAAGTCCTCTCACTAATAGCCTCATTCGGCACTTTTTTGCACGCAAACGTACAACTATGAACGAAAAAATAAGATTATTTACAAATTGTACATAAACAAGCAGGTTTCGGAGGTAGTTCTTATTAAATTCTTAAGCAAATCTTAATTGGGTTGTATTCCGCAAAAAACTATGATAACATGTATTTGTGGAGAAAATCACATAGAAAAGTCCTGAATAATAAATTTTTATGGACTTAAGAATAGGAGGAAAAACAGATGAACATAAGGAGGATAAACAGAGGAATTGCTCTTGGATGTGTTCTGGTTGTGGGAACGGTCAGCTATATTGTTTATGACCATAAACAGTTTTCTAAGGGTCAGGATGATATAAAAAACACTATTGAACAATATCTTAATGACATTTCTAATGTTCAGGTTATCAAAGATCAGCAAAAGTCCTTGGATGCATATAAAGACATTGTGGACAAATATTGGATAAGTGATAACGAATGGTTTAATGAAGATGATTATGTAAATGAAAAAGGCGACTTAATGGATGGTTGGGACACAATCATTAAAGATTGGAAGCCCACGGGATATTTTGAAAAGTACGAAATTAAAGTAAAAGATATTTCATTAAGCAAATATGGAAATAATGGGGCCTATGCAGTAGTAGCGTATGATGTATACAGTGAATTTTATGGTTCCCCGCTGGATTTTTCAGGCAGTTATATAACTACGGTTAACGGTAATTATGATGAAAACGGAGAAGCAATAATCAATGACTCTACTGATAAATACAAAAACATAAAAAATTATTTGTCGACAGAATTTTATCTTGAAAAGGTTGATGGAAGCTGGAGAATTGTCGGATCGATAGGATGGGCTTATAATGATAATATTCAGAAGCTGACAAGCGAAGATGATTCAAAATCTGTTGATGACAAGGCGGAGGATTCCGTTGTAGATTCTGATAAAAAGGCAGGTGTGGAAAATGAATAAAAATGTCCTGTTAAAAGTATCGCACCTAAACAAGAGCATTGGGGGAAGACAGATTCTTCATGATATAAGCTTTGAGGTTTATGCAGGAGAAGTATTCGGTTTTCTCGGACCTAACGGTGCAGGAAAGACAACAACGATTAAAATTGCGGTAGGTTTGCTTTCACTTGATGAAGGAAGCATAATGATAAACGGCATTGACGTAAAGAAAAATTTTGAAAAGGCAATGGCCAATGTCGGGGGTATTGTAGAAAACCCAGAGATGTACAAATATCTCACCGGTATGGAAAACTTAAAGCAATATGCAAGAATGAGAAAAGGCGTAACACAGGAAAGAATTAACGAGGTTGTTGAGCTTGTTAAGCTGTCAAACAGGATTAATGACAAGGTTTCAAAATATTCACTTGGTATGCGTCAGAGATTGGGTGTGGCACAGGCACTTTTACACAGACCTAAGGTGCTTATTCTTGACGAGCCGACAAACGGACTTGACCCTGCCGGAATTAAGGAGCTTAGAGATATTCTAAAAGAAACTGCTCACAAGGAAAACATTAGCGTTATTGTTTCTTCACATCTCATGTCTGAAATGGAGCTTATGTGCGATAGAGTAGGAATTATTGCAAACGGAAAAATGATCGGTGTTCACTCACTTGAAGAAATGATTTCTGCTTCAAACAGCAAGGTTTCTGAATTTATGATAAGAGTCGACAACAAAGCGGCTGCATTTAATATGATAGATATTGCTGAAGATAAAAAGAAAATTGTTGAGGACATGATCGAAGTTTCACTTCCTACAGAAAATGCTGATGAAGAGATAAGCAGGATAAATTACATGCTTATTAAAAATGGAATAAAGCTTTATACGGTTTCACAGAAAGAGAACAAGAAGCTTGAAGATGTATTTATTGAGCTTACCGAAGATCAGAAGGGAGGCGGTCAGATTGGCTAAATTTTTTAAGTTAGTAAAAAATGAATATATAAAGAACCTTAAAAAGGTATCCACAATAATTATGCTTATAGTTATTGTTCTGTCTGCTTTCGGTCTTTCCGCAGTTGGTGCAATTGCAAAACATGAAATGCAAACGGATAAAAATGTAACAGAAGAGATAGACGAGGTTTCTCCTTATCAGAAAGAAAATGAATGGTTAGAAGACACAAAACCGGATGGATATAAGAAAGACATTGCAGTTAATGAATATCTTGAACAAAAAGGATTTAAACCTGACAGCTGGCAGGCAGCTTTTGCTTTAAATGTAAAACAAAATCTTGATGAAAGCGTTTTATTTGCTGTTTTAGATGATGTGATCGGAGACGGTGACTGGAAGGCTGCATGCAGGGCTTTGTCTGACCATGCTGTGAATTCAGCGCAAAAATGGGAATATGATTATCGATTAGAGAAGAATATTCCTTTTGGTGACAGCTGGCAGGACGAAGTAATTGAAAGTGTAGCAGCCGCAAAATTTACACTTGAAAGTGTTGGCGATGCTACAGACGAGGAATCGGTCAATAGTCGTAATATGGCAGAGGAAACTGAAAAGATTGGACTTTATCGTCTTGAAAATAACATCAATGAAAACACTGCGGATGCAGCATCAATATTAGATTTAGGAGATGCAGATGATATAACGTTTTGGACTGTATTCTTCCAATCAAAATCATTGGTTTCTCTGATTGGACTTTTGATTATTGTTGTTGCAGGAAGCTCAGTTGCCAGTGAATTTTCACAGGGGACGATCAAGTTCTTGCTGATAAATCCTGTTAAGCGCTGGAAGATACTGATGTCAAAATATTTCACAGTAATTTCACTGGGATATGTAATGCTTGCGTTATTATTCCTGGTTATGATACCTGCGGCAGGATTGATAATAGGCTTTGACGGAATTTCAGCACCTTATATTTATGTAAGCGGCGGTGAAGTACACGAGATATCAAGCTTTTTACAGGCAATAAAGCTTTATTTGCTTGACAGCATTGAAGTTATTGTAATGGCGACATTTGCATTTGCACTTTCATCATTATTCAAGAGTGCAGCACTTGCTATTGGTTCAGGAGTATTTCTCATGCTTTCAGGTTCAATGATTGTACAGATTTTAGCACAATTAAGGCAAGACTGGGCGAGATATTTGATTTTTGCCAACACAGATCTTTCGGGAATTTATAATGGAAGCTCACTGTTCCCACAGCACAGCCTTACTTTTGCGATAGTCGTGATTGTTTTGCACATGGCAGTATTTCTTCTTACGGCATGGGACGGATTTACAAAAAGAGAATGTTAACAGGGTTGATACAGTAAATATTCATTATATTGAAAAAACGATGACAGATAGATTTTATCTGTCATCGTTTTTTATAGAAGGCTATTTTTATTTAAATTTCTTTATCATAACTCAAATAAATTATTCTGCTGAGTCAAGCATGCTGACAGCTTTCATCATTATTGCACATTCAAGACGTTTTTTCTGAATTTGGCATGAAAGCTTATGAGCATTATGAATGTCACCAGCATAAATATAGTTATTTGCATTACATCCGCCGCTGCAATAGAATTTAGCCCAGCAGTCTTTACATTCAGGCTTAGAATAAACATGTGTTGAAGCAAATGTATTTTTTATATCTGTATTAAATGTGCCGTCATGAAGATTACCCATTTTGAATTCGTCAATTCCCACAAACTGATGGCAAGGGAAAATATCTCCGTCTGGGGTTATGGCTACATATTCATTGCCGCAGCCGCAGCCCCTGAGGCGTTTGATTGCACATGGACCTTGGTCAAGGTCAAGCATGAAGTGGAAGAAGTTTATGAACTTTCCTTCGTTACGGATTTTTTGTATCTTTTCAGAAAGCACTTCATACTCTTTAAAAATTTTAGCCAAATCTCCCTCGGTTATAGCATAAGGCTCACTTGGGTCTGTCATAACCGGTTCAACGGAAATCTGGTCAAAGCCCATATCATAGAGATGCATAACGTCTTCGGAGAAGTCGAGATTATATTTTGTATATGTACCTCTTACATAATAATCTTTATCCTTGCCTCGTTTTTCAACAAGCTTCTTATAATTCGGAATAATACGGTCATAACAGCCTGTTCCGTCAACACGCTTTCTAAGGCGGTCGTTTACTTCTTTTCTTCCGTCAATTGAAAGAACGACATTGGACATTTCTTCATTTATGAAGTCAATAATATCGTCATTCATGAGCATACCATTAGTTGTTATAGTAAATCTGAACTTCTTTGAGCATTCGTCTTCTCTTGAGCGGGCATATTTAACGATTTGTTTTACAACATCAAAATTCATCAGCGGTTCTCCGCCGAAGAAATCCAGTTCAAGGAATTTTCTGTTTGCAGAATGATCAATAAGGAAGTCGATGGCTTTTTTACCTGTTTCAAAGTCCATAAGCTTTCTTCCGGCACCGAAATCACCAGTAGAAGCAAAGCAATATTCACATCTTAAATTACAGTCGTGTGCGATATGCAGGCACATTGCTTTTATTGGAGAAGCAACTGATGTGAGGGCAAATTTTTCATAGTCGTCTTCGCTGAAAAGAATTTTATCATTATAAAGCTCGACAATTTCGTTATAGCATTCTTCGATTTCCTTGACAGGATAAGCTTTTGAGAGCTTGTCCATTACTTTTTCAGGACAATTTTCGCTGAATGGCGGTTCAACGTTATCAAGCAAGTCGTATGTAAGATCATCAACGATATGCACTCCGCCGCTGTTGACGTCCAACAGAATATTGAATCCGTTGAGTTTGAATTTATGTATCATTAAAATCACCATACCTTTTTTGGATTATTTCATTTAACAAAAAATTAAAGGGACATAAATGTCCCTTTAAAACTAAATCATAAGGAGAATTATGCTTCTCTTTCACACTTCTGATTTGCAACTGTGCAAGAAGTTTTACAAGCAGACTGACAGGAAGCCTGGCACTTTCCACAGCCGCCTTTTTCAGCAGTTTGCTTTAAATTTGCTTTATTAATAGTCTTAATATGCTTCATAACCAATTCCTCCATAATAATTATTATTTATTATTATAGCATAAGTGAAACAGTCTTTTATGAATGAATAGTTAACGCACTATAAAAATTTCTATAATCTATTTAAAATCGGCTGTTTTTTGAATTGACGCCTACTATTCCTCCGACGGCTCCGAAAATCAGAGTAAGAATCAGTTTTAGGGATGGAGAAAAGCCCGAAATTGTCCGGACAAAAAATGTACTGATAATAATAATTATAAAAAACATAAACAGACCGCAAAGTATTCCCATAAAAAGTCCGTTTTTTCTTCGCTTTTTAGCGGATATAAAGCCCCCGGCATATGCTCCTGCACAAAGGGCTGCGGAGGAGATGACAGATATTATTTTATCTGTCACATCAATTTTAGTGATTATAAAAGCAAATGCAAGAATAAAAATAATAATTACTGCAAATCCGGATAATGCTGAAAATGCCGTATTGGTCAAAACCGAAATTCTGTTGTTTGTAAATCGCCTTCTTCTTGACATAAGTCTTTCCCCCATAATATATATTAATTTTCTTAAAAGCGTTGTATCAATATTAAATTATATTTTATAAAGCATAAAATTATGCAAAAAATAAAGCTTGCTTTTTAAAAGCAAGCTCATTAAATTTTAATTATCGTGTTGAGTTTCAACTTTAGCAATTGCCCATTTTTTCACACGGATTTTACTTCTGTCTCCGCCGGTTTCAATAACGACTGTATCATCCTTAATTGAAAAGACAATTCCCACAATTCCACCGTTAGTCACAACCTCGTCGCCAATCTCAAGAGCATCTCTCATAGCGGCGTCCTTTTTCTCCTGTTTTTTCTGAGGACGGATAATAAAGAAATAGAAGAATGCAATGATAAGAACAAGCGGAATCAAAGTCATAAGTGTTCCTGCTGCTCCTGAATTGTTTGCTGATAAAACAGTTATAGTATTCAACATTATGAATCCTCCAGACCTAAATATTAATATAATGTTATTATATCATAAAAAAACCTGCATTTCAAGAGTTTTAACAATTTATTTTCATGTGACTGGAAATAAAGAGCGTTTGGACAATATATGTATTATCCAAACGCAGTAATTCAATGTTTAGCTTTAGTCATCAGTTTATTTGCCTTGAATGTATTTATCAATAGCTTCTGCCGCAGTTTTTCCTGCGCCCATAGCGAGAATAACTGTTGCCGCACCGGTAACAGCGTCTCCGCCTGCATAAACGCCTTCTTTGGTAGTAGCCATATCGTCCTGATTTACGATAAGGCAGCCTCTGTTATTAGCTTCAAGTCCCTCAGTAGTACTTCTGATGAGCGGATTAGGAGATGTTCCGATCGACATAATAACGGTATCAACATCAAGAACAAAGTTTGAATCTTTAACTTCAACAGGACGTCTTCTTCCGCTTTCGTCAGGTTCGCCTAATTCCATTTTAACGCATTCCATACCTGTAACATAGCCGTTTTCATCGCCCACGATTTTAACAGGATTATTAAGCACCAAGAATTCAATGCCTTCTTCCATAGCATGGTGAACCTCTTCACGTCTTGCAGGCATTTCATCAAGTGAACGTCTATATACTATGTAGACATGCTCTGCGCCCAATCTCATTGCTGATCTTGCTGCGTCCATTGCAACGTTACCGCCGCCGACAACTGCAACAGCCTTTGATTTCATAATAGGGGTATCATAGTCTTCCATATAGGCTTTCATAAGGTTAATTCTTGTAAGATATTCATTGGCGGAATATACGCCTACAAGACCTTCTCCCTCAATTCCCATAAATCTCGGAAGTCCGGCACCGGAGCCGATGAATACAGATTCATATCCCATATTAAGAAGCTCGTCCACAGAAAGGACTTTTCCGATAACCATATTTGTCATAATCTTAACGCCCATATCCTTTAGGCTGTCAATTTCTTTTTGTACAATAGCTTTTGGAAGTCTGAACTCCGGGATGCCATACATTAAAACTCCGCCAGCTGTATGGAAGGCTTCATATATTGTTACGTCATATCCAAGTTTAGCCAGGTCGCCTGCACATGTAAGGCTTGAAGGACCAGCTCCCACAATCGCAACCTTATGACCGTTTGACATCGGTTTATCTGTTTTTAATTCTTTATCCATCATATAATCTGCACAAAATCTTTCAAGACGTCCGATAGCAACCGGTTCGCCTTTTATGCCTCTTACGCACTTGCCCTCACACTGGTTTTCCTGAGGACAAACTCTTCCGCTGACAGCGGGAAGGCTGTTTGTGGACTTAATGATTTTATATGCTTCTTCAAATTCACCTGCTGCGACCTTAGCGATAAACTCAGGAATTCTTACACTTACCGGGCAGCCGCTCACGCAAGGCTTGTTCTTACAGTTAAGGCATCTTGTCGCCTCTTCCATTGCCTGTTCTTTAGTATATCCAAGGCTTACTTCCTTAAAGTTTCTTGCTCTTACTTTTGGATCCTGTTCTCCGATAGGAGTTTTAGTCATGCTCATATTAGCCATTATCTAACACCTCCGGTCAATCTGCAAATGTGCTTAGCTTCATGCTCTTTATATGTTCCGTTTCTTCTCATAAGCTCGTCAAAATCAACCTTATGTCCGTCAAAGTCCGGTCCGTCAACGCATGCATATTTGATTTTTCCGTCAACAGTTACACGGCAGCCGCCGCACATTCCTGTACCGTCCACCATAATTGGGTTAAGCGAAACGGTAGTTTTTATACCATATGGTTCTGTAGTCTTGCAGACGAATTTCATCATCGGAACAGGCCCGATGGCAATGACCTCGTCATATTTGATGCCGCTGTCAATAAGTTCTTTCAGCTTGTCGGTAACAAAGCCGTGGAATCCATATGAGCCGTCATCTGTACAAATATGAAGATCTGTGGAAACAGCTTTCATTTCGTCTTCAAGAATCATAATATCCTTATTTCTGAAACCTGCAATAAGGTCAACATGAACACCCATTCCGTGAAGCTTTTTAGCCTGTGGATAAGCGATTGCACAGCCTACGCCGCCGCCGATAACAGCAACTCTCTTACAGTTTTCCTCATATTTTGTTGCAACGCCTAAAGGTCCGGCAACATCTAAAATTGAATCTCCTTCATTGAGTTCAGCTAAAGCTTTAGTTGAGCCGCCGATGGTCTGAAAAATAATTGTGATCGTACCCTTTTCTCTGTCATAATCTGCAATAGTAAGAGGGATTCTCTCACCCTTTTCATCAATTCTGTAGATAATAAACTGACCTGCTTCTGCTTTTTTTGCTATAAAAGGAGCGTCAATTTCCATCAAGGTTACCTGATCGTTCAAAACTTTCTTTTTAACTATTTTATACACTTAAATACCTCCTGATTAATATGATAAGAAGTCCTTTAAGATTACATTTTAATAATATTGGTTTTCGACCTCTTAATTTAAGCACAGTTGACCTGTGATACCAAATAACATTATACAACATTAAAGTCAAAAAAGCAAGCAGTTTGATGAAATAACACATTCTGCACAAATTTCTTATAAATTTTTTGTCTTATACTTATTAAGACAAACTATAGTAAAAAAAGAGGAAAGCTAATTGGTTATTGATTTTTTAATACAGGTCAGTTCTGCATTTGTTCTTTCAGCAAGGGCTGCTTCGGGTTCAAAAAGATTTATATAATTATAGAGGGCTATGCCGCCGCAGTTATGAATAGCTCGGGATACGTCAATCTGTTTTCCGATAATTCCGGTGTTTTCTGAGAATTCATCCTCCTGACCTATTTTATAAACTCCGAGTCCTATGACAAGACTGACTTTATCACAAGTTACTATACTGCTCCATTCTTCTGCTGTTTGTGAAAAGGGCTTAGCGGTATTTTCAAAGCCAAAATAAATTTGCGGTACAATATAATCAAGATACCCCTCTTCACTGCACCACTTTTTTACGTCGGCATACATAAATTCATAGTTGTTTTCTATATTTCCCTGAGGTGAAACTCCGAAAAGCACATCAGAATTCTCTTTTTTAATACTGTTATAAATTTCTTTTACCATTTTTGATACATTATTTTTTCTCCACTCGGATAAGCTTTCTTTAACTCCGGTTTCAACATAAATTCCGGCGTCAAAATAAGCATCTGTTGTGGGATAGAAATAATCGTCGATATGAATTCCGTCTACATCATAATTTCTCACAATTTCCGCTGCGCCCTCGGAAATAAGATTTCTTACGTCATCTACTGCTGGATTAAGCCAATAGTGATTGTCGGTATTAACCTTTACAAGATATTCATCATATTTTTCGCTGTTGCTGTACCATTGCTTCAAGGCATAGCTGTCAGGTATTTTATCCATATTTTCTTCAGTTTCGCATCTCATAGGATTTATCCATGCATGAAAGGACAAGCCTAAATCATGAGCTTCTTTTATCATTATTTTCAAAGGGTCAAATTCAGGTTTTTCAGCGATTTCACCTGTTATTCCTTTAGAATAGGGATAAAGCTCTGATTTATAATATGCATCTCCGAAGCTTCTGACATGTACATAAACAGTGTTGCAGCCCAGTTCCTTGATTTTTTTATATGCTGTTGATATATTCTTTTTAAATTCGTTTTCACTTTTACCTAAAAGCATAGGCTGCAAATCAATGTATGAGATCCATACGGCATTTTGTTCTTTAAAGTTAAGAGGTATATAAGAACTTGAACTTTGTTGTTCAGCAGGCTTTTTTTCCTGCTTGTCTTTGGTGTTCAGAAATCTGAGTTCGCCGCTCAGGGGAATCGGTGAGCTTTGGTGAATAACCGGTGAACTGTTTGTACTTGCACATGATGTACAGAAAAGCGTTAATAAAATTAAGCAGATAAGTTTCTTCATTTTTATGTCCTCCTATATGTATGTTCCTGTTTTCTAATATATTTTTATGGCTCGGCAATTATTCTCACTTATTTTATTGACAATTTATACATGTTTCATTCATCTTAGGAAACAACATAGCTGTATCAAAGAAAAAAGCACTGCAATTTTTTTGCAGTGCTTTAAGTTGTTTATGATATTTATTAGTTAACTTTGCTGTTAGGATTTTTTGGCATTTTATTTTCGATGAATCTAAGTAGTTTATTTACTGTCAATCCTATTAATATTCCGAACAGGCTTCCGCATATAACGTCTGTCGGGAAATGAACATAAAAGTAAAGTCTTGAAAAAGCTATGAAAGCGGCTAACACATATGCACCGATTCCAAGGCGCTTATTATGCAGGAATATAGCTGTGGCTGCTGCGAAGGATGATGCTGAATGCCCAGACGGAAATGAATAGCCGGAGGGCTGTTTTATTATGGTTTCAATTCCCGTTCGCTGTAAAAAGGGACGTTCCCTTGCGATTATACCCTTGATTATACCGTCATTCAATACGACTTCGACTATAAGCGTTATAGCAAGATATATTCCGATTTTTCGTGTCTTGGGAATGCAGAGAAGCAATATACAGATGCCTATCCACACATATCCGTTATCACCGGCGTGGGTGAAAACACTCATTATAAAATTCAGAACGTCATTGTGAAGCGTTTGAAGAAAATCCAGTATTCCGAAATCAATGTTGTGTATTGCTTCCATAAAACCTCCCGATATAAGCTGAATAATTTATTTATTATTGAATTATTGTAGTATACCACAATTTATATAAAAAATCAATGCAAATGTTGCTAATATGCTGGGTTTTGTGTTATAATAATTTAAATGACATTTGCAAAAGGGGTTATTTTTTGTGTTCAAGCTGTTTAAATATTTGAAAAATTATAAAATTGAAAGTATAATCGGTCCGCTTTTTAAGATGATAGAAGCTTGCTTTGAGCTTGCAGTACCTGTTGTAGTTGCAAAAATAATTGACGTGGGCATTTATAATAATGACAAAAGCTATATTTATTCAATGGGAGCAATTATGGTTTTGCTGGGCTTACTTGGGCTTGCTTGTTCTTTGACTGCACAATACTTTGCCGCAAAGGCTTCATTCGGCTTTGGAACAGCGCTAAGACGTGACTTATATCATCATATAAATACTTTTTCGCATACTGAAATTGACAAGCTGGGAAGCTCTTCTCTTGTAACAAGAATTACAAGCGATATAAATCAGGCTCAAACGGGAGTAAATATGATACTTCGTTTGTTTTTGCGTTCTCCCTTTATAGTAATCGGTTCAATTATAATGGCGTTCACAATTTCGGTGAAGCTTACTCTTATTTTTTTAATTTCTGCACCTATACTTGCATTAATAATTTATTTTATTATGATAAAAACAGTGCCGATGTTTAAAAGAATACAGAAAAGACAGGACAAAATCACTCTGATGACAAGTGAGAATCTTATCGGCACAAGAGTGATTCGTGCATTTTCTCGCCAGAAAAACGAAGAAGAGGATTTTCGTGAAAATGCAGAGGAACTGAAAAAGTTGCAAGTTTCAGCAGGACGAATATCTGCCCTTATGAATCCGGCAACATATATAGTTGTTTATGCTGCAATCATTGCTATTATATGGGCAGGCGGTATAAGTGTGTATTCAGGAAGCATTACTCAAGGCGAAGTTATCGCACTTTTAAGCTATATGAATCAGATACTGCTTGCACTTTTAGCGGTTGCCCTGCTTGTTACGTCAATAACAAAGGCACAGGCATCGGCAATCAGAATCAATGAAGTTTTTGATGTAATGCCTTCAATTACTGACAAAAATACAGAGGCTATGGATGATTCGGATTATGAAAATTCTGTGGAATTTAACAATGTTACATTTTCATATTTCGGTTCGGATGAGCCGGCTCTTTCAAATATTGATTTTACCGTAAAAAAAGGAGAAACAGTGGGAATTATCGGTGGTACAGGTTCAGGTAAGTCAACTCTTATTAATCTTATTCCAAGATTTTATCAGGCTCAGAAAGGTGAAATCCTCATTAACGGCAGAAATATATCAGATTATCCTCTTGTTCAGTTAAGAAGAAAAATCGGAATCGTACCGCAAAAGGCTGTGCTTTTTAAAGGGACTGTTAGGGAAAATATGCAGTGGAGGGATGCGAACGCATCAAATGAAAATATAACCGAGGCTTTAAAAATTGCACAGGCCTTGGATTTTGTAATGGATAAGCCGGAAGCACTTGATCATATGATTTTACAGGGCGGAAAAAACCTTTCGGGCGGACAGCGGCAGAGGCTTACTATTGCAAGGGCTTTGGTAGGCAGTCCGGAAATTTTGATTTTAGATGACTCGTCCTCGGCTCTTGATTTGGCAACTGAAGCTCGGCTCAGAAACGCAATCAGAGAAAAAACAGCAGGAATGACAGTCTTTATTGCGTCGCAGAGAGTATCTTCTATTCGTCACGCCGATAAGATAATTATTATGGACGACGGTGAAATTGCAGGAATCGGTACTCATGAACAGCTTTTGGAATCCTGTGAGGTTTATCAGGAGATATGCCATTCTCAGATGTATAATGACGGTGCAAGTGCAGCGAAGGAGGGCGAGGGAAATGTCTGATATTAAACAAAAGCAGCCTTCAGCTGTAAAGCCGCTGCTGAAATATATAAAACCTTATTCATGGATGATTGCAATATCCCTTATATTAGCGGTAGTATCTGTTGTCCTTACCCTTTATGCTCCTATACTTATGGGACAGGGAATAGATAAGATCATTGCTGAAAAACAGGTTGACTTTGACGGAATTGCTCCTATACTTGTAAAACTAGGTATTATAGTTGCAATTACGGGAATTTCTCAGTGGCTGATGACCTTGTGTACCAATAAAATTTCTTATCTTGCAGTAAGAGATATCCGAAGCGACGCTTTTTCAAAGCTTCAGAAGCTCCCCTTAAAATATATAGACGCACATCCTCACGGAGATATAATTAGTCGTATTATAACTGATATTGAACAGATTTCCGACGGCTTGCTCATGGGCTTTACACAGCTTTTTACCGGACTTGTGACCATATTCGGAACTCTTGGTTTTATGATATCAATTAATGTAAAGATTGCATTGATCGTAGTGATTATAACTCCGCTTTCTCTGTTTGTTGCGAGGTTTATTGCTAAAAATACTTTTAAGCTGTTTAAAATGCAGTCGGAAGCGAGAGGCGACATGACCTCTCTTGTAGAAGAAATGGTAGGTAACCAAAAGGTAGTTAAGGCTTTTGCTTATGAAAATGAAGCTGAAAAAAGATTTGAGCAAAGTAATCTTCATCTTCAGGAGGTTGGGGTCAAGGCAGTTTTCTTTTCATCTCTTACAAATCCTTGTACCAGATTTATAAACGGGCTTGTTTATTCAGCGGTAGCTATTGTCGGTGCGCTTGCCGTAATTAACGGCGGGTTTATCGGATTTACTGTCGGTCAGCTTAACTGCTTTTTGACTTATGCAAACCAATATACAAAACCTTTTAATGAAATTTCAGGAGTAATTACTGAGCTTCAAAGTGCTTTTGCTTCCGCAAGACGGGTATTTGATATTATTGACCAGCCGGCAGAACCTGATGATAAGCCTGAGGCAGTAACGCTAACACACGTTGACGGAACATTGAAAGCAAATGGTGTTTATTTTTCATATGATCCTGAATCTTCGCTTATTGAGGATTTTAATCTAAACGTTAAGCCGGGACAAAAAATTGCGATTGTTGGTCCGACAGGGTGCGGAAAAACCACTTTTATTAATCTTCTCATGCGTTTTTATGATGTTGACAATGGAGATATTGTTATCAGCGGCGTACCTATAAAGGATTGCACAAGAGATTCAATGCGGTCAATGTATGGAATGGTGCTTCAGGAAACTTGGCTTAAAACGGGCACAATAGCTGAAAACATTGCATATGGGAAGCCTGATGCGTCACCGGATGAAATTGTTGCAGCAGCAAAAGCTGCTCATTGCCATGGATTTATAAAACGCTTGCCGCAAGGATATGATACAATTATTTCTGAAGAAGGCGGTACGCTGTCTCAGGGTCAGAAACAGTTATTGTGCATAGCAAGGGTTATGCTGTCACTGCCACCTATGCTAATACTTGACGAAGCGACCTCGTCAATAGATACCAGAACAGAGATTTTAATTCAGCGTACCTTTAATAAAATGATGGAGGGACGAACAAGCTTTATAATTGCGCATCGCCTTTCTACTATAAGAAATGCAGATTGTATATTGGTTATGAATGCCGGAAAAATTATTGAGCAGGGAACACATGATGAATTAATGAAAAAGAACGGATTTTATACCAATCTGTATAATTCTCAGTTTTCAGTAAACTGATTTATTATAAACAAAACATAAAAGAGCTGTTTTAGACAGCTCTTTTTTATTATTTATTTTTGTGGCTTTTTCTTGTTAATAATTAAAATTATTCCATTAAGTATTATGATTTATATGCATTTGAATGTTATGATAATGAGTGTGTTTAAAATACATAATTCAACAGAAAAGGAATGATTTTAATGGTAAAGCGCAAAAGATACGACGTATATCGACCTGAGGTGCACGGAAAGGAATTGATAGGCAGGGCAGATGAACTTAATGAAGCAATGGCAGAGGGGGAAGAAAAAGGCTGCAGGGTTCTTGGGTGTCCCTGCGGTAAGTATACTATCTATGATAACAAGCTAAAAACGGATAATATTAGAATTATGATCAAAGATCAGATTAGGCAGGAGAAGAGAATAGAACGTGAAAGACAAAATGCACAAATTAAATTAGAATAAACTGTAATAGTATACAAAAATAAATAATTATTATAAACTATTGCACAAAATTAGTAAAATGTTGATTTAATATAATAAAGGAACAAAAAATGTAAAATGAGAGAGGCGATTCCAATGCAGAATTAAATTTTGATAAGGTAAAGCAAAACAGATTAAAAAAATAAGTAGAGGAGTTTTTATTATGACAAAAATGATTAAAAGAATCGCTGCAATGAGTGCGGCAGTAATGATGATGGCTTCTATTTCATCTATGGGAGTGAGTGCTTTAGACAATACCTATTCACTCTACATAACAAATTATGCAAATGTAAATACCAAGAAGTGTCAGGCTGGTACATCACATAAGGATGGTTGGATTACAACGACTGTTAACTTGGACAAGGTATCCAGTGGTGCTGGAATAACATATACAACATATGTAAACGGAAACTTTGTAGGAAGTTCTTCTAAAATCGCAAAAGCGGGAGCTTATCCTAAGGATTACAGCAATTATCAAATTGAATATGGAAAGCCAATAACTATAACTGTAAAACTGTCTCCTTCATCTGCCGGAATAGGAAGTTCTGCAAGCGGTTGGGTTTCAGGAAGTTAAGGCTTGAGCTTAAAAATGTCAAGCGATAATTAATCATAAGCTCCTCAATTATAAAACCCAAAAGATAATTGAGGAGCTTTTTTACTATTGAAAGGTGAATTTTTATGAAAAGAGCAGTAATTATTTTGTTAATTGTAAGTTGTCTATTATCTTCCTGTGCTCAGACACCCGATAGCATACAAGGAAATAATTATAATACCGATTTGAATTTAAACGATAAAGTGCCAGTTGAACATATTCTTGATGACTTTGATGAAGCTTTTAAAACAGAATATTCAAAATTCAAATTGCCAGATAAATCATCAGTTATCATAAACCAGCCTGAGGGTGTTTATGATCTTGAATTAAAGTATGTTAATGCTGATAAGGATACAAATTGGTTAAAAGAAAAGGCTTCACAACTTGCTGAAGTTTTTAATGTAAAAAATGGTTCAGTAAAAATGATTCAAGATTTTAGGTGTTCCATTGAAAATGATAAAGAAAAAGTCAGCATTAGTCAGTTTTCAGAGCCTTACTTTTGCTCAATTTATGCTGTAGAAAATATAGATTTAGATTTAATGAATATTAGTAAAATTGAATCTTTATATAGAATGAAAATCGATAAACTTAATGAACAATATCAAGAGATAATAGATAAATCTTTTAAAATGTGTAAACAAATTTACAGTGTTATTGGAGAAGATATTATAAATAATCCTATGGATTTATTTATAATGAATTATAATGACGAAAAATATTATGAAATTAGCATGCAGCCTACCTATAAAGGTGTAGGTCTTCAGTGTATATCTCCCATTTATTCTAATGGGAACATATTTGAAGGTGATAATGCACTGATGACAATGAGCCTAAACGTTCGATTTTTGTATGACTCAAAAATGAATGTTCATTTGTTTATTGGTTGTAATGGTTATACTCCCGTTAAGTCTGAGCCAATTAAAAATATGATTTCTTTCAAGGGTGCATGTGATATTCTTGAGGAAGAGCTTGCATCAAATGTGAGCATGGAATTTGATGATGTGAAGCTATGGTATGAACCGAGAGGGACAATTTTAGATGCAACAACAGAGGATGGTTTTGACGGAAGCAAGACAACAAAATGTACCCCTAAATGGTACTTTATATCTGATAATAAAGAAGATAAGGACGTATATTATTCCTTCAATTATGTAACTGTAGACTGTGTTACGGGTGAAATTGAAGTTTTCTTTCCGGGGTGATGGGAGAATTAGAACTAAAATAAAAAACAGATGTTCTTTTGAAATCAGAAACTGGTAAGTATAATTGTTTGGTAATGTTAATTACTTGATTTTAGTGATTAAATTCTAATGAAAATATTTCACCATATGATGCACTTGATGGAAGCATCACAGTAGTTTGCAATCCAGTTTGGTGTTTTGCCATTGATTTAGAAAATAAATATATAGACGCAGATTTACATCCAAGAGGATATATTACAGTTAACGCAGTATCCGGCGACGTTCTTTTTAATATACCCTAACAAACAAAATGCAGGTATCAATTTCAGATACCTGCATTTCTCTTTTTCTTATTTTTATTAATATCCTTGATAATTTCCAACACATGATTGGTTTCAACATAATCTAATCTATGAATTTCCTGTATCAGCTCATTGGATAAAACAGGATTTTCAACATCATAATCAAAAAACTCCTTTGCAGTCACACCTAAATACTCACAGATATAAAAGAAAGATGTCATTGACGGAAAATTGTTTTCATTCTCAATGTTATTTATATATCCTTCACTTTGACCGAGAGATAAGCTCATATCTCTTGCTGAAACTTTTTTAGCCGTTCTCAATGCCGAAAGCCTTTGAGCAAATATCTTCTCAAATTCCATATCTATCACCACCATATATAATTGTACATCATAAACAGTACAATTATATCCGTTTAGACAGTATATGTCTATTGACATATACTGTTGAATAGTATATAATTAAACAAAATATCAGATTAAAATAGCTGGGAGAATAGAAATATGAAGAAAGGCTGCTGTTTTGCCGGGCATCATAAACTGCCCTATTCGCTGGAATCAAAAATTAAAGTTACAGAAGCTGTCGAAGATTTAATAAAACAAGGTGTCACCGAATTTTATGCAGGAGGTGTGACAGGATTTAATATGCTGTGCAGCATGGTTGTTTTAAACCTAAGAGTTACATATCCTGAAATAAAGCTTCACATAATTCTGCCTTATTTAAGCATAAACGGACCCCACGAATGCGGATATAAACGTTATCACAAGGACAAATACAATATGATCATGACATCAGCGGACAGCGTTGAATACACCTCCAGATATTACTGGGATGGCTGTATAAGGAAACAAAACAGACGCCTTATAAGCTTCTCAGATTATTGTCTATGCTGTTTTGATCCCCAAAGGCAAAACAGCTCCACCGCTCAGGCTATTCGTTTTGCAAAGGCAAAAGAAATAAAAATAATCAATATATTTTAGTTATTCAGCATTTTAATATAATATTTTTAATTATCCCTTGTTTAAAATCGCAAATTCAGGGTATTATAATTATGCAGAATAATTTACAATATTTTTATTATAATGCAGGATTGTTTCAGAAAATATAACAATAATTATAAAAAGGTCTTGCAAATTAAAAATTTATGTTGTATAATATGAGTAGAATTTTTTTAGGAGGTAAATTAATTATGGCAGTAAAAGTCGCAATTAATGGTTTTGGACGTATTGGACGTCTTGCATTCAGACAGATGTTCGGCGCTGAAGGTTATGATGTTGTTGCTATCAACGATTTGACAAAGCCTTCAATGCTTGCTGATCTTCTTAAGTATGATACAGCTCAGGGTGGTTATTGTGGTAAGATCGGTGAAAATCTTCATACAGTTGAAGCTGATGATGAAGCCGGCACAATCACTGTTGACGGCAAGACTTTAAAAATTTATGCTATGGCTAATGCAGCTGAGCTTCCTTGGGGAGAAATCGGTGTTGATGTAGTTCTTGAGTGCACAGGTTTCTACTGCTCAAAGGCTAAGGCACAGGCTCACATTGATGCCGGTGCTAAGAAAGTAGTTATTTCAGCTCCTGCTGGTAACGATCTTCCTACTATCGTATTCTCAGTAAACGAAAATACACTTACAGCAAATGATAACATCATTTCAGCTGCTTCATGTACAACAAACTGCTTGGCTCCTATGGCTAAGGCTCTTAATGATTATGCTCCTATTCAGAGCGGTATCATGTCAACAATCCACGCTTATACTGGCGACCAGATGATTCTTGACGGTCCTCACAGAAAAGGCGATATGAGAAGAGCAAGAGCCGGTGCTGCTAACATCGTTCCTAACTCAACAGGCGCTGCTAAGGCTATTGGTCTTGTAATTCCTGAGTTAAACGGAAAGCTTATCGGTTCTGCACAGAGAGTTCCTGTTCCAACAGGTTCAACAACAATTCTTACAGCTGTTGTTAAGGGCAGTGACGTTACAGTTGACGGAATCAACGCTGCTATGAAGGCTGCTGCTTCTGAGTCATTTGGTTACAATACTGATCCTATCGTTTCTTCTGACGTTATCGGCATGAGATACGGTTCACTTTTTGATGCAACACAGACAATGGTTGCTAAGATTGCTGACGATCTCTATGAAGTTCAGGTTGTTTCATGGTATGACAACGAGAACTCATATACAAGCCAGATGGTTAGAACAATCAAGTACTTTGCTGAGCTTGCATAATACTTGACCTTTCTATGGAAAGTTTGATTAGGTGAGGATGAATTCTCATTTAATTCAGACTGTACAAATTATAATTAATTAAAAGCTGTCCTATCGGGCAGCTTTTTTATTGCTTATAAAACGTAAAAACAGCGATGCAGATATATTATACACCGCTGTTTTATTTATTCGTTGCTCTGTTGTCAGTTCTGTTTAAAATATAGTCAACAGAAACATCATGAAAGTTTGCAAGCTTTATAAGAATTTCAGTTGGAATATCCAAATCTCCACGCTCATAATTACTATAAACACGCTGACTGCAATTTAACACCTTTGCAATTTGAGTTTGGGTCATATCTGCATCCTCTCTTAGATTTCTTATTCTAATATACATATACTGCCCCTTATTAGTCATATTTTACAAAAATATTCTTTTTTATTTATTAAGTTTATTATATATGATAATGTATTTTTTATTGACTTTTAGCGGAAAATCCGCTATACTATTATTGTGGTTATAATTATATAATTATCTTTAAAACACCTTATAATACAGCAACATGTAAAAATGTATTTTATATGGCTTCTAGCAATTATATACAAAAGACACTTAACTGTTTGTTAAGTTTGTTGAAGCTACAGGTTAACTCCTAAGGTAAATTAAGCCATAATAGTTTTTGTGTTAAAAGTATTTCGCATTAACAACATATCTTTAGCTTAGTTCAAGTGTTTTGGAATATCAAGCTGCAAGAAAGAGATATAAAAAGCAGTGAACACAATACCCATTACTAAAGAACGTGTATTGTGTTAAACTCACTTAGCTGTGAATGATAATCCAATTTGAACTTATTTTTTGTCCTGAGCTATATAAACGTTTAAAACCTGTTTATAAAGGTTAATTATATTGAAGAAAGGGTCTTGACAACATTATGCAGAGAAAATTAATCGGAGCAGTTTTGAGTTTTACTTTATTATTCACAAATGCAGTTACAGCATTTGGAGCATACAATCCGGAATTGTATACGCAGGAAAATATCATTGAAAACACGCTTACAAACTATCAGATATTTGCAAGAGGTAACGCAGATATATATTGTCATACAGTAGGCGGCGTTGCAATCGGAGGTTCAGCAAGAATTGACTCCTTTGGTGATGTAAATGTTTCACCTTCATATATCGGGCATATCTTAAATGCCGGAACATTTGCACAAGGGGGCTGGCTGGCAGGAGATCTTGAGCAATATAGAAACACAGAATGCTATTATTCAACTGCGGAATCGGATATTAATCTTTCAAACCTCACTCAAAAATCAGATTTTATTAATTTTAATGAAGTCTTTGAGAAAATACAGTCTCAATGTAATAAAATTGCCGAAAGCTCTTATACTGTATCGATTGACGACTGTAAAATGGCTGAAAACTCATGGGAGCTCAGCAAAGTAGAACTTGATTTATCAAAGCACAGCAGCTATAACATCCCTTATTCAATTTATGAGAAAATTGACGCCATTGATTTCATCGGAGTTGATGGTAATGAGCAATTGGCTAAAGGAAGCTATAGCGTTTCAATTACCGATGTAGATGATAGGGATATTAAAATTACATTTGGCTACAGCAATCCCGGAAGTTATAAGAAACGCATTTGCATTAACGGACAGGAATTAAGCAATAACAATTCTTTTAAAAACATTATCTCATGTGAAAACGGCGGGCAAATGAATTTAAGAGGAATGACTCTAATTTGGAACTTTCCTGACGCACAAAGCAATATTGAGTTAGAATGGTTAGCAGGACACATTGCCGCACCAAATGCTCATGTTAAGCTCTTAGGCGGAAATTATGAAGGCGGAGTTATTGCAGACAGCATTTATACTAATTCAGAAGGACATTTTTTCAGCTATTTTTCAATTGAAACATTAGAACCATTACAGGATGATTCATCAGTTGCTTCATCTGAAACTGATTCAAGCAGTGAAATCTCAAATGAGGACTCTTCTGATATTGATTTAAGCTTAAAGTGTGAATTCCATTATACTGACGATTTTGGAAATGATCTGCTTACCAATGAATTCTCAAGAGTTTCAGTTGCAAAGGTTGCAAACAAAGGCATTTCAAAAGTTAAAGCAATTCAATATTTTAATCCAAAAGCACCAAGGTTTCTTAATGTACAGGGCTATAAGTTTTTAGGCTGGCAGGAGCTTAATGATGACGGAAGCGTAAAATGTGAAATAAGAGGGAATGACATTGATGAGGTCTGCAACAAGCTGGAAGAAATGCAGTATGCAGCAGGCTCAAAAGTTACTTTCAAAGCCATTTATGAAATTCCGGATGATCCCTATAATCTTACAGTAACAAACGGAAGCGTATATTTAATGAAAGACGCCGAGGATTTGGATTACAGTTTTGAGCTTGATCAGAAAAGCTCCTATAAGTTTGCTAATTATGAACTGGTAAAGCTTTCAGCTCCGGATTCAAATGAATACGGTTCTTTCCAATACTGGACATTAAACGGAATGGTTTATTCATATGACAGAACAATATTCTTCAGCACATGGTGTGACGCAGACTTTGAAGCTGTATTTAAAAACGAAGAAGCTGAATTAACCCCTGTAGCCTTCATTAACAATGAAGTACAAGAATTTGGTTTTGAAACAACAGACACTAACTATCACAAAATCACATTTGACTGTGCATTTTATATCCCTGACAATGCAGAATTCGTATCTGCCGGAATTATCTTTACTCCTTCAAAATCAAATATCGCAGATTTGTCGGATGTGAAAATATCAGAAAGAACACTGACAAATCTTCCTGTAAAGACAGATATATCAACAGCAAGAGAAGATCAGTTGCTTTCTAAAGCAAACGACCAGATTCTTATGTCCTTAACTGGCATGAAAAATGGTGTCAGCAGATATGCAAGATCATTCTTGATTTACAAAGATGCAAACGGAGAATATCAGGTTGTATTCTCAGAGGGTACTGCAGGAATTACAACATCACAGGCAAAGAGTTAATAAAAAGGGAGGAGATAAAAATGAAGATAGAATACAAGAAGCCTTCCATGGAGTTTTATGGATTCGCAGCAGACGATGTAATTACTGCTAGCGGCGGAGAAGTAGTGGTTCCGACAGGTACAACTCAGCCTCTTACTGACGTTGTTAAACCTGACCCATGGGGCGATGAATAAGTTTTGTAATTGAATATGCTTAAAAGCAGGCACGATATGTCTGCTTTTTTCTTTTACTTAATAGCTATTGACATACTAAGTTGTATGGTGTAAACTTAATATGAGAAATAATATTTTCTCTTAAATTTACTTAAAAAGGACGATGATTTATGGACGATGCCGGGCGATTGTGGCAAGGCTTTGTTATTTGCTCAGTAATAATAATTTTAATGTTTTTCTTTACAATATGTGAAAATGCAATTATAGAAATAAATGATTCCAAGCTAAAAAAGCTGTCAGAACAGACTAAACACGGAAAACATTTAAAAAAGCTAATGGAGAAGCCCAACAGGCTGGTTATGACGAACCTTGTTTCAAGGGCTATTATGATAATTATACTGTCCGCAAGCGCTACTGCTTATTTTTTCAGTCCGCTGAGAACAAAGCTTTTGAATGTTTTTCACTTTACCGATAACCCAAGCCGAGGTAACATCGGAATAAGCCTGATCACCTTTTTTATCATAATTTTCATACTTGCTATGGTGATAACAGTTTTAGGTATGAATGTGCCTAAAAGGCTTTGCTCCGGAGGAAAAATAAGCGATAGATTTATTTTGAATGCAAGCGGAATTTACAGAGCTTTTCTGGCGATATTCCTTCCTTTGGAAATAGTGGCATCAGGAATTACGACCATATTTTTAAAGATTTTCGGAGTAAGAACTAAAAATGAACATGATTCAGTAACCGAAGAAGAAATTCTTATGATGGTTGACGCTGTTAATGAAACGGGCGGGATTGAAGAGTCACAGGCTGAGATGATCAGCAATATTTTTGAGTTTGACGACTTGGAAATAGGCGACGTAATGACTCATCGTACTGATGTGATTGCTGTAGAAATAAACTCACCTGTAAAATATGCCGTTGAGCTTGCTATTAATGAAGGGTTCTCAAGAATTCCTGTATTTGAAGATAATATTGACAATATCTGCGGTGTTATTTTTGCAAAGGACCTTTTAAAGCTTGCTTTATCTGAAAATGCTGAAAAAATGGAACTAAAGGATTTCCTGAGAGAAATAAAATATGTTCCCGAAAGCAATAGCTGCGGCGAATTATTTGAATATTTTACATCGCAAAAAAATCATATTGCCGTTGTGGTTGATGAATATGGTGGAACGGCAGGAATCGTAACTATGGAAGATATTCTTGAATCAATCGTAGGTAATATTCAGGATGAGTATGACGATGAAGATGAAGAAATTCAGGAAATCACACCAAATACCTTTGATATTTTAGGAAGCGCCGACCCTGAAGAAGTAATTGAAATATTGGGAAAAAGGCTTCCGGACGACGCAGATTATGATACAATCGGAGGATTTGTAACCGACCTTTTAGGATATATTCCAGACGACGGTCAGACTCCTAAGGTATCATGGGATAACATTGAATTTTCTGTAATAAAAACAAAAGATAAACGAATTGAAAAGCTTCGTGCAGTAATAAAGAAGCAAGAAACTATAACAGAAAACAAATAAAATATTGCACTAAGGGAGATATAATGATATTCAAAAATAAATTAATGTGTTTATTAACGGCCGCCGCAGCATTAATATGCTGCAGCGGCTGTATGCTCAGTGGAACAAATATAAATGACAACTCAGATATTATCAGAACACACGAAAGCACTTCCTCAATATATATTTCTGACGATTCTATATCAGGGGTGACTGACAACAGCACTGAACTTCATGACGAAAACAGCATCTCTGAGATTATAAATTATTATACTTCATCTCTAAATAAAAAAGAGCTAACGGTTTTCAGTGAAATATACTCCGGAATAATGGCATATCAAAAGGAAATAGACATTAAAGGCGGTATAATAAAAGCTGATGACATCGGCGATTTTCTCACATTTTTAACTTCGGTCTGCTCAGAAATACATCATCTTTCAGGAAACTATGGATTATATACTGACGAAAACGGATTTGTTACCGGTCTTGAAATGAACTACAGCAGAAGCAAGGAAACAGGCAAAGCTGAGCTTGATGTACTAAATAAAAAAATAACACAAATATGTGGAAAAGTATCTTCTCTTTCAGATTATGATAAAATTAAATTTCTTCATGATTATATAGTAAAAAACTGTAGCTATGATCCAAATGGTAAAAACATTTATTCTGCTTACGGCTGTTTGATTGACGGCAAGGCGGTTTGCGAAGGATATTCAAAAGCGTTTGCGATGCTTTGTGAAAAGGCAGGAATACCCTGTATAAACATAATGGGAGAAGCAACAAACAAAAAAAATAAAGTTGAATCTCATATGTGGAATATGATAATGCTTAACGGCTGTTGGTATCATATTGATGTTACTTGGGACGATCCTAAAAACCTTTTTGGCGATGACTATGTAAGATATGATTATTTTAATGTAAACGATGATATGATAAAAAGCGACCACAGGTCCATATCAAACAAATATATGGACTATCCCAACTCAGATGAGACTAAAGAAAACTTTTTTATAAAACAAAGACTATATCTTTTTAATAACATTGACAGTAAACCTATGATTGAAAAGACTGTGAGAAATTGCTTATTGAATTCAGAAAAATATATTCGTTTCAGATGTGAATCAGATGATAAATATCAATCTGTAATCAATGAACTGTTCAATAAGTCTGATAACAACTCAGGCTTTTTTGAAATTCTTGAAAGCATAGTCAATGAGATAGGAGCAAATATATCAACCGAAGAATATTCAATCGTAGAAAATGATACGACAAAAGTTATAACTATACAATTAAAAGATAAATAAAATTCAGATGGTGTATTATGTTTAGGCAAAATTAACATTATTTCAGTCAGTAATTGCTTATTTTTGTAATGTGTATTGGGCAAATATCCTTGACTTTTAGCAGAAAATATGTTATATTTGTATTTGGTTTAAATACACTTGTGCGTTGGAGGTGGACTGAATTGGCAGGAAAAGAAGGTAAATTGGTAATTGTAAGTTCAGATGTTTTGCCTGACATAATTTCAAAGGTTCTTTCTGCCAAACAACTAAAAGCAAGAGGTGAGGTTTCTACTTCTGCTGAGGCTTGCAGAACTGTTGGAATTTCACGAAGCGCATATTATAAATATAAGGATTCCGTTTTCAATTATGAAGAACAATTTACAAACAACATTGTTTCTATTTATTGTCTTTTAAGAGATGAAAAGGGTGTTCTTTCATCAATAATTTCAAGGCTTTATGAGCTGAACACAAACATTCTGACTATAAACCAGAATATTCCCATTGATTCTGCTGCGGCAGTTACTATCTCAGTCAGATTCGACCATGAGATACAAAACACTGTAACTTTAAAGCGAGAACTTCTAAAGCTTGACGGGGTTGTTGATGTTAAAATAATTTCAGGTGAATAATTAAAGCTTACTTATTATATAAATAAAGGTCGAAAGAAAGGAAAGGTTATTTTTATGAGTAAAATTGCTGTTATCGGATATGGAGTAGTAGGCTCCGGTACTGTGGAATTGTTTGAAAAAAACCGTGAGTCTATTTGCAAAAAGGTTGGAAAGGATTGTTCAATCAAATATATTCTTGATTTGAGAGATTTCCCTGACAGCCCTTATGCTGATAAGATGATTAAAGACTTTAATATTATTCTTAATGATGAAGAAGTTGAGGTCGTTGCAGAGGTTGTCGGAGGTGCTACATTCGCTTATGACTACACCAAACAGCTTCTTTCAAAGGGCAAGAGCGTAGTTACTTCAAATAAAGAGCTTGTAGCAACACATGGCGCAGAACTATTGAAAATTGCAAGAGAAAATAACTGCAACTATTTGTTTGAAGCAAGCGTTGGCGGAGGTATTCCTATTATCAGACCTCTTAATAAATGCCTTGCAGGTAACGAAATCGAACAGATCAGCGGTATTCTTAATGGTACTACAAACTTTATTCTTACTAAGATGATAAGAGAGCAAATGGATTTTGCTTCTGCACTTAAAATGGCACAGGAATTGGGCTATGCAGAAAAAGACCCTACTGCTGACGTTGAAGGACATGACGCTTGCAGAAAGATTTGTATTCTCGGTTCTTTAGCTTTCGGAAAACAGATTTATCCAGATATGGTGCACTGCTCAGGTATTTCAAATATTACATTGGATGATGTTGAATATGCTGAAAATGCAGGCTATGCAATTAAGCTCATAGGCTCTGTTAAACCTGTGGATAATGAGCACGTTACAGCTATCGTATGTCCTCGGCTTGTTTCAAAGGGCAATCTTCTTTCATCAGTTGACGATGTTTATAATGCCATTTCAGTTACCGGCGACGGCGTAGGAGATGTTCTTTTTTATGGACAGGGCGCAGGAAAGCTTCCAACAGCTTCAGCAGTGGTAGGCGATATTATCGACTGCCTCAAGCATCATAACAGAGTTCTTGCAATGTCATGGGATGACTGTGAGGACAAGAGCTATGTTGTCAATTATAAGAAAACTGAAGCTTCAATGTATGTCCGCATAAAGGCTGACGATGCTGAAGAGCTTAAATCAGCTATTTCAGGTATGTTCGGAAAGCTTATGTATATTGAAAGAAACGGCAGACCTGATAACGAAATTGCATTTATAACTCCAAATATGATTGAAGAGGATATTGACGCTAATCTTACTATTCTTTCTCACTCATGTGAAATTGCAAGCAAGATTCGTCTTCTCTAATCTCCGAAAGGAACAATTCTATGTTTAAGATACAAATACCTGCCACAAGCGCTAACCTTGGGGCAGGTTTTGACGCTTTAGGACTGGCTCTCACATTTTATAACTATGTGGAAATGGAAGAGAGCGATAAAATTGATATTGCATCATCTGACGGCTTGGATATTCCCACAGACGAAAAGAATTTAATATATATATCCGCCAAAGACCTGTTCAATGTATGCGGTAAAAAGCTGGAGGGACTAAAGCTAAGGCAAACCAACAGCATACCTATGGCAAGAGGCTTAGGCTCGTCCTCAGCCTGCATTATTGCAGGACTTGTGGGTGCAAATAAAATGCTCGGAGATCCTCTCACAAAGGACGATTTGGTCGACCTTTCTGCACAGATCGAAGGCCACCCCGACAACACCGCCCCTGCTCTTTTAGGCGGAATTGTTACTGCTGTTTTTGACGGAAGAAAAGTACATTGGGTCAAGCAGGAGGTTTTCACTAAGCTGAAATTCGTTGCAATTATTCCTGACTTTGAGCTTAAAACCGAACAGGCAAGAGCTTGTCTTCCAAAGGAAATTGCACATAAGGACGCAGTTTATAATCTTTCAAGAGCGGCATTGTTCTCCGCTTCCCTACTTACAGGAAAATTTGAAAACCTGAAAACTGCCGTTGACGATAGACTTCACCAACCATATCGAATGGAGCTTATACCTCACTGCAAGGATGTATTTGACATTGCTTATACTCATGGCGCTTACGGTTCATATATAAGCGGTGCAGGTCCTACAATAATGGCAATAGTCGATGAAAACAACACTTACTTTGCAGGCAAAATGAAATTTTCCCTTGACAATGCGGGACTGAATGGCTGGCAGGTTCATGAATTCAGAATCGACAATGAGGGAACAAAAATAATCGGCGCATAGCGAGGAATTTTATGCTTATAAACCAAATAGATTTAGAAAAGCTGTTTTCACAAGGCGGCATGACTGTCACCAAAGAACAGTATGATAAGCTGTATGATTACAGTAAACTCCTTGTTAAATGGAACGAAAAAATAAACCTTACTGCAATCACTGATCCTAAGGGAATTGCATTAAAGCATTTTTATGATAGTGTTTATCCATTCACTTTAACGGAAATCAAAAAAGATTCATCAGTAATTGATGTGGGTACAGGTGCAGGATTCCCGTCCTGTCCATTAAAAATCTTTCGCAATGATTTAAATATCACACTTCTTGACAGCTTGAATAAGCGTATAAAGTTTTTGCAGGAGATATCAGACAACCTTGATCTGAATGCACAATGTATTCACGGACGTGCGGAAGAATTAGGGCGGAACTCTGATTACAGAGAAAAATATGACATTGCCTGTGCGAGAGCAGTGGCTAATCTGTCAGAGCTTTGCGAATATTGTCTGCCTTTTGTAAAAGTCGGAGGAAAATTCATTTCCCTCAAAGGTTCAAACGGAAACGAAGAATTAAAAGATGCAGAAAATGCTGTAAGGATTCTGGGAGGAGAAATTGAGCAAGTAAAAGATTATTCTCTCCCCAACGGCGACGGCCGTACTCTTATTGTCATAAAAAAAGTTTCTTCCACCCCTGAAAAATATCCTCGAAATAAGGGGCAGATGAAAAAGAAAAGACTGTAAATAAACAAAAACTTGCGTTTTTAAATTTTTATGTAATAATTAATAACGGGTGAGCACCTACCGGCAGTAAGACTTTTCTTACTGCCGGTTTTTCTTATATTTAAGAACGGAATAATTCATAATGTATTGGTCTATTGCAGTTATTGTACTTTCAAATGTCGTCTATAATATTTGTTCAAAAGCCACCCTTAAGGAAATAAGTCCCTTTGCATCGCTGACAGTTTATATTTTAGGCATGATAACATTTGGTACTAATGTATTTTGCGATCAACAGAGGCGGAAATATTCTGCATGAATATCAAAACCTCAACTGGAGTAGCTATGTTCTTGGCGTTGCAGTTGTGGGTCTTGAAGCCGGTTCTATTTTTATGTATAAATCAGGCTGGAACATTAGCACAGGCCAGCTTGTATACAGTTCAATTCTTGCAATTTGTCTTATAATTATCGGCTGTCTGTTTTATCATGAAGCAACCACCTTAACAAAAGCCATGGGAATATTGATTTGTATGGTCGGGTTGTATTTTATCAATAAATAAACTCAGCTTGTTATAAAAACAAGTGAAATCGTTATATATCTAAAATAAAAGCTGCTATGAACTATCACAGCAGCTTGATTTTTCTTACTTATTCAAATATTCTAAATTCTTAGAAATCAATTCACATCTCTGTTTTACACAGTCAACAGAACGCAGTGGATCTGACGGTGTATTAAATGTATAATCCATAAGCTTGTCTATTGTTGTTGAAGCAACATGAAGTCTTGTGTCAGATGATGCATAGTAAATATATACATCTCCGTTTTCACGAACGATTGCACCATTTGTAAAGCATACGTTTGAAACGTCGCCCACACGCTCTGCTCCGTGAGGTGCAATGAACAATCCTGACGGTGAAGCAATAAGCTTGCTTGGGTCATTAAGATCTGTCGCAAATACATAAATAACATATCTTAACCCCGCCGCTGTATTTCTAACACCATGTGCAATATGAATCCAACCCTTTGGTGTTTTAATAGGAACAGCTCCTGCGCCGTTTTTCACCTCAGTGATAGTATGATACTGTCTTGGAGAAATAACTACCTCGTCAGTGCAAATAACAGGGTTTGTAATATCCTCGCATAGTCCAAAGCAAACTCCGCCGCCTGAACCTGTGTCAATAAAGTCATCCTGAGGACGTGTATAGAAAGCATATTTTCCGTCAACAAATTCAGGGTGAAGAACAACGTTTCTCTGCTGTGGCGATTTTGATATAAGGTTAGGCAAACGCTCCCAAGCTTTTAAATCCTTAGTTCTCACAATACCAGCCTGTGCAGTAGCCGCAGAAAGATCATTGCTTGTTTTATCCTTACTTTCAGAACAGAATACACCATAAATCCAACCGTCCTCATGCTGCGTTAAACGCATATCATATACATTGGTTTCTTCAGGCTCGGTATCAGGAAGCTGTACAGGGAAATCCCAGAAACGAAAACCGTCCACAGGGCTTTCACTTTCAGCAACTGCAAAAAATGATTTACGGTCATTACCCTCAACTCTTGCAACCAGATAATACTTGCCGTCCATATAAATTGCACCTGAATTTAGCACTGCGTTAATACCCAAACGCTCCATAAAATATGGATTTGTTTCAGGGTTCATATCATATTTCCAAATTACAGGCGCATGGTCAGCGGTAAGAACAGGATTTACATATCTGTCATAAATACCGTTATAGCTTGGTGAAACGGCATTCTTTTTCGCAATAAGCGCCTCATAATCATCAATTACTTTTTTCTTGTTTGTTTCAAAACTCATTTTAAAACCTCCGTATAAATTTTTATGCAGATTTACAAGAATTATTATACAATAGATTTTTAATTATTGCAATAGAAAATAGAAAATATTATTAGATAACCAATCTATTATACGAATATATTTTTCAAAGCAAAAGCCTCCTTTGGTTCTATTTGAGGTGGTGACAATCCAACAGACACATTTTATGGAACATTTACCGTTTCCGTTATGAGCGGAGGTTACAGAGCGGGTGATTACACAGGAACAATACAGTATGATGTCCGATAGAGCCAAACGCTTATTTTGATTGAGTACACATTTTAATTGTACAATTCATAGAAATTTTCAGCGTGATTACGCCACTTTTACTGCGAACAAGCAGTAATTGGTTGTGCGACAATTCGTCAAAATATACAATACCGAGATTTAAGGTTGGTTTTACAGGGTTACCCTTTATGGTATAATATTGGTGACAAATAAGTGCATTTGATTTTCCATATGCTCCGTGTTTCGAGAGTATATCATAACCTTGCTGTCAGCGGGTGTGCATCGTTATAAGCGTAGTTATTGCTATGCTTATATGTGCATATCCGCTTTTATTTTTTAATATAAATCAACATTCACGAGGTATACAACTTATACAAGCAATAATACAGCGAAAGGAAAGGTGGTGATACTATGATGGAACGAAACAAAGGTTTTATTAACGAAAAATGTGAAAGATGTGGAAATTTTGATTGGGTTTTATCGGAATTACATTTGATGTGCAATTACGGCAGTAAATACGAAGGCGAAGATTTGAGAATAGTCCTATGTGGCAAATGTGCTGATGTGCTTTATGAGTACCTACTTGAAGACAGAAAATGAAGAATAAAAGAACTTTACGACACGTTTACTACCTTAGTGGTAGTAAAAATTTTAAAAAAGCATTGTGCGACAATGTATTACAGACGGGGCTTAAAAGAAAAACAATCTTTAGTCTTGTATATATAGCTTAAAGTGAGCAAGAACAGACTATATGAGCATATGAATTTTATCCAAAAGAAAAAATGTTAAGGCGATTTTGAGTAGGCTGTTTGAGCGAACGAACATATAGAAAGAGGTAGATAGTAATTAAAGATAATATTAAAAAGTTTGATATAGAAATTGCTTGTATAAACGGATTGCGATTTTTTGAGGGTTATCATTGTCGCAAACGGTGTTATGGAGTTCAGCAGTTATCAATGGGCTATTGTGCGGTGTTTAATCACAGAAAATATTTGCTTAAAGTGGTTATGGATACGATAAGCATCGGAGTAAATCTTTGTAGAAGGTACTACGGCAATTTGAATATGTATAAGGGAAATAAAAAGATAATGTCATTTGCCGCATTTATGTATTGTCTTTATCACGATTTAGATACAGATAATATCGTGTTTGAAAATAATGTTTGTCACCGAGTGCGGAAAGATAATTATATTGAAAATTGCAGAGCAGAAAATTTGTATTTAGGTGGTACTTCTGTACTTACTGATGAAACAGATGACTGTATTTTGGCTATTTCAAATAAAGACACATTCAAGGATTTTTTCAGCCCTATGCCTATTATAACTGAGATATTAAACAAGTGTGTTGCTCTACAATGGGGTACAGGTAATAGATTGTACTGTAGAACAAAAAACGACGGCGGTTTCTTTGCGGCGGACTTAGCATATTTAGCCTATTACGACATTGACTTAACAGTTGATAATTACATAGAAAAGATAAAAGCATTAAAGGCGTACAAGAAAATTAACGGCTTGTCTATAGAGCATTTGGACAGTGATTTTCACAATCATAGGAAATACAATATTGCACTTGTTAAAGGCAGTTTGAATAGTGTAAAGAATGATAAAATATCTCGTATTGTTGAGCCGTATTGCTTTACAGTGGTGTATGATAATCCTTTTTACATCGGAGTAGAGAGCGACGATATTTTTAAGATTATAACAGGTGTATTTAATGATGACTTAATGATTAAAGTTGAAAAGAATTTTATGACGGATAATTTTGAAAATGTTGTTAATCTGCTTAATATTTATATTGCTGAATATCTCGAAAAAGTTGACAAAGAAGAAGCATTATTGAATAACAAGCGGTTGATATTTGATGTTCGGTTTGCAGAGATGTTATCTAAAGAGTCAAAAGAACATTTTACTTGTTTGAACAATTTATCGCAATCATCGTTTAGTAGTTATGATGAATAAACTAAAAAGCCGATAGATACTGTGTTTTTTTGCTACAGCTAAAAATTCATTTGAAAATTAAGTTGTCAACATTTTTCAATTTTAATAATGAGCTGTTGAAAGACAACGGCATATAAATCAAAATACAGCGAAAAAACTACAGAAAATCCCATAACCGTCGGCGTTTCAATACCTTAAAATTTTTTTGAAAGAGGTGAACTAATATAGAGTATAACAGCAATAATATTTTCAAAGACTATCCCGATGTCATAACGATAGACGATTTACAGTCAATGCTTCACATTGGAAGAAACACAGCCTACAAGATGTTGCAGGACGATATTATAAAAACTCTGAAAGTCGGCAAGAAATACATTATACCTAATACGAGCGTTGTAAACTTCGCAACATCAATATCATAAATGAAGTATCCAAAAGTCAACCTAAGTGCTATAATATAGCCTATAGTAAGTTTTAGATATTGGATTTGAGCATAAAAGAAAAATCCCCGAAACCACATAAATAAAGGATTTCGGAGACTTTCGTGTGGCAGGGGCAGAAGGGATCGAACCCTCGGCACGCGGTTTTGGAGACCGCTGCTCTACCAGCTGAGCTATACCCCTATAAAATTTTGGTGGGCCATCAGGGACTCGAACCCCGGACCAACCGGTTATGAGCCGGTTGCTCTAACCAACTGAGCTAATGGCCCAAAATAGAAAAAGAATCAAGCATAAAATAAAATGCTTGAGACATAAAACTTTATACCCATTGGTCAAGGCACAAAGCACCATTTTGGTGACCCGTACGAGAATCGAACTCGTGATGCCGGCGTGAGAGGCCGGAGTCTTAACCGCTTGACCAACGGGCCAATTTGGTGCACCATCGGGGACTCGAACCCAGGACCCACTGATTAAGAGTCAGTTGCTCTACCATCTGAGCTAATGGTGCAAAAATGTCGGCGACTACCTATCTTACCGGGCGGTTGCCCGCCGAGTATTGTTGGCGAAGATGAGCTTAACTACTGTGTTCG
>UQDR01000017.1 GCA_900539835.1 uncultured Ruminococcus sp. | reverse complement strand
TCGGAGGCCTATTTTTTCTACTCATAGCTTTAAGCTCTTTTGAACCCCCAGTAAAACTGGGGGTTTTCGTTTCACAATAAAAAAAGGGACTGGAACCAGTCCCTTTTATATTTCATTTCTGTTTTCCAAAGCTTTGAAAAGTGTTATCTCATCGGCATATTCCAGAGAACCGCCAATAGGCAGTCCGAATGCTAATCTTGTAACTTTAATATCCAACGGCTTTAAAAGCTTTGAAATATACATAGCCGTTGCTTCGCCCTCGACTGTTGGGTTTGTTGCCATAATAACTTCACTGATTCCGCCTTGCTGAATTCTTGCAAGAAGTTCTTTAATTTTCAGCTTGTCAGGTGTAACTCCGTCAATAGGGGAGATAAGTCCATGCAGAACATGATAAACTCCGTTGTATTCCTTTGTGCGCTCAAAGGCTGTGATATCTTTGGGTGTTTCAACAACGCAAATCAAAGAGTGATCTCTGCCTTCGTTAGCACAAATCGGACAAAGCTCTTTGTCAGTTAGGTTCTGACACATTTTGCAGGTATGAACAGTTTTATGTGCATGAATAACTGCGTCTGCAAATGCCTGTGCTTCAGTATCTGTCATGGACATAACGTGATAAGCAAGTTTCTGAGCAGATTTCATACCGATTCCCGGAAGTTTTGCAAATTGCTCTGCAAGAAGAACAAGCGGAAGTGCATTTGAATCAGCCATATCAGAAAAGTCCCGGGAATGAAACACCGCCGGTGAGCTTCTGCATTTCAGCGTCGCTTGTTTCATTAAGAATACGAACTGCTTCGTTAAATGCACTCATAATCAAATCCTGAAGCATTTCAACATCATCAGGATCAACGACTTCAGGCTTTATGTCAAGCTTAAGTACATTTCTTTTGCCGTTGATTGTAATTTCAACCGCTCCGCCGCCAACTGATGCAGAAAATTCTCTTTCTTCCAAATCAGCTTGTAATGCAGTAATATCATCCTGCATTTTCTGTGCCTGTTTAAGTACCTGATTCATGTTGTTAGAAGGGCCTTTTCCCATGCCCTGAGGTAATCTTGCTTTCATAATAAAATCTCCTTAGTTACTTTTTTATTTCAACTTCAATTTCAGCGTCTTTAGCACGCTTCAAAAGCTCGTTAATAGGATTTTCTTTTTCTTCTATATCAACGGTTTTTGAAGAGTATAGCTTGAAATCAAAGTCCTTTCCATAATAGTTATTTACAACACGCTTTAAAATAGCTTTGTCATCAGAAGATTTAAACTTCTTCATGAAAAAATCACTGCTGACTACAACTTTGAAAACATTACCTTCAATGCTCGCCATTGAGTTCTGTAAAAATGCTCCGATTGCAGGAGCCTCAGTATTTATTCTTTCCAAGATTTCCTGCCATTCTTTTAAAGGCGTGAATGTATTAGGGTCAAGCTTTGTAAGCTCTTGTGTCGGTTCTCTTTTTTTGATATTTCGTTTTTCTGTTTCCTTTGAACTGCAATTAGCATGTCCGCCGTTTTTTAAAGCAGCTTCAAGCTGAGTGATTCGGTTGATAAGAGCATTAATTTCACCGCTGCCTGCGGATGATGCATTTTTTGCAGGCCGATACTTATTATCATTTGAAGTGCAGAGTCTTATAATGCACATCTCAAGCTCAATTCTCTTATTAGTGCTTCTTGCGAACCTTTCATTGCATTGCTGAAGAATGGATATGATGTCCAGTATTCTGTCAAGATCCATTGAACTTGCCAAAGCAGATAGTCTTTTGAATTCTTCGGGAAGACACGTAATTAAATCAGTGCTGTTATCAACAGTCTTAACAAGCATTACGTTTCTCATCTGACTTAAAAGCTCAGAACAAAGCACTTTCAGGTCTTTGGACATTCCATAAAGCTTATCAATTATTGCGATTGCTCCTGACGTGTCCTTTATGCTGATTTTGTCAAGCATATCAAAAAGATAATCACGTCCTGCAATTCCTGCGGCAGCCGATACAGTATCAATAGTGATTCTGTTATCATAAGCGACGCATTGATCAAGAAGGGAAAGAGCATCTCTCATTCCGCCGTCTGAAAGTCTTGCAATCAAAGCTGCAGCATCTTCCTGAAGTAAAAATCCTTCCTTTGAAGCAATATACATAAGCCTTGCAACAATGTCTTCTGAGCGAATTCTTCTGAAGTCAAAGTGCTGGCATCTCGAAACTATGGTAGCAGGAACTTTGTGAACTTCAGTTGTGGCAAGTATAAATTTTACGTGCGGAGGAGGCTCTTCCATAGTTTTCAGCAGCGCATTAAATGCACCTGTTGAAAGCATATGAACCTCGTCAATAATATAAACCTTATATTTGCAAAGCTCAGGTGTAAAAACTACTCCTTCTCGCAGTTCCCGTATATCGTCAACTTTTGCATTTGAAGCGGCATCAATTTCAATAATGTCTGCTAATGAACCGCTGTCAGCGTTTTTGCAAATATCGCATTCAAGACAAGGTTCACCATTTTTAGGATTACGGCAATTAATAGCCTTGGCAAAAATTCTTGCACAAGTGGTTTTTCCTGTTCCTCTCGAACCGGTAAATAAGTAGGCATGAGCCGTTTTATCATTCAGGATCTGATTCTTTAAGGTAGAGGTAATATGAGGCTGTGATACTACATCTTCAAAAGACATAGGGCGCCACTTTCGGTATAAAGCCTGATACATATTTAACCTCCTTATATTAAGTAATAAAAAATCAATCCGACATATAGGCATGCAGGCGAAACTGTGTCACACGAAACAGACTGCTTAATGCTGCTCGGTTCCCCGCCTGACATGGTTCACAGCGTTTCATTGCACAGGACCCGCACACCTATATCTCGGATTGATGAGGAACATTTCTGAAACAACTCAATCTAAAAATACATTACTAATATAGTATATCACATTAATTTCAGAATTTCAAGAGTTTTGCACAATATTTTTAAAATTCGCTATGGATAACACAAGGTCATTTTATATGATAAAATAAAGAATCATATCTTGATGTGTCGTTTAGCTGAACCATGACTTGAAAATTTCTGAGTTACGTGTTATAATTAATTATCTTTTATCAATAAAATTAAAACAAGTGTTTGGAGTTTTAAAATAATGAGTATGTCAAATGAGGAATTTACAAAAATATATGGACGTCCCCCTGTAAAAAAATCAAATAAGAAGGTAAAGATTTATTGGAATAGAATTTTTATAGCATTATTTATTTTTATTTTAATTGTTTTTGGTATTGTTCAGGCTATAAAAGGAATTGTAAATCATTTTAAAGATGATGAAAATGTTACTGCCGCAGCTGCTTCTCAAGCTGACAAAAATAATTTGGAAAAAGAAAAAAGTACGAACGAAGCTAAACTTCAGTTTAAGGTATGTATTGATCCAGGGCATGGAGATTATGATGTGGGTACTACAAGCCTTGACGGTTCAAGGCTTGAGAAAGATGATAATTTGGCTATTGGGCTTAAAGTCAGGGATTTCCTTGAAGAAGCCGGTGCAGTGGTTGTCATGACCCGTGAGGATGATACCTTTTTGTCGTTGGAAGAGAGATGTCAGCTGGCAAACAGAACATCTTCCGATTTATTTGTGTCACTGCATAGAAACAGCTATGACGGCGATATTTCGGGAATTGAAGTTTGGGTACATAATAAAGAGCCGGAAAAGGATACGACTCTCGCACAGGATATTATGAAAGCCCTTGATGAAACCAATATTGCAGATGACAGGGGAGTTCAATATGGATATGTAGGACTGCCTAATGATAATTATTATGTTAATGCTGAAACAAAGATGCCGAGCTGTTTGCTTGAAATGGGATTTTTGACAGATGAAACGGATAATAAGCTGTTTGATGAAAATATAGATAGCTATGCTCAGGCAATTGCAAACGGAATTATTCAGTCAGCAAAAGATTTGAATGTGATTGATGACAACGGAAAACGTATTTTAAATGAGCAGTTGATTACTGAGGAAAAGGACTATTCATCAAAAACAGATGATAATGATAGTTCAGAGGATGATACTAGCCGACTTGTTTATAATGACGGAGAACAAGAATATTACAGATGATAAAGTAATCATAAATAAAAGAAGATAAACGACAAATAAATTGTTTATCTTCTTTTTCTATTTAATAATTTATTATTTTGAGCTATACCATTTTTTAAGTACTTTTTCAGCTTTTTTGCCATAAATAGTGAAATCACGGTTTTCGTGAGCTTTTTCCTCAGGCGGCAAAATTGCTTTCCAATCCCACCAGAAGTACCCTGCAAACCACGGTTTATCCCAGGTCGCCCACATAGCGGATTCGTAAAAATCTGCCTGCTCGTCTTCATCTAAAGGAACTTCAGGACGATGTATAAAATCATATGGGTGCATGGTACAGCCACGTTCATTTCTTACACCAATTTCAGCAAACATTACAGGTTTGTTGTAATATAAATGTGTTTTTTCAAGAACATCAATTTTTGAAAGCCAAGCTTTTTTCATATATTCAAGGCTTCTGTCATCGGGAGTTGAAACGCTGTAATATGCAGAAATGCCTACAATATCTACATCGGTAAGCCATGGGAACTTCATTTCATCTCCATGGTTTACATTGTGCATTATGAGTCCATGATAATTTTTGCGAACTGTTTTTATCAGCTTTTTGCATCGCTCGGTTTGTTTATCCATACCTTCCATTTCACATCCGGTGCAGAGCATTTCACACTCTGTCCTCTCGGCTATTTTAGCATAGTGTATCATGTAATGGGTATAAGATTCAAACCATTTGTTCCAATATGTCTGATTATCCGGAGGAAAGCTTATTCTTGCCCGCCAGTTTTTATCTAAACAATTTACGACCGGTTTGAGGCAAACCTTAAGCCCCATATTTTTAGCCATTTTAATTGCATGTATAACATCTTCATCAGTCTGTGTAAATCCAAAAAGCGGAAATATTCTCGTGGAATAAAATGCTTCCTGAAATACATTAACCGTAATGCATATCCAGTCAAGTCCGTTAGAAGCAAGACGTTTCATTGAGCGTTCTGCTGCCTTTTTCTGATAGTCTCCGCTTTTAGAGCACCATCCCCAGGTATATCCTTTACAAAATAATCTATCCATAATAAAGTCCTTTCCTGTCTATTTCTTTCTGTATATATCTATGAAAAACTCACATGGAGTATCAAGATTTTGCAGATTTTTCAGCTTGCTTACCGAGCTTTCCGAAGTCTTATAGTAATATGGGGTCATTTTAAATAAATTCATGATATCGTCATTGTTATCTAACTGTATATTAAAATCAACAGTATATTGTTTTTCAAGTGCAAATTTTTTTAAGCCATATGAGTTAGGTTTGTTTTCATAAGGCGTTTCATATAAAACCTGTTTTAATCCGAAAAGATGCTTAGGCGCAGGTGATACTATTACAAGATATCTTCCTTTTTTTAAAACTCTTGCATATTCATCATTTGAAACCGGGGCAAAGGTGGAAACAATTAAATCTGCTGTAAGTTCACTAAAGGGAAGTTCAAATGAAGAAGCTACTGCAAATTCTGTGTTTGATATATTTTTTTCTTTGCATAAAGAAACGCAGTGTGACGCAGCGGATTTAGAAATATCAATTCCGTAAATTTCTGCTGATGAAATATTCTGTGCATAAATAGCAGTATAATAACCCTCACCGCATCCGCTGTCTATAATAACAGGTTTGCTGATACCCTTGACAAGTCCTTTTATTATATCAGATATTTTTTCTGCAAGCGGTAGGTAATAGTTTTTATTGAGAAATTCACTTCTCGCTTTAACCATAAGAGGATTATCTCCCGCAGTTTTGGGATTTCTGCCCTTTGTGGTAAGTAAATTGACATAACCCTTTGAAGATATGTCAAAACAATGATTGTTTTTACATGAATAGCTTGAGGCTTTCTTTTTAAGTTTCTTTTTACAGACAGGGCAAATATACATATTACTTTCTCCCTTAATAAGTTTATTTAATCATACCAAAAATAAATTAAAGTGTCAATAATTAAATGTGCATGCAGATTTACAACAGAAGTGTTGCAGTAAGCTGGTGAGAAAGCAAAATTTATAGTATAGTTTTTTATATTTATAAACCGAAAATATTAAAATCAAAAAACAAATCTTCTAAAAGCTAATTAGTTAGAATATAAGTGACTTTAAAAAAAGAGGCTTCAGATACATTTTCTGAAGCTTTTTTATTTTATTTTTATTAATGGGAAATAAATAAATTTATGTGCATTTTAACTTCTCATTTTAACCAAAATTGTGTAATACGTTTTGTGTATTCATACAAATTTCGACATATTAATCTATTTTATTGCATTAAAAATAGAGCAAATTGATTTTAGTATTTGAGGAGGTTTATGTTTTGAAAGGTATGGTGATTTAAATGAAACAGTAAGTAAGCATTAAAAACAAAATAATAATATTGAGGGGGAATAATATATGAAACAATTAAAAAAGAGAATTTTAAGTGCTTTGATAGCAATGTCATTAGTGATCACTGATTCAGCGGTAACTGTTTTTGCCGAGAATGAAGAAATTAAATCTTCAATTAACACGCAAGCTGCTGGGGATATTTCAATGCTTGATCAAGAGGAAACAGAAACATATCCTATAGAGGAGCTTACTGAATATAGAACAGATAATGAGAAGCGTTTTCTCATGAGCGATAAAAGCATTAAGGCGGTTGTATATTCAGAACCGATTCATTATGAAAACAATGGAGAATTTGTTGATATTGATACCACACTGAAATATGAAGAAGCATCAGAAAGCTTTGATGTAAATGGATATATTTCAGGTAACGGAGATTTTCAAGTTAAATTTGCTAAGAATGCAAATTCAGGACAGCTTGTATCTCTTAAAAAGGGAAAATATAAGCTTTCGTGGGCTAATAAAAATAAGTCTAACACATATTCATTAAAGAATGTGTTAGTTCAGGGAAAGGGAAAATGTGATTCATTAATTGAACAGAGCATAATTAATTCTTCGCAGTCTGTTAAATACGAAAATATATCCCCTAACACTGATCTTCAATATGTTTTCAGCGGCAGTGGTCTTAAGGAAAATATTATTGTTAAAGAAAAGCAGGATGATTATTCGTATTCTTTTGAACTTAAAGCTAATAATCTTGTTTTGAATCTTAAAGATAATCAAATAGAGGCATGTGATAAGAATACTAATGAAATAATATTTGTAATTCCTGCACCTTATATGTATGACGCAAAGGGAATCAGTTCGGACTCTGTCACTTACAGCTTGGAGCAAAAGGAAAATAAATATACTTTTACAATTACGGCTGACTCTAAATGGGTAAATGCTGAGGAAAGAGAATTTCCTATTGTTATTGACCCTCAGGTAAGTACAAAACAACGCAGACAAAATATTACCTCAGCGTATATTACTTCAGGTAATCCTAATGTAAATCATGGAATTGAAACTCGTATGACTGTTGGTAAAGATTCTGCAAGTGCAGGTAAGATGAGAGGTTTAATAAAATTTGATCTTCCAAGCATAGATAAGGGAGATATGATTGTTGACGCAACGCTTTCTTTGGGACAAATAGGTGTTTATTATTATGCATCTACTACTCCGGATGCTGCAATTAATGCTTATATTGTTAATGATAGCTGGGAGAAAAACAATGTAACATGGAACAATCAGCCCGCATTATTAAATAATTATGCGCTTGATTACACGTCTGCCAAAAAATCTGAAGCATCAACAGGCGTTCAAAAGGACTGGAATATAACTAAGGCAGTTAAAAGCTGGTATGAAGGAACCGCAGTCAATAATGGAATCATGCTGAAATCTGCCGTAGAAGGTGTTTCAGACATGGCAGAGTCATGTATTTATGCAAATTATTATACTGAAGATAATATACAGACATCCGGTTATCCAATTATGACGATTGTATATCGTAACAACAAGGGATTGGAAAATTACTGGAGCTATACAAGCGCTTCTGCCGGAATTGCAGGAACAGCAAATGTAAATGATTATTCAGGAAATCTTGTATTCACCAGTTCTGATACTGCTACATCAGGATTGCTTATGCCAGTAACTATTGAACGAGTATATAACGGTTATATGGCAAATCAGCTATATAAAGATGTAAAGCCTTATGTAGGAAGAGGATGGAAGCTTAATATTCAGCAAACAGTACGAACTACTAATATTGATAAATTCCCATATGTTTATGAAGACGGAGATGGAACAAAACATTACTTTTATCAAAAGTCAAGTAGTGAATGTATTGATGAGGATGGTCTTGGATTAAAAATAACTAAAACAGATTCAGGATATACCATTTCAGATGATGACGGAAATAAAATGTACTTTAATTCAAAAGGTAATCTTACCAAATCTGTAGACAACAACAGTCAAAGTATGGTTATTTCCTATGCATCGGATAATGAAACGATCACTAAAGTAACTGATGGTTCAGGACATGTAATAACTCTTACAAGTGATAGTGAATATCATTATTTAAGAAAAATTACGGATCCCGCAGGAAGAAACATTACATATACATATACTTCATCTTCTCCAAGCCTTGGCACAGTAACTTATCCGGACGCAACAAAAAGTACATATACTTATGACGGTGACAATGCACTTAAAACGGCATACGGAAGTGACGGCTGCGGTTTAACTTTTAATTATAGCTCTTTAAAAACGGGCAAAAGAGTTTCTCAGGTTACGGAGAAAAATTTTAATGACAATAAAACAGGACAAACAGTAAAATTCAGCAGAACAAATTACAATGAAACTGTTATTACTACTTCCGGTGTAGACGGAATTATAAATACTGATGATGATGTTAAGACAACATATCAATTTGATAATTATGGCAGAACTAAGCTAACATTTTCAAAGAACGGAAACGGATATTTGAATTCAAATGCTTACACATACACAGCGGCTGAAGCTAACAGTTCTGCAAGCAACATAAAACAATTAAACAGGATATCAAATGCAGGTTCATTCGGTAAGGTTTGCGTTAACTTTGCTAAAAACACCAGTTTTGAAAATAACGAAGACGGATGGAAGTATGCTGATTGGGGCGGAACAGTTACCGGAAGCCATTCTCGTGTAATCAGCAGTTCATTGTTTGGGAAAGGTTCTTATAAATTCAAAGTAACCAAAACAACAGGAGGAGCAGGTGCAAGAATATATCAGGACTATAAATCTCCTTATGTAAAATCAGGAGCTACATATACTCTTTCCGCATATGTCAAAACTACAGATGTTCAGTCAGCAGGTGGAAAAGGAGGCGCTTGTGTAGCGTTTTATATTGACAGCGACAGCGGATCGAGTACTGTATATTCAGATTTTGTTACTGGAACCACCCCTACAGCAGTTAACGGCGGCTGGCAAAGAATCTCGGCAACAGTTACACTTCCAAGTGATTTCAATTATCTGAGAGCTGACCTTTCACTTAAAAATGCAACCGGTGAAGCATACTTTGACGGCATTCAGGTGGATAATTCAAGTGTGGTAAACAGCTATAATCTGATAGAAAACAGCAGCTTTGAAGTTAATTCCTCAAGTGCTCCTACTAACTGGATTATGGGCACAGGTACTGAATCAACTGATGGAGTTCAGGCATCAAGCGGATTATACGGAACGAATTTACTTAAGTTCACGGGTAATCCTACTAAAAGCAAACAGATTTATCAAACTGTTAATGTCAAGGGAACGGAAAAATCTACTTATATTCTCAGTGGATGGGCAAAGGGTAACTCTGTTTCTGCGAATGATCAGAACAGTGCAAGAAAGTTTGAACTTATAGCCAGGGTAAATTACAGTGACGGCACAACTGTTTATAAATCACCTGCATATTTTAATACCACAGTTTCTTCATGGCAATATACAGCTATTCCATTTAATCTTTCAGATGGTACTTCAACTACAAAAACTCCTGTTTCAATAACTGTTTTTTTACGATATTATGCACAGGCAAACAGCGTTTTCTTTGATGGAATTCAGCTTACGGAAGAACCGACATCAAGCTTTACTTATGATTCAGATGGAAATGTGATATCTTCAGCTCAGAATGCTGAAAATAAGTCAAGCATGAAGTACAGCAATTCTGATTTGATTTCTGCTACTGACGCTAAAGGATATAATTACAGTTATGAATATGATGATAATCATAACATGACAGTTGCGAAGAGTCAAAACAATGTTAAGTATAAATATGAATACAATGTCAAGGGCGAGGCAAATGCCCTTAACATTACTAATAATGCTGAAAACTTATTTATTCGTTCTTCTATTAAGTACACTGACAATGATACTGCTACAGGTATAAAGTCCGGTGCATACATTGAAATAACACGTGATCAGCACAACAATGAAACCTTATATGATTATGATCTTAAAAAGGGTACGCTTAAATCAGTTACGGACCCAAAAGGAAATAAAACTTCTTATACATACAGTCCGGCAAATGATGCAGTACAATCTATTTCTTCAGGTGGAATTACAACGTCTTATGAATATACTGACGGCAGGCTCTCAAAGATCAATCATAATTCAACTCAATATGGATTTACTTATGATTCCTTCGGCAAAACTGTTTCAACAAAGGTTGGAAGCAGAACTTTAAGTACAAATAAATATGGTTCGTATAACGGTGATCTTGAAAGCATTACATATGGAAACGGAAACACAAGATCATATGCATACAATGTTTTCGGTCAATTATCCAGTCAGAAAGTAAACAATACAACAGCATACAAATGGGGTTATACAACATCAGGAAGAAATATATCTCACACAGACTTAATAAATAAATTAAAATATACATATGAATATGATTCCATTGACAGACTTGCAAGGCAGTATGTATATAATTCGGATAATTCATCATTGCTTTATACAAGTGAGTATGGCTATGACGTAAATAACAATGTAACACGTTTCACTAATATAGCAGGAGGCAGAGCATTTACGCAAAAATATGAATATGGCAAGGATAATCTTCCGAGTCAATATCATATAAGCAGTACAAGAAATCACACTTATTCTTACGATAGTCTTAACAGACTTAAATCAACTGTACTCAGCACTGAAACACCTGTCAATATTAATTATTACTATTATATGTCTTCAGGAAGAAATGCTTCGGGTGAAACAAAATACCGTACAACACAGCTTGGTTCAGAATATATAGGTGATAGAGCTTACAGATATGTTTATGATAGCTTAGGCAACATCACAACGCTTCAAGAGGGAACAAGAGGCGGAACAGCAGATAGTCCTGTAATTGATAACAGAAAAAATATGGTTGCCTATACTTATGATTCTCTAAATCAATTAAAAAGAGAAAATAACCTTTACTTAAACCAAACTTTGGTGTATAATTATGATAAGGGAGGAAATATAACCTCCAAGGTTATCTATCCATATACAACTGCTGCTGATTTAAGTGGTGTTGAACCTATTGAAACTATAAGCTATCAGTATGGTGACAGCGGCTGGAAGGACTTGCTTACTTCATATAACGGTGAAGCAATCACCTATGATACCATAGGAAATCCGCTTAAATATAGAGGCAGCACTCTTAGTTGGACAGGCGGCAGAGAGCTTAAATCGCTGAGCAACGCTGACAATAACATAACATATACATATGACGCAGACGGTTTGAGAGGTTCAAAGACTGTAAACGGAGTAAAGAGTACATATGAATATGTTGGCGGACAGCTTGTATATGAAAAGCGTGGAGATATGGACATATATTATTTCTACGATTCATATGGCAATCTTTCAGCAATCAGATATATTGATGGAACAGTAGATAATCTATATTATGTCGTATGTAACAGCAGAGGCGACGTTGAGGCATTTTATAACGGTTTAGGAACGGTTAAATCCAGATATATATATGATTCATGGGGCAATGTAATCAAAGTTGTTAACGCAAACGGTGTGGAGATAACTAATCAAAACGATGTTGCTTTCATTAATCCGATACGTTACCGTGGTTACTATTACGATTCTGAAACGGGATTATATTATCTTAAGAGCCGTTATTATGACCCTGAGGTTGGCAGATTTATTAATGTGGACGGTTACATTTCAACAGGACAGGGCGTTCTCGGAAACAATATGTTTGCGTATTGTGGGAATAATCCGGTTAATAGAGCAGATTCAAGTGGACACTTTTTTGATGAAATTTGGGAATTTGCCAAAAGTGCAGGTGAGTCAATAAAAAATGTGATGAATTCCTGGTCACAGGCTTACTCTTATTGTCGTCAAATCGCTGATTTGGATGGCCCATCACCTTATTTTGACGTGTTTGCAGCCATAGGTATGATATCAGTAACTGCAGGAGCTGTCGTATATGGTGCTTGTCAAGCCTTTGCTTCTTCCTTACCTTCTTTTTCGATTCCAAATGTCGAAACTAAGGAAAAAGAGGTCATGTGGCCTGCTCCGTTGTCAAAAAATCAAGCATATTTTCCTAAGAACCCATACGATTTTAATCCTAATGGTTTGATTAGAACAGAGTATCCAGGTACTAAAAATGGTAGAATTATAGTATGGACAACGCCTATTGATGGATATAAAATATTTGAATGGAATGAGGACTTAAGGTATGGAGAGCATTACCATACATTTTTAATTGAATGGGATGGTAAGCATAATGGAATGCACTACTATCCTGGTATGGCTGTTCCAGAACCATGGAATATGTTCTATTTTGGGGGTCAATAAATGAAAATAAATGAATTAAACGGTAGAATAATTGATACTAAAGAGGTTTATATACATGATGATATTCTCCACGAACTGATATTTTGTCGGCTGAGAAAAAGAATGAAACTCATTATAGAAAAATATGAAATGCAAAATAAAAAATATGAAATCAAATTTACAAATGTAATTGGTTTTGAAATGACATCTTGTGATTTCTGGGGTCGTTGTGCTCATATATTAGATTTTGAGTATGTAGAACAAGATGACCGAGTGATTATACCAAAGTTATTTAAGAGAAAAAAATTAGAGTTTGAAAGTTCCTGCGATTTTTTAACTGAACAAGGGAACTATATTGAAACTCTTATCACTTTTTCTTCAGGAGATCAACTAAGAATAGCTTGTGAAGAAATTGTTATTGAAGACAACAGTTGAATTATAAATAGGAAAAACGGTAATGGTGTAAAAAACTTTTTATTCTAATTTTTGAGCATTCCACCCCAGTCATAGCGACTGGGGTGTAAGATAGCTTAATATCATCACACTATTTTGATTCTGAAACGGGATTGTATTACCTAAAGAGCCGTTATTACGACCCGCAGGTTGGCAGATTTATTAATGCGGACGGATATGCTTCAACAGGACAGGGCGTTCTCGGTAACAATATGTTTGCGTATTGTGGGAATAATCCGGTTAACTTTGAAGATCCAAATGGAGAGTTTTTTGATAGACTTTGGGATAATTTTGTTAAAAAATTAAATAAAGCAAAAAGTGTCTTTGCTGTAGCTGGTGGCATTACACAATTGGATAGTCCAGTCCCTGGACCAGCAGATCTTGCAGGTGCAGCAGTAGCAGGGATAGCTGCTGCATGTTGTTTAGGAAGTGCAGCATGGGAAACCATTACTTCTCCTGCTCCTTCTGTTTCAATTCCAAAGGTTGAAACCAAAGAGAAAGATATTACATTAAATCCACCACCAAAGACAGGAAATACATACTACCATGTAACAACACCAGCAAATGCGGCAAGTATTAAGATGTCAGGTACTATGATAGGTAGTTCGTTTGAAGGAGGCTATGTTTATGGATGGCAAAAAAAGCCTAACAAATATGCTATAGAGAATTCAGGAGCACACTTTGGGGTAATTATATCATTTAAAACTAACGCTTCATTTAGTCGAGATGACGGAATAAGTAATCCAATAGCAAACTGGTATGGACCAGTTGTTAGTAACAGACCTGGACCCATAGCCGTTTGGGATGTTCAAATTGTTGGATGATTTTTTGAGTTAATTTCAATTATAGCCATTAAGTAACATTAGAAAGAGTGTTTTTAAGTATGAAAATTAAAAATATTAATTTAACAAATAATGGATATATTTACTGTAAATCATGTTTCTATTCTTGTCAAGATGGTTTACGAGAAGATATAACTTATCAATTTTCTATGGGTATAAACAAACTGGTAGGAGAAATAGATTCAGGTAACTGGGCTGTTAGCTATTTAATTTCTATGTATCCACACTTTTCTTCCTTGGAAAAAGGATTAGTGTTTTTGCCTCATGAAGCTTTGGTAAACGATGAAATATGGTATTTAAACAAATTATCTAAATATTCCTGTTATTTAGACAAGCAATATCCTTTGTTTAACACTAAAAAAACGGTGAGAAAACTGGTTTCAAAAGGTATTAAAAAATATGGAATGAAGAAAACACCGGAAGATATTCGTGATATGTTCCATATACATCCTGAACGTTTTGAAAGACCTTTGAGTGGCGTTGGGAATGAGAGATTTAAAGCAATGGCTGCAATAGGATTCAGCCACGGGAAACAAGTATTTTGCTTTCCGTGGCTAAGTAAAATGCGGTTTGAATATTATCATGGAAACATGACAGATTTATTAAGCGTTTTAGAATCATTGCAGAAAATTGTTATTTTACCAGTAGGTAAATAACAGCTAATAAACACCCCAGTCATAATGACTGGGGTGTGATATGGACAAAAACGGAAAATAAACCTCCTCTTAGTTAAAATCTTTGGCAACAAAAACATATACATACGATGCTGACGGTTTGAGAGGTTCAAAGACTGTAAACGGAGTAAAGAGTACATATGAATATGTTGGCGGACAGCTTGTATATGAAAAGCGTGGAGATATGGACATATATTATTTCTACGATTCATATGGCAATCTTTCAGCAATCAGATATATTGATGGAACAGTAGATAATCTATATTATGTCGTATGTAACAGCAGAGGCGACGTTGAGGCATTTTATAACGGTTTAGGAACGGTTAAATCCAGATATATATATGATTCATGGGGCAATGTAATCAAAGTTGTTAACGCAAACGGTGTGGAGATAACTAATCAAAACGATGTTGCTTTCATTAATCCGATACGTTACCGTGGTTACTATTACGATTCTGAAACGGGATTATATTATCTTAAGAGCCGTTATTATGACCCTGAGGTTGGCAGATTTATTAATGCAGACGGATATGTTTCAACAGGTCAGGGCGTTCTCGGAAACAATATGTTTGCGTATTGTGGGAATAATCCGGTAATGTATAGTGATCCGACGGGGGAATTTTTAGGTCTTGTATTAGGTGCATTTGCAATTGGTTTGACGATGACTTTTGCAGGGTGCAAGTCAGATAAATCTAAATCTTATAAATCTGCTGATGCTGCTGCCAAGGCTTTCTCGGAGCAGATATATAGTTCAAGCATGTTTATCTATCATGAATATTCAACAGTGATTTATTCTAATACTGTTGACGGTAAAACCACATATAATTACACTGAACCTAAAGCAGGATCCCCACATGAAGTTACAGTAGACATTTCAGCAGCACAAGGGACGCCAGTAGCTTATGCTCATACTGATCCGTATTCTAATATCTTTTCAGGTCCAGATGCAATGTATGCTTGCAAAAATAAAATAGATGGATATGTGGTTGGCCCGAGCCGAGAATTGAAACGCTTTAGTGTATTGACAGAAGAAGGGCAATCTCTTGGTCTTATAGATCCAATTGAATTAACAGAGGCACAGAGAACGTCACTTGTAGCAGAGTTTCAAAAATCGTGGGATGCTCACATTGCTCAGGGGTGTGATTTGGGTTGTGGGAGCATGAAATGGCCCGTTTATTAGTAGGTGATTATATGAAAAAAATAATTATTTTGTTGTTTGTTGAGGTCTTAATTTTCTTTTTATTCATATCTTGTGATAACACGGAAAATTACAGTATTGATAAAGCACAAGTTTATAATTCAAATGTTGAAAGTATAAATGACTCTAAATCAGATATAAAAGATAATCAACAACTTGAAGTAATTAATATGCCCGGATGTTATCATGATTTAGGTTGGGATGATCTTAACGAGTTTCCATCATATGAAAATGATGTAATTCCTGATGCTAAAACAGCAGTTGAAGTTACAACGGCAATCTTCAATAATATGATAAAAAGTGAAGATAGACAAGATCATATACCCGTGGGTGTGTTTTATGATGAAAAATTAGAGTTATGGATAGTATCTTATAATGAGGGCTCTGGAAATATTATAGGAGGAGATTGTAGTATTGCAATACAAAAGAAAGATGGCAGAATTGAACGAATTTGGTTTGGTTCTTAATATTAAGAATAGCGGTACAAAGCAGTTTCTAATATATGATAACTTAAATTATATGAAAAGCGTGGAGATATGGACATATATTATTTCTACGATTCATATGGCAATCTTTCAGCAATCAGATATATTGATGGAACAGTAGATAATCTATATTATGTCGTATGTAACAGCAGAGGCGACGTTGAGGCATTTTATAACGGTTTAGGAACGGTTAAATCCAGATATATATATGATTCATGGGGCAATGTAATCAAAGTTGTTAACGCAAACGGTGTGGAGATAACTAATCAAAACGATGTTGCTTTCATCAATCCAATCCGTTACCGTGGTTACTATTATGATTCTGAAACGGGATTATATTATCTTAAGAGCTGTTATTATGACCCGCAGGTTGGCAGATTTATTAATGCGGACGGATATGCTTCAACAGGTCAAGGTGTTATTGGAAACAATATGTTTGCGTATTGTGGGAATAATCCGGTTAACTTTGAAGATCCAAATGGAGAGTTTTTTGATAGACTTTGGGATAATTTTGTTAAAAAATTAAATAAAGCAAAAAGTGTCTTTGCTGTAGCTGGTGGCATTACACAATTGGATAGTCCAGTCCCTGGACCAGCAGATCTTGCAGGTGCAGCAGTAGCAGGGATAGCTGCTGCATGTTGTTTAGGAAGTGCAGCATGGGAAACCATTACTTCTCCTGCTCCTTCTGTTTCAATTCCAAAGGTTGAAACCAAAGAGAAAGATATTACATTAAATCCACTTCCAGAATCAACGGTAATTTATAGATATGGTGGTACTAATCCAGGAAATTTGACGTCTAAAGAAAAAGATTTGAAAGATGGTAGAGGGTTATCTTTTTCAACTACCCCTGCGCCAGGCTGTTCGATGACTACAATTAGTGCTATAAATTCTACAGGTGTGGTTTATGCTGTTAAAGATGGAGCTACACATGTTAGCGTATATCCCATTGGAGACACTATGGAAGATTGGGTTTATACAGGATCAGGATCCATTTGGACGGCCGCAGTAAAATTTGTTGTTGTGAAATGGGATGGAGGTAAGTAAAATGTGTAATATTGATTATATTATGGATTTACTTGATTGGAATAACAGTATAGTGGATCAAACTAAAGGCAAAGAATTAGCAAGAGAAGTTAAAAGCATAAATGTCTTTTTGCAACCTTGTGATGTAAAGCACAATAAAAATGTTTGGGATAATTGTGCAGAAATTTTGGCTGATAGAACTGATGAAGAACTTGCTCCTTATTTAATTGAGCTAATGGAATGGGTGCAAGATTTAAATTGGCCAGGGGCGCTAAGGATATTAGATAGACTTAAAAAATTTGAAAAAGACAAAACTTTCGATATTTATTTTAAATCTTGCATAAAAAGAGCAAAAGCTTTAAATGAAGATGTTTGGTTGGATAATTTGCAGGAAATTGTAAAATAAAAATAAAATTATTATATGACTTATTTGAGTATTTCACCCCATTCAAAGTGACTGGGTTGGAATATAGCTAAAAACATGAAATAAACCTCCTCTTAGTTAAAAATCTTTGGAAACAATACAACGCTGCCGGTTGAGAGGTACAAAGACCGTAAACGGAGTGAAGAGCACATATGAAGAATTACAAGGTAGGAATTTAAATGGAGATAGATAGACAATTAATTCTCGGTGTACTTACAATGATTATTTTCTATTTTATTATTAGAAGTACCATTTATGGAGTTAAAGAGGTGCATTTAAGGAGAAATGAACGAAGACGAAGAGCAAAAGGTCAAACATTTAAAGAGTGGTTTTTATATAGTAGATATAGAGATCAAATTCCCAAATTTATGATTTGGTTGTACTATACCGTGCTTATTATTCACCCAGTTTTACTTGTATTTATATTTTTTGCGTATAATTTTGTGTCTATGCAGTATTTTACTGGCATAATGACAAAATCAGTTTTGGTATTTGATTTGGTTTGGACTTTAATAATATCAATTTTGTCTTGGAAACCAGGTTCACCTTGGTCACACTACGAACAATGGGTTCCTAAGCCACCAAAACGTAAGAAGAAATAGCAATATAATATTTTTATTTATCAAGAAATTGTTGCGTTTTGTTAAAATAATCTGAATCCTTGAAAGATTCGGATATGAAAAAGTAAAGATAAAGAGAAACATTTACTAATTATGTCTTTTTGATGAGCAAAATGAAATATGTACAGTAGCTTTTAGTAAAGATACTGATATCTTGCTTTAGACGGAGATTGTAGTATTGTTATTCAAAAACAAAATGTAAGGATAATACGTATCTGATTTGTTATACAAATTAAAAAGGTGCTTAAAATGAAAAAGATATTAAAAAATAACATAGGATTTATTTTATCTATTGTTTTTGTTGCTTCAGTTGTAGGGGTGATATGGAATGCGATTTACTCCTTGAAGCCACCCGATAAAAACGATACAGAAAAATATTTTGAACGGGATAAAGAGGATCTTGTTCTTGTGACAGAATATTTTGCAAATTGTGATTATACTAATATATATATTACAAAATCTAACTATGAGAAAGGCAAAATGTTTATAGGTGTTAGCACAGGCGATATAAAAATCGAAGATAAAGCAGTGATAAAAGCAATTAATCGCCTCATAAAAAGACGAAACTATAAGAAGATTGAAAGAAATGGCAATACAATATACTTTGAAAAATGGTTTTTTGGTGAAGAATGTCGTGGAATCGCTTATTCTATCAATAGAGAAACTAAGCCTGTAATAGAGTTTCTTACAGAATTAGAGCCGCTTTCAGAGAATGGATGGTATTATTACGAGGCGGATTATGAGGAATGGAGAACTCGTTAAAAATTTATTGTAAAATAAAGGATTCAAAAGATTTTAATATGCCCGTTATCTTAATTAGATAACGGGTTTCATATGTTATATAAAATATTGTCTTATGTGAAAATCATCTGAAAAATGTTCCGATAGTGTTGACTTTTATACCTAAAGAAAGTAAAATAATATTTGGTCAAAAAAGATTAATGTCTTTTGCGCTTGACTTTTAATGTGCATAGCATTAAAATAATAGTGTTAATAAAAATATAAAATTATTAGAACGGAGATTAAAATGAAAATAAATTTTAGCGGTATAAAAACTAAAGCCAATTCATATTTTAAAAATAATATTTTATTTTTAACTTTTGTTTTGTCATCTGTGTTTAACTCCTTTTTGCTTAGGGTTTTTACAGTTGGATTTAGTTATAATCAAATAAAGCCTCTTTTGGCAGATATAGCTGTAATTTTGATTTTCGGAATGTTTGGCTATTTATTTAAATCAAAAAAACAGTTTGGTTATTTTATGTTTTGGACAGTTATATTTGCTGTGCTAAGCGCCGGAAATTCAATATATTATACAAATTATAAGTCATTCATGTCTGTTTCTCTCATTTCAACCGCTTCTCAGTTAGGCGGCGTTATGGATGCAGTAACAGAAAATATTATGGAAGCCAAGGATTTGATATTTGTATGGTCAATACTTGCACTTATTGGGGTATATATTTATATTAAGAAAAAACGTCCGGATTATTTTAGTGTAATAGCTGAACAGAAAGCAAGGAAAAAATACTTTTTCAGTACATTTGCAATAGCCGTGCTGATTGCCGGCGTTTTTGCAACAATGCTTACCGGAACAGATTATTCACGATTAAAAAAACAGTGGAACAGAGAATATGTCCTCGGAACTTTTGGACTTTATACATATCAAATAAGCGATTCCGTTTCATGCATTAATGCCAAGCTTAATATGCTTATGGGGTATTCGGAAAGTGAAGAGGCTTTCAGAGAGTTTTATGATAAAAAAGAAGAAACAAAACCAACTAAAAAGGATAATGATTATTCCGGTATATTTGAAGGAAAAAATATTTTAACTATTCATGCAGAAAGTATTCAGCAATTTACTTTGGATACATATATGAACGGGGAGGAGCTTACTCCTAATTTGAATAAACTGGCACGTGAGGGATTATATTTTTCTAATTTTTATGCCCAGGAAAGCGTTGGAACAAGCTCTGACAGTGAATTCACTTTTTCAAGTTCTCTAATGCCTGCGTCAAGCGGTACTGTTGCTATAAATTATTGGGACAGAGACTACACTACGATACAAAGTATGTTAAGAGACAAAGGCTATTATACTTTCAGCATGCACGGAAACAATGGGTCATATTGGAATAGATTGAATCTTCATAATGCTCTTGGTTATAAAAAATTTTTTAACTATACAACTGATTTTAATATTGATGAAACAATAGGTCTCGGACTGTCTGATAAATCCTTCTTTAAACAGGCTGTACCTATAATCAAAGAGATATCTGAAAAGAATAAGAATTTTTACGGGGCTTTGCTTATGCTTACTAACCATACCCCTTTCACAGATATTGAGCGAGTTAGCGACTTTGAAGTTGATTTTAAGTATAAGAAATATAATGAAGATACGGGGCTTTACGAAGAGGTATCAGCACCATTTCTTGAGGGTACAAAATTGGGCAGCTATTTTAAATCTGTTCACTATGCTGATGAAGCACTTGGACAGCTTATGGCTGATCTCGATAAAGAAGGCTTGCTTGATAATACGGTGGTAGTTATTTACGGTGACCATGATGCAAAAATAAAAGAATCCGAATATGAATATTACTATAACTATAATCCTTTCACTGAAACTGTACTTAGTGAAGATGATCCCGGATATGTTCCCGTAGATGATTTTTATTATAATATAAATCGTAAAGTGCCTTTTATTATCTGGTCTAAGGACGGTGGATATAAACCTAAAGAGATAACAAAAGTTATGGGTATGTATGACGTACAGCCCACATTAGGAAATATGTTTGGATTCAAGAATAATTTTGCTTTGGGACATGATATATTTTCTTTTGATAAGGATGAAGAAAACATTGTTATTTTCCCTAATGGTAATTTTATAACTGACACGATTTATTATGACAGTCAGAAAAACAAATATTTTGACCTGAAGGGATATAATAACTTGTCTACTAAAGTGTCCTGCAACCAGGTGTTTAAGGATACACCTAATCCTCTTTTTATCGACAGCATTCACAGTTTATTTAAAGCAACTGAAAGCCCTTATTCGTTTATTCAATCAGAATTAAGAATTAACGACGGAGTTGTTGATGAGACATATATAACTGAGAAATCCGGATATGCTGAAGAGAGAATTAATATCTCAAACGCAATAATTTATTATGACATGATCAATAAGTCTGATCATGGATTCAACAGTGGTATGAATTCTACAGATATAAATCTTGACAGCGGATCTGTTTTTGCACCTCCGTCTGAAAAAGCAAGAAGACATTTAATGATTATGTAACAAAACTGTGCTGTACATTATGGTCTTGATGTTTAAGGGAAAATGAGAGGGTTACCTCTCGTTTTTTCGGAATGCGGCAAAGCTGCGATCCGAATCTTCCTATGACAACATACCATATTTGTGCGGCACAGTTTTAAATTTTAATAAATTCTGTATAAAATAAAAAAGACCGGCAATAAGCCGATCTTACCATTGGAATAAATATTAAGCTCTTTCAACCTTGCCTGAACGCAAGCATCTTGAACAAGCGTAAATATGACATGGTGAACCGTTAACGATTGCTTTAACTCTTTTAACGTTTGGTTTCCATGTTCTGTTAGTTCTTCTGTGTGAGTGAGAAACCTTAATTCCGAAAGTTACACCCTTTCCGCAAATCTGACACTTTGCCATGAGGTTGCACCTCCTTTTCATAATTACTAAACTTAATTCACAATATCAATTATTATATCACACTCAAAACAAAAATGCAAGCCTTTTTTCAAATTTTTATAAAAAATATTTTTTATGGCTTTTTGTGCTTTTTTAAATCAATAGGTATTTGTTTTGAAAAAAATTTTGTATTTTATTTGAGCGTTATTGACTTGGTATCAGACGTATAGTATAATAAAAAAGAATATTGGTAATTGTTATTGTAATTTTTAAAATATTTTTGACAATAATATCTGTAATAACAAGAAGGGAAGCTGACTTTTTATGAGAAAAACTAAAATTGTGTGTACTATCGGACCTTCAACTGATGATGATAATGTAATGCGTGAATTAATGAAATCAGGAATGGATGTGGCAAGATTCAACTTTTCACATTCAGATCATGATGTTCATAAACAGCGCTTTAAAACAATTTGCCGCCTGAGAGAAGAGCTTGGGCTTAATGTCGCAACACTCCTTGATACAAAAGGCCCTGAAATAAGACTTCGTGATTTTAAAGACCATAAGCCTGTTATAATAAATGACGGAGATGAGTTTACTTTGACTACAAAAGACGTTGAGGGAACTGAGAAGATAGCGTCAATTACTTTTGCACATCTCCCTAAAGATGTATCTGTAGGCTGTCGTATACTTGTCAACGACGGTGTAATTGAAATGGTAGTAAAGTCAGTGAGCGATACTGATATCGTCTGTAAGGTCATACATGGAGGAAAGCTGTCTGACCATAAAGGTATAAATGTTCCCGGAGTTAAGCTTTCTATGCCTTATATATCTGACGCAGATATGTCTGATTTGGAATTCGGTGCAAAGATGGGATTTGACTTTATTGCCGCTTCATTTGTGGGAACCGGTGCAGATGTTATCTATTTGAGAAAATTCACTCAAAGTCTTGGGTGGTTTAATCCGAGAATTATTGCTAAAATTGAAAATGCCGAGGGCGTTGAGAATATTGATGAGATCCTTGAAGCTGCTGACGGAATAATGGTGGCAAGAGGAGATATGGGTGTTGAGATTCCATTTGAAAAAATACCTGCAATCCAGAAAGAACTGATACAAAAGGCATATAATGCAGGTAAACAGGTAATTACAGCAACTCAGATGTTAGAGTCAATGATTACAAATCCACGTCCTACTAGAGCTGAAATTACCGATGTTGCAAATGCAATATATGACGGTACATCTGCTATAATGCTTTCGGGTGAAACCGCAGCAGGAGAGTTTCCTATGGAAGCGGTTAAAACCATGGCGCTCATTGCAGAAACTACGGAAAATAATATTGATTATGTCGGAAGATTTAAAAAGCGTGAAAACAACAGAAGCGCTAATGTTACAGAAGCAATTTCCCATGCAACAGTTACAACAGCCCATGATTTGCATGCCGCTGCAATTTTAACGGTAACAAAAGGCGGTTCAACTGCGAGAATGCTTTCAAAATATCGTCCTAACTGTCCGATAATCGGGCTTACTACTGATGAAACAACCTGTCATCAGATGAATATGTCTTGGGGTATTCTTCCGGGAGTAATTGAGGAACAGACTAATACCGATGAGCTTATTAACCAGGCTATCAAGTATTCTTTGAAAAAAGGGTATCTCAAACATGGTGATCTTGTTGTTGTAACAGCAGGAGTACCGCTTGGCATGAGCGGAACAACAAACCTTATAAAAGTTGAAACAGTAAAATAAATATGTTATATATCCGCATCTTTTATATAGATGCGGATTTTTTGTATATTTTTGCTTTGTTGGGTTAAAATATTTCCATAGATTTTTTATTGAGAATGGTGGCTAAGACTTTTGGCATAAACAAATTGCCTTGAAAAACCATTTGGAAATTTGAAAGGAGCACGATGAAACTATGGGAAACACTAATATAGTAAAAATATGCGCAAGAGAGATAATTGACTCAAGAGGAAATCCGACTGTGGAGGCTGATGTTCATCTTGCCGACGGTACTGTGGGAAGAGGTGCGTCTCCAAGCGGTGCGTCTACAGGTATTTTTGAAGCGTGTGAGCTTAGAGATAATGACAAGTCAAGATATATGGGAAAAGGAGTAATGGACGCTGTTGCCAACATTAAAGACAGAATTGCTCCCGTTTTAATGGGTTCAGACGCTAAGGATATATATAATATTGACAGAACTATGATTGCTTTAGATGGCACAAATGATAAATCAAAGTTGGGTGCAAATGCAATTTTGGCTGTTTCGCTTGCTTGTGCAGATGCTGCTGCAAAATCTCTGGGTTTACCTCTTTTCAGATTTATCGGAGGCGTTTCTGCAAATAGAATGCCTGTTCCAATGATGAATATTCTTAACGGCGGCGCTCATTCATCAAATAAGCTGGATGTTCAGGAGTTTATGATAATGCCAGTCGGAGCAAAAACCTATTCCCAAGGCCTTCAGTGGTGCAGTGAAGTGTTCCATACTTTGGCAAAGATCCTGAAAAATAAAGGCTTGTCTACAGCAGTGGGTGATGAGGGCGGTTTTGCACCTGAAATCAACGCTGACTATGAGGCGCTTGATTTAATATGTGAAGCAATAAAATCAGCAGGATTTACTCCCGGTGAAGACTTTGTTCTTGCACTTGATGCTGCTGCAAGTGAATGGAAAACCGAGAATAAGGGAGAATATAAATTTCCAAAGACAGGTGAAGAGTTTACTTCTGACAAGCTGATTGATCATTGGGAGAATTTGTGCAATAAATATCCTATCCGTTCAATTGAAGATCCCCTTGACGAAGAGGACTGGCAGGGCTGGAAGCGTATTACCGAAAGATTAGGTAAGAGAATTCAGCTTGTGGGAGACGATTTGTTTGTAACTAATACTCAAAGACTTGCTAAAGGAATTGATGATGGAGCAGCAAATGCTATTTTAATTAAGCTCAATCAGATCGGTACGCTTTCAGAAACCATTGAAGCAGTCAGAATGGCTAAAAATCACGGCTATCGTGCAATAATGTCACATCGTTCCGGAGAAACGGAAAATACTGTTATTGCAGACCTTGCTGTTGCACTGAATGTAGGTCAGATAAAGACCGGAGCTCCAAGCCGCAGTGAACGTACAGCAAAATACAATCAGCTTTTAAGAATAGAAGAGAAAATTTCATATTCACCCAATGATTTTTACGGAAGATGCTTCTGATTTTTTTAGTGTTGGAGATGTCTGATTTTCGACCAATTTCCTTGACTTATAGCATAAAATGTGGTATCATATTAATCAAAGGGCTATATATAGATATAACCCGCATTCATTGTAGTATTGGAGAGATGTAAATGGAAAAGGAATTTTGTGAAGAATGGGAAGGGTTCGTTCCCGGAAGATGGAGTAATACATCTGTAAATGTTCGTGATTTTATTCAGAAAAACTTTACTCCTTATGATGGCGATGACAGCTTTTTAGCAGGTCCGACTGAAGCTACAAAGAAATTATGGGCTCAGGTTATGGAGCTTAGCGAAAAAGAGCGTGAAGCCGGCGGAGTTCTTGATATGGATACAAAAATCGTATCTACAATTACTTCTCACGGTGCAGGATATTTGGATAAGGATCTTGAACAGATCGTGGGCTTTCAGACTGATAAGCCTTTCAAAAGATCGCTTCAGCCATTCGGAGGTATTCGCATGGCACAGAATGCTTGTAAGCAGAATGGCTATGAAGTTGACCAAGAAGTAGTTGATATATTTACTAAGTATAGAAAAACTCATAATCAGGGCGTTTTTGACGCATATACTCCTGAAATGAAGCTGGCAAGACATTCAGCAATTATTACAGGCCTTCCTGATGCTTACGGACGTGGAAGAATTATAGGAGACTATAGAAGAGTAGCACTCTATGGAATAGATCTTCTTATTCAAGATAAAAAGGAACAGCTTGACACTTCTTTGGTAAGAATGACATCAAAGAATATTCGTCTGCGTGAAGAGCTGGCTGAACAGCTCAGAGCTTTGGAGGATCTTCGTGAATTAGGAAAGATTTACGGTTATGATATTTCAAAGCCGGCAAAAAATGCAAAGGAAGCTATTCAATGGCTTTATTTCGGTTACCTTGCAGCAGTTAAGGAGCAAAACGGCGCAGCTATGTCAATCGGAAGGACATCAACTTTCCTTGATATCTATATTCAGCGTGACCTTGATAAAGGAATTATTACTGAAGAACAGGCTCAGGAATATATTGACCACTTTATTATGAAACTCAGACTTGTTAAGTTTGCAAGAACACCTGAGTATAATTCTTTGTTCTCAGGCGACCCGACATGGGTAACCGAGTCTATCGGCGGAGTATCAATTGACGGAGTTCCTATGGTAACAAAGAACTCATTTAGATATCTTCATACTCTTGATAATCTTGGTTCTGCTCCCGAGCCTAATCTAACTGTTCTTTGGAGCAAAAAGCTTCCAATGAATTTTAAGAGATACTGTGCAAAAATGTCAATAAAATCGTCATCTATTCAGTATGAAAACGATGATATGATGAGAGCAACTCACGGTGATGACTATGCTATTGCATGCTGTGTTTCATCAATGAGAATCGGTAAGGAAATGCAGTTTTTCGGCGCAAGAGCAAACCTTGCAAAATGTCTCCTTTATGCAATCAACGGCGGCGTTGATGAGCGTCTGAAAATTCAGGTGGGTCCTAAATATCGTCCGGTTGAGGGAGATTATCTTGACTATGATGATGTAATGTCAAAGTATGATGATATGATGGAATGGCTTGCTGGATTATATGTCAATACCCTTAATGTAATTCACTATATGCATGATAAGTATTGCTATGAGAAAATTCAGATGGCACTCCATGACAGGGATGTTAAGAGATATTTTGCTACAGGAATAGCAGGACTTTCGGTTGTTGCTGATTCGCTTAGTGCAATTAAGTATGCAAAAGTTAAATGTATCCGTGATGAGGATGGAATTGTTACCGATTATGAAATTGAAGGAGATTTCCCTAAATACGGAAATAATGATGATCGTGTAGACAAAATTGCTGTCTATATTGTTCGCACATTTATGGATAAAATAAGAAAACATCACACTTATCGTGACGGAGTTCCTACAATGTCTATTCTAACTATTACTTCAAATGTAGTTTACGGTAAGAAAACAGGTTCGACACCTGACGGAAGAAAAATCGGTGTGCCTCTTGCACCCGGTGCTAATCCAATGCATGGACGTGATACTCACGGTGCAGTTGCTTCACTTTCATCTGTTGCTAAGCTTCCGTTCAGACATGCACAGGACGGTATCTCAAATACTTTTTCAATTATTCCTGACGCTCTCGGTAAGGACGCACAGGTGTTTGTGGGAGATCTGGATATTGAGAGCATTGCTAAGGAGTTGAACGGCGATGGGGTATGATATAACAAAAGATGATGAGAACGGAGAGGTTGACGAGCTTGTCAGCATCATTGACCGTCTTATCGAACAGGGTGACCAAAGAGTACATTTGCAGGTAGATAAGCTTGCAGATGGAATAAAAATAAAAACATCGGTAAGTGATGAATGCAAAAAGGGCGCTTGTTGTCAGCCGACAGAACATTTTGATGACGAGGACTAATAGTATTTTTCAAATTTTATAACTGGGCATTATCCCATATTTAATGGAGGTAAATTTTATGGCAAATGTAGAACCAAATGAAAAACAGGTAGATAATCTAATTGAGCTTATTGACGGCTATACTGAAAAAGGCGGTCATCACCTTAATGTAAATGTATTTACAAGAGAAACATTGCTTGACGCACAGAAGCATCCGGAGAAGTACCCTCAGCTTACTGTCAGAGTTTCCGGTTATGCAGTAAACTTTGTAAAGCTTACAAAGGAACAGCAGGACGATGTTATCTCAAGAACATTTCATACTAATGTATAGTTAATATTTATCGGGCAGGAAAAATCCTGCCCTTAAATTATTCTGGAGTGATTGATTTGAAAGGATATATTCATTCAACTGAAAGTTTTGGTACTGTGGACGGGCCGGGCATCAGATTTGTTGTGTTTTTTCAAGGCTGTCCTATGAGATGTTTGTATTGTCATAATCCGGATACTTGGGAGATTAACAGAGGTGAGGTTCGCACAGTTGAAAGTATTCTTGATGAGTATGATTCCTATAAGGAATTTTTGAAAAACGGTGGAATTACCTGTACGGGAGGAGAACCGTTGCTTCAAATCGATTTTGTTACTGAGCTTTTTGAAAAGGCAAAGAAAAAGGGAATTCATACATGTCTTGATACATCCGGAATTACATTTAATTATAATGATTCTGAGATATTAAAAAAGTTCAGACGGTTAATTAAATCAACCGATCTTGTTATGCTTGATATAAAACATATAGATCCTATTGAGCATAAAAAGCTTACGGGACATTCAAATGAGAACATACTTAGGTTTGCCGAGTTTCTCCGTGATGAGGGAGTTGCTTTATGGGTAAGACATGTTGTTGTTCCGGGCATTACTGATAAAGCTGAATATCTTCACGATCTTGGAGTATTCCTTGGAGGATTGAAAAATCTGAAGGCTCTCGATGTTTTGCCTTATCATACAATGGGTAAGGCTAAATATAAGGAGCTTGGTATTAAATATCCCTTGAATGATACACCTCCTGCTGAAAAATCTTTGGCATTTTGGGCAAAAGACATTATAATGGAGGGAATCAAAGACAGGCTTAGAAAATAAAATATTTCAGCTGATTTGTAAAAGCACAAATCAGCTTTTTTAGAATAACGGTTATTTATATGTTTTATCTTGAAAAACAATGGAAAATATGTTATAATAAAAAAGAATATAACTAATGGCTGAAATCTAAATATGCAAAGTCATTTATAATTGACAGTTAAAAGACTATGGAACATATATAATAGTTTTCGGAGGAATTCCTTGATGAAAAAATGGAAAGTGAATAAGCCTGACCAGAGGCTTGTTTCAGAATTTATGAAAAAATGTGATTTAAATAAACTGACTCTTGAAGTTATGACATCAAGAGGTTTTTCTGATTTTCAGAGCATTGCCGAGTTTTTCAGTGAAGAAAGCTTTGATGACCCGTTTATAATCAAGGATATGCAGGCGGCTGTTGATACTATAAACGAAGCAATAGAATCTTACGATTTAATATGTGTTTATGGAGATTACGACTGTGACGGTGTTACTGCAACATCAATTCTTTATAATTATCTTTTTAACATTGGCGCTAATGTAATGTATTATATACCTGAACGCTCAGACGGCTATGGAATGAGTATTTCTGCTGTTGAAAAGCTGTGTTCAATGGATGTAAAACTTATCGTAACAGTGGATAATGGAATTTCAGCTATTGATGAAGCTGACAAAATTGCAGAACTGGGCATGAAGCTTGTTATTACTGATCATCATCAGCCTTCGGAGAAACTGCCTAAAGCCAAAGCGATAGTTAATCCTCATAGACAGGATTGCCCGTCATCATTTAAAGACCTATCCGGTGCCGGAGTTGCGTTTAAACTGTGCGCAGCTTTGGATGACGGAAATTATGATATGGTGCTTGAACAGTATGCAGACATTTGTGCTATTGGTACAATAGGAGATATCGTTCCGCTTAAAGGTGAGAACAGAGCCATAGTACGCAGTGGACTAATGTATATGCGGAATACCGAGAACCCCGGCTTGGGATATCTTATGGAAAAGGCAAAGGTTAATAGAGACAGATTAAATTCTGTTTCTGTAGCATTTCAAATTGCGCCGAGAATCAATGCTGCGGGACGTTTTGGCTCGCCGTTGACTGCCGTTAAAGCTATTCTTTCCGAAAGTGAAGAAGATGCGGCAAATTATGTAGATACACTAATTACGCTGAATAATCAGCGTAAAGAAACTGAAGCTGATATTATGGCTGAGATATTTAAATATATTGATGAAAATCCATTTTTACTTAATCAGCGTGTTCTTGTGCTGGCGGGAAAAGGATGGCATCACGGAGTGATAGGCATAGTATCTTCAAAACTAATTGATTATTATGGAAAGCCCAATATTCTGATTTCTATTGATGAAAATGGGGTAGGCAGAGGCTCAGCGAGAAGTATTAAGGGATTCAATATATTTAAATGCTTCACTTATGCACAGGATTATCTTGAACAGTTCGGCGGACATGAATGTGCAGGAGGACTTACTATAAAAGAAAGCAATATTTCTGAGTTTACTAATAAAGTATTGGAGTATTCAAACAGCTTTGAACAAATGCCAGCATCAGAACTGACAGCAGATAAAATATTATTGCCGGAGGATCTGACTCTTGACAATATAAGAAATATGTCGGTTATGGAGCCTTTTGGCGCCGGCAATCCCGAACCTGTTTTTGCAATGGCAGGTGCTCGGGTTGATAGAATAACCGGTCTTTCACAAGGAAAGCATTCTAAGCTTGATGTTACATACGGAAAAATAAAAACTCAGATACTTATATTTTCACAAAGCCCTCAAAGCCTTCCTTTTGAATGCGGAGATTTCATTGATTTAATGGTAAACCTGAGTATCAATGTTTTCGGCGGATCTGAAACAATTTCAATAAAAGCGATCGATTACAGAATAAGAGGGATTAATCAGGATAAGTATTTTGCGGCAAAGGATTGCTATGAAAGGTATATGAGAGGTGAGATCCTGCCGATGGCTTTTCTGCAAAAAATAAATCCTACAAGAGAAGAATTTGTAAATATCTACAAATATATAAAAACAGTCGGTGAGGTATCGGTTGATCGCTTGTATATGAAAATGATAGGACCAAATATGAATTACTGCAAGCTTAAACTTTGTATTGATGCTTTTGCCGAATTGGGACTGATAAAGTTTGTTCCGTCAGTTCAAAAAATAAAAATAATTCCGGTAACCGAAAAAGTTGACTTAAACAGTTCAAAGATACTGAATGATCTTCGCTGTAAAATTTCTAAGGGAGGTAACTGATTTGTCAGAAAGTAATACACGAATTGCTTCTCAGGTTAATTGCACTATAGATTCACTCATACAAAAAATCCTTGACGGAGAGAAGCAATATGATTTGTCAAAAATAGTTTCTGCTTATGAGCTTGCCGAAAAATATCATCATAATCAGAAACGTGAATCGGGTGAGCCATATATAACTCACCCGCTTGCTGTAGCATATATACTTCTTGAACTGGGAATGGATACTGACACTATCTGTTCGGCTCTTTTGCATGATGTTGTTGAAGATACTGACTGTACTCTTGAACAGCTTCAAAAAAAATTCGGAACAGATGTTGCAATGCTTGTAAATGGTGTTACAAAGCTTAAAAAGGTTGAAACCTTTACTAAAGACGAACAGAAAGCTGAAAATATAAGAAAAATACTTCTTGCTATGAGTGAGGATATCCGTGTTATAATTATTAAGCTTGCAGACAGACTTCATAATATGAGAACCTTGAATTTCTGCAAGGAAGAAAAACGTCGCACTATCGCTCATGAAACAATGAATATTTATGCTCCGATTGCTCATAGACTCGGAATCAGTTCCATAAAAGACGAGTTTGAAGATCTTGCTTTCCAATACCTTGATCCTTATGCTTATGAAGAAATTGAAAAGCAAATGGCTATGCGGAAAGAAGCCAGAGAAGAGCTTGTTGAGGCAATAAAGCAAATTATTTACGACAGGCTTTCAAAAGATTTTGATCCTGTTCCGCAAATCGACGGACGTGTAAAGAGCAACTATGGAATTTACAAGAAGGTTTACCGTGACGGCAAAGAAATTGATCAGATTTATGACCGATATGCTGTAAGAGTTATTGTTAATACGGTTACTGAATGCTATAATGTGCTTGGAATTATTCACGATATGTTTAAGCCGATTCCAAACCGATTTAAGGATTATATCTCAACACCAAAATCTAATATGTATCAGTCCTTGCACACTACTGTTATCGGAAGACAAGGTATTCCCTTTGAGGTTCAGATAAGAACATGGGAAATGCACAGAACTGCTGAATATGGTATCGCAGCTCACTGGAAGTATAAAGAAGGAGTAAAGGGAAGTACAAAGGACGACAACAGACTGGCTTGGATAAGGCAGATTATAGAATCACAGCAGGAATCAAATGACGTTGAGGAAATTGTTCGTGCCATAAAAAATGATCTTGCTCCTGATGATGTCTTTGCTTTTACGCCGAAGGGAGATATGATTACACTTCCGAGGGGTTCCACAGTTATAGATTTTGCTTATGCTATTCATACACAAGTTGGGCATAAGATGAGCGGCGCTAAAGCTGATAAAAAAATGGTGCCTTATGATTATCAGATAAAAACCGGACAAATTATTGAGATTCTCACGAGTAATGTGGAGGGGCATGGACCCAGCCGTTCATGGTTAAATATTTGCAAAACCAATGAGGCAAAATCTAAAATTCGTTCTTGGTTTAAAAAAGAACGCCGTGAGGAAAACATTTTTGAGGGAAAAACAGCTCTTGAACGTGAATTTCATAAAAATATGATCAGAGTTCCGGAGGAAGACCTTGAAGACTTTTTAAGGCAGGATATGAACAGGCATAACTGTGAAACTGTTGATGATTTTTTTGCAGCTATCGGATATGGAGGAGTTCAGCTATCAAAGGTTATTCAGCGGTTAAAATCGGAATATAACAGGAAATACGGTGAAAAACCTTCTGCGGATTCATTTGAAAATAAACATGTTTCCAAAAGCAATAAAAATAATTCCGGTGTTGTTGTAGACGGTATTGACGACTGTGTAGTAAAATTTGCGCAATGCTGTAATCCACTTCCGGGAGATGATATAATCGGCTTTATTACAAGAGGACACGGAGTTTCGGTTCATAAACGGGATTGTATAAACTATCTCAGTCAAAAAGACGATGAAGAAGCTGCCGCACGCTGGATAAACGTTAAGTGGAAAAATACTGCTGACTCGGGATATTTCAGGACAACGCTGGACATTATCGCAGTGGATAGAATAGGACTTTTAGCTGACGTTTCTTCGGCTCTTGCAATGATAAACATTTATATACATGAGTCAAGTTCAAGAGAATTGAAAAATGGTAATGCTATTCTTACTGTTACATTGAGCGTTGCCGGAATGGAGCAGCTTAATACTGTTATTTCACGAATACAGAAAATCAAAAATGTAATATCCGTTGAAAGAAGCGGAAAATAAGGACAGGAATTATAATGAAAATCATAAAACTGAAACCGCTGAGTGTTTGCGGTACTAATAGCTATATAGTTGCGGGTGAACAAGGAAATGCTGTTTTGATTGACGCACCTGATGATGCGGATTATATATTGTCAGAACTTCAAGCCCGTAAGCTTACATTAAAAAAGATTTTATTAACACACGGCCATTTTGACCATATTGGTGCAGTTTCTGAGCTTGCCGATTTAACCGGCTGTGAAGTTTATGTTCATGAGGCTGATATATCAAAGCTGACTGATGTTAACGGAAGTCTGGTTACACACTTTGGATTAAATGAATTTAATGAATATAAGAATGCAAAGACTTTTAAAGACGGAGATATAATTAATATGGATGAATTGGAGTTTAGAGTCATTCATACTCCGGGGCATACTTCAGGTTCGGTTTGTTTTGCAGTTGGTGATGATATGTTTACGGGAGATACTTTATTTGCCCGATCAATCGGAAGAACCGATATGCCTGACGGTAATATATCACAGATGATGAATTCTTTAAAAAAGCTGGCTTCTTTCAATAAAAATTATAATGTCTATCCGGGGCATATGTCAGCTACGACACTTGAATATGAAAAAATATATAACCCTTATATGAGGGGAGCTTTTGGAGATTAATAATATGACGCTTATTTTTAGTGGCAATGATTTTAAATATGAGCTTGAAGGTGTAATGAAACTATTTATTCCGGCAAAGCTTTTTAAACACGAGTTTACAGACAGCTATGTAACAGTTGAGGGCAGCTTTGCTTTTTTCAGGCGCAAAAGAGGCAAAAAAAATACTTTGCTTTATGTTTATGTTAAACTGGGTGAAAAAAACTGTCATAAAGCTGAATTGCTGAATAATGATATTCTTGATTATGATAATGAGTGTGAGCTTATACTTTCAAGACTTCTGTTTAAGGTCATGACCAAGTTGACTGATAAGCAGGCAAAATGGGGTATCATTACCGGAATTAGACCTGTTAAGCGTGTAAATATGATGTTATCTCAGAATATGACTCAAGACCGGATTTATGATATTATGCAAAATAGATATTTATGTGATAAAGATAAAATTGATATAGCTTATAAAACTGCAAAAACACAGTCTGAAATTTTATCTGACCTTGACAGCAGATCTTTCAGTTTATATGTTTCAATCCCGTTTTGCCCAACAAGGTGCTCATATTGTTCATTTGTTTCACAGTCAATAGAAGGATGTCTAAATCTCATACCTGAATATGTAGATAATTTATGCAGAGAAATTGAATATACAGCTGATATCGTTAAACGACTTGGGCTTGTGCTTGATACTGTTTATTTCGGCGGAGGAACACCCACAACCCTTGAAGCAGATATGCTTGATAAACTTATGAAAACTATCTCAGGCAGTTTTGATTTATCACATCTGAGAGAATATACAGTTGAAGCAGGACGAGCTGATACGATAACACCTGAAAAGCTTGAAGTTTTAAAGAAAAACGGCTGCAATAGAATTTCAATTAATCCTCAAACATTAAATGATTCTGTGCTTGAGCAGATCGGAAGAAAGCATACGTCAAAACAGTTTTTTGACAGCTATAAATTAGCAGAATCCATGAAATTTGAATCAATAAATACTGATATAATAGCAGGACTTCTTACTGATACTCTTGACAGTTTTAAAAATACAGTGGACAAGCTAATTCAGCTTGAGCCTGAAAATATAACTGTACATACTCTTTCAATAAAAAGAGCAGCAAGGCTTAATCAAGAGGAAAATGAAGAAGTCTTTGATAATCCAGCGTCTAAAATGGTTGATTATGCTACGAAAAAACTATTGCAAAATAATTATCAGCCATATTATTTATACAGGCAGAAAAATATGCTGGACAACCTTGAAAATATCGGTTGGTGTAAACCAGAAAAGGAAAGCCTATATAATATTTACATAATGGAAGAGGTTCAAACTATAATTGCTGTAGGTGCCGGGGGTTCAACAAAGCTTGTGGATATGAAAAATGAAAGGCTTGAGAGGATTTTCAATTATAAATTTCCCCTTGAATATAATAAGCATTTTGATTTAATGTTGAAAAAGAAAGATGAAATAGAGGTTTTCTATGCTGAATAAAAATGAAATAATACCCCTGAAGATTACCGGAATGACCAATGAGGGGAACGGAGTAGGAAGATATGAAGGAATTGCTGTTTTTGTTCCAATGACTGCTGTGGGGGATATTATAGATTGCAGGATAGTTAAGGTACAGAAGAATTTTTGCTATGGAATTATAGAAAACTTAATTACAGCTTCAGCTAACCGAATTAATAATAACTGTGAAGCATATTTAAAATGCGGAGGTTGTTCGTTCAGGCATTTTTCATATAGTGAAGAACTTAGGGTCAAGGAGGATTTTGTACGTTCGTCCTTTGAGCGTATAGGAAAAATAAAAGCTGATTGTGAATCAATTTTAGGTTCTGATATAATTGATCATTACAGAAACAAAGCACAATATCCTGTTACTGAACAAAACGGAAAAGCTATTTGCGGGTTTTATTCACGGCGTTCACATCGTGTAACAGAAGCTTTTGACTGTCAATTACAGCCTTCTGTTTTTACAGACATAGTATATGCGATTATGGATTATGTTAATTCTAACATGATACCTGCTTATAATGAAGCCGCAGGCAAAGGTCTGATACGTCATATTTATCTTCGCCGTGGTGAACACAGCGGTGAAATAATGGTATGCATCGTAGTGACAAATTTTAAAAAAGCTGATGTTTTAGATGGTTTAGTTGAATGTCTTTGTAATAAATTTTCTGATATTGTCAGCATTGTCTTAAATGAGAACTCAAAAAATACTAATGTAATAGTTGGACAAAAGTTCAAAACTATTTACGGCAAGGATAGTATTACTGACATTATGTGCGGCAGGAAGGTAATATTGTCTCCTCAGTCTTTTTATCAGGTCAATACGTTTCAGGCTGAAAAGCTGTATGCGATTGCAAAGGAATATGCTGATTTATCAGGAACTGACTTGCTTTTAGACCTATATTGCGGAGTTGGAACAATAGGACTGTCGATGGCAGATACCGTTAAAAAGCTTATTGGAGTAGAGATTGTTCCGTCAGCTATAGAAAATGCGAAATTGAATGCATTAGAAAACAGCATTTATAATGCTGAATTTATATGCGGTGATGCGGGACAGGCTGGAGAATTATTATACAATCGAGGAGAAAGGCCAAATGTAATAATAGCTGATCCTGCGAGAAAAGGCTGTGACAGAGAGGCCTTGGAATATATGGTTAAAATGAACCCTGACAGGATAGTAATGATTTCATGTAACCCTGCGACAGCGGCGAGGGATTGTGCTATACTTAAGGAATTCGGGTATGAGGTTATCAAATACAGACCTGTGGATTTATTCCCGAGGACAACGCATGTTGAAGTTGTCTGTTTGCTTTCCAAACTTCGTACAAAACAGAATATAGAAGTGGAATTGGAAATGAATGAGATGGATTTTACGGCGGCGGAGAGTAAAGCAACTTATGAGGAAATCAAGGAGTATGTGCTGGAACATAGTGGATTGAAAGTTAGCAGCTTGTATATTGCACAGGTAAAGCAAAAATTCGGTATCATTGAGCGAGAGAATTACAACAAGCAGAAGTCGGAGGATGCAAAGCAGCCCCAATGCCCGCCGGAGAAGGAAAAAGCAATCAAGGATGCATTGAAACACTTCAGGATGATTTAAGGGGTCGAATATGGAACGCTTGACTTTTTTAATTTTAATATGGATACAATTTGTGTGGAACTGCAATTCACGATGAGAGGAGGTGTGTACGATGAAATTATCCTATAGTAAGGTATTCGATAGATATGCAATGTCTTTTTTAGATAAACTTGCTGAAGTTTCGTATTTTCTATTCAGAACATTGAGATTGCGATTTGCAATAATATTTCCTCTTTCAGAACACGAGAAATATCGGTTTCATGATGATCCGTTTTCAAAAAAAGTATCTGCTGATATGCCGCAAGGTTTTGATTATATAGCAAATAAGAGTGTGGATGGATTTGTAAAGTTAGATTATATAGATTTGTACGATTATCTTCCTAAAGAAGAGTTATCAAAGTTTATTAAAGAACTCAAAAAATGTGTTCATCGAAATAAGATAACTCCTTTTGGTGCATTTCGTTCCCGTGAGGATATTGATGAAATTGACAATTTTGGTCAGTTTTATGATGGTCAGGCTTTTACGCATATTTTATCAGTACGATTTCGTAAAAATAAAAATCTTCAACAGTATTGTTCGGATATTTCCGTATCTCTTCGCAACCTGTCAGCTACGTTTCTTGTAGTAAAGTATCGTGTACATATTACACAAGACTTTAATGCTAAGATAGAAGAAGTATGTAAGGAAAAATATTCGGGATATACAACGGTTTATAGACAATTCAACACACCTTGGTATGCAGTAAAAAAATTTGGTAGATCATCTCATACAGGCAATAATGTTCGTCAAGAAAAAATCTATGAGATGATTTCCTGGCTGAAATGGCAAATTTTGAAGGAAATCCGCAGAACTTTTTCTGTTCAGTTTTGGAAAGATAAAATATTTACACCTACTTTTGAAACATATTCAACGAATATCCGCCCAAGTAAGGAGCGACATAATTTAGAGTTTTGGGATAGCATATTGTTCGATAGGGTTGTTGACTATGCACCAACATATAACGTATGCGTATGCTGGGATTATAAGCATAGTAATTATGAAGGAATTCGGTTAGCTGCATACTGTGGCGGTAATTATGCTAAAAATGATCATTTGCCAGAGATAGCTCAATACGATATTTCGGATATATATGGAGTATACTTAACCGCTTCTACATTGGAAATTGTTTTAGAACGAGATATTGCAATCTGCAATAAAAAAATAAGCAAGGTGATCAGAAAAGCCAAAACATCTTCGGTACTAAAAGTTAGGGTTGAGGTTGAGCGAAAGTTATATTATGGTTATCGCTTTATTTCAGAATTTTCGGGGAAATCTATAGATATTGATGATGTCAAAGCCTTTAGACATCAGTTTTATAAAAAAGGCTCTGTATCATCAAGAAGTCTTGACGGTATATCTAAAAGAACTAAAGAAACAAAAACGCAAATTGACAATGTATTAAAGTTGTTGAATGATGCGGCTGAATACAGAAGTAGCGAGTCAAATATAAAACTGCAATGGATTATGATGGTTGTAACCATTCTGTCTTTAATTGTTACGCTATGCAGTATTAACAATGGTGCTGTTATAAATGAGATTAAAAACTTGATTGAGAGGATAAAAACTCTGATTTTACAATGAAATTAACTGCTTAATTTTAACTTTTTGGCATAGGAAACTCTATGAATACCTTGACTGAGATGTTTTCTGAAAATATATATGAAATGTATATTGTACATTCAGTAGCCATTTATTATGATGACTGTGAAATATAAAAGAAGTAAATGGTATGGAAAAGAAGAGAGAGATTAGCAGAAAATTAATGGAACGATAGGAGGAGGGCTGAAAGGTGGAGAACAAAAGGAACAATCCTAATATTGTAGGGAGTGAAATCATCATATATCAAACAGAAGACGGACATACAAAAATTGATGTTAAATTCAAAGATGAGACCGTTTGGCTTACGCAGGCACAATTATGTGAGCTTTACCAAACCAGTAAATCTAATATTAGCGAGCATATTAAGCACATTTTTGAAGAGGGAGAGTTGGATGAATAGTCAGTTGTTCGGAAATTCCGAACAACTGCAGCTGATGGAAAAAACTATAATACAACCCATTATAATCTTGATATGATTATTTCTCTTGGTTATAGAGTAAAATCCAAAATTGCTACAAATTTCCGTCGGTGGGCTACTGAACGATTAAAAGAGTACATGATAAAAGGTTTTACAATGGATGATGAGCGGCTGAAAAATCTGGGTGGCGGTAATTATTGGAAGGAGTTATTAGATCGTATTCGGGATATTCGCTCATCTGAAAAAGTTATGTACCGACAGGTACTTGATCTTTATGCAACAAGTGTTGATTATAATCCCAAGAGTAGGGAATCCATTGCGTTTTTTAAAATGGTACAAAATAAATTACACTATGCAGCACATGGACATACAGCAGCAGAGGTTATATACGAGCGTGCGGATGCTAGTCAGCCTTTTATGGGATTAAAAAGTTTTTCTGGCGATTTTCCTGTATTGAAAGATATAAGTATTGCAAAGAATTACCTTAATGATGAGGAATTGAAAATTCTGAATAATATTGTATCGGGTTACTTTGATTTCGCAGAAATTCAAGCTATGCGCCATAATCCTATGTATATGGCAGATTATGTGGAGCATCTTGATAACGTTTTAAAAACTACAAGTGAAAAGGTGCTACAAGGAGCTGGAACGATTAGTCACGCACAGGCAGTCGAAAAAGCAACTGAAGAATATAGGAAATATCAGGTACAGAATTTATCGCCAGTTGAAGAGGAGTATTTGGAAAGCATTAAGAATATTCACACCATAGTAAAGAAAAACGGTAAGAATTGACCTCTAAAAGTGTTCTTATGTAAATGATGAGGTTAAAGGGAGATTTTTTAGATGCTGGTGTAAATATGAGTTTGGACAATGATAATCATGTTGAGACGGTAGTATTGATGTCTAAAAAATAAAATCACGTGCCAGAAAGTGGCGTAAATCCGGGCTTTTCCGGTATAGGAGAGCCTATGCCGATAGCCCGGTTTCTTTATATGGAAACATATCTACGAGAAATCCGCGCTTAGGGTTTAGGCTGTGGATTAGATGTCGTAGGTTGTGGCACTAGGATAGATGTTATCTAGGGTGCAAACTCAAATTGAGTGAGTGAAATAGATGGCGTCTAATCCGGCAACTCGACTGTTGGCGGTATGGCTGGCAGTGGATTAGATGTTTGGGAAGGAGGCAAAATCCTATATGGAAGAGAACTTGGTTCATAGTAGTTTGGATTTCTTAAAAGTACTCGAAAAGTTTACGCTTGAAAGTAAGCTATTAACTTGTCAAAAATATTCAAGTAGAATAATGACCTGTTCACAAGTAGACATGGTCAAGGCTTACCAAGAAAATATAATGCCTTGGGAAATTGAAGCGTTCGCAGCATATTCTATAGTGTATGATAGCGATGAAGCAGCGGATGAATTAGATGGTAAAACGTTCGCTGATACAATCACGCTGATAAGAAATTATTGGCATAGTGGCCTAACTTCTGCAGAAGAGAGTGGGGAGTATCCAGAAGTGTTCATGATGATATCAGCACTGCAGCAGTTTCCAGCACAAGGAGTATTTCTTCAGAAGCTATATAGGTATCATTACTTCTTTACTTTTCAAAATGACAAATTAGATATGAGAAAAGTGTTTTTTGATAAGATGAAAGTTAATTACGAACAGCTAGAAGAATTTGCTTTTCTAATATTTCTCGGATTTAGTAAAGAAGCTCAAGATGTGATTCCACCTATTGAATTACATAATATCTTAACAAGAGCTTTTGCGGATAAAGATGCTTTTCGTTTGTTATCTATTGAAAAAGAAGAATATAAAAAACAGTTATCCTCACTGTATGCGGATAGTATAATTGACCAGTATTATGGATTGAAAATTCAATATCTTTATCCTTTTATATCGGGGCAGAATTATACTTATATTCCATCACCATATCTAGTGATAAACGCGGTAACTGAGTCAATGTTAAACCGTATGACGCTTGGGGATAATAAGCTTCGTAGGTCGATTGGTAAAGAAGTAATTGAAAGCTATCTGTATGATATCGTTGCGCAACTTGATACCGTTACATGGATTTCTTCAGAAATAGAATATCAAAATGGAAGAGACAAGTTGTTGACTTCTGATGTTATTGCGGCAGAAGGTGATGCAGTAATTTTTTATGATACGAAGTCAATTACACCTAGCTTAAAATTAAGAAAATTTGATGCTACTGAAATAGAAAATGATATAAAGATTTATGCTGAAGATGTAATTCAGATTTATAATCAGATTAAGAATTATATGCAGGGATTATTCCAGTTGGATAAGTCTTATTCGAAGAATAGTATATTTGGAATTGTAGTTGTTTTAGAGGATGCTGTTGTTTCTAGAAAAAAAGTCTATGAAAAAGCGTATGATATTCTTCAAGAGACCATGACTTTATCTGAAGAAGAAAAAGATTATATTTGTAGTCATATTAAAGTTTTGCCACTTAGAGCTATTGAGTGTATGATTTTACAAAATACTAGCTTAATACCTGAATTGAAAGAGCAACTGGATAAACCGAAAAAATGGTATGATTATACATATACAAATGCAACCACCGAAAATGGACTAATCTCATCATATGTACAATACGTACAGGATATAAAAGCTAGAGTTAGCAAACAGGGATAAAAACAACCCTCTCAACCATCATGGCTGGGAGGGTTTCGTGCGTCTATGCTTATCTGTCAATATCGACCGATAATCCTGATTTCAATTCCACGGTGCAGTGGTCTTCCCAGACAGTAATTTGTTTGAGCCAGCGCTTCACAAGAGCTTCATCAAACTCGGTAAGGTCAGCAGTTTGTGCTTTGATAAAATCCTGCAAGACGGTGATGCGTCTTAGCTGTTCATCACGCTGTACAGTGTCCATCGCAGCCTGCTGGCGTTTTTCTCTGAGAGCGAATATCTGGTCGGCAATTCCATCATATTTAACTATTTTTTACATTAAATGACAGAGGATTACCAATTTCCGATGCAGATATTTTTAAGGCTAAGATTTATAACCAACTGGAGTCTGATGAAAAAAAGCTTTCATTAATTGATCGAAGGATTTGTACGAACAAGCTACAAAGCAAATGAAAGTATTCAAAATCTGTTCTATTATAATATATTTTGTCTTTGCGCTTTAGAGAAAGATGATAAGACAACTACACCAGATGTTAGAAAGCATTATGCTGCTGATAAATTTGAAAAATTATATGAACCGGGACTTTTGTACAACTCATTATATGATATTAGTGGATAGATATACTTAATCTGTTACCAAAAACGAATGTAGTTAATATGCGGAAATAGATAACCATACAATTGCGATTTAAGGATGCTTCTGAGAATAAATGAAAAAGGCTTAATCTGACGATATTGTGTACATATTTTGCGGTATATAGACATCAATCAGCAGTATCAAGTCATGATGAAGAGATTTCACATTATAAAAAAATAAGCGTATCATTAGAGATAATGATACGCTTATTTTTGTCTTATCTATCCTGTCGTGATTCTTACAAGAGGTATGAAATATTGTTTTAATATGATAATTATAATCCAAAATTAAGGAATATTGTTTTACGCTGTATGTATTGGTTTTTTTACGAGAGCAAAATAGCCAATTATTCTTAATAGGTTTTATGCACTTCTACAAATTTCGACATTTTTATCTATTTTGTTGCACAATAAAATTGTATAAGAGATTTTTATATTTAAGCAGAGTTGTATATAGACTTATGAAAGGTCTAGGTGATTCCAATGATGTAAAAATATAAAAAGCCATAGAAATATAAAAATAAGGGGATTAAAATATGAAAAAATTTAGAAAAAGAGTTTTAAGCATGATTATTGCATTGGCAATAATAGCAACAGATTCGTCTATAGCTACGTTTGCGGACGAGAATAGCGAAAATGTCCATCAAATAACAAAAGCGCAGGCCATGATTGAAAATGAAGAACCATATATCTCAAATGAAATTATTGACCTTAGAACAGAAAATTCCAAGACGTTTGAAAAAACAGATGGAAGCAGAGTAACTGTTGTTTCATCTGCACCGATGCATTTTTATAATGAAACTAAAAAAGTTTGGGAAGAATACAGTAATTCTTTGACTGAAGTTGAAAATGAAAGCAAAGAAACCTTGCTTACTAACAGTAATCCGGATTTCCAAGTAGAAATTCCTAAAAATTTAGATGAAAATAATTCTATTACTGCAAAAAGCAAAAATTTTGAGATTTCTATCGTTCCATTAAATATTTCAAAATCAACTGCAAGGCTTAGTAATATTAAAGCCAAAAAAAGCGTTTTAAAAGAATCAAAGTTTACTAATATTAATGAATATGTTCAGCATAATATAATGCCTTCAGAGGTAATATATGAAAACGTTTATTCTGAAACAGATGCTGACTTGAAATATGAAGTAGTAAATAACTCCGTTAAGGAAACTATTGTTTTGTCAAAAGCTCCTGAAAAGGAAACAGTCTATCAGTTTGAAGTAGCATCTAATGGTTTAAAAGCAGAATTAAAAGATGACGGTACGGTTATTTTTAACAAAAATAATAAAGCTGTGTTTATTATTCCTGCACCATTTATGATGGACAATGAAGGCAGATGTTCTGATAAAATTGATACTGCTATTAAAAATGTTGATGATAAATATATACTTTCCTATACACCTGATTTCGAATGGCTTTCTGAAAAAGAAAGAGTATATCCTGTTTCTATTGACCCAACTATAACTCTTTCCAATTCAAGTAATATAGAAGATTCATTTGTATCTTCTATAAAACCTGATACTAATTACGGAAGTAATTATCAATTGAAAATGGGAAGAATAAGACAAGAAAATGCACCGGAAAATGAATATACTGGTGAATATTTATCATATATGAAGTTTAACGAGCTTCCGGATAATCTTTGGAACAATTCCTATATCACAAATGCATCCCTGAATTTACATGTGTTTGATTCACTTTCTTCTACTAATATTAATTTGTATAAAGTTACGTCGAATTGGACACAAAATACTGTAACATACAATAATCGCCCTACCATTGATAATAATATGATTGATTATGAAAGTGTTACACGTAATAATGTAGGATATCATACCTGGGATATTACTAACTTGGTTGAAGAGTGGTATAAGGATCCCGATTCTAATTTTGGCTTCATGCTTGAATCTCCAAGCATTTATATGTATCCGAATTTGATTTATTCAAGTGATTATACCGGTCAGGTACCCGTTGGATATCCATATATGACAATAGAATATACTCCGTTGTCAAATGTTCATTATGCTTACAGCAGAGATATTGAAATAGGCAGAGCGGGAACAGTAAATATAAATGATTTTACAGGAACAGTAAGATTAATGCGCCAGGACTTGAGTGTTGATGGAAATATTATGCCTGTCAGCATTTCAATGATCTATGATGAAAATAACTTATCTTTGCCTGAATCATTAAGGACTAATATATACGGTAATGGTTTCAGAACAAATTATTCTCAGATCGTTTCATATAATTCTGAGAAGGAGTACTATACATACATAGGCGAAGACGCAAGACCTGTATATTTTGAAAAAACAACAGATGATGAAGGAAATGCAGCTTTTGTCGACAAGGCTGAAAGAGGATTTGAACTTTCAGTAAACGGAACAACATATGAAGATTATTCAAATGTTACAATTACAGATGATTCAGATCATAAATATTTATTTGATAACCTTGGACGACTAATAAAAATTGCAGATATGAATCTAAGCTGTGTTAAAGAAGCATCTGTAACATCATCTTCAACTGATAGTGTAAGCGGCATAATTAAAATCAGTTATACAGATAAGAATTCACTTTCTATATCTTCAATTACCGATGGTGTAGGCAGAGTTTATTCTTTTAATTATGATGGAAAATTAAAAAGCATTATCTACAATGGAAGTGATAAAGAAAACCTTAAAACAGTTATCTATCAATATAATACTGACGGAACTCTTAAGTCAGTTGAATATCCAGGAAACAAGCTTGTTAGCTATGAATGGATTGGAAATAACCTAAGTAAAGTAATTAATTCAGACGGTTATAACTTTGTGTTTACATATACGGATGAAAATTTGCCGAGGGTAAAGTCAATCAAAGAATATGCAGGCAGTGGTAAATTGGGAGAAGATATCAGTGTTTCTTATTCTGTAAATAAAACTGTTTATACAGATAATAAAACTAAAGATCAGGAAATTTTGCAGTTTGATAAATACGGAAATCTTTTGACATCCCAAAATGCATATGGCTATACACTTGTAAATCAATATGGCAAAGGCGAAGGAAATACAGCTTCGCAAGTTCCAAATGAGCTGATTAACTCATTCGGGTATCAAAAAAATGAAGTAAATCTTCTTTCAAATACAAGAGCTCAAAACGGAACTTCTGATTGGAATGGCGCATCAGTTTCTTCCGATGAGAAGCTATATGGAACTCAAAGCTTTAAACTTAGCGGTAAGTCAGGTAAAGCAAATCAAACGGTTAATTTGAAAAGCGGAGAAACATATGTGTTTTCTGCTTATGTTAAAACAAAAAATACAAATGGAACATTAGGTGCAACTATTAAGATAAACAGCGAAAATGTTACTTTAAATTCAGATGCACAATATGTTTCCGGAACATCTAAGTGGACAAGAATTGCTACAACATTTAAAGCAAACAGTAATTGTGCTGCTGAATTATCTTTAATTTTAGACAGTACTAATTCACTTGCTGAAGCATATTTTGACGGAATTCAGCTTGAAAAGAGTACAACGGTATCTGAATACAGTTATGTTCTTAATGCAGATTTTAATGATATTTCAAGTTGGAATTCAAGCAGTAAACAGTCTCAAGCTGCTCCTTCGATAAACAGTGATAAAGGTGTATATTGTTTATCAAATGAAAAAACACCATTTGATGAAAAATGCATTAAACTTTTTGGTGATATTCGATATCAAAACAGTGTTTATCAGCAAATTACCGATTTAAACGGTCAGAAAGGTGATACATATAATTTTGGCGGATGGGCAAAAGCTAACGCTGTTGCATTAAAGGATAACAGAAGCTTTGGAATTAAAGTTGAATTCTTTAATGGAGAGGACTTAATTGGAGAACCTCAGGTTCTTTCGTTCAACAGCTATATAAATGATTGGCAGTTTAATATGTCAAGTGCCACTGCAGCTGATACCTATAATAAAATTGTGATTTCTGCTGTTTATGATTATCAGGCAAACTATGCTCTTTTCGACAGACTGCTTTTACAATATGCAGGTATATCAGATGTGGAAGATGAAGCTGATGAAGAAACGGCTGAGGATAGTTCAGAAGATGAAAGTTCTGAAAATCAACCTGTTTTAGATGCTCATGGCAGAGAAATTGAATATACTGATGAAGACGGAGTCAAAACAATTACTGCCTATGACGATTTTGATAATGTAACAAGAAACGCTACACAAATCAACGGAAAAATCATGGAATCCCAAAATGGGTATAGTGCTGACGGCAATTATCAGACTTCCGAAACAAATGCTTTAGGTAAAACTACTACATATAATTTTAATAAACAGCTTGGGTTGTTAGAGAAAATTACTGACCCTAAAGGTAACTCAATTAACTATGATTATGACGATGCAGGCAATGTTAATTATGTTTCACAAGACAGACTGTTCAATGTTTATTCTTATGATGATGGAGATAGGTTGACCCAAATCAATTCAACATTTAAATTTTATTATAATTTTGAATATGATCCCTTCGGTGCATTAAAGAAAATTAAATTCGGCGATAAAAACCTTGTTGAATATTCTTATGACGAAGATTATATTCTATCGGGAATAAATTATGGAAACGGTCAATCTATAAATTATAGCTATGACAAGTCGGGAAATAAGCTTGGTATCAGTTCAGACGGTACTGAAAAATACAGCTATATTTATGACGATTTCGGAACGCTTCTATCAGTTAAGGATAATGTAAACAATATCAGAACTTCATATTCGACAGATGAGGACGGCATTGAATATACTCAAGAAAGAAAGAATAACAGTCTTATTCATTCTTATTATAATAATGGAAGTTCATTTGTTGAATATCTTAACGGAAGTGAAAAAGAGACTAACTATTCTTCCAAAGAATCAAATTCAAGTGATACAGAACCTCTTATCAGTTGGAACAGAACTTCATGGAAGAAAAACGGTTATAATACGCTGTATAATATTAAGGATACAACTGATGAGTTCGGCAGACTTTCAACTCAGGAGATATTTGAAGCAAATCTCTCTGATGATAAGCAAACTGAAAGCAATAAGAATACGTTAATCAGAAAATCATATGAATACACTTCAACAAACGACGGTATAAACCAGAGCGAGCAGGTTTCTAAAATAAAATATGAGGGAACCTATTCCAATGAGCTGCATTATTCATATGATGACAGTGGGAATATAATCAATGACGGCAAATATGAATATACATACGATAAAAATAACAGATTGTCACATACTTACGAGATTGAAACTGGTATTAACAAGAGTTATACTTATAACAGCCACGGTTTACTTGTTAATGTTGTAACAACTAAAGGACCAAGTATTTTAAGCCAGGTACCAAGAACTTATGACGGCGTAAAAATAATTTCATATGACGGAAACCCGATAACCTATGATGATTTGGGTAATCCTTTGACTTATTACAACGGAACGCAGTTTACATGGCAAATGGGCAGACAGCTTGAATCGGCACAGCTTTCAGACGGTACGCAAATAGCTTATAAGTATAGCGCAGACGGTCTGAGAACAGAAAAGAAAGTCGGAAACAAGACAACATCATATACTTTAGTAGGAAGCAAAATCACAGGTCAGACCGACGGCACAAACAAATTCTATTTCAGATATGATGAAAATGATAATCTTGTAGGCTTTGAACTTGGAAGCGACCAGTATTTCTATATCACAAATCTTGTGGGAGATATAATAGCAATAGTTGACAACGACGGCAACTGCGTGGTAGAATATGAGTATGATCCATGGGGCGTTTGCACTATCGTTTCCGACACATCAAACTGCAATCTGAGCGAACTCAATCCATTCAGATATCGTGGTTATTACTATGACGAAGATACAAGTTTTTATTATCTCCAGTCAAGATATTATGACCCTGTAACTTGTAAGTTTATTAATATCGATGAACCAGCAATTTTGTTTGAAACAGCAGGAAGTGTATTATCGGCTCACTTGTGGGATTATTGTGAAAACAATCCGATAATGTATGTGGATTATACAGGTAATAAAAAAACCAGTATCACTATTTTTATAACAAGTGATTTTCTGACTTGGTCAACTAGAATCAGGGATGAATTAGCTAAAGCTTTTCCTCGCTATAGTTGTCTAATTCATTCTTATAATTCAAGTGCGAAGTTTTCAAATAAATGGAATAAACTCAAAAATCAAGATGTAGTTGTTATATTAGCTCACGGAACATATGATTCCCTCCAATATTTATCTCCTTCTAATATTCAAAAATTGAAAAGAATAAATTGCAAACTTTTGGTGACTTTAGGTTGTAATTGTGGACATTATGACTATACAAATCTCAATATAGCATATGAGTTTTCAAAAAAAATTACAGGTGTTGCAATTGCAAGTGATGGAACAGTTATTTTGAATTATTATAAAAAGAGATTAAAATTATCATCTATTGCAAACTCAGAATTTTTTGATCAAAGCAGAAAATATAGACCAAATAAAGGATGGATGATGTATGAATATAAAAATAAAAAGAGTTATGTATTTACAACTCCATTTAAAGATCTATATTTTAATTCTTTAATTACTTATTTGAAAATCATAAAAAGATTTTAACATAGGAGAAAATTATGAAAAAAATATTAAAAATTATATTAATCATAGTCTTAATTTGTTCTTTGGTGTTATATGTTTTTTACCGAGTAAAAGAATACAATAGAATTTATAACCCAACTAAAGGAATGACATCACAGAAAACAATAGATTTCTATTTTGATATTAAAATACCTGATGAGAGCTTAATTAAAGAAGAGTATGTCAATAATGGTCGTGTTGCATATAAAGTTGATGTAACTTTTCTAAATGATTCTGATATTGATTTGTTCACTAAAGAGTATGAAGAATTTTCATATGAAAGATATAATTGGGAAGAGGGTGGAAATCCATTTGACGATGTTGCTGATGTGGATTGGTGGAATTTAAACAAAGATATTGTAAAAAAGTCCTTTGAAAAACTTGATTTTCCTAAAAGAGATATAGATGTTATAACAGCTAGATATTTGTTATTCTTTGCTGAAGAAAAAGATAATCTATATATGTATATGCTGTATTTGGATTAATTTGTTTTTTGTAAAAAAGAATCAGCCCTCCATTTGGAGGGCTGGTAAGGTAACAACAGTGCGTTTGCACTATCGTTTCCGACACATCAAACTGCAATCTGGGTGAACTCAATCCATTCAGATATCGTGGTTATTACTATGACGAAGATACAAGTCTTTATTATCTCCAGTCAAGATATTATGACCCTGTAACTTGTAAGTTTATTAATGCGGATGACCCGAGTATCATTGCTAATAATCCGTATGACATTATGTCAGTCTTTACATATGATTATTGTAATGGTAACCCGGTGATGAGTGTGGATCCAAGTGGATACTTTGTAATAAAAAGATGGATGGTGTCTGCTCCAGTAGATCTGCTTCTTAGTGTTATTCCAGGAATTGGTGCTGCATTTGCACCAATAAAAAGTCTGGCTAAAAAATATGGTAGATCAGTATTAAAAAATAAAATTAAAACTCCGTTAGCATCCTTTATTAGATTTTTAACAAGGTCAGCCACAAAAATAATTACGTCAATCCAAAAAAATAGTTAGAAAAGTACCGTTTGTTGGGAAAAGGCTTGCTAATAAGATACCTGTTAATAAATTAGTAAATATTATAGCGGGAATGTCTAGCTCTGCAATGATAAATAAAATATGCAAAATATTATTGCCGAACATTGACATAATTTTATCTGTAGGAGGAGCTTTTGCAGGAATACTGGATTTTGTACTTGATAAAAATTTGAATAATTCAATATGGGTGATTTGATGTTATTAAATATTAACGCAGAGATTTCGCCTGAGGTTAACTTAATTGTTAAAATTGGAGGCGATATTAAAATTATTAATAATATTAACAAAAAAGTTTCTTTTAATATAGAAAAAAATAATCAGTATACTATTTATATTAAAGAAATCATTGATGAAAGCAACAGAACATTTAAAAATATTTTATTCTTTATATGTACTTTATTAATACAAGGAATCTTTCATATATTATTTTTTAATACAGATTCAAATTGGCTTAATAATGTAAAAGCTTGGTGTATAAAAGCAAAGGTGGTATTTTGTTCAGATAACGATTTAAATTTGCAGATAACATATATAAAGTCTTATTATGATTCTAAACGAAATATTTGGAGCAATCCAATTATTAATGTAAATCCTGTATACGATTTAACCGTGTATTATAAACGTAATAAAGAAAGTTTTTTCAATCAATTCTTTAATTATATAAAAAAATTGATATCTGTTTCAAGTATTGTATTGATTAGATTCTTATATTTGTTATATGTTTCTGTTTTAAACAAAAATGTTCTAGCTATTCTAATAACAACATTAATCATTATATCTATAGTTTGTATCATAATATTTGTTATAAAATCAGAATATAAAAAACTTAAAAAAAATTTAGCATTTTTTTTAATTGACTCATCTATAGAAATTGATATGCATGGATTTGCATAAAGCATAGCATAGCTAAAAAACAATAAAATAAATCCTATTTAAATAACCTTAACAGCCCTCTGAAAAGAGGGCTAAGGGCGAATAGGTTCGTTCAGATATCGTGGTTAACTATGATTAGGGTACAGGTAACAATACCTCGAACAGAGGTATTGTTACACTGTAACTTGTAAGTTTATTAATATTGATGAACCAGAGATTTTGTTTAAAACAGCAGAAAGCGTACTATCTGCTCACTTGTGGGATTATTGTGAAAACAATCCGATAATGTATGTTGATCCGACTGGGTATTATAATGTAAATAAAGCAATTGCATATGCAAAAAAATGGTGGAACAAGCGTAATTCAGATTATTATAATTATAGTCAGGATTGTGCAAACTTTGTTTCACAGTGTTTATACGCTGGTGGATTGAGAATGACTGGAAGCGGTAGAAATGATGGATGGCATAGTTACAAAAGAATAATCACTAAAACGATGAAATTGAAAATTTTAGGCTTTACCAAAGTTGTTAAAT
>UQDR01000016.1 GCA_900539835.1 uncultured Ruminococcus sp. | reverse complement strand
CGTACTGTTGTTAGTCTTAAGGACTGGTTAATTAATAACAAAAAGTCAACAAGTAAAAAAATAACTTCCAAAAAAGAGTTATTACGTCAACTTGAAAAAGGTACAATTAGGACTGGACAGGTTGCTTTTTTAAGTTCTAGATATAATGGTGAGTTAACACATGCTGTTCTTATTGGAAGAGTAACCAATAAGAATGCTTACTTTTTTGGACATACATCAGATAGAAATGGCTATTCCGATAAATATGGTTTAGTCAACTATTTTAATGATATTCCCTGGTATAGGAATAACCCATTAGTTGTAATAGTGAAAATACCAGGAAATGCTCGATAGGGAGGTCTTTTATGAGAAAACTTCAAAGCTATTTTTCACTTTTCTTTTTAATTGGATTGGTTTTGATATTTGTGACTGAACTTCTGTTATTTATACAAAACAATTCAGTTTTAATAAAAAACAAAATAGATCCTTTTAAAGCATTAGGCGTCTTTGTTATTTTATTTTTAATTGTTCTGTTTTTAAGAATTAAACTAAAAATAAATTTATTAGCTGGTACGAATATTTTATCAATAGGATTATCGTTGTTAGTTTTATATTTTTTAAGAGACACTATTCCTTTTTATCTATTCACATTTCATTATGAAAGCTTTGTAATTAAAGAATTCATTATAATTTATTATTCATTAATTGTTTCTGTATACTCTGTAATATCTCTTATTGTAAATAAAAAGACATAATGAAACATATCCGACACATCAAACTGCAATTTGGGTGAACTCAATCCATTCAGATATCGTGGTTATTACTATGACGAAGATACAAGTTTTTATTATCTCCAGTCAAGATATTATGACCCTGTAACTTGTAAGTTTATCAATGCGGATGATCCGATGATCATCTATCAAACTGCTTACAATCCTTTGGCTGTCTTTACATATGATTATTGTAATGGTAATCCGGTAATGTATGTGGATCCGACAGGATATTTGACTATTCCCAGATGGATTGTTTCATTTGTATTAGATTTAATAATTTCATCAATTGGTTTAGGATTGCTTTTTGCTCCAGTAAAAAGAATAGCAAGTTCTTTTGGTAAAAGTGTGTTAAGATCTAAGTTAAAAACCCCTCTATTTAATCTTATAAGAGGGTTTGGAAAAAAGATATCAACTGTAATCAATATATTAAAAAAAGGAATACGTAAGATACCTTTTGTCGGCAGTCGATTAGCAAATAAAATAAATACTAAAGCTTTAACAAGTATGGTTGTTGGCGGTGGCGTATCTGCAACTACAAACAGACTATTAAATATAATAGTAAATGACATAGATGTAGTATTGTCACTGGGAGGTTTCATCTCTGGCATTTTGGATATATGGAGCGATGGTAAATTTGATCATAAAATAAGAATAGGTTAAATGGAGGATTTATATGGATTTTACTATAGAGATAAATGGGATTAAAGATGATTCTTGTTTTAACGTAAAGTTCAATAAGCAAAAAAAAGTATTAAATAATGTGGACAATTGCTATACTTTCAATTGTAAAGAAGCTGGAATTTATAGCATCGTTATTGAACAAATAAAGACAAAACCTTTAAGACTCTATGAAAAGGTTCTTTATCTAATATTAAGTTTTATTGAAGTTATATTTTTTATATTATTATTTCACGACAACAAGAATTGGTGCAGCAAAATAAAACCATTTTGTTTAATCTGCGAAATTAGAATAAACATTGTTTCATCAAGTAAAATCGTATTTGATTATGTCCAAAACGAATATTTTCCTGATTTGTTTTTAAACAATACTAAATGTAATAGTGATAAGTTAGTAAAATACGATACAAATGAATTTGATTTTGAAGTAGAGTTTTTTCACTATTTCAGGAATATATCGGCAATGTTTGTTTATGCTTATCTGCTGTTTATAATACTAATTATGTCATCTTATCGTACTAATAATTTTAGTATGGGAGTATTTTGTTCAATAATTACGTTAATTCTTTTAATACTTCATATAACAGTTTTTATTCATGAAAAAAGAAAAATAAATAAATTAAAAAAAATGTATAGTATCCCATTAGGTATGTGAAGCGACTATTGAAATATAGTTCAAATAATAACATCGAAACATTAAATCCTATCAGATACCATGCTATAAAATTACAGGTAACAATACCTCGAACAGAGGTGTTGTTACACTGTAACTTGTAAGTTTATTAATGCGGATGATCCGACGATCATCTATCAAACTGCTTACAATCCTTTGGCTGTCTTTACATATGATTATTGTAATGGTAATCCGGTGATGTTTGTTGATAAAGATGGGTATGCTGCAATTAATATTATTTGCTCAGCTATAGGAGGATTAGTTGGCTGGTATTTTGGAGATTTTGTTGCAAAAAAATTAGGTTATAAAAGTGGTTGGAAATATTGGGCTATTCGTTCTGGCGTTGTAATAGGTGGAGCCGTTATAGGTTGGTTTGCAGGATCTGCAATTAGTAAAATAATAGTTAGTTATTTGAAAAGTAATCCAAGTATAACGTTTAAGCTGATAAATAAATGGGGGATTTCAAAATATACATCTTATATGAAGTTTTTGGGGGTAAACCCATTTTCCTTAGCTAAAGATTCATCGAAATTTATTGCTATTGCAAAAGCTTTTAATAGTAAAAGTGTAACAATAGGCAAAGAGTGGGCTAAAACATTATATAATAGAGCAAAATCTTTAGGATATCGGATAGTACTTGATTCTCCTCATGGTGGATATGGTTGGCATATACATTTAAGTGGTGCTAATGGAAAGTTAAAAAATCTACATATCCAAATTACAAAGACTGCATATGATTTTTTAAGAAAAAAATTGAGGTGAAGAATGTGTTTATAGATATATGTGAAATTAAGGGTAAATATAGAGGACCTGATCGAGATGTGAACCTAAGTCTCTTTTGTTTAACTGAGAATTATAAATTAGATTATGAGTTATATTGTAATTTTTGTAACTATAATTTAGAGTATAATGGGGAAATTGAAATTTTAAATAGTAGATTGGATTTAGTGAATAAATTAAATAAAAATAGTAATAGTGTTGAATTACTTATATTTGATAACAAACCTATTGAACAACTTAACAACTTAAACTTTCTGGGATTTGATGTTCTAAATAAATATTTGGAATCACCATTATCATATAATAAGAGTACTTTTTTCTTAGCTAATAAAAAATATTTAAATGAAAACATGCTTTTCAAAAAGTTAATAGATGCACAAAATTCTTTAACAAAATCTCCACGAGATGAAGCAAATAATTTACTCAGTATTTACTATATCTATACTTATCAAAATTAATTTATTTTATCAATGTTAATGCAAAGAACACATTGGACTTAACACATTCTGATATCGTGATTAACTATGATTAGGGTACAGGTAACAATACCTCGAACAGAGGTATTGTTACACTGTAACTCATAAAGGAGCATAAATTATGGTTAAGAGGAACGTATTAATTCTAATTATTGCACTAATTTCTGTGATCATGTTGTCATCATTATGCTAAAAAAGAAATTGATAGTTGGTTACACATTTTAGGGGTGATTTCTATGAGAAAACCAATTAAAAAGAAAACAAAAATAATTATTTGTGTTGCTGTATTATTAGTAGTAGCTGGATTTTTTATTGAGTCATTATATGAAGCTGAAAACTTTTTCTTTAAATATAATCAGGTCGGAGATACATGGGTTTGTGATGAATTAGGTTTAACAATTACATATCGTTCTGGTACTGTTTCAGGTGGTTTAATTTTTAAACAAATCGAAGATGAATTGGTAACAGCTAAATTTAATGATTTAGATAAAGAATTTGAATTAGACTTTGGACCAGGGCATGCAAAACAATTTAATTTATATGATCGTGATAATGAAGTGTATGCTTTATATGGTAAGTACAAAATGGAAAATTCAGATACTTTTACATTTTCTCTTGAGGCTTTTTTCACTGATGAAATGATTGAATATTGGACTAAAAATTATCCTGAGTATGCCTCAAGGATTGAATCAATAGTTCTATCGAATAAAAAATATGAATTTCATAAAGTATCGAAATAGTTGATCTTGTTATTCCTCCTTAGAAAGTAACACTTTCTGAGGAGGAAAGAGGGGCGAACAGTTTCGTTCATATATTGTGGTTAATGTTCTATGATATAAAATAGGAGGATTAATTTTGAAAAAATCAATATCAAAAAGAATAATCATAACAGTTGTGGTAATTATTATCGCTTTGTGTTTGGGTTTTTGGTTTGTATCAGAATATTATAAAAATGTGTCTAATGTAAAACTAAATATTAATGAATCCAGTGTTTACAGCGAAGTTGATATTTTAGATGCTGTGAGTGCAATTAAAAAGGATTTCAGAAAAAACTTTGGTAGTAGAAGTAAATTGCTTAAGCTTTCGTATGATGATACATATAATGAATTTGCCTCTGATGGAGTGGATAAGAAATATAAGCAAATTATAGTGATAAAATCTGAGTTCTATTATGATAGTAAAGATGAGGGTGGTTTGGAAAGCAGCAAAACCTATACTAATTATAATTGGACGCTTGCACGTGAAAGCGACAATGATAAATGGGTTGTGCAAGACAGAGGTTTTTGTTAATTAGATAATAACTGCAATCTGGGCGACCTCAACCCGTTCAAAACTGAATAATAAAAAAATGGTTAGCCGGGTCATAAGAGAAAGTTAAAATTTATTGTTTCTGTAGAATGCTCCTGATTATTTGAACCAAGACGGAAAGTATATATCCGACCTTTATGGAAAACATATAAATATAGGTTTAATAATTAAGTTGTAGTTAGGAGTATAAAAATGAAACGTGATGAACTTATTCAACAGGTAAAGGAAAGATATGCAAGCATTGCTTCCGCTGAAAGCCAGAACCATTTTCATCAGACAACTACGGAAATAACAGCAGAAGCCTATTATGAAAAGCTGCTGCAGGCAGTAATAAATGAAATTTCAAATGGAACCTTTGACAATGTACACTCTGCTGATGAAATTATTAATAAGGTTGCCGCTGATAAATCTATACTTTCTGAATGGCAGTAAATCAATTTATAGTGTCCGTATATTAATTAAGGAGTGCATATTTGATATGCACTCCTGTTTTTATTTATCTGTCGCTGCCGCATTTATGTCGGTTACCCGATTGCTTTTTATTATTTCGTCCTTCACCGTCTAAAGCACTTTCTGCCATTGTAGGACCGCCTTTTGCTTTCATCTTCCTGACCTCTTTTGGGTCAAGCTGAGAATCTTTTGCCATTCTATCATCTCCTTTTGTTTTAGTATTTCCTTTTAAAATAAAGAAATTCTAATTCTGCAATAGAAATGATATTGATAAATTGCGGTGCTTTTAAAGACTATATTATTCTTCTTACACTGTTTACAGTATAATATTTTAGGTTTGAAACATTTTGAACCTTTATGCCGTCATAGGAATTCATAGCGTGTACAATCTTGTTGTCGCCGATATACATTGCCACATGTCCGCCGCCGTTAAGTATAAGTATATCACCGGCTTTCATGCTGTTCTTGCTAACAGCCTTGCCGACCTTTGCCTGACCGCCGGAGCTGTGAGGCAGATTGACGCCGATCTTCTTATATGAAAGCATAGTTAGCCCTGAACAATCCGTAGCCTTATAGCTCGATCCGCCATATACATAACGTCCGCCGTTCATACTTGCAGCATATGATGATACAACACGTCTCTTATATTCATCTTCGGTTATTCTGTTTACTTTCCCGTCACTGAATTTAACGTATTTTCCTTTGTATGTACCTTCTGATATTTTTACAAATGTACCTTTATAGCTATCTGAATTCTTTCCTGCAACAGCTGCTCCCTTGTCCGTCGAAAAAGAACCTTTAACGTTTATAAGAGAAGAAGCCTTTGAGGTTTTAACCATTTTTGAGTTTTTCAACGTATATATAGGTGCACCTGATTTTACGCAGTAATAAGATGCCTTCGCAGTTTTAGTCTTAACCGTGTTAGAATAACTTGAATTCTTTTTGTTATATGTTGCTGTGATCTTTATATTATAAGTAGTATTAGCCTTGAGATTAATCTTGTCGCTTTTGTAAATGCTGATAAAACCTGAGTTGTTTTTTATATATGAGTATTTAACATTTTTCATTACAGCCTTGTTATTTACATAAACATTAAAGGTTGTGCTTGTTTTATATTTTGACAGATTTTTGACTGTAAGTTCAATTTTATCTGCAAAAGCATTTCTCACAGATACCTGAGGTTTGGTAATTGATTTGCTTGAAGCTTCAGCAGTTATGAAAAATGACTCTTTTTGCTCATTCATTTGTGCAGTTGGAAGATAACCTGATGAATTGGTTATAATGGCAGCACACACTAATACTGCTGCAATTGTTTTTTTGAATAAAATAATAAATCATCCTTTCGATACTTCATAAGTTTCTATTGATTTTAGTTTTTAGCTCTTATCTGTTGTTACCATTTTATCATATTTCCCTTGCTTTTAATACACTTTCAAGATAATTTCGTATTTTTATTGTAATGTTTGTAATCAATCTGTAACTTATTTGTGCAAAAGGTACTATAAATACACAGCTAAATATTTCGCAACAGTTAATTGGTTAAATAAATTTAATTAACTCTAAAAAACTAAAACCGGGCTTAGTATTAAGAAATTAAATAAAATCATTAAAAATAAATAGTGTATCTTTATACAAAAAAGAGGGCAAAATATTTTTAAAATTTAGTGAAAAAAATATAAAAAACCTCTTGACAATTCTGCAAAAAAGGTTTAAACTATAATTAGCACTCGAGAACAGTGAGTGCTAACACTCCAAAAGTGTAAGTGCTAAATACAGGCAGGTGAGAAAATGGATAGCCGAAAAATGAAAATACTTTTTGCCGTCGTTGATGAGTATATCGTAACAGGTGAACCGGTGGGCTCAAAAACAGTAATGAAGCATGTAAAAGCCTCATCGGCAACTATCAGAAATGAAATGGCGGAATTGGAAAAACAGGGCTATCTTGAACAGCCTCATACTTCAGCAGGAAGAGTACCCACATATAACGGCTATCGTCTTTATGTTGATTCGCTTATGGAGCATAATCAGCTGTCTGACGAAGAGAAAAAATATCTTGATTCAATGATACCCGCAACTGCCGTAACAGAGGAGGAGCTTGTACAATCTGCTTCTATGGCGCTGGCTGAGCTTACTCAGTGTGCAACTGTTGTTGCAAATTCCTCACCAAAGTTTTCACTTATATCGAAAGTTGAGGTTATTCCTACAGGAAAACGTATGTATGTTATTTTAATGATAACATCAAACGGTACGATAAAAAATAAGGTTTGCAGACTTGAGTTTGATTTGACTAATGAACAGCTTGAGTTTTTTGATAATTTTATGCAGACTAATCTTCAGGGCGTTGCGCTTGAGGATGTTTCCGAAGATCTCTTTGATAATATAAAAACGGCTTTAGGAACATATATGATGTCGCTTTCGCCGTTGGTTTCGGAAATATTACAGCTTTCAAAGGAGCTTGTTGCTCAGGATGTTATGGTCAAGGGTGAGAAAAATCTTCTTACCTGCAAAGACTTCAATCAGAATGAGATAATAAGTTTCCTTGATAATAAAAGGGAGATAATGAAGTTTATAGACGATACATTCAGCGGACTTCAGGTTATGTTTTCTCCCGAACAAGACAGCTTTGTCATCCATAATTCTTCAATAATAACAGCACCTTTTTCAAAGGGCGGCAGAAATGTCGGTGCACTTGGTCTTATCGGTCCTATGAGACTTGATTATGCAAAGTTTATTCCTTATTTGGAATACTTTACTCAGAGAATTACCGATTTGCTGTCGGAAAGGGATATGGATGATGAAGATTAAGAAAGGCGTGAAGAGACGGATGGATAGTGAAAAAGAAAAGGACACAATTGAACAGCCTGAGGAGGAAAAAGAAGAAATTCAAGAATCAGAGTCCGATAATAAAAATGGTTCAAAAACAGAAGAGAAAACAGAAGAAAGAACAACAGAGGATAAGTTAAACGAACAGCTTAAAGAATCACAGGATAAATACCTGAGACTGATGGCGGAATATGATAACTTCAGAAAACGTTCAGCAAAGGAAAGATTAGAAATTACTTCTTCAGCTACAGCTAACGTAATCAGTGAGATTCTCCCTGTGTTTGACAACTTTGAAAGAGCATTAGAGACAGAAACCACAGATGAAAGCTATAAAGCAGGAGTTGAAATGATATTTAATCAGTTTAAGGAAATGCTTAAAAAGCTGAATGTTGAGATTATTGATCCTACAGGGAAAACCTTTGATCCGAACATTGCAAATGCAGTTAATCAGATCGAAGACCCGGAGCTTGGTGAAAATGTGGTTGCACAAACATTCCAAAAGGGTTATAAAATCGGTGATAAGGTTATCAGATATGCAATGGTGGTGGTTGCGAACCCATAACAATGCACAATGAATACACAATGCATAATGCACAATGATAAAAATCACAAAATTAAACATTGAGAATAATTAGACAGAGATGATTGTCAATTGTCTACTGTCAATTGAATTGAAAAGGAGAATGACTTATGAGCAAAATTATCGGTATTGACTTGGGTACAACAAATTCGTGTGTAGCAGTTATGGAAGGCGGAGAGGCTGTAGTAATCCCTAACAGTGAGGGTGCAAGAACAACTCCGTCAGTAGTAGGCGTTTCTAAAAACGGCGACAGACTTGTGGGACAGGTTGCAAAAAGACAGGCAGTTACAAACTTTGATAACACAGTAATTTCAATTAAAAGACATATGGGCTCAGATTATAAGGCTAAAATGGGCGGAAAAGATTATACTCCGCAGGAAATCTCAGCTATGATTCTTCAGAAGCTTAAATCTGACGCTGAAAGCTATCTCGGTGAAACAGTAACAGAGGCTGTTATTACAGTTCCTGCATATTTCACAGACGCTCAAAGACAGGCAACAAAAGATGCAGGTCAGATTGCAGGTCTTAACGTTAAGAGAATTATAAACGAGCCTACAGCTGCCGCTCTTTCATATGGTATTGATAAGGAAGAAGATCAGAAGGTTATGGTCTATGACCTCGGCGGCGGTACATTCGACGTTTCAATCATTGAAATGGGCGATGGTGTAACAGAAGTTCTTGCTACAGCAGGTAATAACCGTCTCGGCGGTGATGATTTTGACCAGAGAATCATTAACTGGATGATTGAAGAATTCAAGAAGTCTGAGGGCGTTGACCTTTCTAATGACAAAATGGCTATGCAGAGATTAAAAGAAGCTGCTGAAAAGACAAAGATTGAGCTTTCATCAACTCCATCCTCTACAATCAGTCTTCCGTTTATTACAGCAGACGCTACCGGTCCTAAGCACCTTGAGCTTACACTTACACAGGCTAAGTTCAATGAGATGACTTCAGACCTTGTTGAAGCTACAATGGGACCTGTTCGTCAGGCTCTTTCAGATAGTGGTCTTTCAGCAAGTGAATTGAACAAGGTTCTTATGGTAGGTGGTTCTTCAAGAATTCCTGCTGTTCAGGATGCTGTAAAGAACTTTATCGGTAAAGATCCATTTAAGGGCATCAACCCTGACGAGTGCGTTGCATTGGGCGCTGCATATCAGGGCGGTGTTCTCGGAGGCGACGTTAAGGACGGATTGCTTCTTCTCGACGTAACTCCGCTTTCACTTGGTCTTGAAACAATGGGCGGTGTCTGCACAAAGATTATTGAGAGAAACACTACAATTCCTACAAAGAAATCACAGATTTTCTCAACAGCAGCAGACAATCAGTCAGCAGTAGATATTAATGTTCTTCAGGGTGAGCGTGAATTTGCTAAAGACAACAAACAGCTCGGTATGTTCCGTCTTGACGGAATTGCTCCTGCTCCAAGAGGAATCCCTCAGATTGAAGTAACATTTGATATTGACGCTAACGGTATCGTTCACGTTTCTGCAAAGGATTTAGGTACAGGCAAGGAACAGAATATTACAATTACTTCTTCAACAAATATGTCTAAGGATGACATTGATAAGGCTGTTAAGGAAGCTGAAGCTTTTGCAGCAGAAGACGCTAAAAAGAAAGAAGAAGTAGATACAAGAAATAATGCTGATCAGCTTGCTTTCCAGGCTGAAAAGGCTTTAGGCGAGTTTGGTGACAAGGTTTCCGCTGATGAAAAGAGCCAGTGTCAGGCTAAAATTGATGCACTTAAGGAATCACTTAAGGGAACAGATTTGGAAGACATTAAGGCTAAGCATAAGGATCTCGAGGAAACATTCCAGAAGATTGCAACTAATGTATATCAGCAGGCTGCTCAGGCACAGCAGGCAGCAGGTGCACAAGGCTTTGACCCTAATAATATGGGCGGAGGCTCTGCCGGTCAAAATTCTAATGGCGGCGATGATGTAATTGACGCAGAATTTACAGATGCTGAATAAATTGATATAATCCGACCGCAGAGTTATTTTTAGCTCTGCGGTTAGGCTGTATAAGGAGTAGTTTTATGGCAGACAAAAGAGATTATTATGAGGTGCTGGGTGTTTCAAAGGGTGCTTCTGACGATGAACTGAAAAAGGCTTATCGTAAACTGGCAAAGCAATATCACCCCGACCTGCACCCTGATGATAAGGAATGTGAGGCAAAGTTTAAGGAAGCAAACGAAGCTTATGAAGTGCTCTCTGACCCTGATAAAAGAGCGAAGTATGATCAATTTGGTCATGCAGGTGTTGATCCCAATTTCGGTGCAGGTCAGGGCGGAGGCTTCGGCGGCTTTGGTGGAATGGACGATATATTGAATTCATTTTTCGGCGGATTCGGTTTTGGCGGAGGACGTCAGTCTAACCCTAATGCTCCAAGACAGGGCGATGACATTGAGGCTCGTATAAATATTGATTTTATGGAAGCCTGTAAAGGCGTAAAGAAAACTGTTCGTCTTAACAGAATGGAGCAGTGTCCGGATTGTCACGGTTCAGGTGCTCAGGCAGGTACTGCGCCTAAAACTTGTCCTGACTGCGGCGGTACAGGATCGGTACGAATCACTCAAAGAACTCCGTTCGGAAATATCGCACAGACGGCAAGATGCAACAAGTGCGGCGGCAAGGGTAAAATTATAGATTCACCGTGTAAATCATGCTCCGGAAAGGGAATGGTCAAGAAGGCAACTACAAAAGAAATTGAGATTCCTGCCGGTATTGACGATGGTCAGACATTGAGAGTTTCCGGAGGTGGACACTGCGGAATTAACGGCGGATCTAACGGTGATTTGCATATTCTAGTTAATGTTCGTCCTGATCCTATTTTTGAAAGAAAAGGCTTTGATATATGGACGGATATTCCGATTACTTATGGACAGGCGGTTCTCGGCAGTGAAATTGTTGTTCCGACAATTGACGGAAAAGTAAAGTATAATATTCCGGAAGGCACTCAGGCAGGAACAGTGTTCAGGCTTCGTGAAAAGGGCGTACAGAGGCTTTATCAGAAGAGCAGAGGCGACCATTATGTACGTATAGGTATCGAGGTTCCTAAAAATCTGACAAAGGAGCAAAAGGATATTATCAGTAAATTTGATGAATCCTTGGGTGAAAAGAATTATCAAAAACGTCAGAGCTTCTTTGAAAAGCTGAAAGAAAAATTTAAATAAAACATAATCCGATTTGGTTTGTTCCAAGTCGGATTTTTTATTGTCTGCATCTTTGTTATATGATATAATTATTTTAAAGTTATTTTAAGGTGAAATGATTAAAATAGAATTATGTATAGGAGGGATTTTACATGAGAATTTTACTTGCTGAAGATGAGCGTGAGCTTTCCAATGCCCTTTCCGCTGTATTAAAGCATAACAATTATTCTGTTGACGCAGTTTATAATGGTAAAGAAGCATACGAATATGGACTTACTGATAATTATGACTGTATAATCCTTGATATAATGATGCCTGTTATGGACGGAATCGAAGCGTTGAGAAGTCTTAGGGAAAAAGGCTGTCAAACGCCTGTAATCTTGCTTACAGCCAAGTCTGAGGTATGTGACAGAATTGCAGGCCTTGATTCGGGCGCTGATGATTACCTCACAAAGCCATTTGCTATGGGAGAATTACTTGCACGCCTAAGAGCAATAACAAGGCGAAAGCCTAATATTGCTTCTGATTTGCTGAGTGCAGGCAACATTACCCTTAATCGTGAAAACTTTGAGCTGAAGGGTAAAAAAGGTTCCTTCAGACTTACAAACAAAGAATATCAGATGATGGAAATGCTTATGTCTAATCCTAATGTGCTGATTTCAACAGAAAAGTTTATGGACAGAATCTGGGGCTTTGATTCAGATTCTGAAATAAACGTAGTTTGGGTTTATGTTTCATATTTAAGAAAAAAGCTTGCTTTGCTTGACGCTGATATTCGTATCAAGGCTGTCAGAGGCGTAGGATATACCTTGGAGGAAATAAATGATTAAAAAGTTTCGCAGGAAGTTTATACTTATTACCCTTATAACCTTGATAGCAGTTGAAATAATTATTATCGGTGCAATTAACGCTGTTAATTTTCATCAGATAAATAAAGAGACGGATAATTTGATTAACATATTGGTTGAAAACAACGGTAAATTTCCTGAACCCAAAGATATGAAAAAAGATAAATATCAAGAAAGTGAGTTTTCAGGAAATCCAAATGGAAGCATGTTTGATAAACCTATGTTTGAAAAAGGATTTAATGCAGAAACTCGCTATATAACAAGGTATTTTGTTGTTGAAGCCGACAGCAGCAATGACATAGAAAAAATTGATACTGCTCATATTGCCGCAATAGATTCAGATACTGCAAAGTCTTACGGTCAGGATGTGCTTGACAGCGGAAAGAAAAGCGGATATTTAAACAATTATCGATATCTTGTTAAAAATAATAATGAAAATAAGCTTATCGTATTTGTGGATTGCAGTATGCAGCTTGATACAAAATATCGTTTTTTGGCTATTTCCTGTTTTATTGCAATTGGAGCGTTTGCAATTTTCAGTATTGTGCTCATAATAATTTCAAAGCGTGCAGTCAGACCGTATATTATTTCAATGGAAAAGCAGAGCAGATTTATAACAGACGCAGGACATGAAATAAAAACACCTCTGGCAATTATCTCAGCAAATAATGAAGTAATTGAAATGATACACGGCAAAAGCGAATGGTCAGACAGCATCAAAAATCAGGTAAAACGATTATCTGATTTAGTTAAACAGCTTATCACTCTTGCCAAAATGGATGAGGAAATAAAACCGGTGTTTTTAGCATTCAATTTGAGTGATGCCGTATATGATGTTTCTGCTTCATTTGTGACATTAGCACAGACCAGAAATAAAACAGCTGAGCTGGATATTGAGGACGATTTGACTTATGTGGGTGATGAGGGCGCAATAAGACAGCTTGTATCTGTGCTTTTGGATAATGCAGTTAAATATACTGACGAAGGCGGTAAAATAAAAGTTTCGCTGAAAAAATTATCCAAAGGATATATGTTAAGAGTCTTTAATCAATGTGGGAATTTGCCTAATGACAATTTAAATATGTTATTTGACAGGTTTTATCGTTCTGATCCATCAAGGTCCAGGGAAACCGGAGGATATGGAATCGGTCTTTCAATTGCCAAATCTATAGTTGAATTACACAAAGGAAAGATCAGTGCAGTAAACGTAAAGGGCGGTATTGCATTTGAAGTTTCATTAAAATAAAATTAAGCGGGTAAGTGTTAAATTTTTATTAGCACTTCTCGCTTTTTCTTTAAAGTAAATTTAAAGTAAGGATCTTATAATTAAATCAGAACAAAGAAACGGAGGTAAAATCAATGGCGTTTCAGGACGTATTTCAGAGATTTGAAAAGAAATATATCATAACTGAAGAAAAATATCAAATATTGATGAAAATGCTTAGCAAATATGTCGTTCCCGATAAATACGGCAGGAGTACGATCTGTAATATTTATTATGATACTCCGGATCACCGACTCATAAGAAAGTCATTGGAGAAGCCGATTTACAAAGAAAAATTAAGGGTAAGAAGCTATGGGATTCCTGACGGGAATAGTACAGTTTTTGTTGAGTTGAAGAAAAAATATAAGGGAATTGTCTATAAAAGACGTTCGGATATGACCCTTGACCAGTCCAAAGCTTTTTTCAATGATAATTTTTCTGCAAAGAAGAATGTTCAAATAGAAAATGAGCTTAAATATTTTCTCAGTTATTATCCCCATATTGCTCCGGCTATGTTTATTTCATATGAGCGAAATGCATTTTACGGAATTATGGATAAAAGCCTGCGTATTACATTCGACAGAAAAATAACTTACCGTGAGAATGAGTTGGAGCTTGATAAAGGGGTGTGGGGCAGTGAGCTGCTAAATCCCAGTCAGTGCTTAATGGAAATTAAGGTTCTGGGAGCTTTTCCGTTGTGGCTGTCTCATATGCTTGATGAACTTGAAATTTATCCGTCATCATTTTCAAAATACGGCAAAGCCTATTTAAAAACAAAAGAAACTAAATCAAAGAAAGATAGGGTGAATAATTGTGCTTAATTTATTTTCAGACGTAAATAATTCTTCAATTACAATAACTGATTTTTTAATATGTACAGCTGCTTCGTTAGCGCTTGGCTTTATCATTGCTTGTGTATTTAAGCATAAAAGCAAGGCCTCAAAAAGCTTTGTGATTACTCTTGCTTTGCTTCCTGCAATAGTCCAAATGGTAATAATGCTGGTTAACGGAAATCTCGGAACAGGTGTCGCTGTTATGGGAGCATTCAGTTTAATCAGATTCCGATCTGTGCCGGGTACCGCAAAAGATATATGCAGCATTTTCCTTGCAATGGCAGCGGGTATTGCAACCGGAACAGGAAATATTATGATTGCGGTGATCTTTACATTGATACTTTGCGGAATAAATCTTTTGTATTCATACATTTCTTTCGGAGAAAATAAAATATCTGAAAAGGAATTAAAAATTACAATACCCGAAAGCCTTGATTATTCAGATGTTTTTGATGATATATTTGAAAAATATACATCAAAATGTAAGCTTACAGGTGTTAAGACTTCAAATATGGGAAGCTTGTATAAGCTTAGCTATGATATTATACTAAAAAATCAATTGGAAGAAAAGAAAATGATTGATGAGATCAGGTGTAGGAACGGAAATCTTGAAATAAGCTGCGGCAGACCTGTATCAAATTTTGAACAGCTTTAACAGGGGGTAATTATGAATAAAGAAATAAAAAAGAACCTTGCTCTTTTTGTTGCAGTGATTTTAACTTTATGCTCGGCTGTAGGATGCAAAAAGACTCAGAAAAACAGCGATTTATCATCCATAGCTTCCGAAATTGAAGCTGAAGACATTGATGTAGGATATGAAGAAAGTGGCGCTGTAAATATAAAGCTTAACGGAACATCAGCAGATATAACAGGGAGCGGTGCCGCTGAAAATGATGGTATTATCACAATTACAGCAGCAGGAACTTATGTATTATCAGGTGAAATGACAAACGGCAGAGTAGTTGTGGATACAGACAAAAATTCAAAAGTTAAGATTGTGCTTAATAATGCAAGCATAAACTGTTCAGATAATGCACCTGTTTTTATTAAGAAAGCTGACAAGGTTTTTATAACTCTTGAAGACGGAACTGAAAATAATCTTACAGACGGAGAAAGCTATAATCTTGGAGAAGATGATTCAAATGTTGACGGCGCAATATTCTCCCGTTCGGATCTGACCTTTAACGGTTCAGGAAAACTTACGATAAAAGCTAATTATAAGCATGGTATCATATGCAAGGATGATTTGATTATTACAGGAGGGGAATATGCAATAACTTCTGCCTTCGGAGGAATATACGGAAAAGACAGTATACAAATCAGTGAAGGCACATTTGATATCAATGCAGGCTCAAACGCAGTTAAGTCCGGTAATAATGAGGAAAGCGACAAGGGTGCAATTAAAATTACAGGCGGAAATTTTAATTTAACGGCAGGAAATGACGGAATTAAGTCTGCCCAAATTTTGGAAATTGAGGACGGCGAATTTAATATAACCACCGGGGGCGGAAGCGAAAATGCCAGCATGAATTCTAACGGTAGGCCTAATGAGAATTGGGGTAGATGGGGCGGAAATATGCCTGATATGCAGCCGCAAAACGGAGATATGGTAAAGCCTGACGGAAAACCAAATGATGATATGATGTTTCAACCAACAGCAAATAATACTGGCGAAGCTGCATCAGATTTGAAAAGCGATTCTGCAAAAGCTTTGAAAGCTGAACAGCAGATTAATATTAAAGGCGGAACATTCAATATTGATTCATCAGATGATTCTGTTCATTGTAATGGGGATATTGTTTTTTCAGGCGGAAGCTTAACACTTTTATCCGGGGATGACGGAGTGCATGCTGACGGAAATTTGCTTATAACAGACGGCATTATTAATGTGGAAAAGAGCTATGAAGGACTTGAAGGTGTAACTGTTGAAATTCAAGGCGGAGATATAAGGGTAAATGCCTCTGATGACGGCATTAATGCAGCAGGCGGTTCTGATACCGGATCTTCTGACAGAATGGGTATGGACAAATTCAACAGTGATACTTCTGATTATTTACTGACCATATCAGACGGCAAAACTGTTATAAACGCTTCAGGAGACGGTGTTGATTCTAATGGGAACTTTATTATGTCAGGCGGCGAGCTTTATATAAACGGTCCTACTGATAATGGCAACGGCGCTATAGATTACGGCGATGGCGCTTCGGCTTGGATTACCGGAGGAACAATTGTAGCATGTGGATCAACAGGCATGGCTGAGGGTTTTGGGGAAGAAAATTCTACACAGTATTCCGTTCTTCACAATTTGAGTACAAATGTTCCATGTGGAACAGTGGTTAAGATTAGTGACTCTAAAGGCAATACGGTTATAAGCTATACACCTGAAAAAGATTTTCAATCTGTAGTATTCAGCTGTGATAAGCTCCAGAAGGGAACTTATACTATAACAGCAGGAGATATTTCCGAGGAAATAACCATTAGTTCCATTGTAACATCAAACGGTTCATTTGGTGGAATGGGCAGCGGCAGACCTTTTGGAAGAGGCGGCATGTAATATTTTTAAGTATAAATTGCAGTTTTCTCTGCATAATAAATGCAGAAAGGTTGTGATTAAATGAATAAAAATACTATTTCATTGTTAAAGGCATGTAATCAGGGCTGTAAATATGCCACAAACAGTATGGAACAGCTTTATCCGCATATAAGAGATGATAAGTTCAAGCAGGTAATTGATGAATACAACGGAAAGCATATCAAGCTTGGAGATCAGTGTCATGAAATGCTCAATAAATATGGTGCAGACGAAAAAGACCCTAAGCCATTGGCGACAGCTTTTTCTAAAATGAGCATTGATATGAAAATGCTGAATGATGACAGCACACAAAAGATAGCTGAAATTATGCTTGACGGATGTCATATGGGTATAAAATCTGTTGGGCAATATATGAATAAATATACTGATGCTGCACCCGAAAGCAGGAAGCTTGCAAAAGAAATCATTGATGTTGAACAAAATTATATGAAAGATTTGCTGGGATATATTTAAAAAAGAGGTCACTGATTTTTATTCAGTGACCTCTTTTAACTTTTTTCTTTTTCTTTTTAACTGAGAAGCCGAATGAACCAAGTTTTTTACCGAGAGAAAAATATTCTCCATGAGAATATGCCAACAATCCGGCTTTGTCTAATTCAAGCCTTCCGTTTTTATCTAATAATTCAACGGCAGCGTCGACTGCGGTGATATCGGCTATAAACATATGATGTGTACCCAGCTCAACGATTTCACGTACTTTACATTCTATATTAACAGGGGATTGCTCCAATATGGGAGCTTTGACTGTAAAGGCCTTCTGTGCAGATAAATTCATATCTTTAAATTTGTCTGTATTTCTCCCTGATTTAACACCGCAGAAATCTACAGCCTTAACTAATTCCTCTGTTGTAAGATTAATAACAAATTCACCGTTGTTTTTAATCAGATTATATGAATACCGCTCAGGTCTTACAGATATATATGTAACGGGGGGCTGTGTGTTTAGTATACCTGTCCAAGCGACGGTAAAAACATTTGGCTTTTCAATAGTTCCGCAGGTAACCAAAGTTGGCGGCAGGGGAGAAGTTATGACGCTTCCTTTCCAACTTTCTTTAGTATATTTTGTATATTCCATATTGTCACTGCTTTCAATTATATTCCGTGATATAACGGTATAAGGGATATTGTTTACTATATGTCAATAAATTCGCCGTTTTCTATATTAAGATTATTAAGTGATTTACTTTTAAATTGTTCTTTAGCTTTTTTTGATGCATCTTTTGCAATGGTTCTTGTCAGAAGTGTATCAAATATTTTATAATTTCTTGCTGTTCTTTTAAAAATATTTTTATATTTTTCAGGATGCTTAATTTTTTTCTTTTTCTCATCAAAAATAATTGCAGCGGCAGTTGAAAGGGCGATAGCAGCGGCAATCTTTTCAGGTTTTGTATTTAATTTAAAACAAAGCTTTTTATTTTTAATGTTTTTCATATTAAGCAACTCCTGCATTTTATATAATTATATTATACAACATTTTTTCAGTTTTTACAATACAAATAAAAAATAAGAATAAATTAATTGATATTGCTTGCAATTTATGTGATAATGGTGTATAATATATTGGTCATATAAATATGTGGAGACGTATCGAAGTGGTCATAACGGACATGACTCGAAATCATGATGCCCCTTGAGGGACGTGGGTTCGAATCCCACCGTCTCCGCCAACTATGCGGATCTACCGTATAATTTAAGCCGCAAGAACTTTTGCTTTGCGCTTTATGGCTGCAAAATAAAAAACAGCACTGAATTAATAAATTCAATGCTGTTATTTTTTATCTTTCCTCGCAAATCAGTTTTATTGCAGTTCTTTCTTCATTATCAATCAGAATGTTTGCAAAAGCGGGAATACAAATCATGTCAATTCCCAGCGGAGCTAAGTAACCTCTTGCAATAGCAATTGCTTTAATTGCCTGATTAGCAGCGCCGGCGCCTACAGCCTGTACTTCTACAGCACCGTTGTCTCTGATAACACCGGAAATTGCACCCGCAACTGAATTTGGTACTGATTTAGATGATACTTTTAATATTTCCATAAATTCACACCCCTTATAAATTAATCGGCTAATTTCCTTAATTTATTATACACTATAACAAATAATTTTTCAAGCCTGTTGAAAAATTTTGGTTATTATCTCTTAATCAGACGGCTTATTTTCGTCGCTTTGCCCAATTTTTCGTCTAAACTTATTATAACTCCGTTAATAAAGCATGGATTTTCACTTTCAATAAAATGAACAGGGGAGTGGTATTTCATTTTATTAATAGCCCGTTCAGTGTCTACTCCCAATACAGAAAGCTCAGGACCGGTCATTCCTGCGTCAGTGATATATGCCGTATGATCTTCTATAATCTGTTCGTCAGCAGTCTGTACATGTGTATGCGTGCCAATAACAGCAGTAACCTTACCCGCAAGATATTGACCCATTGCCTTTTTCTCTGATGTTGCTTCAGCATGAAAATCTACAATAATATTTGGTGTATTGATCTCTTCAAGTATCTTATCCATAGCAAAGAATGGATTGTCAAGTGAATCCATGTAAACAGTACCCATGAGATTTATCACAGCTATCTGAGTGCTTCCTAAATCAACAGTAGTAATGCCACGTCCTACAACTCCTTCAGGGAAGTTGTAAGGTCTTAAAAGGTTTTCCTTTACGTCAAACATGTCCATGGATTCTCTTCGCTGAAAACAGTGATTACCTGTCGTAATAACATCAGCACCCATCTGCATCAGTCTGTCAAAGGATTTAGGTGATATGCCATTTCCTTTTGCCGAGTTCTCACCGTTTATTATTGTGAAATCAATGTTATATTCCTTTTTTATGCTGTAAATATGCTTTTCTAAAAATTCGCAACCGCTTTCACCAACTACATCGCCTATAAATAATAAATTCATATAAAACCCTTTTCTAAATAAGTGTATTAAAAAGCCGGCAATCTGCCGGCTTCTATTTTATTCTTCGCTGTTATTGTTTTCAGCATTTTCGTTATTGCTTGAATCGTTCTCAGCTTTAGTCATAAATTCTGACTCTTGAAGCTCACCGTTCATAAGCTTTTCAAAATTAATACCGTCAATCTTTTCATGAATCATTAGATATTTTGCAATCAGATGAAGCTTATCAATGTGCTGTCTGAGTATGTTTTCAGCTTTTTCAAAAGCGTCTTCAACTATGCTTCTGATTTCGTTATCAATTTCAGCAGCAACGTTTTCAGAATAGCTTGGAGCATTTGTATAATCCCTGCCGAGAAATACTTCATGCTCGCCTCTGCCGTAAACAACAGGACCAAGATTATCACTGAATCCATATCGTGTAACCATGTTTCTTGCCGTAGCAGTGGCTCTTTCCAGATCGTTGGAAGCTCCTGTAGAAATGTCGTCAAGAATTATCTTTTCAGCAACACGTCCGCCAAGAAGTACTATGATATTTTCAGCCATTTCTTTCTTGCTTACATAGGACTTATCTTTTTCAGGAAGACTCATTGTGAATCCGCCTGCCTGACCTCTCGGTATAATTGAAACCTGGTGAACCTTATCCTGTGAATCGCAGTAGTATGTGCAGACAGCGTGACCGCCTTCGTGATAAGCTGTAAGCTTCTTTTCAGCCTCAGTAACAACCCTTGATTTCTTTTCAGGTCCTGCAACAACTTTGATAGATGATTCTTCAAGGTCTTGCTTTGTAATAGCCTTTCTGTTGTTTCTTGCAGCAAGAAGGGAAGCCTCGTTAACAAGGTTCTCAAGATCAGCGCCCGTGAAGCCTACAGTGGATTTAGCAATGGTTTCTAAGCTTACATCCGGAGCAAGCGGCTTGTTTCTTGTGTGAACCTTGAGAATTTCTTCTCTGCCCTTAACATCAGGATATCCAACAAGAATCTGTCTGTCAAATCGTCCCGGGCGAAGTAAAGCCGGATCAAGTATATCTCGTCTGTTTGTAGCAGCCATTACGATAACGGAATCATTCTCCGTGAAACCGTCCATTTCAACAAGAAGCTGGTTCAATGTCTGTTCACGTTCATCGTGCCCGCCGCCAAGACCGGCACCTCTCTGTCTTCCGACAGCGTCAATTTCATCGATAAAGATGATAGACGGTGAGTTTTTCTTTGCCTGTTCAAATAAATCTCTTACACGAGAAGCACCGACGCCCACAAACATTTCTACAAAGTCAGAACCTGAAATTGAGAAAAACGGTACATTAGCTTCTCCTGCAACAGCTCGTGCAAGTAATGTTTTACCTGTACCCGGAGGTCCCATAAGAAGAACGCCCTTGGGTATTCTTGCACCAATTTCGCTGTATTTCTTTGAATTTCTGAGAAAGTCCACGATTTCCTGAAGCTCTTCTTTTTCCTCATCAGCACCTGCTACATCTGCAAAGGTAGCTTTCTTACTGCTCGGTGCCTGTTTAGCATTGGTTTTTCCAAACGAAGACATTTTTCCTCCGCCGGCATTCTTCATCATAAATACAAAGAAGAAAATCATAACTCCCAGCATCAACAGCGTAGGTATCATATTCAGCCAAAAGCTGTTATCAGATATAGGAATCAGATTATATTTAAGCGGATCATTGGGATTAGCTTCGTTGTATTTTCTACGATAGTTTTCTGCGTCTTCGCCGCCGAGAACTTCCTGTGCAAATATTGAAACGTTAGGAACTGTATAATTCTTTACTTCGTCAGAATCTTTAAGCTTATATTTCATCTTGCCTGATCCTAAATCAAGCTCAAATTCAGAAACCTCAAGGTTATCAAAATGCCCCATAATTTCAGAATATTTGGTTGAAGTATTATTGCTGCTCATAGAAGTTAGAAAATATACTAAACCTCCTATGATAACCACAGATACCAGCAAGTAAATCAGCAAGGATTTTCCGTTATTATTTTTGTTCAATATATCACGACCTTTAAAAAAATTAATATTAAATCAGTTTCCGTCCGGATTTAATATACCCAAATAGGGAAGCTGACGATATTTTTCATTGTAATCAAGCCCATATCCTACAACAAATTTATCTTCAATTTCAAAACAACAATAATCGGGTGATATATCTGCTGTTCTTCTGGAAGGCTTGTCAAGAAAAACTGCTATTTTAACATCCTTGCAGCCCATTCGGTAAAAGTATTCTTTTAGTTCCAAAAGAGTCTTTCCCGTATCAATAATATCCTCGACAATTATAATTCTTTTATTTTTAACATTAAGATCAAAATCATCTGATATTTTGACGTCACCGCTGCTTTGGGTGTCAATATAGCTTTTTGCACGGATAAAATTAATATCTGTTTCGTTATTAATAGAGCGTATAAGATCGGCAGTAAAAATAAATGCGCCTTTGAGTACAGATACTATCGTGATTTTCTCGCCCTTATAATCTTCCGAAATTAGTTTTGCCATTTCAGAAACACGTTTTTTAATATCATCCTCTGAAATTAAAAGCGTTATTTTGTCCATACAATGCAACCTCAATAATTATAAAATATGTTTGTGACAGTTTTATGATATAATACAAATCATTATTTTTTTTGTATAGGAATCGATTTTTACACGATCAGCGCAGCCGAATCCTTCGACCCAGATAATACCCTCATCGTCACAAAGTACAGCGGTTTTATCTCTTAAATCAATGGGAACAGAAGTGTTAAAAAGCTTTTTGAGCGATGAAGAAAAATCTCTTCCGCAAAGCCGAATTTTATCCCCGTTTCTCCTGTTTCTGAGAAAAACCTTACCTTTTATTTTATCACAATCAATAGGACCGTTTGCTAACATTCTATGAACAATTTCGGGACTGTATTCAAATATCTTAAAGCTTAAATTTCTTCCTAAAAAATTATATTTGTTTTTTACATCCACAAAAATTGAAATCGGTTCAGTATTTTCTTTCACTATTTTCTTGATACTTAAAATATTATTTTCACATATTGCAAAGATATCCAATTGAAGGTTTATTTTTCCGCCGCTTTTCAGAATTGATAAAACATCATTGATTTTATCAAAGCTGTATCTTACATTATTTTCGTCCAATATCTTTGCTAAAGTGCGGTTTCTTATGGAGGCATGAGCTTTTAAAAGACCTTCCGTCCTGTAACAGTTATTAATTCTTATATTATTCAATAGGATATCGGTCTGTAATTCAAGATAATCTTCATCTGTTTTAATATTTTCAAGCGTATTCTTAAATGTTGAAAAAAGGGAAGTGTTAATTTCTTTAAAAATAGGTACAGCCTTTAAGCGCAGCTTGTTTCTTGTGAAATCAGCTTCAAGATTTGTTGAATCGGTTACATAATCCTGACCTCTGACTTTCAGAAACTCAATAATATCTTCTCGTGTGCAATCAATCAATGGTCTTATAATATTATCACGGACTGGAGGAATTGAACAAAGCCCCTTTAGTCCGGTACCTCTTATAAGATTAAACAGCATTGTTTCAAAGCAGTCTGAAAGACTGTGCGCTGTTGCTGTCTTGTCACAATTGCTTTGAGAAAAAATATCATATCTCAGCTTTCTTGCTCCTTCTTCTAAGGACACAGAGTTTTTTTCACAGTATTCTCTTACATTTATTCTGTGCACTTGAAGAGGAATATCCAAACTTCTGCAAAGCTCAATACAGAAATTTTCATCACGAAAGCTTTCATCGCCTCTCAGCTGATGATTAATGTGACAAGCAGAAATATTGCTGTAGCCTAATTCTCTTAAACACAAAAGGAGTGAAACGCTGTCCGCTCCGCCTGAAAGGCCTACCAGAATGCGCTCACCCTTTTTTATCATATCATATTTTTCAATAGTTTTTGCAACTTTGTTAAGCATATTTACTCTCTTCTGATATCAAGACCCCTGAATAATGTGTATTCGCCAATAAAAGCGAGGTTTACGGTGCCTGTGCTTCCGTGACGGTTTTTAGCCACAATACATTCAGCAACCGTTTGGTCTGATGTGTCCTTTTCATAATAAGCATCACGATATAAAAATAAAATAATGTCAGCGTCCTGCTCAATAGAACCTGACTCACGAAGGTCAGAAAGCATAGGCCGCTTGTCTTCTCTTTTTTCAGAACTACGTGAAAGCTGTGAAAGTGCTATAACCGGCACATTAAGTTCCTTTGCCATAAGCTTTAGCTGACGTGTGATTTCAGAAACCTCTGTTACACGGCTGGTGTGCTTGTTTGGAGAGGACATAAGCTGAAGGTAGTCAATAACTACAAGTCCCAGGTTTCTCATGCGTCTGAGCTTTGCCTTCATCTGCGGTACATTAATTCCGGCTCCGTCATCTAAATAAATCGGAAGCTTCGCCAGTGTTTCCGTACCTCCTGCAAGCTTTATCCAATCCTCACTGTCAATTTTTCCTGAACGAAGATTAGAGTTGTTAACAAGAGATTCCGATGCCAGCATACGGGTAACAAGCTGTTCTTTTCCCATTTCAAGAGAGAAAATGACAACATCCTTCATTGTTTGTTTACAGCAGTTAACAGCAATATTAAGGGCAAGTGCAGATTTACCCATCGCGGGACGTGCAGCAAGAATAATAAGGTCAGAATTGTTAAGACCGGAAGTTATAGCGTCAAGCTGAGAAAAACCGGTTTTCGCCCCCAAGTGAACAGCAGCGTCAGGACCGCTTATTTCCTGTAAATGCGAATAAGCATCAATAATAACGCTGTCAATTCGTGAAAGTCCTTGAACTTCATTTCCTTGACGGATATCATAAATTTTTTGTTCGGCGCTGTCAAGCATAGTCTGTGAATCAACAGAGCCTTCATTTGCTGTTTCTATAATATCATTTGCTACATTTATAAGTGTGCGTATCTGATATTTTTCTTTTATAATATTACAATAGCTTTCAATATTTGCCGTTGACGGAACGCTTTCCATAAGTCCGCTCAGATAGGTCTTTGCCATGGCAGATGTTTCAAAAATGCCCATGGTAACCGATTCGTCAATTACAGTGATAATGTCCTCGGTTTGTGCCGTTGAGAACATTCTCATCATTATTGAAAAAAGCTGCTGGTGCTGAGGACGATAAAAGCATTCAGGTCTGAGTATTTCAATTACCCTTGCCAATACCGACGGATCCAGAAGTATTCCTCCGATAACAGCCTGCTCAGCTTCAAGTGAATAGGGAAGCTCACGTCCAAGTATATCGCTTGCTCTTATTCCTGTTCTGCTTTCAGTAAGTGCCATGATTTATTCTTCAACCACCTTAATTTTTATGGTGCAGGATACACCCTGTGACATTTTGATTACAGCCGTGAACTCGCCATATCCCTTAATTTCACTGCTGAGATTGATTTTCTTTTTGTCAATAGCCTGAGAAAACTGAGCCTTTACAGCATCTGCAACTGTTGATGAGGTAACAGCACCGAAAAGCTTTCCGCCTTGTCCGGCCTTAGCTTTTATAATGATTTCTTTGCCGTCAAGCTTAGAAGCGATTTTTTCATTTTCAGCCTTTTCGACATCAAGCTTGTGCTGAGCAGAAGCTTTTTTACCTGCAAGATCATTCATGTTTTTTGCGGTTGCCTCAATGGCGAATCCTTTTGCAATCAAGAAATTTCTTGCGTAACCATCTGCTACATTCAAAGTATCTCCGGCTTTTCCGGAACCCTTTACGTCTTTTAATAAAATTACTTTCATATTAACACTCCTTTTATGCAAAAATTTGCAACATATTAAACTTATGAATTATTTCTGATATAGTCGTCAATAGCGCTGAGAAGCTGTGTCCTGGCTTCCTCAAGAGTGGTTTCAAGCTGTGTAGCAGCCATAGTGAGATGGCCGCCCCCTCCAAGGCTTTCCATTACTATCTGGACATTAAAAGCGCCCAAGCTTCTTGCGGAAATATTTACTCTTCCGTTTTCTGTATACATAACAAATGAAGCGTTTACCCCCTTGATGCCTAAAAGCTCGTCAGCTGCCTGAGATGAAGCTATACGGATATCGGCAAATACTTCTTTTGTTGAAGCAATTGCACACTTTCTATAGATCTCAGCGGAAGTAATTAGATTGCTTTTTTGATGATATGTTTCAATAGAATTTGCAAAAAGCTTTTTAACTGCTACAGTATCAGCTCCCATTTTTCTGAGAAATGCAGCAGCTTCAAAGGTTCTTACACCGGTTTTTAAAACAAAATTTTTAGTATCGAGCATTATTCCCGAAAGTAGAGCTTCAGAAATAGGCGCTGATATTTTAACATTTGAACCGAAATATTCAATTAATTCAGCTACCATTTCACTGGCTGATGAAGCGATAGGTTCATGATAAAATAAAACACATTTATCAATTGCTTTTACTGCGAGACGGTGATGATCAATTACCACTGTTTCGTTAGCTTTTTCAAGAATCTCTGCTGATTCCACAAGATCCGGATTATGAGTATCAACAACTATAACCAATGAATTTCCGTTAACCTTCTGAAGTCCTTCTTCAGGTGATATGTAATAGTTGTTAATATCATTTTCAGTAATGTAATTAATAAGACTTTTGGCTAATGTGCTTTCAGTGTCTACAATAACATATGACTCTTTGCCCATTCTTCTCACAGCGCTGCACATTCCGGTGGCGGCGCCGATGCTGTCTAAATCACCGAACCTATGACCCATTATAAGAACCCTGTCATGGGAATTAAATAGCTCTATCAAAGCGTTGGCAACCATACGGGTTTTGACTTTTGTATGTTTTTCCATACCGCCTGAAACTCCGCCGAAAAATTCAAAACCATTATCGGTTTTAACTGCCGCTTGGTCGCCGCCTCGTCCAAGACACATTTCAAGTGCCTGTTTTGCAAAAGCCTCGCTTTCCGCAAGATCCTTGCTGTTATATCCGACACCGATCGAAAGCGTAATATTTCGTCTTTCGCCTAAAGAAATTTTTCTTGCTTCTTCAAGAATTTTAAATCTGTTCTCAATTATTTTTGATAAATGACGTTCTTCTAAAATAACGCAGAATTTATCATTGCTCATTTTTTTTGAAATTCCGTTGGTTCCGTCAACGAAGTTTTCTATAAGTCTTTCAATTTCAACTAAAGCATGGGCTTTTTCGCTTTCACGCAGGTTTGAAATAAGATCCTCATAGTTGTCGATAGTAATCAAAATCACAGATTTATGTGATTGTCTGTGTTCAAACTCAAGCTCAACAAAGTCTGTAACATTGTCAAAATAAATCATTGAAAGAGTTCCCGAAGCATTGTTATGTATAGCTCTTGCTTTATAAAAATGTTGGTCAAGACAAATCAAATCGCCGTCGGGGGTATATATTTTTTCCATATCTATATTAACTAAATCACAGATATTCAGGCCATAAGCCTCTTCTTCTGAATAAACCTGAATGCCGAACAGCTTGTTATACCAAACAATAGTATTATCTTCATCTATAATTATTACAGGGGCAGGGAAGTTAAGAAGCGAATCCCTTTCAGTTCTTGAGATCATGGTAGACATTTTTGCAATGTATTTTTTTGTTTTATCCCAGAACAATATTGTCTCGGCAGTTAACAGCAATGCAGAAACAACAGATACGATAAGAAGAACCTTGCCTTTTCCTTCAGTTGAAGGCGTATCATAAACCATAAATGAAGATATTACGGCAGCAAGCATAACTACTGCCGTTGTAATTCTTATCACAAGCTGAAAATTGTTATAACCTTTCATTTCAGTTCCTTTCCCTTTAACGGGTTTGGGAAAACAGCGTATCTATTTATTGCTGTTTTCTCAACACAAATTAAACAACTACTGCTGAATCTCCATAATTATAGGAAGAATCATAGGGCTTCTTTTTGTTTTATAATATATAAAATCAGACAAGCTGTCTTTCATCTTGTTTTTAATCGTATTCCATTCACGTATGTCATGGTCAAGGCATTTCTGCAAAGACTCATTGAGAAGACGTCTCGCTTCTATCATAAGCTCTTCGCTTTCTCTTACATAAACAAAGCCTCTTGAGACAATATCAGGACCTGAAAGAATCTCTCCTGCCATTCTGTCGATAGTGGCGACTGCAATAATAATTCCGTCCTGTGCAAGGTGTTTTCTATCACGGAGGACTATAGCCCCCACGTCGCCCACGCCGAGTCCGTCAACAAGAACCTTTCCGGCAGGTGCCTGACCGGTAATTTTCATATCAACCCCATCAGTTTCTATGATATTTCCGATTTCGCCGATTATTATATTTTTCTCTTCAATTCCCACTGACATAGCTGTTGCGGCATGCTTCATCAAGTGCTTATATTCGCCGTGAACAGGAATGAAAAACTTTGGTTTAGTAATTGAAAGCAAAAGTTTTTGTTCCTCCTGACAGGCGTGTCCTGAGACATGAACTTCATACATTGCTTCATAAACTACTTCAGCGCCAAGCTTCATAAGCTCGTTTACTACTCTTGTTACGAATTTTTCATTTCCGGGGATAGGAGTAGCAGAGATAATGATAAAGTCCTGAGGGGTGATAGAAACATTTCTATGCTCGCTCATTGCCATTCTGGTCAGTGCAGACATTGGCTCTCCCTGGCTTCCGGTAGTTATAATACACATTTTATCCTCGGGATAATGTGAAATCATATCCATATCCACAAGAATTCCATCGGGAATTTTCAAATATCCCAATTCTATGCCTTTTCCGATGACGTTGACCATGCTTCGGCCGGAAACAGCGACCTTTCTGCCGTATTTTACGGCATTGTTTACAATCTGCTGTATTCTATGGACATTAGAAGCAAAAGTAGCAATAATAACACGTTTTCCTTCAGCCTGCATAAACAGCTTTTCAAAGCTTTCGCCGACCTTGCGCTCGCTCATTGTATATCCGGGGCGCTCAGAATTGGTGGAGTCTGACATAAGTGCAAGCACGCCTTTATTACCCAATTCTGAAAATCTCGCAAGGTCAATTATTCCGCCTTCAATTGGTGTATAATCCACTTTAAAGTCGCCTGTATGGATAATAATTCCCGCAGGAGTATGAATAGCAAGTCCTACTGCGTCGGGGATTGAATGGTTAACCCTTAGAAATTCAACTGCCATGCAGCCGAGCTTGACAGTCTGTCTTGGTGTCACGGTATTTAGCTTGACACTACCTAAAAGCCCATGTTCTTTAAGCTTTCCCTCAAGAAGACCTAAAGTAAGTCTTGTTCCGTAAACGGGAACATTGAATTTTTTCAGAAAATAAGGGAGTCCTCCGATATGGTCCTCGTGGCCGTGGGTAAGGACGACACCTCTCAGCTTATCCGAATTCTGTTCAATATAAGTAAAATCAGGAATGACAATGTCTACGCCGAGCATTTCGCTGTCCGGAAAAGCAAGACCGCAGTCAATGACAAACATATCGTTTGAACATTCAATAACGGTAAAGTTTTTTCCGATTTCATTAAGACCGCCCAGAGGGATTATCTTAACCGGTGTTTTTCTTTGAACAGCAGGACAATTTGATTTTGAGGCGGTTTTGCTTCTGCCTGTGGTGTTTGATCTTCTTATATCAGTTTTTTTGTTGTGATTTTGATTGGGCAGACTTTTAATTTCAGTTGATTTATCCTTTTTGTCGTTAGACAAAAAAATGTCGCTGCCTTTAAGGTTTATTTTATTGTTTCTGACAAACCTCTTTTTTGTGTTTTCTGTAACGTTGTTTTTAGTATTCATGCAATAATAATCCAACGCTTACCTTTTGATTATGGCAACACAAACAAAAGGCAAGTCGTTGTCAAAACTCCTTCCTTAACAGAGTAAAACTCTTAAATATTCGATTTTTTCCGTTTCTTAATAAAAGGGACATTTGATTTTTCAGAATCAAGAAAGTTTTATGTGTAAGATGAATATCCCCGTTAAAGGCTGTCAATGACAACAGCCGACACGAACAAAATATCTATTATTATTCTACACTTATTTTTGTAAATTGTCAAGCGGTATTTTTATATTTTCAATTATTTCCCATGGTCTTCATAATATTTTAATTTTTCCTGTATTTCATCGCAAACAGCAGTGGCTTCTTCAGATTTAAAGCTTTCTGCAAAAATCATAAGTCCGTTTCCGTTTTTAAGTGGGCGAATCAGAGCACGGGTTGATTCTTTGGAATAAACAACGCCTTCTCCGCCGTTAGCTTCAGATGATATTGTTTGGATCAGATCTACAGGATTTCCTTTATAGCTTACATAGCGCTGTATTGATGAGAACTTTGGTATATTGGTCATAGCCTGTGAAAAAGTCACATTATTTTCTGACAAATACCCGCATATCACACAAGCAAGGGCAAGTCCGTCTCTCACAAAGAGGTTATCTGTTTTTTGGGCTATGCTGCGTGCTTTTTCATCGGAATTATTGTCAGGGGAGTTATAATATCTGAACAGATAACCGCCTTCGCTTGCGGCAAGGCTGTCGGCTCCCATTGGGAAAGAGAACGGAACAGAAACTGAAGCTCCCTTTTTATATAAAGCCTTCATTGCTAACAGGACAAGTCTTTCATAAAAAATGTAGCCTGTTTTGTCAGTATATACAGAACATGAATTGCCGTCGGCAGAAATGTGAAAAATAATTTTTTCTCCGTCAACATCGTTTTTTGAATGGAACAGCTCGTCCGCAAGGCAAGCGGTTTCTTTATTAGAGCTGCGTATTTCTGCATTGATTCCTGTAAACTTATTTGGCAGCATTTCATTTAAGTGAATTTCATACAGAGCTTTTGTTCCGTTGAATTCATAAAGGTTGCCGTAATCATGGGAATTAAGTGTTCTAAAGGAGTTGTTATTATATGCTGATTCTATTTTGCGTTCTATGTTTCTTTTCAGCGGCAGTCCTCCCTTATCGGTAATTTTAATTTTCTCGCCGTAATCAGCAGAGACAAAGCACCCGGCTTTTGCGGAAAAACGTGAGGTTCCGTACATGATTTGCTGATTTGTGCATTTACCTGCATTAAATATTTTTAAGCCGGTAGAAATAAGTCCGGAAATCAGGCTGCTGCATAAAATTTTTGCGGAATTATCATCAGAATAGCCTACAATTACAACATCGTTTTTATTGAAAGCTGTTCCGATTGCCATACCCATTCTTGCAAAATCAGCAGGCGCATTTACAGCTGTTCCGAAATTAAATTCACTTTCATCATCAATATGCAGGGATTTTCCCGAACCTATAATAATATGCCTGCTTATGACGGAATTGGGGAGAACTTCTTTTCCTGCCCAGATTTTAATGTTGTCTTCAATTCGTGTGCTCTCGCCAATAACTGCTTTTTCACCTATAACTGAAAGTTCACCGCACTGCACGGATTTTTTAATTAATGCGCTGCTGCAAACAACCGACTCGGTTAACTCACTTCGTGATGAAACTACTGCATTTTCACCCACATAGCTTCCGCTTATTCTTACTCTTGAACCGATGACAGCATTATCGTCTATTACTGAGCAAGGCTCAATGACCGAACCTTTGTCGATGGTAACATTAGCGCCGATAAAAACAGGAGGAATAATTGCAACACCGTTAAAATTGCTTGAGGTATCAGAGAAAATTTTGTTTTCGCTATTTCTTGATTCTATTGTCAGCCCTGTCTTTTCCGTGAGCATATCGCTTTGCGCTTTAATAAAGCCTGAAGCGTCAGTTATTTTAGTAAAATAGCCTTTTTCGCTATATAGCAACAGCTTATCGTTACCGATCATAGAAGGCAATACATTTTTTATAAAATCCTCTCCGCTGTTGAACTGATAACTGCTGAATACATTCTTAGATAAAACATAAACTCCCGTATAAGCATTAACGGTGTTAAGATTATCCTTAGACGGATTTTGGGAAAGGGAAGTGATTATTCCGCTGCTGTCGCAGGAAAAACAGGTATGCTGTGAAAGATCAGCTGATTGTTTTGTAACAATTGTACAAACAGCTTTGTTTATTGTATGAAACGACATTATTCTTTTCAAGTCAAAATTAAAAAGGGAATTTGCTTCAATTACAAGCATATCGTCATTATTGAAAGCTTGTGCTAATGCGCCGGCTGTGCCTAATTCCTCAGTTGATATAAAATTGATTTGAATTCCGTCATATTCTCCGCTGTCATATTCGGACATTATCATTCCTTCTAAATATCCCAAGGCAAGGGTAGCTTTTTGGAAACCTGCTTTTTTTAACTGCCTGATTACATAGTTTAAAACAGTTTTTCCTGTTATTTTTAATAATCCGGCAGGTCGGCATGCTGTTAGCGGCATAAGTCTTTCTCCTCGTCCACCGCATAAAATTACTGCTTGCATAAATCTCATCCTTTCAATAATCAATTTTGCTTTGGAATTATTATTGGTTTTTGAGGAAAAGTTATTCAGCAAATGCAATTTTTATTAACAAAATATTATTTTTAGAAAAGCGTAAATATTTTTTTAAAATACTTTTCAAAGAGAGTAATATATGATATAATTGTCTAAAGATTTTATCATCTTTTGTCGTTGACGGTGTAAGAACAATTTTCTTATAACTTTATTTTTAACAAGGAGTAATTATGATTAATGACTATGATTCACTAAAAAACAAAGCACTTGAAAAATATTTCTCAAGAATGAACAGCGAACAGCTTAAAGCTGTTTTTAAGATAAATGGACCTATGCTTATTCTAGCCGGTGCAGGAAGCGGAAAAACCACTGTTCTTGTTAACAGAATTGCCAATATGATATTTTTCGGCAATGCATATAACAGTTCAGAGGGATATGGAAGCTGTTCTGACGAGGATTTAAAGTTTCTGCAGGATTATGCGGACGGAAAAGTCACTGATACTTCAAGACTGGCGGACATTGTTGCATATGATTGCGTAAAGCCATGGAGCATTCTTGCAATAACCTTTACCAACAAAGCGGCTAATGAGCTTAAAGTGCGTATAGCGAATATGCTTGGTGAAAGCGGAAGCGGAATTACTGCGGCAACATTTCACTCTGTCTGTGTCAGGATTTTAAGACGTGAGTGTGAGAGAATCGGATTTTCTTCATCGTTTACGATTTATGATACTGATGATGCTCAGAGGGTGATAAAAAGCGTTCTTTCCTCCCTTGATATTTCAGATAAAATGTTTCCGCCGAAATCTGTTTTGTCTGAAATCTCAAGACAGAAGAATATGATGATAGGTCCGGAGGAATATGCTTCACAGGCTCAGAATGATTACAGGACTTTACAAATCGCAAGAGTATATAAAAATTATCAGCAGAAGCTGAAAGCGGCTAATGCTATGGATTTTGACGATATTTTGTGTCATACTGTGTCTTTATTTGAAAATAATCCGGATGTGCTGGATCACTATCAGAATTTATATAAATATATAATGGTTGACGAATATCAGGATACGAACAAGGTACAGTTCAGACTGGTTTCACTGCTTTCAAGTAAATTCAATAATATTTGCGTTGTGGGTGATGACGACCAAAGTATTTACAAGTTCAGAGGAGCAACTATAGAAAACATATTGTCTTTTGAAAAACAGTTTGAATGCAATATTGAAACTGATGTGATAAGGCTGGAGCAAAATTATCGTTCCACACAGAATATACTTACTTGTGCAAATGAGCTTATTAAAAACAATAACGGCCGAAAAGGCAAGAATCTTTGGACTGACAGCGGAGACGGTGAAAAAGTAACGGTATATAAATTTGCATCTGAAAAAAGCGAGGCTAAATTTATTTCAGATACTGTTTTAGAGGATGTAAAAAACGGTGGAAGCTTCGGCGGACATGCTGTGCTTTATCGTATGAATGCACAGTCTAACGCTATTGAGCAGGCTTTTGTGAGAAGCGGTGTTCCATATAGAATTTTCGGCGGACTGAAATTCTATGACAGAAAAGAAATAAAGGACATTATCGCTTATTTATCAGTAATTAATAATCATTCCGATATGCTCAGGCTCAGGAGGATTATTAACGAGCCTAAGCGTGGGATAGGTGATGCAACGGTGTCTACGCTTGAGCAGATTACATCTGATTTAGGCGAAACTCCTTTGGAGATTATGTTGAAGTCTGCTGATATGGTTCCGCTTGCAAAGAGGTCTAAGGCTCTTACTGCGCTTGCTGAAATGTTCTATAGACTGACTGATTTGGCTGAAGAGCTGCCTTTGGCGGAGCTTCTTGATGAGCTTCTTGATCTCAGCGGCTATGGCAGGTATCTTAAAGAACAGGGCGATGAGGGCATTTTCAGACTTGAGAACATAAACGAGCTTAAATCGACTATGGCAAACTATGAAGAAAATGCAGAAGAACCCACTCTTTCAGGATTTTTGGAGGAAATTTCACTTTATACTGATATTGATAATTTTGATGACAACGGTGAATATGTAGCTATGATGACAATGCATTCGGCTAAGGGTCTTGAATTTCCTTCGGTTTTTGTTGTGGGTATGGAGGAAAATATTTTTCCTTCGGCGAGAAGTCTTGAATCTGAAGCTGATATTGAAGAAGAACGCCGTCTTGCATATGTTGCTATCACTCGTGCAAAGGAAAAGCTTTATCTTACTCATTCGGCTGAACGTATGCTTTTTGGCCGAACAGACAGGAACAGAATTTCGAGGTTTATAAAGGAATTACCCAAAGAAAATATTGAAAAGAAAGAGGAAGACGGACTTTCATCCGTTGTTTCAGAGGGAAATTCAAAAGTACAGGTTTCTCACAGCATGAGTCTTCAGAAACAGCTTGCTCAAAAGCGTCATGAGAAGAACAGCCAGCCTTTGCAGAATTTTAAAGCGGGCGACACGGTCAAACATAATATTTTCGGACAAGGCATGGTTTTAAGTGCAACGCCTATGGCAAATGACACTCTTTTGGAAATTGCTTTTGAAACTAAGGGTACTAAAAAGATCATGGCGAATTTTGCAAAAATAAAAAAAGTATAAAATAATTCGACGAAACTTGACTTTGGTGCATTAAAGCGTTATAATGTATATTGGTTCATGGGTAATTATGCAATTTGGAGGAATATATATTGGAGAATTTAGTTTCTGCGTCACTTTTAGCTTGTAATTTTGCTAAGCTTGAAGGTGAAGTTAAAAAAGCTGAAAATTCAGGTGTGGATTGGATACATTATGATGTAATGGACGGGGTTTTTGTAAGAAATATCAGTTTCGGAGAGCCTGTTTTGAAGAGTATTTCGCCTATAATTAATTTACCGATCGACGCACATCTTATGATAACGGACCCTATAAGATATATTGATAATTATGCTGATTTGGGAGTTGACGGAATAACCTTTCACTATGAAGCGGCAAGTGACACTCAGGCGGTAATTGATAAAATACGGTCAAGAGGACTTAAGGTGGGTTTGTCGATTAAGCCGGCAACACCGGTAAAGAATATAATTCCTTACATACATGAAGTGGATATGGTGCTTGTTATGACAGTTGAGCCGGGATTCGGAGGACAGGTATTTCTTCCTGAGACTCTTGATAAAATAAGAGAAGTAAGGAAATATGTTGACAACAGGGGTCTAAAAGTCAGAATACAGGTTGACGGAGGAATTAACGGAGAGACGGCTGAGCTTGTAAAGCAGGCGGGTGCGGATGTTTTGGTATCGGGTTCATATATTTTCGGAGCTGACGATATGGAGAGTGCAGTGGCGGCTTTAAGAAATTAAATAAGAGTTTCAAAAGGAGTATTGCAGATCATTCTGCCATACTCCTTTGTTTTTGCTATTAACGCTTCGTCAAGAATGATATTTTCGGGTGATTCCGAATTGATTCTGAGGCTAAAAGTCAAGCAATAGATTTGGTTATAATAATAAAGCTTTGCACTGTCTTTTATTATTGGATATGAAAATTTATTGGACTCCAGAAATTTTATTATTTCCAAGGGATCGTCAGAGGACAGCATTGCAGGGATAAATTGATTTTCATTGCTGACTTCGATTGGTGATGAAGAAATATAGATTATTAAATCTCCGCAATCCTGTTCAAAAACCTCTACTGAAATTTTATCATGCGATGAATTGATGATTCCTATATCGTCAATAACCGCGAGGATATATCCTAAAAAAGTTTTTGTTTCGAGATTATCTTTTTCAAAGCTTTCAAAGCATATTTCAAAATTATCGGCTTCTTCTTTGGTTATGATTATTTTTACGCAAGATTTTGAAATGACCTGAATATCCAATAAAATCACCCCTGAAAAGTATTATTATATTATACTCTTCAGGGGTTATTCGTGTTAATTGGTTATTGTTCAAGTTCAGCCCATTCGTTGACCTTTTCATCAAGCTGATTTTTATATTCCTCAAGCTTTGTGCATTTATCTGTCATCAATTCAAAATCAGCCGAAACTTCTGGAAGCGAAATTTCTTGTTCAAGTGCTGTTATATCAGCTTCTAGCTGGTCAATTTCTTTTTCAAGCTGATTTATCCTGTTTCTTCTTGCTGCATCCAAAGCACGCTGCTGACGGGTTCGATATTGATTTTGTTTCTTTGCTTTATAATTTTCTTCGTCCTGCTGACGTTTTTCAGCAGAGAGAAAAGCCTCTCTTTCTTTTCGTTCAAGCATTTTCTGCTCGGCATATTTATCAAAATTACCTTTATAGGATGTAACCTTATTTTCGTTAACTTCTATTATTCTGTTTGATACTTTATTGAGCAGATATCTGTCATGGGAAACAAGTATTATTGTGCCCTCAAATTCTGCAAGAGCCTCTTCAAGCACTTCCTTCGTATTAAGGTCGATATGATTTGTTGGCTCGTCAAGAACAAGGACATTTCCTTTATTAAGCGCCATCAGGCAAAAACACAGTTTTGCTCTTTCTCCTCCGCTTAAAACTGAAACAGGCTTAAATACATCCTCGCCTGTTATAAGTACAGATCCCAATGCTTTTCTGATTTCTGTTTCACCCATGCTCGGAAACTTTCCGCTCACTGTTTCAATGACCGTATCGTGGGGATTAAGCATTGCATGCTCCTGATCAAAATAAGACAGCTTAACATTGCCTCCCCAGATTATATTTCCGCTGTCATGAGGAATCAATCCTTGAATCATTTTAAGAATAGAGGTTTTTCCTATTCCGTTTGGACCGATTATTGCTGCATGTTCTCCTCGGCGAATATGCATATCAAGTGAATTGATAAGAGTTTTTCGCTCACGATTCTCTCCTACACAAACCGGACAAGAAAACACCTGAAGAATATCTTTTGTGGGTTCAATATCATATGAAAGTTTTATTTTAGGCGGTTTTGTGTACATAACTGGTTTTTCCACACGCTCAATTTTATCAAGTGCATGCTGACGGGATCTTGCCATTTTAGCTGTGGAAGCTCTTGTTTTGTTCCGAACTATATATTCCTCAAGTTTTGCGACTTCCTTTTGCTGTGCATCATATTCTTTCATCTGTCTTTGAGAATTCATTTCTTTTTGAAGTAAATAAGAAGAATAATTTCCTTTATATGAAATAAGTCGTCCGTTTTCTATTTCACATATTCTTGTGCAAAGCTTATTGAGAAAATATCGGTCATGGGACACTATAAGAATAGAGCCTTTGTAGCTTTTTAGATAATCTTCAAGCCACATAAGAGTAGTGAAATCCAAATGGTTTGTGGGCTCGTCAAGTATAAGCAGATCCGGCTCTTCTAAGAGGAGCTTTGCTAATGCAAGACGTGTTTTTTCTCCGCCGGAAAGTGAGCTGATTATTCTGTCATCAGGAGTATCTGCAAACCCCATTCCATTAAGGATCTGTTGAATTTTTACGTCAATTCTATATCCGTCTCTGGCTTCAAAAAAAGCAGCAAGATGTGCATATTCCTCAGAAGCTGATTGCTGTTTTTCACCTGTTTCCTGTGACATAACTGATTCAAGATTTTTCATTTTTTTCTTTACAGAAATAAGCTTAGAAAAAGCCTTCAGCATTTCTTCTTTTATTGTAGATGAAGTTTCAAGACCGCTGTTCTGATGGAGATAGCCTATATTGACGTTATTTGAAATACTGACAGAGCCAAGTCCGTCTGATGTCTTATCAAATTCTTCTTGACCGGTTATAATATTAAGAAGAGTGGTTTTTCCGCATCCGTTAGAGCCAATAAGACCGATTATTTCATGATTTTCAACTGTTAGATTTATATCTTTAAGCAATGGGATCCCATTGAAATATTTATATATATTAGAAACATTAATAAGCATTTTTTCAGTTGAATTCCCAAAGGGAATATATACTCCTTCCGAAATATTCATATCTAAAAATTTTATATATTAAAATTCACAATTATTATTATACAATCAATTTATATGTTTTGCAAGCGGTTATATAAAACGTATAAAAATAAACTGATTAAAATTATTATTAAAAGGCAAAAAATCTTGAAAAACTATATACAATTATAAAAAAATATGTTATACTATTATCATGGTGTATTCTGAAATGATTCAGAATATTGTGAAAGGAAGGGATGTTAGGGTTGGATCAGAAGCTTACTCTTTACGGATTTAATAATCTTACAAAAACTCTCAGCTTCAATATTTATGATGTCTGTTACGCAAAAAGTGAAAGAGAACAAAAAGACTATATTGCATATATTGATGAGCAGTATAATTCAGAGCGTTTGACAAAGATACTTTGTGATGTTACAGAAATCATAGGTGCGAGGATTTTAAATATATCTAAACAGGATTATGAGCCGCAGGGGGCTTCAGTTAATGTCCTTATTGCAGAAAGAGAACTTGACGATGAATCTATTGACATTTCATGCAATAAGGGAAATTACACGCCTAAAAGTGAAACTGTGCATGCTCATCTTGACAAAAGTCACCTCACAGTTCACACATATCCTGAATATCATCCCGATAATTCTATTTCAACCTTCAGAGTTGATATAGACGTTTCAACCTGTGGTACGATTTCTCCGCTTAATGCTCTTAATTATCTTATCGGCAGTTTTGATTCAGATATAATTACTATTGATTATCGTGTTAGGGGATTTACCCGTGATGTATTAGGTAAGAAGTTTTTTATTGACCATAATATTACTTCTATTCAGGAATATATTGATAAAACTACGCTTACAAAATATGATGCAATAGATGTTAATGTATATCAGTCAAACTTTTTCCATACTAAAATGCTCATAAAGGACATTGAGCTTCAGAACTATTTGTTTAAAAAAGATGTTTATGAGCTTACGCCTGGGCAGAGGCTGGAAATTACAGATTCTCTGCGCCGTGAAATGATTGAGATATTCAGCGGAATGAATATATATTAGTCTTAGCGCAGACGGCGCAATTCACGATAAAATTTTGAGCGGTAATAAAATTTTGCCCCCGCTGTGGAGAAAATCATAAAAGAACACATTGTGGTCTTAGCGCAGACGGCGCAATTCACGATAAAATTTTGAGCGGTAATGAAATTTTGCCCCCGCTGTGGAGAAAATCATAAAAGAACACATTGAGGTTTTAGCGCAGACGGCGCAGCTCACGACTTAAAATATAATTTATTCCTACAACCATTTGAAAAGGTGGTAATGAAAACGAAGCTAACACAAAATAATGCGCCTATTTTTGAGGCATTGAAGAAACATAAAAACAACAGAGTGGTGCAGCTTGATGTTCCGGGTCACAAGGGAGGACGAGGAAATAAAGAGCTGCGGGATTTTTTAGGAGCAGACTGTCTTAAGGTTGATGTTAATTCTATGAAGCCCTTGGACAACCTTTGTCACCCTGTTTCAGTAATTAAAGACGCTGAAATGCTTGCAAGCGAGGCTTTCGGTTCAAAACATACTTTTTTCATAGTAAACGGTACTACTGCGGCGGTTCAGGCAATGATTTTCTCTTCCTGCAAGGCGGGAGATAAGATAATCATGCCAAGAAACGTGCACAGAAGTGCTATTAATGCTTTGGTTGTCTGCGGTGCTATTCCTGTTTACGTTAATCCAGGTACAAACAAACAGCTTGGAATACCATTGGGTATGTCAGTGGAGGATGTAGAAAAGGCTATTTTGCAAAATCCTGATGCCAAAGCCGTGCTTGTTAATAATCCTACTTATTACGGAATTTGCTCTGATTTAAAAAGAATTACTGATATTGCTCATGCACACAATATGCTTGTATTAGCTGATGAAGCACATGGCACTCATTTTTATTTTGGCGAAAACTTGCCTTTATCCGCTATGGCGGCCGGAGCTGATATGGCGGCTGTAAGCATTCACAAGACAGGCGGATCTCTTACTCAATCGTCTTTTTTGCTTTGCAATAATAATGTATCAGAAGGATATGTCAGACAGGTCATAAATCTTACGCAAACAACAAGCGGATCATATCTTCTTATGGTATCACTTGATCTTGCAAGAAAAAATTTATCTCTTAACGGCAGGGAAATGTTTAAAAAGACAGTGGACTATGCGGCTTATGCAAGAGATGAGATAAATAAAATCGGCGGATATTATGCTTTTGGCGATGAGCTGATTAATTACAAGGATATTTATGATTTTGACAGAACAAAGCTTTCTGTTCATACAAGAGCAATGGGCTTGGCCGGAGTTGAGGTTTATGATATACTCAGGGATGACTATGACATTCAGATTGAATTCGGCGATATAGGAAATATTCTTGCTATTGTTTCAGCCGGTGACAGAGAATTGGAGATTGAGCGTTTTATTTCTGCTTTGTCTGAAATAAAGAGGTTATATGGCAAGGATTCATCAGGTCTTTTTGACCATGAGTATATTAATCCTAACGTTGTTCTTGCTCCTCAGCAAGCTTTTTACAGCAACAAGAAATCTATTGCTATTGAAAAATCCTGCGGAATGATTTGCGGAGAATTTGTTATGTGTTATCCGCCGGGCATTCCTATTCTTGCTCCTGGTGAAAGAATAACTGCTGAGATACTTGATTATATTTCATACTGCAAGGAAAAAGGATGCTTTATGACCGGAACAGAAGACATGGACATTAATTATATTAACGTTGTTGTATAGAATAATTGAGAAAGGAAAGCTATATGGACTTATGGTTCATTGAAAATCATACGGAAAATGTTAGATTTTCATTTAAAATAAAAAAACAGCTTTATTCTGAAAAAAGCTACTATCAACAAATAGATGTATTTGATACATTTGAGTTTGGCAGAGTATTGGCACTTGACGGATATTTAATGCTGACGGAAAAGGATGAATATATTTATCACGAAATGGTTACACATGTGCCTATGGCGGTCAATCCTGAGATTAAGAGTGTTTTGATTATTGGTGCAGGTGACGGCGGAACGCTTCGTGAAATTTGCAGATATAAACATATTGAAAAAATTGATATGGTGGAAATAGATGAACAGGTAGTAAATGTGTGTAAAGAATTTTTACCGCAGACAGCTTGCTGTTTTGATGATCAAAGGTTAAATCTTCATATTGCTGACGGACTTAAATTTGTGAGGCAGAAAAGCAATGAATATGATCTGATTATTGTGGATTCTACTGATCCTTTCGGACCCGGTGAGGGATTGTTCACGAAAGAGTTTTACGGTAATTGTTTTAAGGCATTGACTGACAAGGGTATCCTTATAAATCAGCATGAAAGCACATATTATGATTCTTATGTTGATATGGTAAAACGTACACACAAGCGTATAGGAAGCTGTTTTCCTGTGGCAATGGTTTATCAGACTCATATACCCACATATCCGTCAGGACAATGGCTGTTTGGTTTTGCGTCAAAAAATCTTCATCCTATACATGATTTGAAGGAAGAAAAATGGAAAGAGTTCGGATTGAAAACAAAGTATTATAATACAGCGCTTCATAAAGGCTGTTTTGCATTGCCTAATGATGTTATGGAGGTTTTAAGCGATGAATAAAAATGTTCATACGTTTATCGGATGTGACTGTGATTATGTGGATTCAAAAATCGTAATATTCGGCGCACCTTATGACAGCACAACAAGCTTTCGTCCGGGAACTCGCTTTGGCCCATCCGCTATGAGAAATGAGAGCTTCGGAATTGAAACATATTCTCCATATCAGGATAAGGATCTGCTTGATATTAATGTGTTTGACAGCGGAGATTTGGAACTGATTTTCGGTACACCTGAAAAGGCCTTGAAAGATATTGAAAATACTGTGGAGGAGATTTTAAACGACGGGAAAACTCCTTGTATGATTGGCGGAGAGCATCTTGTTACTTTGGGTGCTGTCAGGGCAGCATCAAAGAAATACAGCAATCTTCATATTATACATTTTGATGCCCATGCGGATTTGAGGGAAGATTATCTTGGCGAAAGATTTTCCCATGCTTGTGTAATGCACAGATGTCATGATATATTAGGCGACGGCAAGATATACCAATTTGGCATAAGAAGTGGCGATAGGGAAGAATTTCAGTTTGCAAAAGATCACACACAGATTCAAAAATTCAATTTTGACGGATTGAAAGAAGCCGTTGATAAAATTGGACAGAATCCTGTGTATTTTACATTGGATTTGGATGTTCTTGATCCGTCGCAGTTTCCCGGTACGGGTACCCCAGAAGCTGGAGGAGTTTCGTTTATGGAACTAATGAATGCCGTTAAGGAAGTTTCACAGTTAAATATTGTGGGTTTTGATGTAAACGAGCTTTGTCCTGTTTATGATCAGAGCGGGGCGTCAACCGCATTAGCTTGTAAGCTTTTAAGAGAAATTCTCTTATATTTTTATAGATGATTAATTCTGAAAGGAAGTTGATTGGAATGGGAAGAGCATTAATTATCGGTGCCGGCGGAGTTGCCGGAGTTGTTATTCATAAATGCTGTCAGAACAGCGAGGTATTTACTGATATTTGTATTGCAAGCAGAACAAAATCAAAGTGTGATAAATTTAAGGAAGAATTGAAGGACAAGACAAAAACTAATATTACAACAGCTCGGGTTGACGCTGATAATGTTCCTGAGCTTGTGGCTTTGATTAAGGACTATAAGCCTGACGTTGTAATAAATGTGGCTTTGCCTTATCAGGATCTCCATATAATGGACGCTTGTCTTGAATGTAAGGTAGATTATGTTGACACTGCTAACTATGAGCCTGAAGATACGGCAAAGTTTGAATATTCATGGCAGTGGGCTTATCGTGAAAGATTTGAGAAGGCTGGTATCACTGCATTATTGGGTTCTGGATTTGACCCAGGTGTAACGGGTGTTTTCTCAGCTTATGCTCAAAAGCATTATTTTGATGAGATAAACTATATAGATATTCTTGACTGTAACGGCGGTGACCATGGTTATCCGTTTGCTACTAATTTTAATCCTGAAATTAATATTCGTGAGGTTTCTGCAAAAGGCTCTTATATTGAGGACGGCAAATGGGTTGAAACCGAGCCAATGGAAATTAAGAGAGTGTATAATTTTGATGAAGTAGGTGAAAAGGATATGTATCTGCTTCATCATGAAGAGCTTGAATCCCTTGCTCTTAACATTAAAGGAATTAAGAGAATAAGATTTTTTATGACTTTTGGTCAGAGTTATCTTACTCATCTTAAATGTCTTGAAAATGTAGGTATGACTTCAATAGAACCTATTGTGTTTGAAGGAAAAGAAATAGTACCTCTTCAGTTCTTAAAGGCTGTTCTTCCTGATCCTGCAACTTTAGGCCCTCGTACAAAGGGCAAAACCAATATCGGCTGTATATTCCAAGGTAAGAAGGATGGCAAGCCAAGAAATTATTATGTTTATAATGTATGCGACCACGAAGAATGCTATAAAGAAGTCGGATCTCAGGCAGTTTCATATACAACAGGCGTTCCTGCGATGATCGGAGCAATGATGCTCATGACAGGCAAGTGGAAAAAGCCCGGTGTTCACAATATTGAAGAGTTTGATCCGGATCCGTTTATGGAGGCACTTAATGAATGGGGTCTTCCATGGAAAGAAAATTTTGATCCTGTTTTAGTTGATTAATGTGATTATTATTAAGTAGGTTTATATGAAAAAAAGTACTAAAAAATTAATTGCACCAATAGTAATAGTAACGATATTATGTCTTTATTATTTGGGAATAGGTATATTCTTTTTATGCATTGATGGTGCATCGTTGATTGTAAGGCTATTGGCAGTTATTATACCGTCAGTTTTAACTGCTGTTTCTCTGACAGTTCTTTTTCAGAGAATAATTGAAGTAAGAAAGGGCGAAGAAGATGATCTTAGTAAATACTGATTATATTTCAGGAAAAACGCTTGAAATGCTCGGCTTAGTAAAGGGCTCAACAATTCAAACAAAAAATGTGGGAAGAGATATTATGCAAAGCTTTAAGAATCTTGTTGGGGGAGAGCTTAAGGCATATAACGAAATGATGAATGAAGCAAGAGCGCTTGCTACTAAAAGAATGGTGGAAGAAGCGGAAAAATACGGTGCTGACGCAATCGTAAATATTAGATATGCTTCGTCTGCAATAGCCGCAGGTGCTGCTGAAGTAATAGCATACGGCACAGCTGTTAAATTTGTTAAAGAGTAGTGTTTGGGAGTGTATTGATGTTTGATATTTCAAAATTGAAAACACCATGTTATGTAACAGATGAAAACTTGCTTTTGCATAATTTGAAAATGCTTGACCACGTTCGCAAAGAAACCGGGTGCAAAATTCTTTTGGCGCAAAAAGCTTTTTCTATGTATTCTGTTTATCCATTACTTTCAAAATTTTTAGACGGCACAACAGCCAGCGGACTCTTTGAGGCAAAGCTTGGCAGGGAAGAATTTATTGGTGAAGTTCATGTGTTTTCACCGGCTTATAAACAAGCAGAAATGGAACAGCTTTTGAAAATTTCTGATCATATTGTGTTCAACAGCTTTCGCCAATGGGCAAAATACCGTAATCTTGTCAAAGGCTGTGGTCGGGATATTTCCTGCGGTATAAGGGTAAATCCTGAGTATTCGGAAATTGAAACTGAGATTTATAATCCATGTGCTGAGAATTCAAGACTGGGTATAACTAAAGATCAGTTCGATGAATCAATGCTTGACGGAATAGATGGTTTGCATTTTCATACAATGTGTGAACAGGGCGCAGAAACATTGAAACGCACATTGCCTTATTTTGAAGAAAAGTTCGGCAAATATTTATACGGTATGAAATGGGTGAATTTCGGCGGCGGACATCACATAACACGAGATGATTATAATGTCGATTTGCTTATTGAGTGTATAAAATATATAAGTGTCAAATATAATGTTCAGGTTTATCTTGAACCGGGAGAAGCTGTTGCACTTAATGCCGGATTTCTTGTTACGGAAGTGCTTGACGTTGGGAAAAACGGTATGAATTTAGCAATAGTTGATACCTCGGCGGCTTGTCATATGCCGGATGTACTTGAAATGCCATATCGTCCTCTTATAATTGACTCAGGACAAGCAGGGGAGAAGCTTTATACTTACCGATTAGGTGGACCGACTTGTCTCGCCGGAGATATTATCGGTGATTATTCATTTGATAAGCCGTTGAAAGAAGGAGATCGGCTGGTGTTCACTGATATGGCGATTTACTCTATGGTAAAAAACAATACTTTTAACGGCATGCCTTTGCCGTCAATTTATTTGCATACTCTTGACGGAGAGTTGAAGCTCATAAAAGAGTTTGGATATGACGATTTTAAAAAAAGACTATAACAATAAAAACGATTTGGAAATAAAACATCCAAATCGTTTTTATAATTTATAATATTCCAAAAATAGAGTATTCATTAGGCTTTGATGTTTGAGCAAAATAGTCACTTTTCCTTAATAATGTAAAGTTTTGCTCGATTAAAGTTTGCATGATTTTTCTGCTAAGATTAGTTATGTCATCACGCTGTATTGCTTCTTCCGGCGTAAGCAAAAGCACTTCGCTATTTTCGGAATTATCTGAGTGTGGTTTGCCTTTAACATAATCCATCAAAAATATAATACACCATTGTTCTGGTTTGAATTGTATTGATAATATTGAAGTCGCTTTTGCTGTGACGCCTGTTTCTTCAAAGATTTCTCTTTCAACAGCGACTTCAGGCATTTCTTTTTCTTTTACAAAACCACCGGGAATCAGAATTCTGTTTTTAGCTGTTCCATAGGTATGACGCACAAACAGAATTTTATCGTTTATTTTAACTACACCGCTTACACAATAATATTTATTATTCATACTAAACCTCCAAGCTTTTAATTGTAATAATTATGGTGCTTGTGTTTCCATAATTTTTAAAGCTATCTTTATACCATCAGCGGCAGCGGACATTATGCCTCCGGCATATCCGGCACCCTCGCCGCAAGGATATAAATTATTTAAAGATAGCGAGTGCATTTCTTCTGTTCTGGTAATACGAACAGGGGAGCTTGTTCTTGTTTCAGGTGCTGTAAGAATGGCGTTTCCGTCACCAAAGCATTTCATTTTATTTGCAAAATTATTCAGTCCTGCTGACATCATATCTGTGACAAACTTAGGAAAGATGCTTCTGAACTCTATTGGTTTTATTCCCAAAGCATAAGTCGGTGAAATATTAGATGAAATATCGGGCGTTTCTTTTAAAAATCCCTTTACTGTTGAAGCAGGGGCTGCATAGCTGTTTGTAGATTTAAAAGCAGCTTGTTCAATTTGTCTTGCAAATTCCATTCCGCTCAGAGGTGAGCTTCCAAAATCTTTGGGTGTAACAGAGACCACCAAAGCAGAATTTGCATTTTCACCGTTTCTGGCGAAATAGCTCATTCCATTGGTCACAACCGCTCCTTCTTCAGAAGCGGCAGGAACAACGACGCCACCGGGACACATGCAAAAGGTATATACTCCACGACCTGTTTTATCTCTGTATGAAAGCTGATATTCGCCTTTAGGAAGCAATGGGTTTCCTGCGTTTTTACCATAAAGACTCTCTTCAACTGAATATTGACTGTGCTCTATTCTCGCACCAACTGAAAAAGGTTTAGCTTCGAGAAAAATACCTTTATCTGAAAGCATTGTAAACGTATCTCTTGAAGAATGGCCGATTGCAAGAACCAGGCTTGAACAGGGTATTATATCATTATTGGTTTCAACGGAATCAATTTTACCGTTATGAACTGAAAAGTTTATTAATTCTTCTTCAAACCTTATTTCTCCGCCAAGTTTTATTATGCGTTTTCTTATTTCTTTTACTATTTTTCTCAGATTGTCAGTACCTATGTGTGCTTTAGATTTGGTAAGTATTTCTTCAGGGGCGCCGAATTCAACAAAGCGTTCGGATATATACCTACAGGCAGGATCTTTTATTCTTGTCGTAAGCTTGCCGTCAGAAAAAGTACCGGCACCGCCTTCGCCGAACTGTACATTAGATTTAACATTTAGTTTTCCCTTATCCCAAAATTCGGAAACAGCATTAGTACGCTTGTCTACATCCTGTCCTTTTTCAAGGATTATAGGTTTATATCCGTTTTCTGCAAGCAGCAAACCACAGAACATTCCGGCAGGTCCAAATCCGGTGACAACAACTCGTCCTTCTTTTTTTACATTGGAGATAACAGGATTTATATAGCTGTTTTCAACATAATTCAATGCTTTGTTGTTCCTGCAAAGTATTTTTTCTTTTTCGGATTCATTTAACTGAATGAAAACAGAATGCACAAATTGAATATTATTTTGGTTTCTTGCATCAAGAGAGGTTTTATGAATATCGGCTGTTTTTATGTCACTTCTCTTAATTCCGGAAATGCTGATTGCTTTATCTAAAACATCATTCTTTTGTGCATTTAAATCTGTTTTTATTTGATTAATAATGATTGGCATAATTTTTCCTTTCAATAAAACTACAGCGGTCTGTATGTTAAACAGAACCGCTGTTTGCTTATGATATAACAACTTCTACTTTATATTTACCATAACACCAAATGTTATTATGATTATGCGAATATATAGATACGTTTTTGCTTATAGTTCCGTTTTTTACTACGCCTTTTAAATCAATTTCTACAGTAAGATCTTTTTTAGAAATTCTGTTTATCACTGTTTCAGGTCCGATAATGGTAACGTTTGAAATTTTATCTGTTTTCACTGATGCTTTTTTGCCTGTTGGTCGATTTATTATTTTAAAATTATCTGAATCAACAGTAAAATTCTTTGATGCATATCCTGATTTATCAAATGAAACTGTTATTTTATCAGAACCCTTTAAGAGCTCTTCATCATCATTAAGCTTCAGATCAAACTCAAATGTTTTCTCCAAATCAATTTCATTTAAAGGAATAGAACCAATGGACTTTTCTATAACAGATTTACTATCGAGTACAGGCGAAATTATCTGAATGGTTTCTTCTGAGAGAACATAAGGAACAGCAGAAGAAGCAAAATTATCAGGACATTCGGTGAAATCCACTTTCAACTCGGCATCTTTTTTCTTATATAGTGAAAAAGAGACATCAAAATTTTTATTGCTCAGAACTGTATATTTATCTGATGGCAGAGCTTTATCATTTTTATCATAGAACACAAGATCACTTGTTGAAATAACAACATTCTCTGACAATGTCATAGAATCTTTTACTTTTGCGCTAACTTTAGAAAGATTCTCAAGATCCTTTTCTGTGCCTTGAATTTCAATTTCTGAAGGTGTAACTTCAATATCTTTAAGTGTCAGATCTTTCTCTACACTGACATAAGGTGTTTCAGCGCTCAGATCAAAGGTCTTACTGCTGATTTTTTCAAAAGAAACATCAATAGTTGACGGTGAAACTGATACAATCGTGCATTGGTCAGAGCTGTGGGTCGACTCAACGTTTATATCAAGCGAATAAGTTCCTTCATTGGTAACCGGATCAAGGTTAACGGTAGCAATAAGATCCTTTTCTGAATATCCGCCGATCTCGTATTTCATACCTTTAATATCAACGTTTACGGTTAAATTGTTCGGAAGATTCACCGGTGAAAGTGATTTATCCTGAGCCTTGGTTCCGTCTAAAGAAAAAACAACAGGAACATTAGCAATTTGAATCGTTGTGGTCGGATATTGGGTTATTGAAAGCACGACCCAAATTATAACGGCGATTATTACAGCAAGAATTCTTAAAACAAAATCAGATTCATGATATTTTGGAGGTTGAACTTTTTTTATTTTTTCCATTTTGAAATAACCCTCCCCGCAAAATTATCCTTTCCGCTATTGGAGTCTTTATCCGGTAAAAAACGCATGCTAAGCAATTTTTTCAAACTGTCCTTTGTAAATCCTCTTGTAAGCTCGCCGTTTTCAGCTACAGAAATTGTCCCTGTTTCTTCTGATACAACAATTACAATAGCGTCAGAAATTTCACTCATGCCGATTGCGGCACGATGTCTTGAACCTAATTGTTTTGCAATTAATTCTTCTTTTTGCGGTTTAGGGAGAAAACATCCGGCAGCAAGAATTATACCGTCCCTTATAATAACAGCACCGTCGTGAAGAGGCGTGTTTGGGAAGAAAATATTCCCGAAAATTGCGGAAGAAGGATTACAATTTAATATGGTTCCTGTATCTATTTGTTCTCCGAGTTTTGTTTTGCGTTCACAAATAATAAGTGCACCTGTGCAGGCAGAGGATAAATTCTGGGCAGCATCACAAATAGCATCAATACAGTTTTTCCACTTATCTGCGGCATTTTCCACTTCATTAGCAGCAAAGAAATTCAGTTCGGTAAGCTTTGTTCGTCCGACCTTTTCAAGAATTCGTCTTAATTCAGGCTGGAAAACAATTATAATCGCTAAAATTCCCCATTCAAAACATGTTTTAAGGAAAAATCGCATTGTTTGAAGATTGAAGAATATAGCTAACAAATAAGCTACGATTAAAACTAAAATACCTTTTACCAACTGCTGAGCACGAGTTTCTCTTATAAGTTTTATTCCGTGAAATATAAGAAAAGATAAAATAGCAATATCAATAACGTCATTTATTCTAATATATTTAAAGACATTCCAAAGCATATTAAAGCTGCTGGCTATAGCACTAAACATCAATGTCACCCTTTTCACTTCAAAATCTATTACTCTAAAATTTTTACACAATATATATATTAATTTTATCATATTATTTTCAAAAGTACAATAGTTTCGCAGAAAAAAGTTTGAAAATTGAAAGCTTCGCATGAAGTTTTTTGTTAAGTAATTTCAATATGAATTTTGCAAAGATGTATATAAAATGTAAAAAATAATATATAATATTCTTAATATTGCTCGAAGATTGTTGAAACTTATTACAACCTTTGTTATTATAGGGCTATCAGGTTTATGGGCAATTGGAGTGACGAATTTGGCGGACAATATGAGTAAAAATGCCGATAATTCAAAGAAAAAACAAAAAATAAAAATGTCAAAAACTGATATTTTCTTATTTTTGTTTATAATTATTGCAGTTAGTTCTGCTGTTGCTTCAACTGCTTTTTTAAGAAAAACATATTTTAATAGTGATGTTGAGGAGAACCAAACTGCTGACGATTCTTTTGTTATTTCAAGTAATTTGTCATCTGAGAAAGCCGAAACAGGGAATATATCCAAAGCTGTTAAAACCACGACAACTTCTGTTTCTAAAACAACAAAGCCTAAAACATCAGTTAAATCATCAGTTACTGTAAAATATACTGATGAAGCGAAAATTTCGGCTGTTAGTTTTCCTATAGATGTGAATATTGTCACCTTTAATGAATTGCTGGAGATTGATGGAATAGGTGAAACACTGGCTCAGAGAATTATTGATTTTCGCAGTGATACAGGGGTTATTTATAACATGGATATGTTACTTCAGGTTAATGGCATCGGAGAGTCAAAGCTTTCAGTTTTAAAACAGTATTTGTTTGTGGCATCATGTGATTACCGCCCTATTATTTCATCTGTTTCAACAGATGATATTACTCAAAATACAGTTACAACGACTGAAACAAAAATGACACCTGTAAAACCTGAAAGGACAAGACGGAAAGTTAATATAAACACCGCTTCCGCTATTGAAATAACAGATTGTCTTTTAATTGATGAAGACCTTGCGGAAAAGATCATTAAATTAAGAAATCAAATTCAGTATTTTTCTAATTCACTTGAATTGTTGTATATAGATGGTTTATCAGAGAAAATGTATTCTGAGCTTAAAGACTATATAATTATCTGAGAATCAAATATTAACCCGACGGATTTTTAAAATCTGTCGGGTTTTATTTGTTATGATTTGTATTTTTTTATTGTATTCAGTAGACCAGTAACCTGCTGTTTATTATTGAAAGCTGAAGGAGAGAACCTGACAACACCTTGTTCAGTGGTTCCCAAGGTATTATGTGCAAGTGCCGCACATTGAATTCCTCCTCGTAGTGCATAACCATTATCGCTTAGATAATTGGCAAATTCCTGAGAATTAATTTCGCCTATATTAAATGCAACTATTGGTACATGGTCACATTCACTTCTGTAAATCTTAATGCCGGGAACTGTTTCAATTCCGTGTAAAAATTGCTTGCAAAGCTCTTCTTCGTGGGACATTATTCTTTTTGTTGTTTTTTCAGCAACAAATTTTAAACCTGCACCTAAGCCTATGATCCCAACTGTATTTATTGTACCGCTTTCAAGTCGCTCCGGAAGAAACGGGGTTTGTGCAAGCTCAGATGAGGTTGCACCGGTGCCTCCTTCAATTATAGTTGACAGAGGATATTTTCCATCAGTTATCAATAATCCGGTACCGGTTGGTCCGTATAAAGACTTGTGACCCGCTGTGCATAGAAAATTAAATCCGTCTTGAAGTGATAAATCAAGTAATCCACAGCCCTGAGCACCGTCTAAAATGAAGCATAATCCCTTCCTCTTGCATAAATCTGCAATTTCACGATAGGGAAGTATTCTTCCGGTTACATTCGAGGCGACTGTACAGCATATACATTTGGTTCGGGGATTTATGAGTTTTTCAAAATTTGCAATAGTTTCGTCTGTGCTGTCGGTTACCTTAGCAATTGAATAATCTACTCCTCTTGTCTGTGAAAGTGAATAAACAGGCCTTGACACTGCGTTGTGTTCATAGTCAGATATTATAATATGACCTCCGTATTGCATAATGCCTTTGACAGCCATATTTACAGCAAATGTGCAATTTGCTGTAAATGCAACATTTTCAGTTTCAGCACTGAACATTTTTGCAGCTTGTTCTCTGACTCTAAAAACTTGGGCGGATACTTCCATGGATAATTTATGACCGCTTCTTCCCGGGTTACCTCCGTATTTTGCAACTGCGGCTGAAACAGCATTTCTAACGCTGACAGGCTTTGGGAATGTAGTAGCGGAATTATCAAAGTTCACAATTTTATTCAATATATTACCTCCTTTCTCCGCCGTTTTTTATTGTCTGATTTGCATTAATGACTTCGGCGGAAAAGTCAAGCAATATAATTTAACAATCATGCATTGCCAAAGCTCAGAATATTTGAAATCCGTTTTTATGCGGTATGTTGTTTTCGTCAAGAATTTTTATGATGCTGTCCATATTATCTTTTATCCTTATTGAATAACCGCATCCGCTTCCGATATTTTTGGGCGTTTTTTCAATTTCACAGTATATTTTTTTACTGTTGAGAATAGCTTTGGCTTTCATGGCATAGGTTATTGATGTCATAGTAATTAGCGTTTTCCCCACATAAATTCCACCTTTTCTAATTGTCCTGCAAACGGTAACAGCAAGGACACTATTAATATATGCAAATAAAGTGACTGTCGTTAAATAGGCGAAACTTTATTTTATAAAAGTAAAAATAATTTTTATAGGATTTTATGATAAATTTTTATTATTAATAAATTTAAAACAATAGTCTTATGCCTATTTACAAAATAATAATTTTGTGTTATAATTATATCTGTAAAAGTTTGCAATGTTAAAGGAGGAGTTAAAGGTGCAGAAAGCATATCTTATTTTAGAAAACGGTACTATTTTTGAAGGTAAGAGCTTTGGCGCACAGGGAGAAGTTATTGGTGAAATAGTTTTTACAACTGCAATGACCGGTTATCTTGAAACATTAACAGACCCGAGTTATTACGGTCAGATTGTTGTTCAGACTTTTCCTCTTATTGGTAACTACGGCGTTATTCCCGAAGATTTTGAAAGTAAAATTCCGCATGTTAAAGCGTATATTGTTAGAGATTGGTGTCAGGAACCCAGCAATTTCCGTTGTGAGGGCGATCTTGACACTTTTTTAAAGCAGAATAATATAGTAGGACTTTACGGTATAGATACTCGTGCGTTAACTAAAATCGTTCGTGAATCCGGTGTAATGAACGGAAAGATCGTTACTGAGGGTTCGGGCATCGGGCTTGCTGATTTAAAAAATTATACAATTACCGATGCAGTAAAAAACACCACATGTGAAGAAGAAAAGGTGTTTAAGCCTGAAGGTGAAATCAAAAGAAAGGTTTGCCTTTTTGATTTCGGTGCTAAGGATAACATCAGACGTGAACTTGTTAAAAGAGGCTGCGAAGTAACTGTTTTGCCTGCATATACAAAAACAGAACGAGTTATGGAGCTTAATCCGGATGGAATTATGCTTTCAAACGGTCCCGGAGATCCTGCTGAAAATATAGAAATCATCCAAGAGCTTAAAAAGCTTGCTGAGAAAAAAATTCCTACTTTCGGGATTTGTCTTGGTCACCAGCTTCTTGCGCTT